>NZ_CP154878.1:0-600000 GCF_039955095.1 Limosilactobacillus sp. WILCCON 0051
TTGATTGAGCTAAACTCGCTCTGGGAATCGGTTCAAAAAGAGTTTCGCAAGACCACTGGCAGCGTAACCTATAACAACCTGATTGCACCAGCCAAAGCAATTTCTCTCGAAAACAATCAGCTGACCATTGAGCTGCCAACCAAATCTCACCGAGACTTTTGGCAAAACGAGATGACTGCTAAGCTCAAGGACCTGCTGTTCAACGAAACCCTGGTTCACATTGAGCCACGCTACACGCTTGAGAGAGAGCTCATGACTCCATCTTCGCCAGCCGGTGGGATCATGACCAAACAGACACCCTTAAATCCAGAATATACATTTGAGGCTTTCGTTGAAGGTCGCAGCAATCAGATGGCCTATGCTTCCGCCTATGCTGCCTCTGAACAGCCGGGCGGACTTTATAATCCACTCTTGATCTATGGCGGCGTCGGCCTTGGCAAGACGCATTTGATGCAGGCCATTGCCAACAACATGCTGCGACATAACCCCAACGCCAAGATCAAATACGTTACCAGCGAAACCTTCACCAATGACTACATCAATTCGATCAAAAACAACAACCAAGAGCAGTTTCGGCGCGAGTATCGTGATCTGGACGCTTTGTTGGTCGATGACGTCCAGTTCTTTTCCAATAAGGAAGGTACCCAGCTGGAATTTTTCAATACCTTTAATTCACTGCATGACAACAACAAGCAGATCGTCTTGACTGCCGACCGAAATCCCAAGCAGATCCCCGATTTGACTGATCGCCTGGTCTCACGCTTCGTCTGGGGAGTTCCAGTCGAGATTACCTCGCCAGATCTAGAGACACGGACCGCCATTTTACGCAGCAAGGCCGAAGAAGAACAGATCAACGTTCCCAATGACGTTTTAAGCTTTATTGCCAGCAAGGTCGACACCAACGTCCGCGAGTTGGAAAGCGCGCTGCTGAGAGTTCGCGTAGCCGCCCAGCTTCACCACGCGCCCATCACGATTGAACTGGCCAATGAAACGCTCAAGGGCATGGAAGCTGCCGATGAGGCGATAATCTCGATCGACTTGATTCAAAAAAAGGTTGCGGCTTATTATAATATCCGTCAGTCTGATATCGTGGGGAAAAAACGCGTCAAGCAGATCGTCTTTCCGCGCCAGATTGCCATGTATCTTGCCCGAGAACTGACTGAAAGCTCACTGCCTAAGATTGGCAAGGAATTTGGCGGCAAGGATCATACCACGGTTCTCCATGCCATCGATAAGATTGAAAAACAGCTGGCCGAGGATGATAATTTACAAGACGACATCCGCAACCTTAGAATGGAGCTGCAGCCTTGATTGTGGAAAACTAAAAAGTTATTCACAAGATATCCACAGCTTTTCCACAGTTATGAAAACTTACCGCTACTGAATTCAGGCCAGTTTTCCACATTATCCACAGGTCCTATTACTACTACTAAACTTATATAATATATATATAAAGCAACAAGGAGAGATTCATTTATGAAATTCACCATTAATCGTCCAGCATTTATTAATCAGCTTAATAACGTCTTAAGAGCAATCTCATCCAAAACCACGATTCCAATTCTGACTGGTCTGAAAATGGTCGTAACTGATCATAGCGTCATCCTGACTGGCAGTGATGCTGACATTACGATTGAATCAACTCTGGATGCCAGTGAAAGCAGCTATGGTCTGTCAATTGAAGAACCGGGCGCAATTGTTTTGCCAGCCCGCTTCTTTAATGAAGTGATTAAAAAACTGCCAGACAAGCAGGCTACGATTGAAGTCTTTAATGGTCTGCAGGTGCGGATTACTTCGGGAACGGCTGAATTTACGATCAACGGTCAGGATGCCAACAATTATCCACACCTGCCAGAAGTGGAAAGTGAAAATACGGTTGAACTGGCTTCTGACATGCTGCGCGAAGTTATTGATCAGACACGGATTGCCGTTTCCAAACAAGAGAGCCGGCCAATTTTGACTGGGATTCACGTAACCTTAAATAATGGGATCTTGACGGCAGTGGCTACCGACAGTCACCGTTTGGCACAACGCAAGGTTGAGTTGCCAGAAACGGCTGATCGTGATTTTGATATCGTTTTGCCTGGGGCCTCAATGACGGAACTGGCTAAAATGATTGCCGATGAAAAAGATGGCGTTAAGATGCAGATCACAGAAAATCAAGCCCTGTTTATTTTTGGCAATACGCATTTCTACTCGCGCTTGCTGGAAGGCAACTATCCGGAAACCAGCCGCTTGATTCCAGAATCATCCGATACGCGTTTGGAAATCACGGCCAGCGATCTGTTGGCTTCGATCGAACGGGCCTCGCTGCTGTCTCATGAAAGCCGCAATAATGTCGTTAAGCTGAGCGTCAACCCAGAAAACAAGATTGCGACGGTTTCAGGCACGTCAGCTGATGTTGGTAACGTTGAAGAAGAAATCAATGCTGACCAGGTCGTAGGCAATCCATTGGAAATCTCGTTCAACCCTGACTATATGCGGGATGCCTTAAAGTCATTTGGTCAAACCAAGATTCTGATTTCATTTACGACGGCGCTGCGGCCATTTACCTTGGTACCAACCGAAGAAAAAGCCAATTTTGTTCAGCTGATTACGCCGGTTCGGACTTACTGATTAAAATAAAACTGTTGAAAAAGCATCCACTTATCCACAGTGGATGCTTTTTTGTTGTGGAAAAGTTATTAAATTAGCGAAATTTGGTGAATAAATCATTCGCTAGTTTAAGATAGCGCTTAAATCACTAAAATTTGCCTTCTGAGCGAAGATAACCTGTTTTGGATAAAAATGATTAATTGGGATAAGATTTGCTGATACGGCCTAAAAATGCCCTTTAATTTGTTTTTACGTCTTATAAAAGCTATAATAGAACAGCAAGCATAAAGTAGGTGAAAAGTATGCAAAATTCAAAAAAAGTCGCAATCAGCAGTGAATTCATTACGCTTGGTCAGCTGCTGAAAGAAGAAGGCATTATTCCCACTGGAGGAGCTGCCAAGTGGTTTTTGCGTGAACATGAAGTCAAAGTCAACGGCGAATCAGAGGCTCGTCGGGGTCGCAAGCTGCGGGTTGGCGATCAAATCGAGATCAGCGGTATTGAAAACGTTGAGATCGTAGCTGAATAATCAATGTATCTTTCGGAAATCGAGCTGCGGAATTTTAGAAATTATGAGGACCGTCAAGTTGAGTTTTCCCCAGGCATCAATGTTTTTATTGGGGAAAACGCCCAAGGCAAGACTAATCTGCTGGAGGCCATCTATGTCTTGGCAATGACGCGCAGCCACCGAACTGCCAATGATCGTGAGCTGATCAACTGGCAGGCTAAGGAAGCCATGGTTAAGGGCACGGTTATCAAGCAGACGGGACGGGTACCGTTGGAAGTGCTGCTGGGTACGCGTGGCAAACGAGTCAAGGTCAATCATCTTTTCCAATCGCGGCTGTCGACTTATATCGGCAATCTAAACGTAGTCTTATTTGCTCCAGAAGACCTGGCACTGGTTAAAGGAGCACCTCAGGAACGGCGTCAGTTTATGGATACGGAGTTCAGCCAGATGAGCAGCCGCTATCTGTATGCCATCAGTCAGTTTAGAGGTCTCTTAAAGCAGCGCAATGAATATTTGAAACAGTTGAAGTATGGCAGCCAGGTTGATCAGGTATTGTTGGAGGTCTTGTCCGATCAGCTGGCAGAAAGCGGTGCGGCGGTAATGGCGATGCGCTTTAAGCTGCTCAAACGGCTGGAGACATGGTCGGCTCAGCTGCATGAGCATATTTCCCAACAAAAGGAAGTCTTAAAGCTGAAATATATTTCCCAGGTTATGATTGATGAGAAAACGGCTGAAAAAGAAATCGCCGAGCAGCTGCAGACGCTGTATCACGAGCATCAGTCGCAAGAGATCAAGCTGGGAACGACGCTTTATGGACCACAGCGCGACGATATTCGTTTTTTGGTTAACGATCAAGACGTGCATCGCTTTGGCTCGCAAGGACAGCAGCGGACAACGGCATTATCGGTCAAGCTGGCAGAAATCGATCTGATGAATGAACAGACCGGCGAGTACCCATTATTGCTGCTGGATGACGTCTTGTCCGAACTTGATGATGATCGCCAGACCCATCTGCTGACTGCCATTCAGGATAAGGTTCAGACGTTTTTGACAACGACCAGCTTAAGCGGCGTAGCACGACAATTGATCAATCGCCCAACGATTTTTCAGATTGCCCATGGAACGATTGACAAGGAGGATAAAAAGTGAGCGATAAAGAACTTGAAGCAGAAAAGAAAGCGGAACTGGCCAGTGAGTATGATGCCAGCCAAATTCAAGTCTTAAAAGGGCTGGAAGCAGTCCGGAAGCGCCCTGGGATGTACATTGGCTCCACCAGTGCTCAAGGGCTGCATCACCTGGTCTGGGAAATCGTCGACAATGGTATTGACGAAGCCTTGGCCGGTTTTTGTGATGAGATCAATGTCGTTGTCGAACCAGACAACAGCATTACGGTAACCGACAACGGGCGGGGAATCCCGGTCGACATTCAAAAAGAAACCGGCAAGCCGGCACTGGAAACGGTCTTTACCGTTCTGCATGCCGGTGGTAAGTTCGGCAGCGGCGGCTACAAGGTTTCTGGTGGTCTGCACGGTGTTGGGGCCTCAGTCGTCAACGCGCTGTCAACCGAGCTGGATGTCTACGTAACGCGGCAGGGCAAGGAATACTATATGGACTTTGACCATGGCCACGTTAAGACGCCGATGAAAGTCGTTAAAGAAGGCATCTCGGAATTAAAACACGGCACACGGGTTCACTTTAAGCCAGATCCAGAAATCTTCCGTGAAACGACGATCTACAACATCAAGACGCTGACGGATCGAATTCGCGAACTGTCTTTTTTGAACAAGGGCCTAAAGATCACGATTGAGGACAAGCGAGAAGAAAAGCCAACCCGGCAAGAGTTTCATTATGAAGGCGGGATTCGGCACTACGTTGAATTCTTAAATGAAGGTCAAGAAGTCCTGTTTGATCCGCCAATCTATGTGGAAGGCGAGGACAAAGGCATCACGGTTGAGGTTTCCCTGCAGTATACGACGGGATACCGCAGCACGCTGATGACTTTTACCAACAACATTCACACTTATGAAGGCGGAACGCACGAAACCGGCTTTAAAACTGCTTTGACGCGCGTTATCAATGACTATGGCCGAAAGAGCGGTCAGCTGAAGGGCAATACGACGCTTTCTGGTGATGACGTGCGTGAAGGATTGACGGCAGTCGTCTCAATCAAGCACCCTGATCCACAGTTTGAGGGACAGACCAAGACCAAGCTGGGCAATTCGGATGCGCGGACGGCAACCGATCATATCTTCAGCGAGATGTTTACGCGCTTTTTGATGGAAAATCCGGATACGGCGCACAAGATCGTTGAAAAGGGGATGCTGGCTTCCAAAGCGCGGGTAGCCGCCAAACGGGCTCGTGAAGTTACGCGTAAGAAGAGCGGCTTGGAAATTTCAAGATTGCCCGGGAAATTAGCCGACAACACCAGCAAGGATCCAGAGATTTCAGAATTGTTCATCGTCGAGGGTGACTCGGCCGGTGGTAGTGCCAAGCAGGGCCGTTCCCGCTTGACGCAGGCGATTCTGCCAATTCGTGGTAAGATCCTCAACGTTGAAAAAGCTGGGATGGACCGCATTCTGGCCAATGATGAGATTCGTTCGCTGTTTACTGCCTTGGGGACAGGTTTTGGCGGTGATTTTGACATTACCAAGGCCAACTACCACAAACTGATCATCATGACCGATGCCGATGTGGACGGTGCGCACATTCGGACGCTGCTGCTGACGCTTTTCTATCGCTACATGAAGCCGATGATCACCAATGGCTATGTCTATATTGCACAGCCGCCACTATATCAAGTTCGACAAGGGAAATTCGTCAAGTACGTCGAATCAGACGAAGAACTGCAAAATGTCTTGAACACGCTGCAGCCAAGTCCCAAGCCGGTTATTCAACGCTACAAGGGGCTGGGTGAAATGGACGCCGAGCAGCTATGGGAAACGACGATGGATCCAGAAAAACGCCATCTGTTGCGAGTCGACCTGGATGACGCTGCTGAAGCGGAAAAGATCTTCCCAATGCTGATGGGAACTAAAGTCGGTCCGCGGCGCGAATTTATTGAAGAAAATGCCAAGTTTGTCGAGAACTTGGATCTGTAAAATCAGCTAAGGAGGAAAAAACGTGGCAGATCAAGATATGCCAGGGCGCATTACCGATGTCAATCTGACTGGATTGATGAAAAATTCATTTTTGGATTATGCAATGAGCGTCATCGTTGCCCGGGCCCTTCCAGACGTTAGGGATGGGCTAAAACCAGTTCAGCGGCGAATCCTTTATGGGATGAATGAACTGGGCGTGACGCCGGACAAGCCATATAAAAAATCCGCACGTATCGTTGGTGACGTTATGGGTAAGTTTCACCCCCATGGCGATTCCTCGATCTATGAAGGTTTAGTGCGGATGGCGCAGGACTTCAGCTATCGCTACATGCTGGTAGATGGCCACGGTAACTTTGGCTCGGTTGACGGCGACGGGGCTGCCGCCATGCGTTATACCGAAGCCAGAATGAGCAAGATTGCCGTTGAGATGCTGCGTGACATCAATAAGAATACGGTTGACTTTCAAGACAACTATGATGGCAGTGAAAAGGAGCCAACCGTTTTGCCGGCTCGCTTCCCTAATCTGTTGGTCAATGGGGCCTCTGGGATTGCCGTGGGGATGGCAACCAACATTCCTACGCATAACCTGGGCGAAGTGATTGACGCCATTCATCTGCTGATGCAGAATCCGGATGCTACGACTGAAGAATTAATGAAGGTACTGCCAGGACCTGATTTTCCAACCGGCGGCGTAGTCATGGGCAAGTCTGGAATTCGCAAGGCCTATGAGACGGGACGCGGAACGATTATTGTCCGCGCCAAGGTTGACATTGAGGAAGCCAAGAATGGCCGTCAGCGCATCGTCGTTCATGAGATTCCTTACATGGTCAACAAGGCACGCTTGATTGAGCGGATTGCCGAATTGGCTCGTGAAAAAGAAATCGAGGGGATTACCGATATCAATGACGAGACTGACCGTGAAGGGATGCGGATCGTGATTGACGTTCGGCGTGATGCCAGTGCTGAGGTCATCTTAAACAATCTGTACAAGATGACGCTGATGCAGACGACTTTCAATTTCAATATGCTGGCCATCGTCAATGGAGCACCGAAAGTCTTAAGTCTCAAGCAGATCCTGCAGTACTACCTTGAGCATCAGATCAACGTGGTTCGGCGGCGGACGGAATTCGATCTGAAAAAGGCCCAGAGTCGCGACCATATCGTGCAGGGACTTTTAATTGCTCTTGATCATATTGATGAGATCATTAAAATCATTCGCGAGGCACAGACCAGCGAGATTGCCAAGGAACAACTGATCGACCGCTATACGCTGGATGATCGTCAGGCTCAAGCAATCCTTGACATGCGGCTGGTGCGGCTGACCGGACTTGAACGCGAAAAGATCGAAAACGAGCATCAAAAGCTTACCGAGGCAATTGCCGACTACCAAGACATCTTGGCGCATGAAGAACGCATCAATCAGATCATTTACGATGAACTGTTAGAGATTCAGCGCAAATTTGGCGATCCGCGCCGGACTGAGCTGCAGGTCGGCGATATTACCGATATTGAAGACGAGGATCTGATCGAAGAAGAAGATATTGTCGTCACGCTGACTCATAACGGCTACATCAAGCGGCTGCCGGTTGACGAATTCAAGTCGCAAAATCGTGGCGGTCGCGGCGTTAAAGGAATGGGCGTGCACAAGGACGACTTTATCGAGCATCTGATCTCCAGTTCCACGCATGATATTCTGCTGTTCTTTACCAATTCAGGCAAGGTCTTCTCCATGAAGGGCTATGAGGTTCCAGAGTATGGCCGTTCAGCTCAGGGAATTCCAATCATCAACCTGCTTGGCATCGACAATCATGAAAAGATTACCGCGGTGATCAACGTTTCGAACGCTGCTGATGATACCGATAAGTTCCTGTTCTTTGTTACTAAGCAGGGGACGGTCAAGAAGACGCCAGTCGATGACTTCCGTAATATTCGCAGCAATGGTCTGAAGGCAATCCAGCTGCATGATGGCGATGAGCTGATTCACGTCAACATTATTGATGGCCAGCAGAACATGATCTTGGGGACGCGGCTTGGCTATGCAGTCAGCTTCAATGCTGAAGACGTTCGTTCCATGGGTCGCTCGGCTGCCGGTGTACGGGGAGCCAAGCTGCGGGAAGGCGACTGTGTCATTGGCGCCGCACCGCTTGATTCGGACAGCAATGTTTTCGTAATCAGCGAGAATGGCTTTGGTAAGCAGACACCAGCTGCTGAATACCCAATTAAGGGTCGTGGCGGTAAAGGGATCAAGACCGTCAACGTAACGGCAAAGAATGGTCCATTGGCTGGTCTGACGACGGTCAAGGGCGATGAGGACATCATGCTGGTAACCGATAAGGGCGTGATCATTCGTTTTGGCATCGAGACCGTTTCACAGACTGGTCGTGCCGCCGTGGGAGTTCACCTGATTCGAATGGATGATGACTCCAAGGTAGCTACGATGGCTAAGGTGGCCAAGGAAGATCAGACGGAGCAAGATAATGATGCTTTACCTGCTGAAGAAGATTCGGCAGTATCTGAAACAGAAAACAACTAAATAAAATGCAAAAGCTGAATTACGGCATATAGTTTAATCAGAGGGCCGCAATTCAGCTTTTTTGATTAGATGATTGAATCGCTTGTAATTGATTTTTATTTATGCTAATATCTTTGTCTGTGAGTATACGTAAAGACGTCTGCTCTCCTTGCTCTTATTAATCTTAAAAATAAGAGCCAGAGTCCATAAGGAGGTGTAACATTCATGGAAACACGCAAATATGAAATTACTTACATCATTCGTCCAGACATCGAAGAATCTGCTAAGAGCGAACTGGTAGCTCGCTTCGACAAGATTCTGGCGGACAATGGTGCCAACATCATCGATTCAAAGGATTGGTCAACGCGTCGGTTTGCCTACCCAATCGCTAAGTACACTGAAGGTACTTACCACGTAGTCAACCTGACTGCTGACAGTGACGAAGCTCTGAACGAATTTGACCGTCTGGCTAAGTTCAGCGACGACATTCTGCGTCACATGATTGTTAAGCGCGAAGCCTAAGTCGCGTTGCAATCCAAATTGAATAAGTTTTAGAGAGGAGTACGAGGTCCATGCTTAATCGCGTCGTATTAACCGGTCGTCTGACAAGAGATGCTGAATTGCGCTACACTCAAGGCGGCACATCAGTGGCCTCCTTCACGCTGGCCGTTGATCGTCAGTTTCGGAATGCTCAAGGTGAGCGTGATGCCGACTTTATCAACTGTGTTATCTGGCGAAAGCCAGCCGAAAATTTTGCCAACTTCACCCACAAAGGTGCCTTGGTAGGAATTGACGGTTCTTTACGGACGCGCAGCTACGAAAACAATCAAGGCCAGCGCGTCTACGTAACGGAAGTACAGGTTGATAACTTTGCATTGCTGGAACCACGTCGCAACGGCGGTCAGCCATACAGTGGCGGTCGTTCTCAGTCAAACTTTGGCAATGGTCAAGGCAACTGGAACAACAATCAGTCACAGTATAATGGCGGTGGCTATCAGCAAGGCTTTGACAACGGTCGTGCTTCTCAACCAATGGGGAATTCATCATTTGGCAATCAAGGCGGATTCAACAATCCCTTTGAAAATGCACCAATGCCTGGTCAAGAAGCACCAGTCCACAATGATTTTCCATTCGGCAATGAAGATTCTCAGCCGGCTGCGTCATCAAATAATGATGCCGCTACGTTTGATCTAAACGACAGCGTTCTGCCAACCAATGGCCAGCCTGCCGCTGATTCAAACAATGCCAGCGCAGCACCAAAGTCAAACGACAACAAGTCTGCTGACAGCGCGGCTGAAGATGATTTGCCATTTTAATTTAAAACCAAATACATGATTTAAGGAGGGTAATTTCATGGCTCAACAACGTCGTGGCGGTCGTCGTCGTCGCAAGGTCGACTTTATCGCCGCTAACCACATTGAATACATTGACTACAAAGACACTGATTTGCTGAAGCGTTTCATCTCTGAACGGGGCAAGATTTTGCCACGTCGAGTAACGGGTACCAGCGCCAAGAACCAACGTCGTCTGACGGTCGCTATCAAGCGTGCACGGATCATGGGTCTGCTGCCATTCGTTGCTGAAGACTAATTCAGCTGATAATTTAAAACATGATGGCCGGTGTCATCATGTTTTTTTTTGCTTTTATTCAAACAGTGGTGAAAAACGTGAACGGTGAGTTGCCGAACCGATTGTGATAAGATAGGAATATCTAGATTGTCGTTATAGGAGAAAAATATGGGTAATTTCTTTCGACATAACAATTGGAATTTTTTGATTGAGAATCACGCAGTTCGCTGGAATTTCTGCTATCTGGCTTTGATGACGATTGTCTGTTTAATGCTGGCCTTTAAAACCAGTTGGATTCTAGGGACGGTATTATTGGCAATTGCCTTTGTGGGTATCTGGATCAGTGCCCATCAGCTGCGTCGTCTGGTAGTTGATACTGAAGAATATATCAACAATCTGACATATCAGGTTCAAAGAGGCCAGCAAGAGGCGCTTTTGGAGATGCCGATTGGAATGGTGATGCTGAACCATCGTGGCATCGTCAGCTGGATCAATCCATATATGGCGCGCTATTTTCAGTTTGAGCACGTTGTCGGCAAGCCATTGGCGCAGGCTGATGATGAACTGGCTAAATTGATTGATGAGCATCGTCATGATAAAGGACCGGCAGTCGTTTCGTGGCGCGATCATCGATTTGAGTTTTTAGTGCAGGACCGTTATCATGTCTGTTACCTGCTGGATGTTACCAAATATGAACAGATCAGCGAGCGTTATCAGCATGAGCAGATTTTCCTGGGAAATATCTATTTGGACAACTACATTGAGCTGACTCAGGGAATGAATGATTCGGCCGTCTCCAACCTGCATAATTACGTTACTTCGGAATTGAGTCACTGGGCAAAGGACAATCATCTGCTGCTGCGCGTGATCAATGAAGACAACTATTTTGTAATCGGTCATTATCAATCGCTGGTTGAACTGGAAAAGCAGAAGTTTAAGATTTTAGATGTTATTCGCGAAAACACCTCCAAGCAGAATTCGCCAGTAACGCTCAGTGTAGGGATCGCGTATGGTCAAAGCGATTTGATCAAACTGGCCGACATGGCGCAGCGCAACCTTGACCTGGCACTGGGTCGTGGTGGCGATCAGGTCGTGGTCAGAGAAGAAGATCACCGAGCCCGCTTCTATGGTGGCCGTACCAATCCAATGGAAAAGCGCACTCGCGTCAGAGCTCGAATGATCAGTCAGGCACTGCAGGAATTGATGACCCAGGCCGATCAAGTCTTTGTAATGGGGCATTCCAACCCAGATATGGATTCTTTGGGGGCCTGTCTGGGGATCAGGAGAATTGCTGAAATGAATGGTCATGAGTGTTGGATCGTTTTGGACAAGGAGAAGGTTCATAGCGATATTGCTCGTTTAATGATGGAAATCAATGACTATCAAAGCATTCGCGATCGGATCATTACTCCAGATGAAGCAATCAATAAGGCAACCGACAGCAGTCTTCTGGTAATGGTTGATCATTCCAAACCAAGCATGTCAATTTCGCCACAGCTTTATGAACGCTTGGCGGACCGCACGATCATTATCGATCACCACCGCCGCGGCGAGGAATTTCCTGAAAATCCGCTTTTAGTCTACATTGAGCCTTATGCCAGCTCGACTTGTGAACTGATTACGGAAATGTTTGAGTATCAGCCGCGGGAAAGCGAGTCGCTAAACAAGCTGGAAGCCACGGCAATGCTGACGGGAATTCAGGTTGACACCAAGTCGTTTACGCAGCAGGCTGGGACCAGGACGTTCGAGGCTGCCAGCTATCTGCGCTCAGCGGGGGCGGATGGTCTGATGATTCAATATTTCATGAAAGAAAACGTCCATAGCTTTATGGAAAGAAATCACTTGATCGCTACCGTTGAGTTTTTGAATAATGATAAAATGGCGTTATGTGCCGGTGAGGATGATCGTACCTATGATCCGGTCATTGTTGCTCAAGCTGCCGACACCTTATTGCAGATGGATGGGGTCGATGCCTCATTCGTAGTTGCTAAGCGTGCTAACGATAAGGTCGGGATCTCGGCTCGCTCGATGGGCAACATCAACGTTCAGATCATTATGGAAAAGATGGGTGGCGGCGGTCACCTGGCTAATGCTGCAACACAGATTGCCGGTAAAACCGTCAGTGAGGTAAAAGCTGAGCTGATCAGGCTGCTGACGACTGGTGATCGGTCAGAAGATGAAACAGAAAAGGAGTACTAAACTATGAAGGTTATCTTTATTAAAGACGTACGTGGCCGTGGCAAACGCGGTGAGTTAAAAGAAGTTCCAGATGGCTACGCTCAAAACTACCTGATCAAGCGCGGCCTGGCCAAGGAAGCTACCAAAGCTGCTATGAGCGAATTAAAGGGGCAGCAGCGGGCCGCTCAAAAGCACGAGGCTGAAGAACTTGCTGAAGCCAAGCGGTTAAAAGAAGTACTGGAAAGCGAAGACACGGTGGTTGAGCTGAGTGCCAAAGCCGGTACTGATGGCCGCATCTTTGGCTCTGTTTCTTCTAAGCAGATTGCCAAGGCTTTGGAGGATCAATTCAACTTAAAGATCGACAAGCGCAAGATCGAATTGCCGGCACCAATCAAGGCAACTGGTTTTGTCCACGTGCCGATCAAACTGCATCATGACGTTGAAGCAACCATTGACGTGCATGTGGCTGCTAAATAAATGAAAGGCCGTCAATAAATGGACAATGCCAGTTTAAGTTCAACGCGTACCGCACCGCGCGATCTGGCCGCGGAAAAAGCCGTTTTGGGTGCGGCCTTTTTGTCAAAGGGCGCGATTGAAGAGGCAATGGAGTTTGTTTCTTCCAATGACTTTTATCAGCGCGCGCATCAGATCGTTTTTGCGGCGATGGTTAAGCTTAACGACCAAGAAAAGCCGATTGATGTCTTGACGATGCAGTCTGAGCTGGAAAGCGAACATCAATTGGATAACATTGGCGGCACTGAGTATTTGGCGGAGCTGGCTGGCTCGGTGCCAACCGCGGCCAATGTCGGTTACTATGCCAAAATCGTTCACGATAAGGCAACGGCCAGACGTCTGATTGATGTGGCAACGGAAATCGTTCAAAAAAGCTATGATGGTCAGGAAAACGTCAATGAGCTGCTGGATGAAGCCGAAACCTCGATTCTGCGCGTTTCTGAATCAAGCAATCGGGCTGGCTTTCAGCGCATTGATACGGTCTTAAACGATTCGATCAATCATGTCTATGAGCTTTCCAAGAACGAAAGCGACGTGACGGGCCTGCCGACCGGTTATCCGCAATTGGATGAAATGACAACGGGGCTGCATGATGATGAGCTGGTAATTATTGCTGCTCGTCCAGCCATGGGGAAGACTGCTTTTGCGCTTAACATCGCGCAAAACGTAGCAACCAGCTCTGATGCGACAGTGGCAATCTTCAGTCTGGAAATGGGTGCTGAATCACTGGTCAACCGGATGCTTTGTGCGCAAGGAAACATCAATGCCAATCACTTAAGAACCGGTCAGCTGAATCAGGATGAATGGAACAACTTTATGGTTGCCTCAAGCGTCTTGGCACAGGCTAATATCTACATTGACGATACGCCGGGCATCAAGGTTCCAGAAATTCGCGCCAAGTGTCGGCGGCTGGCTAAGGAAAACGGCAATCTGGGGCTGATTGTGATCGACTATCTGCAGCTGATTGAAGGAAGCAACCCGGAAAACCGGCAGCAGGAAGTCTCTGAGATTTCGCGGCAGCTAAAGAAACTTGCCAAAGAGCTCAGCGTGCCGGTAATTGCCCTTTCGCAGCTCTCGCGTGGCGTTGAGCAGCGTCAGGACAAGCGGCCGGTGCTTTCCGATATTCGTGAGTCAGGATCGATCGAACAGGATGCCGATATCGTCAGCTTTTTGTATCGGGCCGACTACTATGAGCGAGAAGGCGCCGATGATGATGACGAAAAAGAAGAGAAAACCTTTAATGATCCCGATCAAAGTCTTAGCGAAGTCGAGATCATTATTGAAAAAAACCGGAGCGGCCCACGGGGAACCGTCAAGCTGCTCTTTAACAAAGCCTATAACAAGTTCGCGGCGGTTGACTATCAACATACCGAACCGGCTTAAACGACAAGCAGCAGTTGAGTGATCAGCAGCTGCTTGTTTGTTGTCTTGCAGCAAATTCGCACTAAAATTAAGAGAGGATTATTGAGAAGGAAAGGAGCAGATAAATGAAAAAAACAGGCTTTAAACTGCAGTGGCTGCTTTTGGGATCGTTTTTGGGGAGTATCGGCAACAGTTTTGTCTGGCCGTTGACAACGATCTATATTCACGATCAGCTGCACCAGTCGCTGACCGTTTCAGGGGTCGTATTGCTTTTTTATTCTGGCGCCAATGTTGTGGGCAGCTATATCGCAGGATTGCTGTTTGACCGAAAAAATCCGCGTCATTTAATGATTGGCGGCCTGATTTTGGCGATGATTTCGATGGCAGTCTTGATCTTTAGCAACGGCTGGCCGATCTATCCGGTAATGCTGACGATTATCGGCTTTTTTAATGGCTGGATCATTACGATGGTCAACTCGTTTGGTACCCGTGTCCGCAGTCATGACGGTCGCTTCGTCTTTAACATGCTGTATTTTGCCAACAACCTGGGCATGGTTTTAGGAACTACGATTGTCGGACCGCTTTATCAATTGGCACATAACAGCGTGTCACCTTTATTTGCCATTACGGTGGTCATGTATGCCTTTTTCCTGCTGGTCGTAGTTATGTTTTTCCAGATCACGCCGGTCAAGCCGCGGCAGCATCACACGGTCGACGTCGATTTCGGCCCGCACCAAGGCAAGCTGCCGGCTGCCAACGCGCAGATCATCTGGACGCTTTTCATCTCATTTGCCATTATCTGGATCATGTATGGACAATGGTCAAGCAACATGTCGGTTTACATGACGGATATGGGAATTTCAATGACGCTGTATAGTATGCTGTGGACGATCAATGGAATTTTGATCGTTTTGTTCCAGGCCGTCATCAGCTGGCTGACCAAAAAAATTACCAACGACTATTATTTTGTCTATTTTGGCATTCTGACGTGCGGCCTGTCGTTTGTTCTGCTCCTGTTTGCCAAAAGTTATGGGATGTTTGTTTTGGCAATGGTTATCCTGACTTTGGGCGAGGCAACCGCCTTTCCAACGATTCCCGCAATCATCAATCTTTTGTCGCCGGTTGACGATAAGGGAAAGTATCAAGGAATGCTGAACGCCTTTGCTTCCACTGGCAAGGCAATTGGACCGTTGTTTGGCGGTTTGATTATTGAAAGATTTTCATATCGGCCATTATTTGTTATCTGTGCGGTTTCGATTTTGGTAGTTGAGGCCGTAGTCATTGCGGTGGTAATGGCTCGCCAGCATGCTACCGAACAGTTCTGATAATTCAAGGTGAGATTATGTTTTACAATAACTTTGATCAGGTTTATGGCGAGGATCGCTGGGGAATGGTCGGCAAGGTTGGCGATCCCTTTCGCGAAGATCGTAGTTTAAAGATTGCCTGCAGCAAGTGTCATCAAAAGCCGCTGGTGATTGCCGAGCGCAACTGGGAAGCGACCAATTCGGATCATTCACAGCGCTATCAGATCGTAGTGGCCTGTGCCAACTGCGGCTTTGTGGATGAGTTTGAGGTCAATGCCGGTCAGGAAAATAAAATCAGTCGGCTTAAACATGCCAAGATTGTTCCGACCACGGCAGATTTAGCAGATTAAATAAAAAAGATCGCGTTTTAGGTGACGCGATCTTTTTTTGATGGGTGGATTTGGGTAATAAAAAAGCCACCGACTAACAGCCGATGGCGACATGATGGGCAGTCAGGGGATCGAACCCTGGACCCACGGATTAAGAGTCCGTTGCTCTGCCAGCTGAGCTAACTGCCCATGTCCTTAACAACAGATATTATATTACCAGATGTATTAGGCTAATGCAATACTTTTCCCAATAAAAAGTTGAAAAAATTTGCAATCAACCGTCAAACTGCCTAAAATACTGTTTTATGGTAAAACAAAAGCGATTGATCAAATGACCAATCGCTTTGTAAACCTCTGATGGGCAGTCAGGGGATCGAACCCTGGACCCACGGATTAAGAGTCCGTTGCTCTGCCAGCTGAGCTAACTGCCCAAATTTTTAATTGCTGTTGAACATCAACAACAGTTATATATATTAAATGCATTGAGGTAATTTGTCAACGGTTTTAGCAAAAAAATAATCAGATTTAAAAGCCCTGATGCGACTATGCTATAATAGAACCGCAATTTATGGTAAAAAACAACCTCTGCGACTCGATTTAAATGAATTTTGATCTTATTAACAACTCCATGGGGGAATAATTAATGGCTAAAAAGATATTGGTAGTTGATGACGAAAAACCGATTTCGGATATCATTAAATTTAACTTGGAAAAAGAAGGCTATGAAGTCGTGGTTGCCTATGACGGCGAAGAGGCCCTGGAAAAGGTTGAAAGCGAGCAGCCGGATCTGATCGTTTTGGACTTGATGCTGCCTAAGATCGACGGCTTGGAAGTTGCCAAGCGGGTCCGGGCCAAGCATACAACGCCGATTATCATGGTAACGGCTAAGGATTCCGAATTGGATAAGGTCTTAGGATTGGAGCTGGGGGCCGACGACTATGTTACCAAGCCATTTTCCAACCGTGAGCTGGTAGCACGAGTTAAGGCCAACCTGCGCCGTCAAGAAGCAGCAGCAGCGCCAGCAGCCGAAGACCAGAATGCCGATATTCAGGTTGGCGATTTGACGATTCATCCTGATGCATACACGGTTACCAAGCGCGGCGAAAATATCAATCTGACGCACCGGGAGTTTGAGCTGCTGTATTATTTGGCACAGCATATCGGTCAGGTTATCAATCGTGAGCATTTGTTGCAGACGGTTTGGGGCTATGATTATTTTGGTGACGTGCGGACGGTTGACGTGACGGTTCGGCGGCTGCGCGAAAAAATCGAGGATAATCCAAGTCATCCGCAATGGCTGATTACTCGTCGTGGGGTCGGCTACTATTTGGCCAACCCAAGCCAAAACTAAAAAGGTTCGTTAGTTTTGAACAGCAAAATCAAATTTTATCAAACCATTCATTTTAAAATCGCCCTGGTGTTTGCTTTAATGCTGATGCTGACCTTGGAAGTCGTCGGGGCGGTTTTTGTGCGTCAGTTAGAGCAGGAAAACCTCAATACCTTTAAACAGCAGATCGAGCTGCCGACCTATGTTGACAGTTCATTGGCCAAACAGCTGAGCCGCACCAATGAAAAGGCTGCTAACCGGCAGATCAAGCAGATTCTCTCTGAAGTCAAGAACAACAACATCTCCGAGATTCGCGTAGTTGATGCCAAGGGAATCGTGCGCGGTACCAGCAATGCCGGCAATCAAGACGTCGTTGGGCAGCGAACGACCGATGAAGCCGTCAAGAATACGCTGCTCAACAATCGTTCCCATACTGAAAACATATACGACAACTCCAGTCACAACCGCTACTATGTCAACGTTATTCCTTTAGTTGGAGCGGCGACCAATAATGTCGTAGGCGCCGTTTATCTGCGGGCCAATCTGGAGAGCGTCTATGACAGCGTCAATAGTATTTCATTGATCTATCTTTCCGCGGCTCTGGTTACCGTGGTGCTTGGACTGGGGCTGGCGGTCTTGATTTCGCGCGAGATTACGCGGCCGATTGAAGAGATGCGCAAACAAGCATTAAGAATCGCACGGGGCGACTATTCCGGTCAAGTTAAGGTCATGGGAAATGATGAGCTTGGTCAGTTGGCGGGGGCGGTCAACAATCTGTCTGTCCGCGTAGAAGAGGCTCAAGAGTCAACTGATTCTGAGCGGCGGCGTTTGGACAGCGTCTTGTCGCATATGAGTGATGGGGTGCTGGCAACCAATCGGCGCGGCAACGTTACGATCATCAACAACATGGCCCTGCAGATGCTGGATATTGACTCAGAAGATGACGTCTTGGGCAAGTCGATTCTGGATGTCTTAGACGTGCGGCGCGACTATACGGTGCGTCAGCTGATCGACAATTCGCAGCAGCAGACGTTGTTTGATTTAAACGTTGATGGCAATGACATGATCTTGAGTGCCTATTTTTCGCCAATTCAGCGCGAATCAGGCTTTGTCTCTGGTTTGGTATGCGTCTTGCATGACGTTACCAGCCAGCAAAAGGAAGAACGTGAGCGCAAGGAGTTTGTCTCCAACGTCTCACACGAGCTGCGGACGCCACTGACCAGCGTTAAGAGCTATGTTGAGGCGTTAAGTGATGGCGCCTGGAAAGATCCCGAGATTGCGCCCCAGTTTTTGAAGGTCGTGCAGGATGAGACCGAGCGCATGATTCGGATGATCAATGACCTGTTGAGCCTGTCGCGCATGGATTCGGGAACGGCCAAGCTGAACCTGGAATACGTAAACATCAACGAGCTGTTCAGCTATATTCTGGATCGCTTTGATATGATCATCAAAAAAGAAGAGGATCCCAAAAAGAAGCGTTATACCATTGAGCGGCACTTTACGCGCAAGGATCTTTGGGTTGAGATCGATCCGGATAAGTTTACGCAGGTCGTGGACAATATTATGAACAATGCCGTTAAATATTCGCCGGATGGTGGCGTGATTACGGCGCGCCTGCTGGAAACGCATAATCATGTGATCTTAAGCATCAGCGATCAAGGCCTGGGGATTCCAAGAAAGGATCTGAGCCATATTTTCGATCGCTTCTTCCGGGTTGACAAGGCCCGCAGCCGCAAGCAGGGCGGGAGCGGACTTGGCCTGGCGATCTCAAAGGAAGTCGTCAACATGCTGGGCGGTCAGATTTGGGTCGACAGTGTGGAAGGCAAGGGCTCAACGTTTTATATCTCACTGCCTTACGTACCTTATGATGATGAAGGAGATGACTGGGATTAATGGCCAAAATCAAAGAAAACTGGCTGAGCATTCTATTAGCCGTGGTCGTCATTCTCAGTATGATCTTTTCGGCTTTGCTGTGGACGAACTCGCTTGGCTATGAATGGATTGCCAATAATGACTCGGAAAAAGGCGCATCGCAGCAGACGGCCCTGCAGTCAGTCGGCGATATCTATCTGCCAACGCAGGTGATCCTAACCAATTCCGATGAGTCGCAAAAGCTTTTGTATGGACAAAAAAAGAATCTGGTGCTGACGCTGCGCAAGGAGATGCAAAAATGGCAGCTGGCCGGTTTCCGCCGCGTTGCCCGCAATGATTCGTCAGCTTATCTGAACTATCTGCGCAATGATGATTCAATCATGCTGTCTTATCCAGATGCCATGGCAACGGGGATCTTTAATCAGACGTTTTCCAAATCGATTGATACCCAAAAAATGTCGCATATCAACCATATCGTGATTCCGCTGAAGGGTCGCGATGTGGTCTATCTGCTTGATGATGATGATTTTACGGTCTATCGATTGAATATTACTCAAAACGCCAACCGGTCTAAGATCAAAAAGCTGGTCCAAAATTCGGGTCAGCGGATCGACGTTGATCACAAAATCGTTGATAATCAGCCAACCGTGACCTACCCACATGCCATTAAGCTGCCAATTTTTGCCTACCAGCTGTCAACGCAGGATATTGACAATCTGACGCAGAATCTGCTGCGGTCAACCAATTCCTCGGCGTTCACCGTTAAGAAAAAAGGTAATGATACGACCTATATGGATGGGGCCAGCAAGCGGCTTGACTATCATCGCGATACGCATACGGTCAGTTTCAACAACTATTTAGGCAAGGACAGCACCTATCAGGGAACCAGCCTGTATCGTCATCTGTATAAACGCTTGACGGCTACGGGAACGACGCTTGATTGGATGCGTTTTGACTCGGTCAATGAAAAAAAGCAGACCATCGTTTTCCGCAGCTATGTCGAAGGCTTTCCGATCTTTAATGAGCATGGCTATGGCGCAGTTAAGCTGCAGGCCAATGCGGATGGCGTCGAGCGCGGTCAGTTGTCATTGTTTGGACTTGGCGTGCCATTGCCGATCAAGGAGTCGCGAGTCAAACTGCCGCCTTCTTCAGTCGTCTATAATGAGCTGCGGCAGGCTGGCAAGGATAAGGATGTTACTGGCTTGAGAATCGGCTATCGCTGGGATGATCAAAACACAGACAGTAAAGTCGTTAAACTGGAGCCAACCTACTATGTCTACTATCATGGCAAGTGGGTTGACTACCAGACGCTGATTGACGATAAATAGGAGGACGCGGCATGAATTTTAAACGAATTCAATGGATCTTCGTGATTGCCTTTGCGATCTTTGATATCGTCTTAGCCAGCTATTTTTTAATCGGCACTCACTTTACGGCGATGGTCAAGCAGCAGAGTCAACAGCAGCTGATCTTAAAGGAAATGCATAATGACGAGATCAGCTTTTCTGAACTTTCCACCAAGCAGCCAATGGGATATTACATTTCCGCCAACCGGGCCAACAGTCAGCTGACCAATGCTGCGGCCAAGCTTAACGATCAGACGGTGCGCTTGAGCAATGGAACCTTAATCAGTGAATTGGACGTGCCATTTAAAGTCAGCGTGCTGAATCCAGAACGGCGGCTAAACGACTACATCAAAAATTCGCGTCACGTCTTATACGGGTCGCATTATGTCTACAACAAGGCCCTGTCCAGTTCCAGCACGATCGTCTATACCCAGATGATGGAAGGTCGCCCGGTGCTTGGCAGTGAAGGCCAGCTGCGCTTTAAGGTCGGCAAGAATCATAAAGTCTATGCCTACACGCAGACTTATCTGAACAACATTCAAGTCTTAAGGCCGCGCTCAGTCACGATCAGTCAGCAAGCAGCCGTGACCTGGCTGTATAAGCATAACTATATTCCCAACAACTCAAAGATTCGCTGCGCAAAACTTGGCTATACCAAAACTTTGCTGACTAAAGATCAAGCAGTCTATGTGCCAACCTGGTACGTTGAGATCAAGACCAAGAACTCTGATGACGTACAGCATCTCAGGGTCAATGCATTCAACAGTACGCTGATGCGCGATACGCCACAAGAAATCGATACGACGCAGCTGAACCAATAACCAAAAGAAGGAAAAACAGCAGTGACAAATTCGGATGACAAGCTTTACTACAGTATTTTAGCCAGTGGCAGCTCAGGCAATGCCACCTATTTAGAAACCGCGCATCATCGAATTCTGATTGATGCAGGGCTGAGCGGCAAACGTTTGGAAGAGCGTATGCAGGCGATTGGCCGCTCCCTTAAAGACGTTGAGGCGCTGTTCGTAACCCATGAGCACAGCGATCACGTTCAAGGCGTCGGTGTTTTGGCCCGGCGCTATGGTATGGACGTTTATGCCAATGCTAAAACCTGGCAGGCAATGGCTAAAAAAGTGGGCCAGATCCCGCTGGCTCAAAAAAACATTATTGAGCCCGGCAAGGTGAAAGACTTTGGTGATCTGGAAGTCGAAAGCTTTGCTGTTTCACATGATGCTGCCTGTCCTCAGTTTTACCAGATGCACCATGATAATCAGACCTTCTGTATTTTGACGGATACGGGCTATGTCTCACAGCGCGTGGCTAAAACGATTGAAAATGCAGATGCCTATTTGATGGAGTGCAACCATGATACTGAAATGCTTAGAATGGGACCGTACTCCTGGCCGCTCAAGCAGCGGATCCTAAGCGATGAGGGCCACCTTTCCAATGAGGAGAGTGCCCAGGCGCTTTTGGACGTAATCGGCACCAACACGAAACAGGTCTTTTTAGGTCACCGCAGTCAGCACAACAATATTCGCTCGCTGGCTCATCTAACGGTTGCCACGATTTTAGAGCAGCATGATCTAGGCGTGGACCAGGATTTTGACTTAAAGGATGCCGAGCCCGATCAGCCAAGCAAGCTGCTGGCTTTGTAAATATTTCAACTAATATTCATACTTTTTTGTTATACTGAAAAAAAACAAAGGAAGTATTAGATTATGGCAGGCAAGCGGTTAATCGTCAAAGTTGCAGGGGTAGGACTTTTAGCGGGCCTGGTAGGTGGCGGTGTTTCGTATGGCGTGGGCAATGCGATCGTCACTCATCAGCAAAACGCAGCTACCAAAGTGCCATCTGGATCAAACAAGTCTGGGGGCACCAAGATCAATAAAAATGAAGATACCAAGAGCAATCAGTCAACTGAGGCCTATAATGCGGTCAAGGGGGCCGTGGTCAGCGTCATCAACAAGCAGGCCAGCTCTTCTGACGACAATGATATTCTGTCAATGTTTGGTGCGGATTCAGATTCATCCAGCTCCAGTTCCGGTTCGCTGCAGACGGCCAGTGAAGGTTCAGGGGTAATCTATAAGAAGTCAGGCAACGCTGCCTATATCGTTACCAACAATCACGTGGTTTCTGGGGCCAGCGCGCTGCAGGTAATCATGAGCAACGGCAAGAAGGTCCAGGCTGAACTGGTTGGTACGGACTCAACGACTGACCTGGCCGTTTTAAAGATCAGTGCTGCTAACGTAACGACGGTTGCCAAGTTCGGCAATTCCAACTCGATCAAGGCTGGTCAAGACGTCTTGGCAATCGGTTCGCCAATGGGCAGCGAATATGCCAACACGGTTACGAAAGGGATCATTTCAGCGCCAAAACGAACGATCAGCGCCAGCTCAAGCAACTCGGGCACCAATACCACGGTCATCCAAACCGACGCGGCGATCAATGCCGGCAACTCAGGCGGTCCGCTGGTCAATATGGCAGGGCAGGTTATCGGTATCAACTCAATGAAGCTGGCCAGTGACAGTCAAGGAACCAGCGTTGAAGGGATGGGCTTCTCGATCCCAAGCAATGAAGTCGTGCGGGTCATCAATCAATTGGTAGCCAATGGCAAGATTACGCGGCCATCGCTTGGCATTGAGATGATCGATCTGAGCAATGTGGACGGTCAAGATCAGCAAGACATCCTGAAATTGCCAAAGAGCATTACCAAAGGGGTCGTGGTTATGAAGACTCAAAGCGGCTCGGCAGCTGATCAAGCGGGAATTCAAAAGTATGACGTAATTACCAAGATCAACAATAAAAAAGTCAATGATGGCGGTGATTTGAAGACCCAGCTCTACAAATACAAGGTTGGCGACACGATTAAGCTGACGCTGTATCGGCAAGGCAAGCAGCAGACGGTATCGGTTAAGCTGACTCAGTCTGCCAGCGCCGACAGCAGCAGCTCATCAAACAACCAGTAGCTTTAAAACGTGTTCTTAATGATTAATTGATTATTAAGATCACGTTTTTTATTTGACGAATTATCCACAATTTCTGTGGATAAATGTTCTAAAAACAGTGGATAACTTTAAATTGATCGATTCTACCGCCACGCTTCGTGTAAAAGATGACGATTGGGAAAATAAGAATCAAATTCATTAATATCAGTGCTTTTAGTTATCCACAAGTAAAGATTGCACAATTGTGGAAAACCCTTTATCATATTTATTGATGATTGATAAATGCTGTTATATCAACGGATTTGACAGTTGGATACAAACGGCTGTTTTGGTTTTGAATTGTGGATAACTAGTCGTGGTTAGTTGGGAGAAGAATTGGTATAATTACCGAACAATTGATTAAAAGGAGTTTTAAATGAACATTAAGATAATTGGGGTTGGCAAATTAAAGGAAAAATACTTTAAGGCTGGAATTGCTGAATATGCCAAGCGCTTGGGAAGATACTGCAAGTTTGAGATCGTGGAGGTCCCAGATGAAAAAGCACCCGAATCGCTGAGCCAAGCCGAGATGGATGAGGTTATGGCCAAAGAAGGCGAACGCATCCTAAGCAAGATTAAGGATCGTGAGTACGTTTTTGCCCTGGCGATCAACGGCAAGGAACGCAGCTCGGAAGAATTTGCCCAGACGCTTAATCAGCTGGCAACTTATGGTCACAGCGACATTACGTTTGTGATTGGCGGATCTTTGGGGCTGAGTCCGGCTGTCTTAAAACGGGCCAATGAGCAGATCTCGTTTGGACGCTTTACGCTGCCTCACCAATTGATGCGGCTGGTTTTGACTGAACAGATCTACCGTGCCTTTACGATTATCAATGGTCTCCCATATCATAAATAAAGGTGCGCTGAATTATGAAATATTCTCATCGTTTAAGTGATGCCGTGCATATTCTGACCTATCTGGAAATCTATCATGGGCAAAAAATCAGCAGTCAGGATCTGGCCGCCAGCGTGGATGCCAATCCCAGTCTGATTCGCAGTCTGATTGCCAAAATGGTCAAGGCCGGCATTCTCAAGCCCAAGTCCGACGCTCCGGCACCACAGCTGAGTCGCTCGGCAGCTGAGATCACGCTGTTGGATGTGTATTACGCAGTTGAAGAAAACCATCATCTGCTGCATGTTGACGAACAGACCAATCAGCAGTGTCCAGTCGGCAAAAACATTCAGCCGGTACTAGGCAAGGCCTATGATCAGATTCAAGCAGCCGCAGAAGCCATGATGAAGCAGATTACGCTGCAGGATGTCGTTGACGAGGTGGCTGATCGAATCGAATAAAAAAAAGGCGCTCAATAATTGGGCGTCTTTTTTAGCAAGAGCGGAAACGCGTTTTCTCGGCATCTGTCTTGATCTGATTTGGTGATGGTTGAGCAGTCAGATTAATGCGGCACCTTAAGCATAAACCAGTCATGCAGCAGATAATGGTGCCCAGCCGTCAGATCATACTGAACCATGCGATAGTCATCAAACAGCCGCATCTGCTTTAGAGAAAGCGTCGTCTGCAGGCCGTCTTGATCGACGTATTCAACGGCCGTGCTGTGCGGACGGTTGCTGTGACTGTGAACGTTGGTATCCAGCGTAATGGCCGGCAGCTTTTCATGAACCTGGGTCAAGAGCGCGTAGTATGGTGAAACCTTGAGATCCATCTGCGCCATTGCCATTGGGATAAACTCGTTTGGACTGACGATTTTGGTTTTGTCAACGCGGCTGTGATTGATCTTTTGAGCAGCTGGATTGCTGTAGATAAAGTAGTCGGTTTCGTGCATCACCAAACCATGCTCAGCCATCGAAACGCCATTGTAGATACCGGGCAGATGGTCGCCATACCAGACAACGGTGGTCGGCTGGCTGCTTTGGTCTAACCGGCTGATGAATTTTTTCAGTGCCTCGTCAGTATAGTGAATGCCCTGCGTGTAGGTCTCGATCTGCTGCTGAGCCTGAGGAGTTCGATAGGCCGTTCCGCTGACCTTGTAGTTGTTGTGATGATAGAAATTGTCGTATGGCATATGGTTTTGCATGGTGGCCAATTGGATGAACTGGTTGCCATGATGATTCCTAAGATTTAACAATACCTGCTGATAGGCGGACCAGTCGTCAATGCGGGGACTGTTGTCGATCTTATGCGTATAGGAAAGCCGGCTGCCGCCATCAAGATGATAGAAACGGTTGAAACCGAATTTGCGATAGACTTTTACGCGGCTGTATAGGTTGGCGGTAAACGGATGAATTCCATCACTGTAAGAAAACAGCTGATTGATGGATACGGCGCGTTTTTGATAGGGAACCAGCTGCGAATATGGCGTTGGCATGGTTGGCGAGAAGTTGACGATTGAAAGTCCGGTCAAGGCTTGATATTCCATATTGGCCGTCCCGCCGCCATAACCAGTGCTGATCATCAAGCCGCTGGTCGTACGATGCTTGAGCTGGTCCAGATAAGGCAGTGGGTTGCCGCTGACTTTTAGATCCGGCACGCGGCGCGGATCAGCAAAACTCTCGCTTAAGATAAAGACGAGCCGCTGATTGCCAACGCTGGCGTGAGTTCGCTGCCGGTTGATGATTTTAGCCTGCTGACGATATTTTTGACCGATTTTTTCCATGCGGTCTTTTGAATATCCCTTGGGTTTGTCCATTACGCGAACGTCAACGTTATTGGCAAACTGCAGGAGCGTACCGTTAACCTTGGCACCACGCAGCTGCGCGTAAAAATAAGGCGTGTCATCGACTTTCTCAGCCCAGCGATAGGTTGGCGAATTGGTGTGATTGATAAAGGCAAAACCGCTTAGATAAAGGATGGCAGCCGCACCGATCAGATAGCGCCACTGAATCTTAAGGCGGTATTTTCGGCCATGACGAATCTCGATTGCCACGGCAAAGCTAAGCAGAACGATGACGACCACACCCGCGGCCAGCAGAATCGTTGGCTCGACCATGCCCAGCATTTCTTTAGGTGCGGTTAGCGTAGCCAGGTCAGTTGGCAGAATCGGCTCAGCCCGTGCTTGAATCTTAAGCAGCGAGGCAGTCAGCCAGCCGCCATAGATAATGATCGTTAAAGCACTGCTGAGCCACCAGCGATTGGTCAAGGCCATTAAAATTCCAGCCAGGGCCATCATGATCATTACGTTGGCCCAGACGATGGCATTATGATCCGTGATGATCCACTGCAGCATGTTGAGCTGCCAGTTCCACAGGTAGCCAAACGACCAGATCGTCATTCCCCAGATAACGGCGGCAGTCAATAGAAATGGCCAGCATTTGGCAAAAGTTTTCTTTAAAACGTCCCAGCCAGCGCCTAAATCAAGCTTAAGCTGCCAGTCAAAGCGGGTCGTCCACTGACTGAGCAAAACGGCCAGGCCCCAGCTGACGGCCCAGCCTGCTGCAATAGCAATCAACAGGTGCCAGCGCGGCTGATACTTTAAGAACGGCACGAATAGTTTGGGAATGGCCAGCAGATTAAGCATCAAACCGCCTAAAATGGCATAAAAGCTGCTTAACGATCGTGATGACAGCAGCTTGACCAGCGTGATGATGACCAGGATTGCCATTGCCAGGTAGGTATTTTGAAAGGCGTTGATGGCGACTTGATAGTGAGTGGTCAAAAGCAGACCATCATGCGGATTATAGGTCAGCTGATTGATGTTGAACCAGGCAGCCAGACACATTGCCAAAAAGACCAGCAGATCGCCAATCATCAGCCAGCCGGTCTTCAATGGCTGCAGCAGTGCCTGATCGCTGCCCAGCCAATCTCCCATGGCAAAAAGGTAGCCAAACCATAAAAAACTGCTGCCGCCTGCCAGCCCCAAGACCCCCACGGCATGGTTGAGATTGAGCAGCCAAATCGCCAGCGTCAAGATAAGCAAAGTATGCCGACGCTGTTTGATTGTGAATTGATGCAGCCGCTTTTTCAGCCAGGGAGAGAAAAGCAGCAGTGTCAAATAGGCCAGCCAGGTCACAAAGATGTTTTGGACGACGTAGCGCTCAGCAGAAGGGACGCTTTCCAAAACAGCCGGCTGTGGAAGGTGATTAGCCACGCCATACAGGATCAGGCCGGTCCCCGCTAATAGAATCACGGCGGTTTGCCGATGCGGAATCTTGATGTCAAAAGCTCCCAGCATCATTGGCAGAATCAAGACACTCAAAGCAGCCGCGTTTTTAATCAGCCACAAAAATAAAAAAGACTGGCCAGCAGTATGAGAAAGCATTTGGCGAGCGGTAGTGCTGACCGCGACTGTCGTGATCAAAAGGACCGTTAGCCAAAGAATGCTGAACCAGTTGATGTTTGATTTCTTTAACTTCAATTTAGATCTCCCTAACGTTGTCAAATATCCTCATATAATATCGAAACGGATTAGTCAGTAAAAATCAATCGACAAAGCCCCAATAAGTGTCTTACTGGAGTATTTAAAACGTTTAATGTTTCGATATAACAAATGAAATGGCGGTTAGGTATTATTGGATGATGATTAAGGAGCCTGCTAAAGGATGGCTTTGTGAAGAAAATCAGCTTCTGACTGGCTAGAGGGCTGAAATTACCTACGATGCCGCGTTTTTTTGTCAGAAGGAGGTAGTTGCATACTAGGCCGGCTTAACTTTACCTACTTTTGACGGCTTTTTTAAAAATAGTAGGTAAAAATGTATATTTATGGGATGATTGGGTTAGACCGACTTTGTGAATTACCTACTATTGGGCTATTTTTATCAAATAGTAGGTAGTGTTAGGGATCCCTAACTCGATATACATTGATTTTTACCTACTATGCATCGCTTTTTTGAAAAAAGTAGGTAATCAGTTTTTTTCGGCAGTCATTATGCAGGATTTTTTGCATAATAACAGCTAATGACGTTGAGCGGCGGCTTTTCTGACTGACATCCGACCAAACTTACACAGTCTGCTGCCTTGACTAGTTACGAATTCTCGCCTGCTTTGTTGAATCTGGGCAAAGCTGTTAACGATTGTCGTGGTCATGCGTATAGGCAGTACTTTGGGGCACGTTTATAAATGAATTTCTGCAAATGATCGCTAAAACATAAAAAGTCCTGCAAAACTTCATGAGTCTTGCAGGACTTTGCTTAATCTTTTAATAGTTCTTTGGCAGCTTTGATCTGGGCCTCGACTTGAGCAAAGCCAGTTCCGCCTGCTGAATTCCGTCGTTCAACGGCTACTTTTGGCTGCAGCACGTGATAGACGTCTTCAGTGATCAAAGGACTGATCTTTTGATATTCCGCTAAGCTGATATCGCTAAGGTTCTTACCGGTCTTCAATCCCTTTAAGACCAGCTCGCCAACGATTTCGTGAGCCTGTCTAAATGGAATGCCTTTGCTGGCCAGATAGTCCGCCAGCTCAGTAGCATTTGAAAAATCATTGTGGACGGCATGTTCCATCTTGTCTCGGTTGACTTTCAACGTTTCAACCATGCCGGCCATGATCTTGAGACTAGGGATGATGGTTTTGACGGCATCAAAAACGCCTTCCTTGTCTTCTTGCATGTCTTTATTGTATGCGAGCGGCAGGCCCTTCATGGTGGTCAAAAGTCCCATCAAGTCGCCATAAACCCGACCAGTCTTGCCCCGAATCAGTTCTGCCGTATCGGGATTTTTCTTTTGCGGCATGATCGAGCTGCCTGTGGAGTAGGCATCTGAAAGCTCAATATAGCCGAATTCATAGCTGCACCAGTAGATCAATTCCTCGCACATCCGCGACAGGTGCATCATCAAAATGCTGGCGCTGCTGAGAAATTCTAAGACAAAGTCACGATCAGATACCGCGTCCAGCGAGTTGTGATAAATATCTGAGAAACCAAGGTACTTCGCACTCAATTGACGATCGATTGGAAAAGTCGTTCCCGCCAAAGCCGCCGCGCCCAACGGAGAGACGTCGGTATGCTGCATGTTGAATTTGAATCGTTCAGCGTCACGCTGCAGCATCTGGAAATATGCCATCAGATAATGACCATATGAGATCGGCTGGGCATGCTGCATGTGAGTATAACCCGGCATGATGGTTTCAACATTGTCGCTGGCCTTGTCAACCAGGACCTGCTGCAGCTTTTTGATGGCCGCGATTACTTGAGGCAGCCGCTCTTTGACGTACAGATGCAGATCAGTGGCAACCTGGTCGTTTCGACTCCGCCCAGTGTGCAGCTTGCCGGCTACCGGACCGATTTCTGCCGTCAAGAGTGCCTCAATGTTCATATGAATGTCTTCATTTTCAATATTGAAGGACAGTTTGCCTTGCTTCAGCTTTTCATCAAGCGTCTCCAGGCCTTTGATGATGGCATCGGCGTCGGCAGCGTCAAGGATCTTGGTTGCCTTAAGCATCTTGACGTGGGCCAATGATCCTTGAATGTCTTCTTGGGCCATCTCTTGGTCAAAGGTGATTGAAGCCCCGAATTTATTTACCAAATCGGAGCCAGACTCTTCAAACCGTCCACCCCACATCCGCTTAATCGGCACTGATGGTTTCCCCCTTTACGCTAGGTTCAGATTGGTTCTTGGCAGCATTGGCCTGCACTTGAGCATAGACCTTGTCAGGCAGTTCCCAAAGCTTGATGAAGCCACCAGCAGCTTCCTGATCAAATTCATCGGCAGAGGTGTAGGTAGCCAGATTCTTGTCGTATAAGGAATTAGGAGACTTCCGACCTTCACAGACAACGTTGCCTTTAAACAGCTTGACCCGAACCGTGCCGTTGACGTCTTTTTGCGTTTCTTTAATGAATGCTTGAATGGCCTTCATTAATGGCGAGTACCACAGACCATTGTAGATCAGGTTGGCCATCTTCAGTTCAACGACCGGCTTGAAGTGAGCTGCCTCACGTTCCAGAGTCAGGTCTTCCAGATCTTTGTGCGCCTTCAAAAGAACCGTAGCTGCAGGACATTCGTAGATTTCACGCGACTTGATGCCGACCAGCCGATTTTCAACGTGATCGATCCGGCCAATTCCGTGTTTGCCGGCAATCTTGTCGAGCTTCATGATCAGTTCGGCCAGTGGCATGGCTTCACCGTTAAGGGCAACCGGCTTGCCGTGTGCGAATTGAATCTCCATGATTTCTGGCGTGTCCGGCGTTTTTTCAATTGGGTTGGTCCGGTCATAAGCGTCTTCAGGAGCGCTGGCCCATGGATCTTCAAGAATCCCACATTCATTGGCACGGCCCCACAGGTTTTCGTCAATCGAGTAGGGGCTTTCCATGGTGATTGGAACGGGAATGCCATTCTTCTTGGCATAGTCGATTTCTTCTTCCCGTGACCAGTGCCAGTCACGAATTGGGTCTTCAATCTTCATGTCGGGAGCCAGTGCATGGATGCCGGCTTCAAAACGAACCTGATCATTGCCTTTCCCAGTGCAGCCATGGGCGATGGCAGTAGCACCGTATTCCTTGGCAACGGCAACGAGCTTTTGAACAATCAGAGGTCGGGAAAGAGCAGAAACCAGGGGATATTCTTGTTCGTACATGGCATTGCTTTGCAGAGCGGGCAGGACAAAGTTTTCCGCAAAGTCTTCTTTTGCATCGATAACGACGGATGCATAGGCGCCGACTTGGCTTCCTTTGGCCTTGATGGCTTCCAGGTCCTTGCCTTCACCAACGTCAATACAGCATGCAATTACGTCGTAGCCTTTGTTCTTAAGCCAGGCAATAGCGACTGAGGTATCCAGGCCGCCAGAATAAGCTAAAACGATTTTTTCCTTTTCTTGTTTCATAAGTTCTTCCTCCGATATTTCTGTTTCTGATTGCTCTTAATTTATAATTGATTTATAAATTGTCATTAAATATACATAAAAACGAATAAAAAGTCAACAATTCTTTATATTTTTGGATTTTATTCAAAAGATAAACAGAGAAGATTAAAGGATGCATAATTGCGCCAAACGTTTGCAGTACGGTATTTCACGTCCTTGGGAGCTAAAGTGAGAAAATGGTTAAAAATTTTTATCCATTTTTTTATGCACTAAGCAGGCCGTCATCAGTCAGTTTGATCAGCCATTGATTCAGCAGTTTTTGAAAGCGATATCAAAACGGAGTATATAAAAGGAAGAGAACCTTTTTGATTTGACAAAAAAATATTTCACAAATGTGGTATTTTACACTTGTGTTATAACACAGACGTGATATAATAAAAAACGTAAAGGAAGTGAGCATGGTGCGAATCGACATCAAGCATTATTTGGACGTGAATCACTTGACGATCTATCAAGTGTCCAAACGATCCGGCTACGGCTACACGACCTTGCACAAATCGTTCAACAAGGAGCAGACCAGTGCCACACCGCTGAATCTGCGCGACTTGGATGCTTTGGCTCGGGCACAGCACCGCAAGATGTGGGAAGTGTTAAAAGAGCTGGAAGAGCATTACCTGGAGCGATAATCGCATAGTGTAGCAGTAGGAGGTCGAGTGTAACAGCATTGGGCCTTTTATTGACCACTGATTTAGCGAACTACAATTGAATATTAACAATAGGGGGAATAGCTTATGGCACAAATTCCAGTAGATCCATTCGATGACATGAATGACATTTTTAACCAGATGATGGGCGGCTTGAACGGCTTTAATACCGAAAATCGCCGCTATCTGATCAATGGACGTGAAGTGACCCCAGAAGAGTACGCTCAGTATCGAAGAACCGGCAAGCTGCCGCAAGCAGATGCCAAGCAGCCAACTGTGAAGGCACCTAAAAAAGGCGGCATGCTGGCCAAACTGGGGCGCAATCTAACTGAAGAAGCCAAGGCTGGCAAATTGGATCCAGTGATTGGCCGTAACAAAGAAATTCAAGAAACTGCGGAAATCCTCAGCCGCCGGATCAAGAACAATCCAGTCTTGGTCGGTGATGCCGGGGTTGGTAAGACGGCGGTCGTTGAAGGATTGGCACAGGCCATCGTCAACGGCGACGTACCAGCCGCAATTAAAAACAAGCAGATCATCAGCATTGATATTTCCAGTCTGGAAGCCGGGACGCAATACCGGGGCAGCTTTGAGGAAAACATGCAAAAGCTGGTCGATGAAGTCAAAAAAGCCGGCAACGTGATCCTGTTCTTTGACGAGATTCATCAGATCATTGGTGCCGGCAGCTCTGGCGATGGCAATGGCTCAAAAGGGATGTCTGACATCTTAAAGCCTGCCCTGTCCAGAGGCGAGATTACGATTATTGGGGCTACGACGCAGGATGAATACCGTAACACGATCATGAAGGATGCAGCCTTGTCGCGGCGGTTCAATCCAGTGGTTGTTAACGCGCCAAGCAAGGAAGATACATTTAAGATCCTGCAGGGAATTCGAGGTCTGTATGAAAAGCACCACAACGTAACCTTGCCTGACAACGTCTTAAAAGCCGCTATCGACTATTCGGTTCAATATATTCCACAGCGCAGTCTGCCGGACAAGGCCATTGACCTGGTTGACATGACGGCCGCGCACCTGGCAGCCAAGCACCCAGTCAAGGATGCCAAGGAGATTGAAGCTGAAATCAAGCGGATCGAAAAAGAGCAGACCACAGCTGCCGAAAAAGAAGACTATCAAAAAGCTCAAGAATGCAAAGACAAGATTGCCGAGCTGAAAAAAGAGCTGGCTGATCACTCGGCTTCTGAAAAAGTTACGGCAACGCCTAGTGATGTCGCTGACTCGGTAGAACGGCTGACTGGCATTCCGGTTTCCAAGATGGGCGCCAGCGATATTGAACGGCTTAAGGGCCTGGCTGGTCGCCTCAAGAGCAAGGTCATCGGTCAAGACGAAGCCGTTGATGCCGTTGCCCGCGCAATTCGGCGGAACCGGGCCGGCTTTGATGAAGGCAATCGTCCAATCGGCAGCTTCCTGTTCGTTGGGCCAACTGGGGTCGGTAAGACTGAACTGGCTAAGCAGCTGGCTTTAGATATGTTTGGCAATAAAGACGATATCATTCGGCTGGACATGTCTGAATACGCTGACCGGACTGCCGTCTCCAAACTGATTGGGACTACGGCCGGCTACGTTGGCTACGATGACAACAGCAACACGCTGACGGAAAAGGTTCGTCGTCATCCTTACTCAATCGTGCTGCTTGATGAAATTGAAAAGGCTGATCCACAAGTCATTACGCTGCTTTTGCAGGTGCTGGATGATGGTCGGCTGACGGATGGACAAGGCAATACGGTCGACTTTAAGAACACGATCATTATTGCCACCTCTAATGCCGGCTACTCCAGCGATGCTATGATCAAGGCAGCCGACAACAAGGAAGAAAGCCTGACCAAGCGGCTGGAGCCATACTTCCGTCCTGAATTCCTCAACCGGTTCAACGCCATTGTCGAATTCCACCATCTGACTAAAGAAGATCTCAAGCAAATCGTTGACCTGATGCTTAAAGACGTCAACAAGACCCTGGCTAAGAAGGGCATGGACGTTGTAGTCAGTGAAGAAGCCAAGAACTTCTTGATCGACCAAGGCTATGATGAGGCAATGGGGGCTCGTCCATTACGGCGGGTCGTTGAACAGCAGATTCGCGACCAGGTTACCGACTACTATCTGGATCACCTGGACGTTAAGCATCTGCGCGCCGACATGCAGGATGGCAAGCTGGTCATCAGTGAAAACAAAGACTACCAGGCACCAAAAGCTGAATAAGCAAATCAAAAAGAGCTGGCCAAAAAGCCAGCTCTTTTTTTATCGGCGTTGATTCAAGTAGATAGCTAAAATGACGATCAGCGCCAAGACGATAATCGCCAGTCGCGGATTGGCCTTGAACAGTTCATGAAACAGATGATACTGGCCGATTCCCAATGGCATTGAGTCAAACATGGTTGTTCATTCCTTTTTTAATCTTTCAGTAAATAACTGCCAGATTTAACTATATTTCGAAAAATTATAGCGCAATTAAGTTGTTGGTTCGAATCAAAAGGTGCGTTAGAATAAAAAAAGCAAGCGAAAGGAAGGTAGAACAATGCTTTTAACGACGTGGCAGATTATCAAGTTGATTATTTGGGGAATCATCATAATCAATGAAATTGCCGCGCTTTATACGGTGTTTCGTGAAAAGCGCGATATTGCCGCGACCTGGGCATGGCTGTTGGTTTTAACGCTGATCCCAGTGCTGGGCTTTATTCTATATGCGTTTTTGGGACGCAAACTGCCGCAGGACAAGATGGAGCGGATCCAATCGCAAACGGAACTAGAGCTGAGCGCGGCTATTGAAGAACAGAAAAAGCAGTTTTTGGACATGCCGCGGCCTAAAAAACAAACCATGCGCATGTATCGACGAACGATCATGCTGTTCCAAAGCATCGACAACGCGTTTTTGACTCGGCATAATCAGGTTGATATCTATACGGATGGGCAAAAACTGTTTCAAAAGATGTTTGATGATCTGGCCAATGCCCAAAAAAGCATCCATATTGAGTTTTACACGATCTATAACGACCAGATCGGCAATCAGCTGCGTACGCTGTTGGAACAGAAGGCAGCAGAAGGCGTTGAGGTCCGGGTTTTATATGACTCGTGGGGATCGATGGGCGTTAAGCGCAGTTTTTATGATGCTTTAAGACAAAATGGCGGTTTGGCTGAACCTTTCTTGATGACGCACAGCAACTTGTTTGATTTTCGGCTGAACTATCGCGATCACCGAAAAATCGTCACCATTGACGGCAAAATCGGCTATGTGGGCGGCTTTAACGTAGGTGATCAGTACTTGGGAAGACTGCCTAAGTTTGGCTATTGGCGCGATACGCATCTGCGTGTGATCGGCGGGGGCGTCTACTCATTGCAGCAGCGATTTATTCGTGACTGGAATGCCTCCCAGCGCCACGTCCAGGACAAGATCATCCACTATCGGCCATATTTTCCGCCGATTACGGTTAAGCAGGGCAACACCGCTTTGCAGATCGTTTCCAATGGTCCTGAATCGCCGTTGGAAAAAATCAAGCTTGGCTATCTGCGGCTGATCAACGCGGCCCAGGATCATATCTGGATTCAAACGCCTTATCTGATTCCTGACGACAGTGTCTTGGATGCTTTGCGGATTGCCATTCATTCTGGCGTTGATGTTCGCATCATGATTCCATGCAAGCCGGACCATCCCTTTGTTTACCGGGCCACGCAGTACTATGCTCATCAATTGGCTAACGAAGGAGCAACGATCTATTTTTATCAAAATGGCTTTCTGCATGCCAAAACCATGGTCGTAGATGGCAAGATGGCCTCAGTTGGATCGGCCAACCTCGATTTTCGCAGCTTCAAGCTTAACTTTGAAATCAATGCCTTTATGTATGACCATCGCATCACGGATCAACTGGAACAGATCTTTGTCAATGATATTCGCAACTGTAAGGTGATGACGCCGGAAATGTTTGCGGCTCAACCAGTGTGGCTGCGCTTTAAGCAGACGTTCTCTCGCCTGTTTTCGCCGATTCTGTAATGCTGGATGGGCAGTACAATAAAAAACACGATGACCAGGGATTGGCCATCGTGTTTTTTATTTCAACGGGTTAGGACGTCAGCTGGACTGACACATCAAAAAAGTTATCATTGAGGCGATTAAAAACCACCAAGTATGGAGTAGAGAGATTTGAATTTGAGATAAAAGATGACTTTATTGGGATGGAAGTCCTAACCTTGACTTAGTTATTGCTCACTAAGTAACAATTACATTAAACCACTTTTATCTGACAAAGACAACCAAGAAATCAAAATTTGTTTTTTTTATTTTAAAACGGCTTGAAATGCTGATGTTAAAAGGATCTTTAGCTCGTGATACTATTGATCATAAAATCACAAACTTTACTGATTATAATTAAAAACAGAATTGACAGTCGCGGTCTTTAACGGCGGGGGTGCATGATAAAATTAAGTCAATCAATCAAAACGGAGGAGCGATTTAATGAGCAGCTTAAAGTTTATTTTAGGGACAGCCGCGTATGATCATCAGGCTGGTCTGCTGGCTGAGCTGAAACAGCAGCTGGCCGCTGATCCTAAAGGCGAGTTCTTCTACCTGGTTCCCAACCATATTAAGTTTGCAACCGAAATCGAAGTGCTGAATCGGCTGAAAAATACCGCTGAGCAGGATCCGGATCAGCCATATGCTCAGATGAAGGTACAGGTACTGTCGTTCAGTCGGCTGGCGTGGTACCTGCTGCGCGACACACCGGCTTTTCAGGCGCCACGGCTTTCGCCAACCGGGCTGACGATGCTGACGGCTCAAATCGTCAACCAGCATCAAAATGAAATGCAGATGTTTGCCGGCGAAATCAAGCGGCCAGGTTTTATCAAGGAACTGACGCAGCAGCTGACTGAACTGCAGACGGCTCGGATCGCACCGACTGACTATGCGGCTATCATGGAACGTGCACAGACCTGGGCCAAAGACAATCATCAGATCTTAGATGACGTCTGGCAGGCTAAGCTTAAAGTCATATTTCTGGTTTACGGCGAATTCGTGAAGGCACTGGGCGACTATCAAGATATCAGTCAGATTGACGCGCTTTTGGTGAAGTATCTGCAGCAAAAGGATCTGTCGCATGCCTATTTTTATCTGGATCGGTTTTCGCAGTTTACGGCTCGTGAGCTGCAGATCGTACAAGCGCTGATCAAAAATGCTCAGGCGACCACGATTGCACTGGTTTTAGATCGTCCATACCAAAATCAGCTGCCAGATGAGCATAATCTGTTTTATGAATCGGGACGTCAGTACTACCGCTTGTCAAAATTCGCCAAGCAAACGCCGGGCGTCAAGCAGCTGGCAGACGTGATGGCCGACCAGCCGCGCGTTACTGCAGATCTGCAGGTGCTGGATCGGGTCTTGGCGGCTCAGGCTCAGATGCTGAATGAGCTGCCGAGCGCGCCGCTTCAAGATTCCCAAAGCATTCAGTTCTTTACGGCCCCTAATCGCGTGGCAGAGCTGAATCTGATTGCAGCCAAGATTCGTCAGCTGGTCAGCACGGGTAAATACCGCTACCGGGACTTTTTGATTTTGACGCGCCATCTGGACGGCTATGCCACGATGCTTGAGTCGGTTTTTAAAGCGCATGAGGTGCCGATTTTTAATGACCTTGAGCGCCTGATGAACAATCATCCCCTGGTAAATCTGATTGAGGCGCTGTTTAAGGTTTATCAGCGTCATTTTGCAACCAGTGACGTGATGCACCTTTTGAAGACTGGATTGCTGATTCCGCAAAAAATGCATGATGATCTGGGCCGGCCTGTTACGCGAAAATATTTTCAAAAGGCCGTCTACCAAACGGAAAACTGGTGTCTCCAGTATGGCCGCACGGGTGATGATTGGCTGAGCAGTCAGCAGTGGCATTTTGATCCCAACGTCGATGCCGAAGAGCTGCGGCACCATCCGGATATGCAGAAACGCGATCAGTATGCCTCGGCACCATTAAACGTCGTCAAGGATTACGTCAGCGGACTGCAAAAATTTTTCAGCCAGCTTGATCAGGCAGAAAACGGCGCGGCGGCAGCCAAGGCACTGTACGGCTTTTTGGTCAATGCCGGCGTTGTCAAGCGGCTGGAGGAATGGTCGCTTGCCGACAGCCGGTCTGATCTGGCAAGAGCGCAGGAACCTCAGCAGGTCTGGCAGGTCTTTTGCAATCTGTTGGACGAGTACGTGCAGATTTTAGGTCAGCAGCAGCCATTTTTAATCGATGAGTTTGCTGATTTATTGATGGCCGGTTTTGAGGCCGCGCAATACTCGCAGATTCCATCAACCTTGGATCAGGTCGTGATTTCAGAAACCGGGATCGTGCAAACCACCACGCGCAAAGTCGTCTTTATGATGGGCGCAACCAGCGACGTCATGCCGGAAGCCAAGTCAGCCACGGGTCTGCTTAGTGATCCGGACCGCGAGCTGCTGAATGCCTGTCTGGATGACGAACAGTTTCTGCCAGCCAGCGGGGTTGAAAAAATGAGCAACGAGCCGTTTTTAAACTACCTGGGCTTTATGAGCGGCCGCCAGCGTTTGATCATTTCGGCACCGCAGATCGGCAATGATGAAAAACCGCTTGGCATGTCGCCTTATATGATTGATCTGGCGATGGCGTTTGATTGCTGGGATGCCGATAAGAAACGTCTCAAAGATGATCTGCCGTTTATGGCCCAGCCCCAGGATACCGCGACAGCTGCCTGGCCGTTTGTCAGCGCGCCATTTGCCGTATTGGGCACGCTGATGCAGGTTAAGCGGCAGGCATTGGATGATCATCAGCCATTGGGCGCGGCCTGGAACTTTTTAAGCGAGCTGATGGCGCAAAAGGTCAAGCGCTACGACTGGACGGCGCAAAGTCTTGACTATACCAACGAAACGATGCCGCTGCCGGCTGATCTGGCAGAACGACTGTATGGTCAATGGGATCCAGAAGCACTGGATGCACGAACACAGGCACTGCAGAACGGTGAACGGCCAGGCGAAATAGCACCCGCGCTGCAGCATGACACGCTGTATGCCTCAATTTCTCAATTGCAGGACTATTATCGCAACCCATATGAATACTTTCTTAAATATGGTCTGCGCATTCAAAAACGAGAAGAGCTGGAAATCTCGGCTGATAAATCTGGGACGTTTTTCCATGACAGTCTGGATCGCTTCATGCGGCTGCTTAGTGAGCAGGGCTTAACACTCAGCCAATTGACCGATGATCAGCTGCAGCGTCTCACCCATCAGGCAATGGCTTGGGCCTTTGATCAGCAGCCGCAGTTGATTCAATTAACACAGAACTATCAGCGATTGGCCTTTCGCAAGCGACAGCTGGAACGTCTGGTCGAAACGATGACGAAGGTTTTGCGTGATCAATCCAAGCTGACGCGCGCCAAAAACGTGGTAACGGAACAGAAATTCGGCGTGATGGACTTGAGCGATCAAGGGCAGCAGAGCTTTGCGCCTTTGATCTATCCGCTTGATCATGGTCACAAGGTCTATCTGCGTGGCCGGATCGACCGGATTGATTCCGTTGAGCTGAATCAGGAGCCTTATTTGATGGTGGTTGACTATAAATCCGGCAATCAGCAGTTTAATCTGGTCGAGGCCTATGATGGCTTGGCACTGCAGATGCTGTCATATCTAAACAGCCTCAGCCACCAGCTCAAGCTGAATCAGCAGTCGGCCAAGATCGCCGGGGCTTTGTACCTGCACCTGCAGAATCCCGTCTTTAAATGGGAGGATCTCAGCGGCAGTCTGGCATCTGAAGAATTAAAGAGTCATCGCTATCGAGGGGTCCTGCTGAACGATCGGCAATTGCTGAATGATCTGGATCAGGGCTTTGACAATTTCAAACCGCAGATTCTGAGCCTGCGCGCCTTTAAGAACGGCAACATCAAGGCCAACAGCGGCATGGCACTGGTTGATGAATCACAGCTGGCCGCTCTTTTACAGCGTAATCAGGAACGCATCGTCAACGCGGCGACGCAGATTTTTGCGGGGGACACGTCTTTGCGCCCATATCGGCTTGATAAGCGCGACGGCCTGCAATACAGCGACTATCAAGACATCTACCGCTTTGACCCAATGCTGGATCAAAAGAACTATCGCGACATTCTGCTAACCGAGCGCGACGTACAGGAAAAGCTGAAACAAGAATCACAGGGGGAAAAACATGAGTGATACCAGGTTTACGCCACAGCAGCAGCGCGCCATTGATGCCAGAACCCATGATATTTTGGTGTCGGCATCGGCTGGCGCGGGGAAGACGACGGTGTTGGTTGACCGCGTTATCAAAATGCTGAAAGAAGATCCCAATCTCAACATCGATCAGCTGCTGATGGTTACTTTTACCAACGAAGCCGCCGACAACATGCGCGAGCGGATTCGGCGGCGTTTGGAAAAAGAGGCCAACAACCGTCATCTGCGTGATCAGATCAACCGGCTGGCGATTGCCCACATCAGTACGATTCATGCCTTTTGCCAACAGCTGATCAAGCGCTACTACTACTTGATTGATCTGGACCCACAGTTTCGCCTGCTGACTGATGAAACCGAGACGACGCTTCTGCAAGATCAGGTCTGGGATGATCTTAGAGAAGAACTGTATGCCAGAGACGCACTGATTGAGGATCCCAGTCAGCGACCATTTGAGCGGCTGGTGATGAACTTTGTCAATGACCGCAGCGATGACGCACTGAGCGATATCGTGATGGAACTGGATCGAGTTGCCAACGCGCAGGCCGACCCGCATGCCTGGCTTTGGCAACTGCCTAAATTATATGAGTTGAACGATGAAGAGCTGACCAAGTCGAACTTTTACCAAAAACAGCTGCTGCCGGTACTGCAGCGTGAACTAAAGCAGATTCATGCCGATTTTGTCACGCTGACTCATCAGGCTCAGGCAGCTGACTTGACGACGACTTCGCAGATGCTGGCTGACGATGCCGAGCGGGTAGAGCAGCTGCTGAAACTGGCCGAAACCGGTACTTGGGAAGCAATCAGCGCTCAACTGACCAAAAAAATGTTTCCAACGATCAAAGGCCGGCCCAAAAAAGATGAAACGGCTGCATTGGCGGCATACGATGCAATCAAGGATTCACGCAACGAGCTGCGCGAACAGATTCAAAGCCTGCATGATCACTACTTTATGGATGCCAAGCTGCTGGTCAAGCTGTCGGCAGGGGCCAAGCAAGTCGTTGATGAGTTGGTTCAGGTAGCCTGGCAGTACCGCAAAAACTATCAGCAGATCAAGCTGCAGCGGCACCTGCTTGATTTTTCCGATTTAGAGCACTATGCCTACCAGATTCTGACGGTTGACACGAATGCCGGCAAGCAGACCTTAAAGAATCTGCAGCGGCACTATCGGGAAATTATGATTGACGAGTATCAAGACACCAATCCGCTGCAGGAAAAGATCCTCCAGCAGCTTCATGATCCAAGCGTCAACCGGCTGTTTATGGTTGGCGACGTCAAGCAGTCGATCTATCGGTTCCGGCAGGCTGACCCGACGATGTTTCTGCATAAATATGAAACGTTTGTCAGCGAGGATCAGCTGCAGCCAGATTCGCCAGGCGAGCTGATCAATCTGGCTGAAAACTTCCGCTCCATGCCTAACGTAACCGATTTTACCAACCTGCTGTTCAGTCAGCTGATGGATCATCAAGTTGGCGAGATGGACTATGATGAGGCCGCTCATTTGAAATTTGCCGCAAAATGGTATCCTAAAGAGCAGGTCAAGCCAGTTGAGGTGATGCTCTATGATGCCAATGCTGAGGACAATGACGCCAATGCCAGTCATGAGGCTGATCGTCAGTCAGGCGAGCTGCGGATGGTCGGCATGCGGATTCGCCAAATGCTGGACAATCATGAACAGATTTTTGATCCTGACGCTCCTGATGGTCATCGTGACATCAAGCCAGGCGATATCGTGCTCTTGGAACGGGCCAAGTCAATCAACAACACGCTGGTCAACGAGTTTGCATCATTAAATATTCCATTGACCGTTCATGGCGTGGAAAACTACTTTAAGTCGACCGAGGTGCGGACGATCGTTTCATTGTTGAAGATTATCGACAATCCATACCAAGACATTCCGCTGGTTGCCGTTCTGCGCTCGCCAATCGTTGGGCTGACGGAACCGGAAATGGCCTATCTGCGCATCAATGACCGGCATGATCAGTATTTCCAGGCATTGGAGCGTTTTGTGACAACCTACCATGACTTAAAGCTGCCTGATGATCATCCGTATGGCATTGACCTAGCGGCGCTGCATCAAAAGACGGCCCGCTTTTTGGACCAGCTGCATGAGTTTCATAACATTGCCCAGCGCCGTTCATTGGTTGAATTGATTTGGACGATCTATCAAGAAACGGGCTATCTGGACTATGTGGCCGGCATGCCCGGGGGACAGCAGCGGCAGGCCAATCTGCATGCCTTGTATGAACGAGCGCACGGCTATGAGGAAAGCAGCTTTAAAGGACTTTATCAATTCATTCGATTTGTCGAACGCATGCAAAAACGCAATCAGGATCTTGGCGAGGCTCCCGCACAGCTTGCCAGTGATACCGTAAACGTCATGACGATCCATGGTGCCAAGGGGCTGGAATTTCCCGTGGTCTTTTTGATCGACACGGCGCATGGCTTTAAGGATGAAAACGGCAAGGCGATTATTGATGCCAACGCGGGTTTGGGAATCAAGTATCTTGGCCAGGCCGCGGATCAGGCGCCTGACGCACTGCCGCAGATTCTCTATGACCTGCCGCAGCGCAACCTGATTATTGAAGCCCAAAGAGCCAGCAGCCGGGCAGAGGATCTGCGGGTCTTGTACGTTGCCTTGACGCGGGCTCAGCAGCGTTTGATCATTACAGGTTCAGTCAATGAAAACAAAGAAGGTACCGGCCGCTCAGGGTTGAAGCAGGCTGCCAAGACTTGGCAAAAGGCCCTGCAGAGCAGTACTGCCGTTATTGGTTCTCAAGCTCGGCTTAATGCCCATTCGCTTTTGGATTGGATCGGCATGGGAATGGTGCGGGCAGCTGATTTTGACCTGGCTGATCTGGGGATGGAGGCAAACGATGATGAAGCCGCCTGGCAGACCAGCGCAGGCGATTTCTTTGCCCAGCGCTATAACCAGACGCAGGTTCAAAAACAGCTTGATGATCTGGCGGCGCAGCGTGGTAAACAGGCTAAGGAGACGACCGCGCCGGCAACCCAGCTGACGCCTAACCAGCAGCAGGCCTTTAAGCAGGTCGTGGAAATGGAATATCCGCATCCTGAAGCAGTGTTGACGACGGCCTACCAAGCAGTCAGCGACATCAAGCAGCTGTTTGCCGTCCAGGACCCTGATGATCGTGAAATGGGCCGGCTGACGTTTGATCAGCAGCAGGTCAAGACAAGCGGCTGGTACCGCAGCGATGATTTTGCCCAGCCTAAGTTTATGACGACTCAAAAACATCAGCCCTCGGCCACTGAGATCGGAACGGCAACGCACCTGGTCTTTCAAAAACTGGATCTGAGCAGTGGTAAGGTCGATGCCAAACTGGTCAGCCAAACGATCGCTCAACTAAGAATGGATCAGTTGCTAGGCAGCGATGAACTGGCCGATGCCATTGACGTTGATGGCATCGTGGCCTTTTATCAAACCGAACTGGGTCGGCAGATTTTGACGCATGCGGTCAGTCTGCGGCGTGAGGCTCCTTTTTCAATGCTGATCAATGCCGCCCAGCTCTTTAAGAATCTGGCAGATGAAAAAGAGGATGCTCCCGTATTGATTCACGGGATTATCGACGGTTATTTTGTCGGTGATGATGGTTTGGAACTGTTTGACTATAAGACCGACCATGTTGATCAATCAACGGCAGCGCTTAAGGAACGTTCTGAACAGCGCATCGTTGATCGTTATAGCGGGCAGCTGAACCTGTACGCCGGCGCGCTGCAGAATGTCGAAGGGCAAAAGGTTGCGCATCGGTGGCTGTATTTGGTGGCTACGCGAGAATTAAAAGAGATCTAAAAAATGGGACTCGGTTGCTGCCGAGTCCCATTTTGACTATTTTTCAATAATGCTTTCCTGCAGCAGACCGTCAAAAAAGTGCTGCAGTGAGATCTGGCCGCCATTGTTTTGAACGCCTTTAAGCTTGAGTACTTCATTATGCACGTTTTTGTAGCCGAAAAGGTTGTTGGCATATTCCATTAAGATCTCATTTTCCGGATAGTCCAAGAACATGTTGCCAAGATTATTGAGACCGACCTTTAAAGCCCGCCGAATTCTTTGAAAGACGATTTTTTTGGTGTGCGCGTCAAAATGCAGCACGCTGGCAAAATCAATGTCGTTGAAGCCCAGCTTTTGATCCACCATTAATGAAATAATACGAATGATGTCTTGGCAGCCGGTTTCTGCCGTGATGCCCAAAAAGCGCAGAATTGATTTGATGCGGTCAACCTGCTGCCGCTGTTGAGACTGCGGCAGATGATAGGGGGCGCTGCTGCCAACCAGCTCAAAGATGCGGTTGAGCTTATCGGTCATCAGCGTATAACCGGCAATGAGTCGAATAATATGCTTGGTTTCGGCCAGGTTGATTGGCTTTTCTAAGAAGAAGTCAATGCCAGCCTGGTAGGCAGCGGTCCGCGTCTTGGCATCGCTTACTGAAGACATCATGATAAAATGCGGTTGACTGTTGGCGGCTTTAAGCTTCTCAATCAGCTGAATTCCTGACATTACTGGCATGCCATAGTCGACCAGCATGATGTCGACGCGCAGTCTTAAAAGATCATCATAGGCCTGCTGAGGATTATCAGCGACCCCAACGATTGAATTATTAAAGTCGTTTTCAATCAAATCGCTAAGCAGATCAATGGTATCCGGATCATCGTCAGCAATGTAAAAATTCATAAAAATACCTCCTAAAGCATAAACGTTCTCAAATTGAAGTTTTTGGAAACTTTTTGATGCTTCTTGAATTTTAACATTTTTATTTAACCAGCAACATCCCTTTTTGAGCGGTGATGTTTTATGCACCGATTTAATGCATATTCCTAAGATAGCGTTTACATTCCTTGATATATCAAGATTAAGATAACCTAAAAAATAAATTTTTCTTTTGAAGTATTTTGAATCAATGTGAAGATTGTTGAAAACGGTTTCTATGATAGAGACTGTAATTAAGAAGGAGGAACTTAAAAATGTCATTTAACTTACGTAACCGCAGTTTCTTAACCCTGGCTGACTTTAACACCCGTGAAATGGAATACATGCTGAACTTGGCTGAAGATCTGAAGAAGGCTAAGTACACGGGCAACGAAGCTAAGCGTCTGGAAGGCAAGAACATTGCCCTGATTTTTGAAAAGAGTTCTACTCGTACTCGTTGTTCATTTGAAGTTGGTGCCAAAGACGAAGGTGCTCACGTAACCTACCTTGGCCCATCTGGCTCTCACATTGGCCACAAGGAATCCGTTAAGGACACGGCCCGCGTATTGGGTGGCATGTTCGATGGTATCGAATACCGTGGCTTCTCACAACGCAACGTTGAAATCCTGGCTAAGTACTCTGGTGTGCCAGTTTGGAACGGTCTGACTGACGAAGACCACCCAACCCAAGTTCTGGCCGACTTCCTGACTGCTAAGGAAGTTCTGAAGAAGAACTACCAAGACATCAAGTTCGCCTTTGTTGGTGACGGTCAAGACAACGTATCCAACGCTCTGATGCTGGGTGCCGCTGTTATGGGTATGGAATACCACGTCGTAACTCCTAAGGAACTTGAACCAACCAAGGAAACGCTGGACAAGGCTAACGAGATTGCCAAGAAGACCGGTGCCAAGATTGTCGTAACCAACGACATCAAGGAAGGTGTCAAGGGCATGGACGTTATCTACGCTGACGTTTGGGTATCCATGGGTGAATCCGACGACATGTGGGAAAAGCGGATCAAGCTGCTGAAGCCATACCAAGTAACGATGGACGTTATGAAGGCTACTGAAAATCCTAACGTTATCTTTGAACACTGCCTGCCTGCATTCCACAACCTGGACACTGAAGTGGGCCGTGAAATCGAAAAGAAGTTTGGCCTTAAGGAAATGGAAGTTACTGACGAAGTCTTCGAAAGCGAACACTCCGTTGTCTTCCGTGAAGCTGAAAACCGGATGCACACCATCAAAGCCGTTATGGTTGCCACTCTTGGTGAATAATTAAACATCCACATCATTAATTGATTCTATTACCGAGGGGGAACTGCATATGGCTAAAGTAGTAGTTGCATTAGGGGGCAATGCTTTAGGCAAGACACCTGAAGAACAGCTTGAATTGGTTAAGAACACGGCTTGGTCTTTGATCAGCCTGGTATCTTCAGGTAACCAAGTAGTTATCAGTCATGGGAATGGTCCACAGGTTGGGGCGATCAACCTGGGTATGAACTACGCCGCTGAAAATGGCAAGGCACCTGCCTTCCCATTCCCAGAATGTGGTGCGATGAGCCAAGGCTACATCGGCTACCACCTGCAGCAGAGTCTGCAAAACGAACTGCACCGTCGCTGGATGAACAAGAACGTGGTTACGATGGTTACGCAAGTTGCCGTTGACCCAAAGGACCAGGCTTTTGAAAATCCAACGAAGCCAGTTGGTGATTTCTACACTAAGGAACAAGCCGAAGCAATCGAAAAGGAAAAAGGCTACACGTTTGTTGAAGACGCTGGCCGTGGCTATCGTCAAGTCGTTCCATCACCACTGCCAAAGCGGATCTTGGAAATCGACAGTATCAACAAGCTGATTGAAGCCGGCGACCTGGTAATTGCAGGTGGCGGGGGCGGGGTTCCCGTTATCTTTACTGATGATGGTCTGCAAGGTGTGCCAGCCGTTATCGACAAGGACCGGACGAGTGCACTGCTGGCCGACAACATTGATGCCGACAAGCTGATCATTCTGACGGCGGTTGACTATGTCTATGTTCACTACAACCAACCAGATCAAAAGACGCTGAAGAAATTAACGATTTCCGAAGCCAAGAAGTACATCGACGAAAAGGAATTCGCTGCCGGCAGTATGCTGCCTAAGATCGAAGCCTGCATGTCATTCGTTAAGGATCACCCAGACCGTGAAGCTATTATCACTTCACTGAGCGGTTTGAAGGATGCCTTGGCTGGCAAGCTGGGCACGGTTATCGTTGATGGCTAGTTCAAAATAACTCCTTAAATCCACTGACGTAAGTCTCCCAAGCATTAATACCAATAGCAAAAAGAGTCGTCTCGCAAAACGCGGGGCGACTTTTTTAGTGCTGCCAACTGGATTGATATCAAGGATTCAGCTCAATATATGTAAAATAGACGGCAAAGTGAAGAAAGAAATAGCAATTGGACTTGCTGATTGATGAGACCGGCGTCATCCGTTAATCAAGAGTCGCCGTGGCTGGCCGCGACTTAAGGCTTATCCAAAGCAATTAAATCCGTTCAATCTGAAAAGTGCAACAGTAATTAGAGAAGCCAGCTTCAATTTAGCCATTTATTAAAAACTCAAGAAGACATCAGTCATTGAGACGTCACCGTTTAGCAATCTCAAAGACTTGCTGAACAGCAGCTATTGCCGATCAGAGCTCTGAGTTTGTGAAACAATTTAGACTTGGAGCGCTAGGATGGGCAAACGGAACCGAGATTACCTACTATGCTCTGATTTTTGGCAGAAAGTAGGTCGCTGTATATTCAGCCAGCCTAACTTTACCTACTTTTAATGTTTTTTTTCTAAATCGTAGGTAAAGATGTATATTTTAGAGCTGATTGGGCCAGACCGACTTTGTGAATTACCTACTATTGGGCGATTTTTATCAAATAGTAGGTAATGTTAGGGATCCCTAACTCGATATACATTGATTTTTACCTACTATGCATCGCTTTTTTTTAAAAAGTAGGTAATGATATTTTTGTCATAGATGATATGCAGGATTTTTTGCATAACGGTCGCTAATCAAATAAGATTGCTGATTAGATGGGTGACGAGGCACGTGGCTGAATTACTTGCCACGATGCTCGCGTTAAGCTGCCTAAGTTGCTGATGAGTTTCGCAAAGATTGAGAAATTAACCATGGCTGCTTGGCGATTAAGAAACTGGCTGTCGTCATGCTGAGGCAGCAGCGGGCAAAGCACATGCCGATGCTGACCGCTGCCAGCGATTAAATTATTGCAGCAAAAAAGGATCAGCCTTGTCTGGACTGATCCTTTTGATTAATAGTCGCCGTTTAAGATGGAGTTTTTAACGACTACATAGTCAACTTTGGTAATTGACTTGAGGTCGCGGCCCCCGGCATATGAAATCGATGACTGCAGATCTTCTTGCATTTCCAGCAGCGTGTCTTTAATTGAACCGCGGAATGGCACCAGCATCTGCTTGCCTTCGACATTGCGGTAGGCGCCCTTTTGCACTTCGGAAGCAGATCCCCAGTACTGCTTGTAGCGCTTGCCGTCGATGGTGATCAGATGACCAGGTGATTCTTGATGACCGGCCAAGAGCGAGCCAATCATAACCATTGAGGCACCGAAGCGGACTGATTTGGCAATGTCGCCGTTATGCCGAATCCCACCATCGGCAATCAGCGGCTTGCTGGCGGCCTTGCTGCACAGACGCAGTGCGGCCAGCTGCCAGCCACCAGTTCCAAAGCCGGTCTTGAGCTTGGTGATGCAGGCTTTACCAGGGCCGACGCCGACTTTGGTAGCATCCGCACCGGCATTTTCCAGTTCACGAACGGCTTCAGGAGTGGCAACGTTGCCAGCAGTCAAGAATGATTCAGGCAATTGTTGCTTAATATAGCGAATCATTTTAATTACATAATCTGAGTGTCCGTGAGCAACATCAATCGTAATGTATTCTGGGACTAAATGTTCGGATTTTAATTGATCGATAAAATCGTATTCACTATCTTTGATTCCAACCGAAATGGAGGCAAACAAGCCACGATCATGCATGCGCTTAACAAAGTCGGCACGGTCTTCAGGCTGGAAACGATGCATTACATAGTAGTAGTCGTTTTGGGCCAGCCAGATTGCCAGATCCTCGTCAATTACGCTTTCCATGTTGGCAGGAACGACGGGAATCTTGAAAGTCTTGGGACCAAATTTAACGCTGGTATCGGCTTCGCTGCGACTCTTGATGATGCACTTGTTAGGCACCAGCTGAATGTCATCGTAATCAAAAGTTTCCATGAGTCAAGGCTCCTTTTTGGTAAAAAATGTAATACGTTAAACCTTAGCTATTATGCACAAACAAATTCGTGGCGTCAAGCATAAAACGCACATTTTTAATTAGGCTTTTTGAAAACGTTCGGTTAATATCTTGCAAATTTTTGGTAAATCGTATAATATCATTAAGTAAGTACGTGCTCATAAAGAAATTTTGGATGAGGTGACTAATTAATGGCATCAGTAGTAATCGTCGGCAGTCAATGGGGCGACGAAGGCAAGGGCAAAATGACCGACTATCTCAGTCAGGAAGCCGATGTCGTCGTTCGTTCGCAGGGGGGCAACAATGCCGGCCATTCCATTAGCTTTGACGGCAAGAAATTTGCTCTGCGCTTGATTCCATCAGGGATTTTCGGCGCTAAAAAGCTTTCCGTGATCGGTAATGGGGTTGTGGTAAATCCTAAGGCGCTGCTCGAAGAAATCCATTACTTAAACGATAATGGCATCAGCACGGATGGTCTTAGGATCTCTAACCGCGCCCACGTTACCCTGCCTTACCACCTGCTGCTTGACAAGTGCCAAGAAGAAGCCAAGGGTGACAAGAAGGTTGGTACGACGCAAAAGGGGATTGGCCCAACCTACATGGACAAGGTTGCGCGGACGGGGATTCGGATGTGCGATCTGCTGGAACGCGATGTCTTTGCCGAAAAGCTGCGCGCTAACCTGGCTGCTAAAAACGAGCTGTTTACGAAGATCTACCATGTTGAGCCGCTCGAATTCGATGACATCTTTAATGAATATTACGAGTACGGTCAAGAACTGAAAAAATACGTTACCGACACTTCTCTGTTGGTTAACGATGAATTGGATGCCGGCAAAAAAGTACTGTTTGAAGGTGCGCAAGGTACGATGCTGGATATCGACGATGGTACCTACCCATACGTTACCTCTTCTAATTCTGGTGCTGCTGGTGCGCCAACTGGGGCGGGCGTAGGACCTAACCAGATCGATACGGTCGTTGGCATCTGCAAAGCCTACTGCACGCGGGTTGGGGCTGGTCCTTTCCCAACTGAGCTGCACGATGAGATCGGCGCCCACATTCGCGAAGTTGGTCATGAATATGGGGTCGTAACCGGTCGTCCACGGCGGGTTGGCTGGTTTGACTCGGTTGCCATGCGCCATGCCCGTCGTGTTGATGGCATGACCTACCTGAGCCTGAACCTGCTTGACGTCTTGTCTGGCTTAAAGACGGTCAAGATTTGCAAGGCCTACCGTTTAGATGGTCAAGAAATCGACTACTACCCTGCCAGCTTGGCTGAACTGGATCGCTGCGAACCGGTTTATGAAGAGCTGCCGGGCTGGGAAGGCGACATCACGCAGATCAAGAGCTATGATGAGTTGCCAGAAAATGCCAAGAACTATTTGAAGCGGATCTGTGAATTGTCACAAACGCCATTGGCTACGATCTCGGTTGGCCCTGACCGTGAACAGACGATTATTCTGCATGACCCTTGGCTGGGCTAGACCTTGGCAGATCAATCAATCAGGTCCAGCCGTCGCTGATGGTTGGATCTTTTTATTATGGTTTGATTAGAATTGGTTCTGGCGGTTGACACTGCTAATTGAGGCAGTTACACTAACAAATAAAGTATGAGCACCTTTAACTTGGTCCCGTGAGGCTGAAAAGGAACGGATAAATGTTGCGTCTCCTCGTTTTGGTGCGAAGAGACGCTTTTTCTTTCAGCAAATAAAATAAAGGAGTGAACTTCATGGCTCATGAAATCGTTGACGGTTCGAGCATGCAACGGGCACTGACCCGAATTACCTACGAAATTATCGAACAAAACAAGGGTGTCGAAAACCTGGTCTTTGTTGGAATCAAAACGCGCGGCGTCTACCTGGCCCAACGTCTTGCCAAGCGCATGGAACAGTTGGAAGGGGTTAAGGTACCAGTAGGAACGCTTGACATTACGCTGTATCGTGATGACCGTCATCGTCCAGATCATAAGGTTGAGCCAGAAGTCAAGACTACTGACCTCGGCGTCGACATTAACGATAAGCACGTTATTTTAGTCGACGACGTTTTATTCACGGGGCGGACGGTACGAGCTGCTTTAGACGCCTTGATGGATATGGGCCGGCCAAAGCGCATCTCGCTGGCGGTCTTGGTTGATCGTGGTCACCGCGAGCTGCCGATTCGGCCTGATTTTGTCGGCAAGAACATTCCAACGTCAACTAATGAAACGGTACACGTGGCGGTCGAAGAATACGATGGTCATGAAGATATCTCAATTGAATAGTCTAACTTAGCGTTGCCATTTAATGAACTCCAGAGAGGGTCAAACGGTGCGGTGAGGTTTTTAAACGACCTTAAAAAGCATCAGTGCTCTCCTGAAGTGAGCAACTGATGCTTTTTTTCGAAAGGGGAAAATTATGAGTCGTTTATCAGTTTCACTTCCAGGGCTGTATTTGAAGAATCCGGTAATTCCTGCCAGCGGAACCTGCTGGTATGGTCAAGAGATTGCCCGCAACTATGATTTAAACAAATTGGGCTCATTGGTCATCAAGTCAACCACCAGTCAGCCACGCAAAGGCAATCCTGCGCCACGGGCCTGTGAAACGTCTGCCGGCTGGCTGAATGCCTATGGTCTGAACAATGCCGGGGTTGACAACGTGGTCCAAGAAAAGCTGCCATGGCTGGCGCAAAACTATCCTGAACTGCCAGTGATCGCCAGTGCAGCCGGTTTTAGCGAGGAAGAATATGAAGCAGTAGCGGCCAAGCTGGGGACCTCGCCTTACGTCAGTGCCATGGAGCTTAATGTCTCATGCCCCAACGTCAAGCATGGCGGTCTGGCAATGGGAACCGATCCAGAATTGCTGGAACGCTTGACGCGGCGCTGCGTAGCGGTTTCCAACGTACCGGTCTACGTTAAGCTGACGCCAAACATTACCGACATCGTTCCGCTGGCCAAAGCCGCAATCAATGGTGGCGCGGCCGGTTTGACGATGATCAACACTTTAACTGGCATGGCAATCGATCTGAAGACGCGCAAGCCAAAACTGGCCAACGTCACGGGCGGGCTTTCCGGGGCGGCCTTAAAACCAATTGCACTGCGCATGATTCACCAGGTTCGCCAATTCTCCAACATTCCGATTATTGGCGTTGGCGGGATCGAGACTCCAGAAGACGTTTTGGAATTTATGATGGCTGGTGCCAATGCGGTTGAGGTTGGCGCGGCCAGCTTCCATGATCCGCTGGCCTGTCCTAAGATTATTGACCAGCTGCCGACGGTGATGGATTATTATGGTATTGAGAAACTGACAGATCTGAATGAGGTACGATTTTAATGGAACGATTTGAACCAATGGTGGCTATTGATGTTGACACGAAACAGGCCGCATTGAAGCTTTTTGATGAACTCGCCAACGACACGGATCACACGCCGATCGTCAAAATCGGGATGGAGCTGTACTACGCGTTTGGTCCCGGCATTGTTAGAGAAGCCAAGCAGCGCGGCTTTAAGATCTTCTTGGATTTAAAGCTCTACGACATTCCCAACACCGTTAAGCGGGCAATGACGGCAATCGGCAAGATGGGCGTTTCCTTTGTGACGACGCACGCGGCTGGCGGCAGTGAGATGCTGCAGGCAGCCAAGGCGGGGCTGGCAGAAGGTGCCAAAGCGGCCGGCTGTCCAATGCCTAAATTGCTGGCTATTACGGAACTGACTTCGATTGACGATCGGATTCTGCATGAGGAACAGCACGTTGACTTCAGCCTGATCGAAGCCGTACAGAACTACGCGCAGCTTTCGGAAAAAAACGGTCTGGATGGGGTCGTCTGCTCAGCTCAAGAAGTCAAGGCGATTCGCGAAGTTACCGGTCCCGATTTTCTGTGCGTTACCCCAGGGATTCGGCCTAATCTGCAGGTTCATGATGATCAAAAACGGGTCGTTACGCCACAGCAGGCTCGCGAATTGGGCAGCAATGGGATCGTGGTTGGCCGGCCGATCACGCTGGCGGAAGATCCAGTCAGTGCCTACCAGATGATTCGTCAAGCATTTATGGAAGGGGAAAACTAAACATGTCAACACAAGCCGAAATCGTTGCTAAAGATCTTTTAGACATTCAAGCAATCACTTTAAGCCCCGACAAGCCATTTACCTGGGCCAGCGGACTGCACTCGCCAATCTATACTGACAATCGGCTGACGATCTCTTATCCAGCCGTTCGCCGCAACATCTATGAAGGCATGGTCCAGCTGATCAACGAACATTTCGAAGACGTCGACGTAATTGCCGGGACCGCCACGGCCGGGATTCCACACGCGGCCTGGGTTGCCGAAGAAATGGGCCTACCAATGATCTACGTGCGTTCTAAGCCTAAGGATCATGGCCAAGGCAAGCAGACGGAAGGCGTTCTTTATGAGGGTCAGCGCGTGGTTGTGATTGATGATCTGATCTCGACTGGCGGCAGCGTCTTAAAAGCCGTTAAAGCCGTTGAAAAAGAAGGCGCCGATGTGGTGGGCGTGGTTTCCGTCTTCACCTATGAACTGCCGGCTGCCGACGACAACTTCCAGCAGTTTGGCATTCCATACTACTCGGTAACCAACTACACGACCTTGATTGAGACCGCGGAAAAAGAAGATCTGATCGACCGCAATCAAATGAAGGATCTGCATGAATGGCGCAAGGATCCTGCCGCTTGGTCAGCTCGTCATTAAAAATAAAAACGATAGCCAAATCGCTATCGTTTTTTATTTTTGCCGATATTTTTCTTTCCAATAGCCGGATTGGGTCAAAAGCTCTTTTGAACGCTCATCGGCTGGATAGTATCCTTTGGTGAACAGATGTCTAAAGTACATCATGTTGTAAAAGAAGCAGAAGAACAGTGTTGGCCATGGGAAATCAAGCATCCAGTTCCATTTGAAAAACAGACCGACCAAAACATAGTCCAGATCCAAGACGATCATTAAAAAGAAGTTGTACCAGTCATTGCGAAACAAAGCTGGAAACGGGCCAAACAAAAAGACGGTCCAAGAAAAGCCTACCTTGGCAATGCGCATTTCGCCCTCATCATTTTTGATCTTGGCGTAGTTTGGCGGTATTGGCAGATTATTAAAAAAATCCTGATTATTTTGATTGTTATTGCCAAATGGATTCTGCATCCGTCCAGGCCTCCCTTTGTACGTTTATCCATTAATCATAACATAACTGAGAATACGGGCCTAATAATGTCAACAGCTCAATCATGCTTTCTTCACATTCAAATGTTAAACTTAATCAAGCAAGTGCGAGCAAAGAAAAGGGTGAAACAATGCTGTTATTTTTAAACGATAACCTTCAGCGCAATCAATCCGGAATTGAGCACGCCCAAATCAAGCGACTCAATCTGTTTAAGAAGTTCAAGCAGCCAGCCAAGATCGTGACGCGGCAGTATTCCAACGAGCTGCACCTGGTCGTGGAAGCAGCTGGGATTAAGGATCAGGACTTTATCAATCTATTCGACTATTTTCAAAATGCCTGCTTAGTGCCGCATCGCATCGTCAAGCTTCAGGATCTGCATCTGAATCCAAAATGGAAACGCAAGGCAGATGGCATCAGCTACAACTACTATGACGGCAAGACGCGGGTCATGTACGTTCGGCGCCGCAATGATCGCGATCGCAGCATCATCAATCTGCAGTATTTTGATCATTTTGGCAAGCTGTTGAAGGTAGTCTGGTATGACAATCGGGGATTTGCTTCGGTTGAGCAGCTGTACGACTGGAATGGACAGATCGCCGTGGAAAACTATCTGCGTCCTGATGGCCAGTTGGCGCTGCAGAAGGTGAACTTTAAGGATCGGCGCCAGCAAAAAACAACCAGCTACCATTTGTTTAACTGGCACGGTCAGGACTGGCAGTTTGCCAATTTTGACGAATTGACGCGCTTTTTCTATGATCAGCTGGCCGTGGATCCTGCCTTGAATGGCGATGGTCCGCTGGGCTTGGTCGTGGATCGCGTCTATGAATTGGGCTGGGCAGTCTTAAACATGCATCATCGCGTTTTCCGCGTCATGCAGCTGCATAACGACCATGTCAATAATCCCAGCGACATGCTGCACTCAACGCTAAACTACAACTATCAATGGGGATTGGATCATCTGAAGGACTGGGATGGCGTTATTGCTCTAACGCCGCAGCAGCAGGCTGACGTCCAGGATCGTTTTGGCAAGCAGGGCGTCAAGATCTATCGGATTCCGGGGCCGATCGTAGCTGATGAGGTCTTGGCAGCGCCGCATGTTGATTTTGCTAAGCGGCAGCGCGATCTGGTCGTGATGGTAGCGCGGCTCTCGCCAGAAAAACAGCAGGATCATCTATTGCAGGCGTGGCCTAAGATTCTGCAACAGGTTCCCGATGCCCAGCTGGAGCTTTGGGGATATGCCAATGATAATTTCGACCAGAAGCTCAAAGCTCAGGTCAGTGCCGAGCAGATTGAGAGCTCAGTCACCTTTTGCGGCTATACGACCGATGTCAATGCAGTCTATGAACGGGCGCAGCTATTGATTCTGCCCAGCCGTGCGGAAGGTCTGCCGCTGTCTTTGGTGGAGGCGCAGTCGCACGGGCTGCCAATCGTGGCTAATGACATCAAGTACGGTCCGGCCGATGTCGTGATTGATCAACGAGATGGGCTGCTGACTAAAAACGGCGACATTGACGGACTGGCGCAGGCAATCATCAGTCTGCTGACCGACCAGAAGCGACTGGCTGAGTTTAGTGCGCATGCCTATCAAGACAGTGCCCGCTACTCGGCAGCCAATGTCATGAAACTATGGAACGAGCTGCTTAGCGATATGCCAAAGGAGGCCAATGACTGATGGATTTCTTTGTTAATCAGTATCTGCTGGGAAAAAACTCCAGTGTCGAACATGCCGAATTAAAGCGTCTGCAGCTGTTTAAGGATCATCAGACGCCGGCCCAGCTGGTTACGCGCGATTTTGATCCAGTGCTTCACCGCACGATGCAGCGTTTTGGCGTCGCTAATGACCAACTGACCAACCTTTATGATTTTTTTGCCCAGACGACTGACTATCAAGGCCAGCCACTGCATACCGAGGATCTGAAACTGGCCGTCGACTATCAGATCGGCACGGGCAACAACTTTCGCGAGGTCAGAGACGGGGGACGCTTGGCAGCAACGATCTATTTTGCCGGTGGGACGATCGGTCAGATTCATCACATCGACTGGTACGATCAGACCGGCAGCCTGACTTTGCGCAATACCTATGACATTCGGGGCTTTAAGGCCGTTGACGAGTTCTTTGGTCAGGATGGTCATGAGTTCAATGCCCGCTACTATCGTCCCGATGGCCAGCTGTATCTGGAGCGCTACTTTGTCAAATCGGTCCAGAACACGCCGATCAATTCGCTGAATATTTTAAAAAACTGGCATGGTCAGGATCATTGGTTTGCCAGTGAAAATGAAATGTTTGCCTTCTTTTTGGATGAATTGAATCGTGCTCATGGCGAGAACAACGTCTTTATCGCGGATCGGCCGGCTGTTGCCATTGATCCGATTCTGCATATGCATTCCAAGGTTCATCGCTATCTGTGGCTGCCGATGAGTCACGTCAATGATGGCCAAGATCCATTGAAGGCGCCTTTGAACAGCCTTTTGCAAAACGCCCTAACGGAAAATCTGCATCGCTGGGATGGCATTATCGTGATGACGCAGGCGCAGGCACGCGTTTTGCGTCAGCGCTTGGGCAAATCGGCACGTGTTTTGACGATTAACGGCACGCCGGTTAAAAAGGCAGCCAAGCGCATCAAGATAGCTGCGCGAACGCCTCACCAGCTGATCAGTGTCGGCCGCTTGGGTTACGACAAGCAGACTGACCAATTGCTGCAGGTGTTTGCCAAAATCAAAGCTGCCGTACCTGACGCGAAACTAACGCTTTATGGCTATGGCGCGCCTAATGACACAGCCAACTTCAAGCAGCTGGCCAAAGACCTTCAGATTGACGCCGCGGTTGAGTTTGCTGATTATCAATATCCGCTGGACGCTGCCTTTGATCAAGCCCAGCTGCTGCTTAATACCAGTCGCATCGATGCGCAGCCTTTAGCAATGGGGGAGGCGCTGGGGCATGGCGTTCCGGTCGTCAGCTACGACTTTTCGTATGGTCCTGATGAGATGATCGTCAATTATGAAAATGGCCGGCTGATCGCGCTGAATCATTCTGCAAGCATGGCTAAGGCCGTCGTTGAGCTTTTAAGCAGTCCGGCTAAGCTTCAGCAGATGAGCGATCACGCCTATGATGATCTGGATAATATCAGTGCCGCGGCAACCTGGAAACAGTGGCAGGCAGTTAAGTAGAATTTGAAGCTGGCCTGAAACGATTTTTGGTCAGCAAATGCAATGGATTACGTCATTGGTAAAGCTGACTGGGAGTGGAAAATCAGTGGCTCGTCAGCAGTTGCGATGAAGTGACCGCTGGCAGTTGAGCTGGTCAGCGAACAGTAGCGTCGTTTTAGAGCCGCCAGTCACCGTTGCAATGAAGTGTTCGCCAGCAGTTAAGATGGTCTATGGCATAACGGATTAAGTGCGAATGCGGCTGCCAAGATTGTGCTCAATTTAAGGTGATTTGTCGCAGAACGCCTTGATTGGTGAGCATTATGCAAAAAACTCTGCATAATAACATATGACAAAAATTTCATTACCTACTTTTTTCAAAAACCCGATGCATAGTAGGTAAAAACTATTGTATATCGAGTTTGGGCGACCTAACATTACCTACTATTTGATGAAAATCACGCAATCGTAGGTAATTCACAAAGTTGGTCTACCCCAATCAGCCCTAAAATATACATCTTTACCTACTATTTGAGAAAAAACCGTCTCAAGTAGGTAAAGTTGGGCTGGCGGAATATACAGTTACCTACTTCCAGCGAGAAATCAGCGAAAAGTAGGTAATTTAAGTGCCCGAAGCTGGTTGCGGCCTAATTGGCTTCACAATCCCAGCCGTTCGGTGCTATCAAGGCTGAAGCTGGCTCATCAAAAAAACTGCAGTCGACAGGCGGCTGCAGTTTTTGTTTAGAATCAGATTTTAGCGGCGGCTGAGCTTGACGACGGCTTCACAGCGCGGCGTCTGCGGCATCATATCGACAGGCTGAATCCAGTCGACGCGATAGACGCTGGAAAGTCGTGCCAGATTTTTCGCCATGGTCGACATGTTGCAGGAAACGTACGCAAACTTAGCGGGCTTGGCTTTAAGAATCTGTTCGATCAAGGCCTCATCCAGACCGGTACGCGGCGGATCGACGACTAGAGCATTGAACCGGAATCCTTCAGCCTGCCAGCGCGGCATGACTTCTTCCGCGGTGCCGACTTCATAGCTGGCGTTTTGGATGTCGTTAAGCTTGGCATTGCTGTTGGCATCGGCCACGGCTTCAGGAATGACCTCCATCCCGCGTACGCTTTTGACGCGGCTGGCCAGGGAAAGTCCAATCGTCCCAATCCCCGCGTAGGCATCCACCAAGACGTCATCGGGCCCCAGCTCCATGGCTTTGGCTGCCTGTTCATAGAGCGTTTCGGTCTGAGCGGGGTTCAGCTGCAGAAACGAACGGGCGCTTAGATGAAAATCAAGTCCCATCAATGATTCGGTAATGTATTCCTGACCGGCCAGATGAATCGTTTGATCACCCCAAACCAGCGGCGTATCGCCAGGGTTGACGTTTTGCTCGACCGACTTGACCTCAGGCAGCTGTTCAGCAATCATGGCTAAAAGCGGTCCCTTATGAATCAGCTTGGCAGTATTGGTAATCAGGGTCACCTGCAGCTCACCGGTTGCTAATGACTCCCGAATCGCAATCGTTTTAATGATCCCACTGTTGCTGGTCTCGTCGTAGGCTGGAATCTTTAGCTCATCCAACATCTTGACGATCGCGCGCATGGCTTTCATCGTGCCTGGCATCTGAACGGCACATGTTGGCATGTCGACCACGTCATGACTGTTAGCGCGGTACAGACCGGCAATCAAATGACCATCTTGTTCGCGAATCTGGAATTGAGCCTTGTTGCGGTAGCCGTATTGTTCTGGGGCGGCAATCGTTGGGCGCACGTCATAGTTTTGCCATCCCCGCGGCTTGAATTTGGCCAGACTGTCTAAGACGACCTGCCGTTTGAATTTTAACTGTTCTGGGTAGGCCAGGCATTCAAATTCAAAACCGCCTGCTTGATCGGCATAGCTGTCGCGCGGCTCAACTCGGAAGCGGCTGGGCTTGCGCAGTTTATGAATCTTGGCTTCCAGGTAGCGGGGATGGATAGCAGTAACCTCAGCTACGACGACTTCATCTGGCAGGGCACCAGGGACAAAGCAGACCTTGTGTTTAAAGTAGCCGATGCCCTGGCCTTCGATCCCCAGTTTGCGAATGGTCAAGGGGAAGCGATCGCCAAGGCTGACTTCGACTTGGGGCTGTGGGTATGGGCTTTTTTGTGGCCGACGATGATTAAAGCGGGTGTGATTTTTTTCCATTGTTTTTCTCCGTTCTATTGCGTTTCAGTGGTCTTATTTTAGCACATTGGCAGAATGGCCAAAAATTATTTGTGATTTTTATTAAAAATGCATTGACGAAAAATTAACGTTGCATTAGTATATTGTTAAAAGTTAATCATATCGAATGCAATGAAGAAAGAAGAGTAGTCTTTGGCCACCGTCAGCGAGTCCTGCTAGGTGTGAGGGGATCGGTTAAAGTCTTAGACGAAAATCACTTTCTAGTTTTCATCCTTAAACCAAGTAAGGATGGATGGTCGCACCCATTACCGTGCACGCGTATCGCTCCAGCTTGAATGGGGCCGTACGTAAAAGACCGTGTCAGCGATGGCATGGTGAATCAGGGTGGTACCACGCGATTGCGTCCCTTGGCCGAGTTCTCGGTCAAGGGACTTTTTATTTTCGGCGCAGCCAGTATTCGACATGAGTGATTTCTAATTTTAATTCATTTCGGGGGCAAAAAAATGGAACAACTCACATCGAAAAAACTAACGACCAAGCAGTATCTGGTCGTGGCATCATTGCTGTTTGGTCTCTTCTTTGGGGCCGGCAACCTGATCTTTCCCTTGCATCTGGGGCAGCTGGCCGGCAGTCACTGGGTCGGCGCGGCAGTCGGCTTTTTGGTAACCGGGGTCGCCTTGCCGCTGCTGTCGGTCCTGGCCGTTGCGGTAACGCGTGCTGAAGGGGTTTTTGACATCGGTCGGCCATTAGGAGTTGGCTTTGCTTTGGTCTTTATGGTCTTGATTCACTTTACGATCGGACCGCTGTTTGGGACGCCACGGACGGCTACGGTTTCCTACACGGTTGGGGTCGCACCGTTTGTTCCCAAGGCTGATCAGACGCTGGCCCTGTTCTTATTCTCATTGGTCTTTTTTGCTTTGGCCTTTGCATTTGCCTATCGTGAAAACGACATCTTGACCAACGTCGGTAAGGTTTTGAATCCAGTCTTTTTAGTCCTGTTGTTTGTCGTTTTTGCCGTTGCGTTCGTTAATCCGTTTGCCAATCCATTCCAGACGCAGGCAACGACGGCTTACGTGCATGGCTCGTTCGTCAATGGCTTCCTGCAGGGCTACAATACGATGGATGCCTTGGCTGGTCTGGCTTTTGGGGTTACGGTCGTGACAGCGGTTCGTCAGCTGGGCCAGAAGCGGGATAGCGACGTTGCCAAAGTGGTTGCCAAATCAGGCGTCCTGGCAATGAGTGCCGTTGCTTTGATCTATGTGTTGCTGATCGTGGTTGGCGCGATGACTCTAGGCCGGTTCAAGGTTTCAGCTGATGGCGGGGTGGCCTTTACGCAGCTGGTTAATGCCTATGCTGGCCGACTGGGACAAGCCGTCTTAGCCGTTTTGATCACGGTCACCTGCTTAACGACGGCGGTTGGTCTGGTGGCAGCCTTCGCGCAGGACTTTCACAAGCATTTTCCACAGTTGAGCTATCATGCCTGGCTGTTCTTGACGACTTTGGCCTCATTTTTGGTTGCCAATTTTGGCTTGGAGCAGATCATTGCCTGGTCAACGCCAATGCTGATGTTTCTGTATCCACTGGCCATGGTCCTGATCCTGCTGTCGGTTGCCTCGCCATTGTTTAAGCGGGATGGCGTTGTCTATTTCTTTGTCGTCTTGTTTACCGTCGTGCCGGCATTGGGGGATATGGTAGTTTCCTTCCCAAGCGTGGTCAGTGCCAGCGCGTTTGGCAAGCTGGTGGCTGGCTGGCGGGCTTCCCTGCCACTGGCTGCCTATGGTCTGTCATGGTTGGTCCCAGCACTGATTGGATTGGCGCTGGGCTTGATGGTGCACTGGTATCGGGAGCACAGTCTGGCAGCAGCCGGTGAAGAAAACTGATTAAAAGGTCAACATGTTTCTTAATTAGGTTTACCAGACAGTGGATAAAAAGTAATTAAATCATTATTGAACAAACTAAGCTGTTATCTAAACGTTGAGATAACAGCTTTTAATTTGGCTATAATTTTATTCATTTCACATTTTGAAATTATTTTCACAAAATTTGTGCGAAGCTATACAATTTCCCCAAAATTTATATTAAAATAAGCTAGTGCAATAATGCCAAGTATGGAGAGTATTATCATTAATAAGGAGTGAATGAATTTGAAGATTGTTGGGATTCCTGGTTCCAATGCCAACCATTCGTACAATCGCATGCTGCTTGAATACATCAGCAAAGCCTATGAACATGATATGACGGTCGTTGACGTGCGCAAGATTCCACTGTTCAACGAAAGCGCCAAAGAAACGCCGGCTGCCATCCAGGCCATGTCAGACGCGATCGATGCTGCCGATGCCGTAGTGATTGCCTGCCCTGAAACTGATCACTCGGTACCTTCCTCTTTAAAGAGCATCATTGAATGGCTTTCCTATCAGCTGCATCCATTTACCAACAAGCCAGTGCTGCTGGTTGGGGCTTCTACTGACGCGCAGGGTTCTTCACGGGCTCAGGTTGATCTGCGTGACGTTATGATCTCGCCGGGGGTCAACGCGCGCGTCTTTCAAAAAGAAGACTTCTTTATGAGTTTTGCCCAGAATCTGTTTGATGAAAACGGCGATATTACCGATCCTGGTACGATCAAGTTCTTGGACAAGTGTCTGCGCGACTTTGAATGCTTTGCGATCGCCAATGATCAAGAAGTTAAGCTGGAAGAAGAAGCATTGGCCAAAGCGGAAAAGGAGGCTGCCAAGTAATGAAATTCGTTGCAATCGTCGGTACGAACGCCGACTTTTCCTACAACCGTATTCTTTTGCAGTTTATGAAGAAACACTTCTGGCGCATGGCGGAGATTGAGATTGCCGAAATCAAGGATCTGCCAGCTTTTAGCAAGGACGTGCCTTTTGAGGAAACGACGCCGGTCTGGAAACTTAAGCAGCAGATCAACGCTGCCGATGGGGTGATCTTCTCGACGCCGGAATATGATCATGCCGTTCCAGCTGCGATGAAGAGTGCCGTTGAATGGCTTTCATATCAATCCAAGGTCCTGCATGGCAAGCCAGCGATGATCGTGGGGGTATCCTATGGTCGCCAGGCTTCCGCACGTGCCCAGCAGCAGATGCGCAAGATGCTTTTGAGTCCGGACTGCAATGCCAACCTGCTGTCTGGCAACGAGGTGCTGATCGGCAATGCTGCCAAGGTCTTTAGCAAGGATGGCCGTCTGATTGACCAGGCCTACGTTGATAATCTGGAAAAATGCTTTACCAATTTTGTTGAATATGCGGAACTTTTCAAAAATGCTTCTCGAGGTGAACAACTCATGTCTGTTAAACGTCCTATGATTGAAGATGCCTATGTCAGCTTCCCGACCGGCCGCCTGTCGCTGCGAGAAGTCCAAGCCATCTTCAACACGATTCCATTTGAAATTGACCTGATCGATGCTGACGACCGCTTTGCCTACTACTCAGACAAGCCTAACCGTGAACACGTTCGTAACGTCAACCAGCTTGGCGAAACCTACAGTGAATGCCACCCACCAAAGGCTGTTCCTGCTGTTAAGGCTATTATCGACAGCTTTAAGAACGGCACCAAAGACGTGGTTGCCCGCCCATTGATGATGAACGGTCACCGTGTCTTGATTCGCTACTATGCGCTGCGGGATGTTGATGGTCACTACCTGGGGACGATTGAATTTACGGGTTCAGTTGATGACATCTTGAACCTGGCTGAAAATGGTGCCTGGAATGCGGATGCAACCTCCAGCGCCTCACATGGTCACGCTGCCCCAGCACCAGTTGAAGAACCTGCCCCAGCCATGGATGCGACGACGGGTGCTTCTGAAGATACCGATGAGGAACCGGCTGCTCCCAGCGAACCAGCTGCTCCGGTAATGTCGGCAGCTGCCCAACGCGCAGAGCAGGCCGAGACGGATGCCAGCACGGGCGCATCTGAAGCGGCTGATGATCCGGAAGAAACGGATGCTGATGCCATGACGGGTGCTTCTGAAAACTAAAATCCTGATCAGATGCAAAAAGAGCTCGCAGATAGCTGCGAACTCTTTTTATTTTGCTATTTATTGAGATGATCCTTGGTGAACTGATTTAAGTTGGCCGTTGTAGGATCAAGATTTTGCCATTTCTGTGACAAAAAGGCTTTATTCATATGGTAGTGAGGCTGCGGCTGTTTTTGCTCCAAGAACGGCGCAATGCGGTGATCAAAGTTGACCCAGCCGGCCCAGCCGATATGAATGGTATCTTCCATAAAACCAGGCTTGCCGCCATCATGTGAATAGTCAACGATATTATTGAAGCCTTGCGAGCGCAGTTGATACTTGATCTTGTTGGCTGCCTGATAATACATCGGCATGGAAAGACCAGTCATCTTTTCCCACTTGGCATTAACCGGCGTGATCATGAAGACGACGTTGGTATTGGTTTGTTTAAACTGATTCAAGACGACTTCCAGATCGGCATACTCTGGCGATTTAAGGTAGCTGTAGTGTTTTTGGCTGCCAGGAACGCCTTTGAGATGGCCTTTGACACGCCGATCATAGAACTGATTCAGGATGCCAAAGCGGTTGTTGTTGCTGGAATGCTTGGCGTCGCTGATGGCTTCTTTAGTCAAGGCGCTGTAGTTGTAAGTCTTGGGCAGCTCCTTGATGCGTGGCTGGATACGCTTGTTGTAGTTGTCTTTTAAGAACCAGCCGGAGAACAGGTCATCCTCATGCTTGAGCAGCGTCGATTCCATATCGATACGGGTACGGTCCCATGAGCTGAGGTGCTTGCCGTCCGCGATCTTTTGGGCATAGTTGGCAACTGAGCCTTCCGTACCTAAAAGCTTGACCAGCCGCTTAGCCGTGTAACGATCGTAAGGCGAATCAGGGTTGGCCTGTTTCAGCCAGGTTAGATTAGCGTAGGTGCCGTTGTAGTATTTAAAGGCTGATGGCATGACGCCTTCTTTGACGAACCATTGTGGCGAAATGATGTAGACGGCTTTGCCATTCTTCATTTCGGGGGCCATCATCGTCATGTTAAACAGCTGCGGCAAAGACTGCGTACCACGGGAACCGAACAAGAATGGCGTGTAGTTGTGGTAGCGAGCAGCCATAACCGCGGGATGATAGCGGTCCATTCGATTCAACTCACTGGAGCCGAAGAATGGAATGTAGTTTTTCTTTTTATCCTGCATGGCTGCCACTTTAATCGAGCTGTTTTTAAAAACGCGCGGACTAAGCGAATCGGCGGCTTTTTGCAGGGTTGCCTGGGAATGCGAGCTGCCCCATGGCAAGGCAAAGAAGCCTAGTACCAATAGGCAGGCTACGATGACCGGGCCAAAGATCGACCACAGTTTGCGACGGTTATTCATTTTCCAGTTCCTTTACCCGATCAACGATTTTATCGATCGTACTCCATTCGCTGCGGTCAAATTCGGAAACGGGAACCTGAATGTCGAATTCGTCCTGCAGAGCCAGCAGCAGCTGAACGGTTGCCATGGAGTCCAGCAGACCGTCGGCAAACAGATCTTCAGTCGTGTCGGCAAAATCGCTGGCGTCACGGCCGGTTGCTTCAGCTAAAAGTTGTTGAATTTGTTCTTGCATGATATAACCTCCAAAAATAAGTACTCAGATTAATGTTTGACAAACCACAGCGTGTTCAAAAAGCCGCAGAAGATCAAGAATGAAAAGACGACAAAGTTAAACGTAATAAACATGGCCACACCCTTGGTAAAAGCATTGGTCTTGATATGCAGGTGCTTGCGCTTGTAACGCAGCCACCAGTCATTGATGACCAGTGCGCTCCCATGCAGGAAACCATAGAGAATGTAGTACCAGGTAACCCCGTGCCAGAAACCCATGACCATCATGTTGATCATATAGGCAACCGATGACAGGACGTTGCGGTTTTTAAACCAATGCTTCTTGCTGGCCAAAAAGACGAATCGCATGAAGATATAGTCGCGGAACCAGAATGAGAGCGTCATGTGCCAGCGATTCCAGAATTCCTTGATGTTTTTGGAAACGAACGGCTTGTTGAAGTTCATTGGCGTCTCGACACCCATCAAATAACTGATGGCCACGGCAAACAGCGAGTAGCCGGCAAAGTCGAAGTAAAGATCGCCGGCATAGACGTAAGCCACGGCAACGACCCACCAGCTTAAATGCGGTGCGTACATTAATGCCTGGCGCTCAACGAATGGCAGCCAGACCTGACCAAACAGGTAGGCCAGCACGAACTTGTATAAAAAGCCGATGAAAAGATATTTAACGGCCTTACCGACCATCTCAAGGTATTTTTCACGACTGGGGACTTTGCGATAGTCTTTTGAAAAACGCCGGTAGCGATCAATCGGCCCGGAAGTGATGGTTGGCATAAACAGCAAAAAGCGGATGAACTTCCACCAGTTGAGGTCTTTAACGGCGCCATCCCGCGTTTCAATAATCGTTCCGACCGCCCGAAACGTCAGGTAGCTGATTCCCAAAAAGCCCAGCAGCGAGTTGTGACCGACCATTGCCGGCGTGAACTTGACGATGATGATCGGCAAAAGCGATAGCAGCGTCATCAAGTAGAAGACACCCGCCGCGTTCTTTTTTTGCCGATAATGGAAGTAACCCGTTACCAGGATTGTTTGATAGACTACGTAGCCGATCAGAGAAATCATCTGCGGGGCACTGGAGCCATCAAACATAAAGAAGATAAACAGGAAGCTGACGATGGCCTCATACCAAGCCAGCCGCTTGCCAAAGTACAGGCTGATTCCCATTGGCAAGACGGCAATCAACAGGTAGATAAAGTACGATGGCGTGCCATAAGCCGTGTAGTTGGGAAGACTTTCAAGCCAGCTCATTATTGATTGGCCTCCGCGATCATCTGCTTAACCGCAATCTTGCCATTTGCGGACTTCGGGAAGCTGTCAACGTAGACGAACTGGGTTGGCATCATATAGTCCATGATCTTGCCAGCCAGACTTTGACGAATGGCCTGAGTCAATTCTTTCTCATCTTTAAAGTCGTTTGGCTGTGCAATCACGTAGCCGATCAAATGACTGACCTGATGCTTCTTGTTGTACTTCGGCACGGCAATGGCCTGCTTGATGTATTCGCTCAGTTCCAGACTGTTGCGGACCTCATCCAGCTCAACTCGGAAACCGTGCAGCTTGATCTGAAAATCCATCCGGCCAATGATGTGACGGATGCCGTTTTGATCGATAAAGCCTTCGTCACCGGTGCGATATGACTGGACGCCGTTGTATTTAAAGAAGTTTTTGACCGTTTTTTCAGGGTTGTTCATGTAGCCCTTAGCCACGCTGTCACCACTGATGATGATCTCGCCATGGACGTTTGGCTCATCAACGGGCTGCCCGTCCTTCCAGATCGTGGTAGTTACGCCAGGCTTGTCATAGCCGATTGGCAGCCGTTCGTGACTGTTGGCCATTGCCGGCGTGATTTCCATGCTGGTAACGGCCACAGCAGCTTCGGTTGGGCCATAGGTGTTAAAGACGCGCGCATCAGGGAAACGCTTGAACAGCCGCTTGACGGTCGAGGTGGTCAGTTCTTCGCCACAGAAGACAAAGTATTTTAGGTTCGGCATCTGTTCTTGATTGAACTGGGGGCTGAGCAGTGCCATGTCGCCAAATGAAGGCGTGCCGACAAAGACCGTAATATCAAGCTTAGGCAGCGTGGTAAACAGCTGACCCAGGTTTTGAACAACGGCCAGTGGCAGAGTCTGCACCGTGCTGCCGGACAAAAGACCCGTCAGCCAGTACATATGCGAGACGTCAAACGAGAATGGCACCTGACCCAGGTAGATCTGGTGGGCTGGGATGTCAAAACTGTCGCCCAGCATCCAGTTGGCAAATGAACAGATATTGTCGTGGCTAATCTCAACCCCTTTTGGCGAGCCGGTCGTGCCGGAAGTAAACAGCACGTAGAAGGGATGGTCGCCGGTGACTTCATGCGTAACCTCGTATGAAGTCTTTTGGGCAAAGATCTGTTCCAATTCGTATTTATTGATCACAGCCCCGTCGTAGTTCAGCTTTTCAACGGGAAAATCATCAATGGCAACGACCAGCCGCGGATTGGCAGCGTCAATAATCGACTGCATGCGGGGCAGAGCTGAGCCAACCTCAACGGGAATGTAGGCGTGACCCGCTTTTAGGCCGCCGACAAAACCGGCCACCATTTCAAATTGATGGTCGCCATAAAACATGATCGGACCATCTTTAGGAACGATTTTTTCTTGGTCAAGCCAAGCCGCGAAAGCATTTGAATCAACCAATAAATCTTGGTACGTGTGAGTCTGACCCATTTCGTCATAGACGACGCGCGTGGCATTTTCTTTTGCGACGCGGTCAAACTCGCGAACAATGTTAGAAATCATTTTTTCCTCCGCTAGAATTCATTATAGATAAACGGTGCCTGTCCAGCGCCATAGTATCCGTATAAGTAGATCAACAGCATTAAGACGATAAAATAAAAGAACGTTTTAAGCAGAAATCCAGCGACAGGGTGGCGTTTGAGAGCTGCCAACATTCACTAATCACTCCTTTACCTAAATCGGATTTGGAAAGGTACTACCCTACTATATACCAAGTCAAGCCAAGCAAATGTTAAGCCTTGCTTAAGAAAAACATATTTAAAATCTTTAAATAAAGCTGCTTCTTCCACTTAAACGTTGATATATCAATGTTTGAGCGGGTCCTAACCAGGTGGTGAATCTAAATAAAATATTAATAAAATACGAAGAAAGTTTGAACTTTGCCGTGCTGAAACTTTCACGCGATCTGTGCTATAATGTCATCAACGCGAATGTTTGTTCGATAGAAAGGAAGGTCTCATGAGATTTTTACATACGGCCGATTGGCATATCGGTAAGAAACTGCATGATTTTTCGCTTGCTGAGGATCAAGCCGCGGCGTTTGACCAGATTGAACGGCTGGCTAAAGACTATCAGGTCGATGCCGTTGTTATTGCAGGTGATCTGTATGATCGGGGCTTAGCCAGCGAGCAGTCGGTTGAGCAGCTGAATGGAATGCTCAAACAGCTGAATCTAAACGACCATCTACCGCTATTGGCGATCAGCGGCAACCATGATTCGGCCGCGCGCCTGGCTACGGGCAGTGAATGGTTTGAGACGACTGATTTTTATCTGCATACCACGCTGGCCAGTGCGTTTGAACCAGTCACGATTATGGATACGCAGTTTTTCCTGCTGCCATTCTTTAACCTGCAGGCGGTCCGCAATTATTTCGAACAAGACGTTAAGACGATCAGCCAGGCGATGACTTTGATTGTTGATCAGATGAAGCAGCTTTTCGATCCCAATAAAAAGCACGTCCTGGTAGCGCACTTTTTCGCGGCGGGCAGTACGCATACCGATTCTGAGATTCAAGTTGAGGTTGGGGGATTGGATGCCGTGCCGACTACGCTGCTAAAAGACTTTGACTACGTGGCACTGGGACACCTGCATAATCCGCGGGCTTTAAATGAGGAACGCATGCGCTATAGCGGATCGCCGCTTAAGTTTTCGGTTTCAGAGGCCAATCTTCAAAAAGGGGTCTGGATTGTCGATACGGATCCGTTCAAGCTCACTTGGGCCCCATTGCAGCCTAAGCATGATCTGATTGTTTTGGAAGGCTCGTTTGATGAACTGACAGAAGGGAAAATCGCGGCTCAATACGATCAAACCCAAGACTATGTTGCCATCCGCCTGACCGATACCAAGCTGATCAGCGACCTGATGAATCGACTGCGGGCTCGTTATCCTAAAATTGTCGAGATCAAGCGCCCCAACCAGCAGGACGACGCCAGCATCGCGACCATGACGACGGCCAGTCATGATCCGCTGACGCTGTTGGATGAATTTTATGAAAAGGTACATCCGGATCAGCAGCTGGATGATCAGCAGCGGCAATGGGCATCGGCAGCTTTGACCAAGGTTGAGGAGGAAGAAAAATGAAGCCTTTAAAACTGAAAATGGAGTATTTTGGCTCATATGTCAATGAGACCGTTGATTTTGCTCAATTTGACGAAGTGCCGCTGTTTTTGATCAGTGGCAAGACGGGCAGCGGCAAGACCACGATTTTTGACGCAATGTGTTTTAGTCTGTTTGGTACAACGACTGATAATAATCGCAATGGCCGTACTGCCGAAAAACTGCGCTCTGATTTTGCCAAGGAAAAGGATCTGACGCGGGTCTCATTTTGGTTTGAGCATCAAGGCAAGACCTATCAGATCATTCGAGAACCTAAACAGGACCGGCACAAGAGCCAAAAAGTAGACCTGTTTTATGAAAAAAACGGTCAAAAAGAAGAAATTACCAAAGTTACCGACGCCAATCAATTTATTGAAGATCTAATCGGCATCAATGCTGATCAGTTTCGCCAGATCGTCTTGCTGCCGCAGGGTAAGTTTCGTGAGTTTCTGGAGTCGGACAGCAACAATAAAAATCAATTGCTGGCGGAGCTGTTTGGCACGCAGCTATACGCGGACTGGACTCAGCAACTCAAGGATCAGCTGACGGCGGCACAGGATGCCAGCCATGACAGTCAAAAGCAAATGGAACATCTGATGACCAGCATTGAAGAGCTTGCCGACCAAACCGATCCCGTTCAATGGCTGCAAGCTGCCGCGACGCTGTTAAAACAGCATTCTCAGCAGCTGGCTCAGCAAGCTGAGAATGCTGCCGCTGCACAGGAAAAGGCTAAAAAACTCGATGAACAGTTTCACGTGGAACAAAATCTGCAGACCGCCTATGATGAACTAGCCCAAAACCAAGCCGCTCAACAACAGCTGAATCAGCAGCAATCGGCAATCCAAGCCAAGCAGCAGCTGATTGACGAGCTGCAGTGGGTTCGCCATCAGCAAACCGATTACGCTGCCTGGCAGCATGCCCAGGCGGCAATCCAAGACCTGCAAAACGATCTGCAGCAACAGCAGACAACGGCTACGGAACTTGATCAAAAACTGCAGCAATTGCAGCATCGCGCTCAAGAGCTGAACCAGCAGCAGCCGGCCATCGATTCGATCAACCAGCAAAAAATCGCTTTGGAAAGCCTGCTGCCCCGCTATCAAGAAACGGCTGAACTTAAAGAACGCATTCAAACCGAACAGCAAAAACTGGCTAAACTCCAAAAAAGCCATCAGCAGGTTCAAGCCGTCAGTCAGCAGCAGACGATTTTACTGGAGAAAACAGCACAGCAGATTCAAGACCTGCAGCAGCAAACCGATCGGCAGCTGATTGAAAAAATGCTTGAGGAACGCAGCACCGGACAGGCACTGCTCAAGCGGCTGCAGGATCTGCAGAGCAGGCACCAGACGATAACAGATCAGCAAGCCAGCCTACAGCAGGCCCAGCATGAGGAGGAATTGGCTGGACAGCATTATCAGACCGCGCAGACTGCTTTTCAAGAAGCTGATCAAAAGCACGCGGCCCTTCAGATTGCCGAACTGGCGACTCATCTGGTTCCGGGTCAGCCTTGTCCGGTCTGCGGCTCAATTGATCATCCCCAGCCAGGCAACCTAGCCGCTAAGATCTCGCTTGATGAGATTCAAGCTGCCGGTGTGGCTTTAAAACAGGCGCGCCAGGCTTTAGACGATGCGCAGGCTCAAAAAGTCAAGGCTCAGGAAAAAACGGTCAATCTGACCCAGCAGTTGACGCTTTTAAAAGCTGAATACACGACTGAGCTGACGAAATTAAGACATGACAGTCAGCTGCCAGCGACCGATCTTGCCCAGCTGGCCGCAAAACTGCAGGAGCGTATGAATGAGACCGCACAACGGCTTAAAAAGACGCAGACAGCCATTGAAGAATTAAAGCAGGCGCAGCAAGAACAGCAAAAACAGCAGCAGACATTGGATGAATTGACGGCCCAGCAGCAGAAACTGGATCATGATCAGCAGCTGCTGACGGCTCAACTGGCCGGACTCAATGGCGAGCTGACGGCCAAAGTAAAGCAGCTGCCGCCAGCATACGCTGATTTAATCACAGCTAAAAAACAACTGCATGCTTGGCAGATTCAGCTGCAGGATTATCAGCAAAAAAAGGATCAGAACCAAACCGAACTGCAGCATCAACAACAGCGCGCTGCCGCGGTCGCCGCAACGATCAGTCATGATCAAGAAAACCTGACGCAGCAGCAGAATCATCGCCAACAGTTGGTCAAGCAGCTGCAGCAGGCCTTAAAAGATCATGATCCCAATGCTCAGTGGTCGCGCTATGCAGAAGACTTTGCCCAACTGGATCAGCTGGAATCTCTGCAGCAGACCGTCAACGAATATCAGCAGGCAGTCAAGATCAATCTTGACCGGCGTCAGCACCTGCTGGCAGCTATCAACGAACGGCCCCGGCCACAGCTGGCTGAGACGCAAAAAGCTCTGCAGGCGGCCACGACAATGCGCGATGAAAAACAGCGGGAATTAGGGCGCTTGAAAGAACAGCTCCAACAGCAGCAAAAAACGGTTCAGCAGGTTGATGAGATCCAGCAGGAACAAGGCAAACAGCAGGCCGAACTGGATCGGCTCAGTGATCTGGTCAATACCATGAATGGCAAGAATTCAATGCGGCTGACTTTGGAAAGATATGTGCTCAGACACTACTTCAAAGAGGTCCTGAGCAACGCCAATCCACGGCTCAGACAATTAACTGCTGGTCGCTATGAGTTCTTTTTGGAAGAAAGCACCGGCTCAAACAACAAATGGAGCGGATTGGAAGTCGGCGTCAGAGATCGTGATGCTGGCAAGGATCGCAGCGTGCATACTCTGTCTGGAGGAGAGACTTTTGCTGCCTCACTGGCCCTCGCGCTGTCGCTTGGCGAGATCATTCAGCAGCAGGCCGGGGGAATTCAAATCGATGCTCTGTTTGTCGACGAAGGCTTCGGTTCGCTGGATCAAGCCGCACTGGATAATGCATTGCAGGCGCTGCAGACTTTGGAAGGCAATTCGCGTATGGTCGGGATCATCAGTCACGTGACCGAATTGGAAGAACGGATTCCCGATCAGCTCAAGATCAGTTCCGATAAGGGCCACAGTCATGTCAGCTATCAGCACGACTTTGCAATAAATTAGCCGAAAAGATTGCCAAATCAGGCAGGATGTAATAAGATAGCGATGATATAAAACACGAAGACATTTTAAAGTAGATCCTAAGAGAGCTGTCGGGTGGTGCAAGGCAGCGATCGAAACTCCGGTGTCATTAAATGTGGGCGGGTAATGCCGCACGGGTTCATGGCCGTTATCCATGCAGAGCGTGACAAATCTTTGTCGAACTTGGGTGGTACCGCGGAACCAGAGCCATTTCGTCCCAAAATATGGATGAAGTGGCTCTTTTTATATACTTAGGAGGAATTTTAGATGCTCGATATCAAGAAGATTCGTAAAGACCCTGAATTCTTTAAGCAGAAGCTGGCAACGCGCAACGTTGATCCAAAAGACATTGACGAAGTATTGGCCCTGGATGAAAAACGGCGTGAACTGCTGCAGCAGACCGAAACGCTGAAGGCTAAGCGCAACGCGGCCTCCAAGAAGATCGGCGAGGCCAAGCGCAACCATGAATCAGCCGATGACGCGATTGCCGAAATGCGTCAGGTTGGTGAAGACATCAAGAAGCTGGACGTTGAGGTCGAAGAAAACGACGCGATCTTAAACGACAAGCTGGCGCATCTGCCAAACGTGCCGCGTGATGGCGTGCCGGTTGGTCCCGATGAAGACAGCAACCGTGAAGAATACAAGGTGGGCGAGCCGACTAAGTTTGCCTTTGAGCCTAAGCACCACTGGGACCTGGGCGAAAAGCTCGGCATTCTGGACTTCGACCGGGCAGCTAAGGTTTCTGGCGCGCGGTTCGTCTACTACGTCGGCTTGGGTGCTCAACTGGAACGGGCCGTCTACAACTTCATGCTGGATGAACACATGAAGGAAGGCTACACGGAAGTTCTGCCGCCATATATCGTCAAGGCTCAATCCATGTACGGTACTGGTCAGTTCCCTAAGTTTAAGGAAGGCGTCTACCAGGTCAATGGCGAGGACATGACGCTGATTCCAACGGCGGAAGTGCCTTTGACCAACTACTTCTCTGGTGAAGAGATTCCAACCGACAAGCTGCCAGTATACGTCACGGCGCTGTCGCCATCGTTCCGTTCTGAGGCTGGCTCGGCTGGCCGGGACACGCGTGGTCTGATCCGGATGCACCAGTTCAATAAGGTTGAAATGGTTAAGTACGTTAAGCCGGAAACCTCATTTGACGAACTGGAAAAGATGACTAAGAATGCCGAAAACATTCTGCAAAAGCTTGGCCTGCCATACCATGTCATTACGCTGTCGACTGGCGATATGAGCTTTACTTCAGCGGAAACGCATGATATTGAAGTCTGGATGCCAGCTCAAGACAAGTATCGTGAAATCTCCAGCTGCTCGAACTGTACTGATTTCCAAGCTCGCCGGATGCACATTACCTACCGTGACGAAAACGGCAAGCTGCAGCTGGTCCACACGCTGAACGGTTCTGGTTTGGCAGTTGGCCGGACGGTAGCCGCAATTTTGGAAAACTACCAAAACGAAGACGGTACGGTAACGATTCCAGAAGCACTGGTACCTTACATGCATGGCATCACCAAGATCACGCCGGAAAACGCGGTGCCATTCAACTACCTGCACAAGTAAAATCCGATCAGCGGTCGCGTTTGGAGTCTGCTGAGAATGTCTGGTAAACTAGAGGCAAAGAAAGTTTCAACCAAGCCAGACACGGAAAAAATAAAGCCCCTTGCCGTGTCGGCTTGCTGCACGGAAAAGGGGCTTTATTAGTGCTTTAGAAAGGGTGCATATTTATGCCACGCCAATCAATCAAGCTCAAGTGGCTGTTCATGGCGAGTCTGCTTAATAATGCCGGCGCCGCGATGCTTTGGCCATTGACGACGATCTATGTGCATGAGTACTTGAACAAGTCGATGACGGTCGCGGGCTTGGTAATCTTTTTCAGTTCCATGGGGATGATGTTTGGCAACTACCTGGGCGGCTGGCTGTTTGACAACTGGAAGCCTTACGCGGCCGCGGTGATCACTGTAACGGTCGCCACTTTGGGAAATATCTTGATGATTTTCTTTCATGGCTGGCCGATGTTTCCGATTCTGCTGGCCGTGATCTGCTTTGCTGACGGCTCGGGACTGACCGTGATCAATTCCTATGGCTCGGCCGTTACGGGACACACTGCCCGCTATGTCTATAACATGCTGTACATGGCGCTTAACGTGGGGGTCGTAGTTGGCACGCTGTTGGTCGGGACGCTGTTGGACCTGGGAATCGAGATCGTCTTTATCGTAGCCAGCGTCTGCTATGGTGCCTACCTTTTGATTACGGTGCTGCACTTTAACGTTGACGTGCGGCCCAAGTCAACGGGTAAAAGTCAGCAGGCCGCGGCGGTTAAGAGCCCACGTCACAACGTCCACATCGTCTATGCCTACTGTCTGTGCCTAGTAACGGTCTACCTCAGCTATGCCTTATGGGAAAGCGTCATGTCGGTGCACATTACCGATATGCATATTCCATTCTTTGCCTATAGTCTGCTGTGGACGATCAATGGGGCCGTCATCGTTTTGGGCCAGCCGCTGGTTACCAGACTGGCCGACTATCTTTCGGTTAAGCGGCAGATTATTATTGGGATTGCGATTTTTGCCATTTCATTTCCGCTGCTGATCTGGGTACACAGCTTTGCGATGTTTGTCGTTGACTTTGTGATCCTGACGATTGGGGAAATGGTCGGGATTCCTTCCGTGCCGGCCTATATCGATGTCTTGACCGTCGCTGAGGAAACCGGTAAGTATCAAGGAATGCCCAACGTTGCCATGTCGATTGGCCGGGCGCTGGGACCAGTGTATGGCGGCTGGGTTGTTGACCAAGCCGGCTATAACTTCTTGTTTGTCTCAGTCTTTATCATGATGCTGGTAACCTGGCTATACGCGATCGTGGTGTCCAGACGCTCAGTCAAGGTAATCAAATAAAAATGTCTTGTCGTGCTTAGGTGCGGCAAGGCATTTTTAAGTGTTTGACTTATTTTGGCATAGATAATGACAGCTATCGAAAATTGACGATCCCAGCAGCAGCTGTCGACGACTATAATATAAGTAGAAATGAAATCGTTTTCGGAAAAAGGAGTGGATATTTAGAGGGGAAGGCGATTGCAATGACGAATCCAAAGGTACGGGATAATCAATTAAGCTTTGCCGGGCTGGTCGCGATCTGTGTCAGTGCCATGATTGGTTCGGCGATTTTTGATCTGCCTAAAAACATGGCGACGGTTGCCGGGGCGACAGCGCAGATTCTGGCCTGGATTACAACGGGGATCGGCATGTGGCTGATTGCCGAGGTCTTTATGATTCTAAGTGCCGTGAAGCCTGATTTGACGGCTGGGATGTATGACTATGGCGTGGCCGGCTTTGGTCCGTTTGTCGGCTTTTTGACCGCGTGGGGATATTTTGTTTCCAACTGTGCGACCAATGCGGCGTTCGCGGTGCTGGTCATGAACACGCTCAACTACTTTTTCCCTGGTACGTTTGCGGGCGGCAACAACTGGCCGTCAATGATCGGGGCCTCGCTTTTGACTTGGGGAATGACGGGGCTGACCTTAAAAGGCACCAAGTCTTCCAATCGCATGCAGAAAATCGCGATGACGCTGCTGATGATTGTGATTACCGTCTTGATCGTATCCTTAATGGGCAACTTCAGCTGGCAGAAATTCACCATGGACATGCAGGCCAATGTGGTGATGCCATCCGTACACAATCTGAATCTGGGCAGCGTATCTCAGCAGACGCTGGCCACGATGATGGTTACGCTGTGGATGTTCAGCGGGATTGAAGGAGCAGCAGTCATGGCGGGCCGGGCCAAGAAGCGCAGCCAGGTCAGAATGGCCACGATGGTCGGGTTCTTAATCTGCATTACGATTGACATTTTGATCAGTCTGCTTTCGCTGGGAGTCTTCTCATATGGTCAGTTGATGCGGCTGGCCTCGCCTTCTACGGCCGCGATCCTGACCAGTATCTGGCACAACGTCTGGGGCCGCAACATCATCAGTCTGACCTTGATCTTGACGGTGCTGGCCAGCTGGATCTCTTGGCTGGAAATGATCTGTGAGCTGCCGCAGCACGCCGCCGAGCAGGATGGTACTTTTCCGCAGGCATTTGCCAAGACCAACGCCAACGATCAGCCGGTGTTTGCCATTTTGATTGCCACGGTAACGATTCAGGCCATTATTCTGATGGCGCATTTTGACGGCCAGGCCTATGAAAAGCTGCTTTTAATCAGCGCGGCGACCACGATTCCGCCTTATCTGGTTGCTGAGGCCTACCTGTTTAAGATTGCCATGAATCATGAATACAGCGGCAAGCATCATCCAAAGCGGGGCATGATCATCGCGGGCTTGGCCTTTGTCTACACGCTGCTGATGGGCGTTTCAGCGGGCTTAAAGTACACGGTGGCCGAATTCATCGTCTACCTGGTGGGGATGCCGATGTATCTGTACGCGCGTCGTCAGCATGGTCAAACCGTCTTCAGTCATGCTGAAAAGATCCTGGCAGCCGTGATTATCGTCATTGCCGTTTTGGGAATCGACGTTTTGATGGGGCTGATCAAACAGCCGTTTATGACGCTGCTTTCCCTGGGCCACTAGAGACTAAAAAAAGCTTTGCGTGAGTTGCGCAAAGCTTTTTTGATTCAATTAGGCAAAGTAATCCAGCCCCATGGCATGCCGCACTTCCGCCAGCGTTTGGTTGGCAACCTCATTGGCATCGGCACAGCCCTGCTTGAGCATGTCGTAAACTGCCGGAATGTCCTTGGCAAATTCTTCGCGGCGTTCCCGAATTGGCTTAAGCTCGTTGTTCAAGACTTCAAACAGGTAGCGCTTGATCTTAACGTCGCCCAGACCGCCAGCTTGATATTGGTCCTTTAATTCCTGCACGTGCTCTTTGTCAGGGTCGAAGATGTCCAGGTAGGTAAAGACCACGTTGCCTTCAATATGACCAGGATCTTCAACGTGAATGTGGGTTGGGTCGGTGTACATGGACATGACCTTCTTTTGCAGCGTCTTTTCATCATCGCTCAAGTAGATGGCATTGCCCAGCGATTTGCTCATCTTGGCATTGCCGTCCAGCCCCGGAATCCGACCCTGGCCCTTTGGTGGGAAGACGCCCTTTGGTTCAACCAGAATGTCGCCATAGATGTTGTTGAACGAGCGCACGATTTCCCGCGCCTGTTCCATCATTGGCTCCTGGTCATCGCCAACCGGCACCAGTTCACCTTTAAATGCCGTGATGTCGGCGGTTTGGCTGACAGGGTAGGTTAAAAAGCCGGCTGGAATCGAACGGTCAAAGTTCTTTTGCTGAATCTCGGCTTTAACGGTTGGGTTGCGTTCCAGCCGCGATACCGTAACCAGATTCAGATAGTACATGTTGAGCTCAGATAAAGCGGGAATCTGCGACTGGATGTACATCGTTGACTTGGCCGGATCCAGACCGACTGCCAGATAGTCTAGGGCGACTTGAATCAGACTGTTGTGGATCTTTTCTGGGTCGCGGGCGTTGTCGGTCAAAGCCTGCTGGTCGGCAATCATGATAAACATGTTGTATTTGCCGCTGTTTTGCATCTTCACGCGTTCTTTTAATGAACCAACGTAATGACCAATATGCAGCTTGCCGGTTGGCCGGTCACCGGTTAAAACGACTTTTTTGCTGGGATCAAACTTCATAAGAAAAACTCCTTTCAGCACCTAAAAAAAGACCGTCCTCTCCAAACGAGAATAGGACGATCTTTGCCGCGGTGCCACCTAATTTAGGGGAAAGCCCCTCACTTAAATGCTTTTGATTCAGTTGTCGGCACCGCTCCATTTCGCTTAGCCGCGATCCCTCTCAGCATTTGGAATCTCTCTGTCATTGGCCTGACTACTATCGCACCGTGCATGATAGCTATATTATAACGCGAAATCAGCTGCCTGGGTCAACTACTTCTTCACCCATATTAGCAGCAGCGCGTCTTATTCATAATCTGGGAACTGCTGCCCCAGGTTCTCCAATTACTTCTTTACCCGTGCCAGCCAGTAGCGCTTCTTACCCTTGCGCACGATTACGAACCTGCCGTCAAAATGCGTGCTTGGATCGATTTCGGCATTCTCGTCCGTGATCTGCTCGCCATTGATGCGGATGGCGCCGTTCTTAACGTCTTCGCGGGCCTGACGACGGGAAGGCTCGATCTTGGTGTCGTCAACCAGCCACAGGATAATGTTCTGCTTTTGGTTGGCAACCTCAACGGATGGCATGTTCTTGAAGCCTTGTTCGATCTCGCTGGCAGACAGTTGGGCCACGTCACCGGAGAACAGGGCTGCCGTGATACGTTCGGCTTCTTCAACGGCCTTTTCACCGTGTACGAACTTGGTAACCTCACGTGCCAGCGTCTTTTGGGCCTCGCGCTTCCATGGTTCGGTCTTGACTTTTTCAGCCAGCGCGTCGATTTCTTCCTTGCTCAGGAAAGTGAAGTACTTCAGGTATTTAACGACGTCGCGGTCATCTTGATTGATCCAGAATTGGTAGAACTCGTATGGCGTCGTCTTTTCTGGATCCAGCCAGACTGCGCCGCCTGCCGTCTTGCCGAACTTGGTGCCGTCTGCCTTGAGCATCAGCGGAATCGTCAGACCATAGGCTTTGGCATCGGGACCTTCAATCTTATGAATCAGATCAATCCCGGAAGTAATGTTGCCCCATTGATCAGCCCCGCCGATCTGCAGGTGAACGTCATTATGCCGGTAGAGGTGCAAAAAGTCGATGGACTGCAGGATCTGGTAGGTGAACTCAGTGTATGAGATCCCGGTTTCCAAACGGCTGGCTACGACTTCTTTGTTCAGCATCGTGTTTACGCTGAACAGCTTGCCGTAGTCGCGCAGAAAGTCGATCATGCTCAGCTTGGACAGCCAGTCGTAGTTGTTGACGATGGTGAAGTTTTCCGTCCCGAACAGCTTGATCATCTGGTTGGTCAGGGCCTTAACGTTGTGCTCCAGCTGTGATTCCGTCTGCAGGGTCCGTTCGGTTTTGCGCCCGGATGGATCCCCAATTGCACCGGTCCCGCCCCCGATGATAATAACGGGATGGTGACCGGCCAGCTGGAATCGCTTCAGCATCATAAATGGAATCAGATGGCCAATGTGCAGGCTGTCGCCAGTCGGATCGGTCCCGCAGTAGAGGCCGATCTTTTCGTTTTCCGTCAGTTCGCGCAGGCCTTCTTCGTCAGTCACCTGATTAACGGCCCCGCGCCAGGTCAGTTCATCAATAATATTCATTTAAATACCTCCAAAAAATGCCATGAGGAACGAAAAACGTCCCAGATCCGCTTAACGGCTCTGGGACGAATTGCTCGTGGTACCACCCATCTTCGTGCATGACGCACCTCATTGACTTCAGTTCAGCGACGTTGCTGCAGGATTGTAATTCGCCAAACGACTGTGTACCGGTTTTCAGCTGGGCCGGTTTTCTTTGAACAGGGAGTCGCTGCCTACTGGGTTCCTACGCGTCTTAATTAGAGGTATTTAAACATAATTTTGTGCAAAAAGTCAAGTCGCTTAAGAATGTTAAATCGACAGCGGTTTCAAAATTAAAAGTTAATAGTTGCCGAAAATTTGGTTAGGCGAATTTTAGATTTAATTAATTAAGTTTTTCAAAAGTTTTACCTTATTTAATTAATTTCAACGACCTAATAATATTAATTGTTCATGGTTTTATGATGATTATATTTCTTTTTATATTAAAAAGGTGATAAAGTATTCAGTACGCGAATATTAATAAACGGTTAAAAAATAAGTAAAAAGGAGTGAGGAATTTGAAGAAGTCATGGTTGCAACGCACAATCATCAGCTGCGCGGTAATGCTGATGACAACGTTCGCTGGATTATTTGTCAATAAGCAGGTGGCGCATGCCGAACAGACCTACACGATCGGGGTTGTCGACACCTTTGCTCCCTTTGAAATTCAAAACAAACAAGGGACTTATACCGGCAAGAATCCCGGCATTGAACCAGAAATGATTCGAATGATCGCTAAGCACGAGCATTTTAAGTACCAATACAAGATCATGAGTTTTAACGCCATTCTGCAGGCCATGCAGTCTGGTCAGATCGATGCCGGTATGGGTGGGATGAGTGTTACCGATGAACGAAAGGCAACAATCGACTTTTCAACTTCCTACTACAAAGATGGGATCGTAATGGCGGTCGGCAAGAACAGCAAGATCACCAAGATGAGCCAGCTGAAAGGCAAGACGGTTGACGTTAAGTCTGGGGCTGCCGGTGCCTTGTATGCTGAATCCATCAAGGACAAGTACGGCTTTAAGATCAAGTACTTTACGACTTCTAACGCAATGTGGAACGATGTTAAGAGCGGCAACGGGGCGGCGACGTTTGATGACGGTCCGGTTCTGCAATACGGGATCCGTAATGGCATGCCGCTGAAGATCGTTACTAAGCAGATCAACGCCACGCCAATCGCAATCGGCTTTAAGAAGGGCCAAAACAAAGAGCTGCAGGCTAAGATCAACGATGGGATCAAGTGGATGCAAAAGACTGGCCGGATGCAAAAGCTGATCGACAAGTACACCAAGGGCAGCGGTACGAAGACTGAAAGCAGCAAGGACCGGACGATCTTTGGCTTGATCAAGAACAACCGCAAGGCCCTCTTGACTGGTCTTTGGGAAACGATTGAACTGACGATTATCGGTTCGCTGTGCGCGTTGGCATTCGGTCTGGTACTGGGTGTCATGGGCATCGCGGAAGGCAAGTTCTGGAAGGGCCTTTCCAGCACGATCATCTACATTTTCCGTGGGATTCCAATGATGGTTTTGGCATTCTTCATCTACATTGGGCTGCCAAACCTGACTGGTCAAAAGATTCCGCTGTTTACGGCTGGGGTTTTGACTTTGATGCTTGATGAAGGGGCCTATGTCGGTGCAATCGTACGTGGTGGCTTTGAGGCCGTTGACGTTGGTCAGTGGGAAGCTGCCCGCAGTCTTGGTCTGCCATACTCCAAGGCACTGGTTAAGGTTATCGCGCCACAAGGACTGAAGATCATGGTGCCATCCCTGGTTAACCAATTGATCATTACGCTGAAGGATACCTCGATTCTTTCGGCAATTGGGGTCATGGAACTGACGCAGACCGGGACCGTCATCATTGCCCGGAATATGGAAGGATTCAAGATGTGGCTGATCATCGCCGTAATGTACATGATCATCATTACGCTGCTGACTTGGCTGTCGAATTACGTTCAAAAGAGAATGGAGGCATAGCATGGACAAGCAATACAAGGTACAAGTCAAGGACCTTCACAAGAGCTATGGCGAAAATGAGGTCTTAAAAGGGATCGATCTTGCCGTTAAGCCAAGTGAGGTTGTCTGCATGATTGGGCCTTCTGGTTCGGGTAAGAGTACGTTTCTGCGCTGTCTGAACCGCTTGGAAGTGCCAAACAGCGGTCATATCTACATTGACGGCTACGACATTGCCGACCCTAAGACTGACATCAACCTGGTGCGTCAAAACATTGGGATGGTGTTCCAACACTTCAACCTGTTCCCCAACATGTCGGTAATTGACAACATCACGCTGGCACCCGTGGAACTGAAGAAGATGAGCAAGGAAGAAGCACAAGAGGCCGCGCTGCATTACTTGGATATCGTTGGCTTAAAGGAAAAGGCCAACGTCAACCCACGAACGCTTTCTGGTGGGCAAAAGCAGCGGGTGGCAATTGCCCGCGCCTTGGCCATGAAGCCGGACGTGATGCTGTTTGACGAACCAACCAGTGCCCTTGACCCTGAAATGGTTGGTGACGTGCTGGGCGTTATGCAGGACCTGGCCAAAGAAGGGATGACCATGATCGTCGTTACCCACGAAATGGGCTTTGCCAAGCGGGTGGCTGATCGCGTGGTATTCTTCCATGACGGCAAGATCCGAGAAGATGGTACGCCAGAACAGATCTTTGACCATCCACAGCACCCAGATACCCAGAATTTCCTTAACAAAGTCTTAAACGTTTAAGGGTTCGTTCGATATTTCTGGATTTAATGTTTGACAAACGTTATAAAATCGTTATAATGATTAGTAACTTTTAATTATTGGTCGATTTACAGAGACCCGCTGCCCAGCTGCAAGCACGGGATCGATCTTATGGCATCAACGTTGAAATGAAGGGTGGTTCCTCTATCGACTGCTAGAGCGGCGGGCATATAAGATGTCTGCAAGATGGGTGGAACCGCGTTGAAAAACGTCCCTGACACAAGTTAGTGTCAGGGACGTTTTTATTTTCGTCAGTGTTGCCACCCTCCTGTACAGGAATGTTTGTCATTGAGAGTTTTACAGGAGAGAAAGTATGGATGAACAACAAGAACAAAAACTATCGCGAGCGCTGAAAAGCCGTCATATCACGATGATTGCCATTGGTGGGGCAATCGGGACCGGGCTGTTCTTAGGTTCGGGGACGGCCATTCACGCTGCGGGTCCTTCGATCATTTTATCTTACCTGATCGTGGGGATCTTCTGCTTCTTTATGATGCGGGCCTTGGGTGAACTGATTTTAGCTGATACTACCAAGCACTCGTTCATTGATTCGGTCAAGGAATACCTGGGCGACCGCATGGAATTCGTGGCCGGCTGGACTTACTGGTCTTGCTGGCTGAGTCTGGCAATGGCCGATCTGACCGCAACTGGGATCTACCTGCGCTACTGGTTCCCTAATCTGCCGCAATGGATCGGTCCGCTGGTCATCATCGTCTTATTGATGCTGGTCAACATGATCAACGTGGGGCTGTTCGGTGAAATGGAGAGCTGGTTTGCGATGATCAAGGTGATCGCAATTCTGGCTCTGATCGTAATCGGTTTGGTAATGGTCTTCGTTCACTTCCCAGTCAAGGGTTCTGACCCAGCCTCATTTAGCAATCTGTGGTCGCACGGCGGCTTCTTCCCGAAAGGCGTCCTGGGCTTTTTGATGAGTTTCCAAATGGTTGTCTTTGCCTTTGTCGGAATTGAAATGGTTGGTCTGACGGCTGGTGAAACCAAGGATCCCAACAATGACATTCCTAAGGCCATCAATTCGCTGCCAGTTCGGATCGGGCTCTTTTACATCGGTTCGATGATTGCCATGATGTCGGTTTACCCATGGAACATGATCAAGACGACTTCCAGCCCATTTGTTCAGCTGTTCCAAGCCGTGGGGATTCCGGGGGCCGCTGCAATTTTGAACTTCGTGGTCTTGACGGCTGCCATGTCAGCAACCAACAGCTCAATTTTCAGTACCAGTCGATCACTGTACGCGCTGGCAACAGGTCACAACGCACCGCAGAAGTTTGCCAAGCTGAGCAACCAGGCCGTGCCGAACAATGCCCTGCGCTTCTCGTCATTGATTCTGTTTATCGTCGTCATTTTGAACTACATCATGCCAGCCGGAATCTTTAATATTGTTTCCGGGGTCTCAACGATCAACTTTGTCTTTGTCTGGCTGATCATCTTGTGGTGCCACATCGTTTACCGCAAAAAGCATCCAAAAGGCGTGGCTGCCTTCAACATGCCAGGCTTCCCATTTACCAGCTGGCTGACGATTATCTTCTTTATCGGCGTTTTGGTAATCCTGTTCTTTGTTAAGTCAACGCGTTTGCCGCTGCTGATCAGCTTTGTCTGGTTTATTGCTCTGTTTGTCGGCTATACGATCGTTGACAAGCGCAAGCAGGCCAAAGATTAAAAAGATTTTATACCAAATTAAAAAGCCTGTTTAGATCATTTAATTTAGACGAAAAAAATTGGATAATCGTATAATTAAGACAGCGCTTCCATTGGCTTAACGGCGCGGTTTGAGTTGACTTTTAAATGCGGGAATTTTATAATAAAAGCATGGAAGAAACCTCATCCGTTGCAAATGTAAAAGTATCCAGCAATCGCCTTCAATCAGGGCGATGGCAGCATAACACACCCCACATCACACAATAAATTGAATTTCCTGAAGAAAGCTTGTTAACTAAACTAAATTAGTGGCCGTATCTAATGTACAACCTTATTTGAGAACGTCGACAATCGAAGTTGCATGAGATCTCTTGGCATAAAGAGACCAGATTAAGTAAGCAAGGTAAATAATCGAGTTTTGATATTAAGTATGGCAACGGCAAGCGCTTCTTCCCCCAAGGCCTGGTGAATATTCACCGGGTCTTTTGTTTTGTGCGTTTTAGTATGGCGTTCAAGACCAGTGCCCGGATTGATCGGGGGTTATTGCCAGAGTTGGGGCATGACAGGCATCCAGGAAGACATCGTTAACATGCTGACCGATGCCGGTATGTTATTGCTGGAGTCTAGGCATGGCAGTCGTCCAACCGTTCGAGTGGTTTTGGAGATTGTCAAATACAGCAGATGAGCGAGTGGTTGGGCAACTCTGGAAATTATCAAACCAGATGCCGCAACCGGTGAGCAGTCGCGGAAGTCGTTGAGCAAGCCAGGCAACAGTTTAGGCAGTGCGTCGTGACAGACAGCTATGCAGGCGGCTTGAGAGATTATCAAACCAGATGCCGCAACCGGTGAGCAGTCGCGTCAGTCGTTGAGCAAGCCAGGCCGACAGTTGATATAGAAGGCATAGCCGCGGAAGTTTTCAAACAATCGAGCCAAGAGCTGATATAGAAGTCATAGCCGCGGAAGTTATCGAACATTTGGACAGGGAACGGATACTGACGTTGCGACTCCAAAGATCTCTATGCATTCGAGCAGCGAGGACGATTTATCGACATTGAAACTTGCAAACTGGCATGGCTGTGGGTGAATGATTTAGCGTTAGCATTAATTGGGGTGATGTAGCAGAATCCGTGGCTGACCAGAATCAATATCTTTGCACGTTTGGTCATTTGCTGGTCGTAAAAGCCGCCATCCAACGTCATGAACGCAAATTATGCAAAAAATCCTGCATAATGCTCGATGCCAAAAACTGATTACCTACTTTTTTCAAAAAAGCGATGTATAGTAGGTAAAAATTAATGTATATTGAGTTAGGGCCCCCTAACATTACCTACTATTAGCCGAAAATCCAATAATAGTAGGTAATTCACAAAGTCGGTCTAACCCAATCAGCCCATAAATATACATTTTTACCTACGATTTTAAGAAAAGTCGTCAAAAGTAGGTAAAGTCAAGCTGAACTAATATACAGCTACCTACTTTTGGCAAGAAATCAGCGGAAAGTAGGTAATTTCGGGGCCGCGAGCTGATCATTGCCTAATTTCCTTCACAAAGCTGCCGCCAAATGCCTGCCAAAACTGCCGAATCCCCGCCAATTAGCACCGTGCTCTCTAAAGCTGGTCAGAATCGAATGAACATGTCGCTGAAACTGCCCAAATCTGAATGAATGCTCGGCCCAATCTTGATCAAGTGGGTCTGTGCTTTCGGAAATGATTAGGTAATTCCCAATCCGGTCAAACGAACATTACTAATCTCGATGCTGTATAAAAAACACGATATCATCAGACTGGAGAAAGCGTTTGAAATCCGCTGCCAAAGCCGGTAAACTGACAGCAACAGCAACAGCAACAGCAACAGCAACAGCAACAGGCCGCTTTTATGGTGCGTAATGCTAAAAGTCATGGAAAAGCAGTGCGAAGATGAGACCGCGGCGGCTGGATGCACAAAAGCAGTGCGAAGATGAGACCGCGGCGGCTGATACACAAAAGCAGTGCAAAGATAGTGTCGCGGTGGCTGATACGCAAAAGCAGTGCGAAGATGAGGCCGCGGCGGCTGATACACAAAAGCAGTGCGAAGATGAGACCGCGGCGGCTGATACGCAAAAGCAGTGCGAAGATAGTGCCGCGGCGGCTGGATACGCAAAAGCAGTGCGAAGATGAGACCGCGGCGGCTGATACGCAAAAGCAGTGCGAAGATGAGACCGCAGTGGCCGATACGCAAAAGCAGGGTGAAGTCAGTGTCGCGGCAGCTGATACACAAAAGCAGTGCGAAGATGGGACCGTGGCAGCTGGATGCACAAAAGCAGTGCGAAGATGAGACCGCGGTGGCTGATGCACAAAAGCAGGGGGGTCGCGGCTGATACGCAAAAGCAGTGCGAAGATAGTGTCGCGGCGGCTGGATGTATAAAAGCAGCGTGAAAGGAGGTCCGCGATGGCTGATTCAAGTAAAATCGGCAAGTATGAACTGACGGCTTTGATCGTGGGTGCGACGATTGGCTCGGGAATCTTTGGCGTCAACAGTGATCTGGCCAACGCGGCGGCACCGGGACCGGCAATCCTGGGCTGGCTGATCGTCGGCCTGGGCGTGTGGTGCCTGATTGCCGCGCTGAATCATCTCTTGCTGCGCTATCCCAAGCAGGACGCCGGAATTTTTGCGTACGCGGGGCTTTCGTTTGGGCCGCTGGGCGAGTTTATTTCCGGTTGGGCATACTGGCTGGCTTCATGGCTGGGTAACCTCGCCTTTGCCACGATTGCGATGAGCGCGCTGGGAACGTTTTGGCCGCTCTTTCAAGGTGGTCAGAACCTGCCGTCGATTCTGCTGGCCATGCTTTTGACGATTGGATTTACCGTGATCGTCAGCTATGGCGTTGAGGCTACCGCGCTGCTTAATTTGATCGGCACGATTGCCAAACTCGTACCATTGCTGATCTTCACCATCGTAGCAGCATTGGCGTTTCATTGGTCGACATTTGTCAATAACTTCTGGGGCTCGGCTGCGCAGTCTTCGCGTCCGGTTTTGGCAGTTGCCGACCAGGTCAAGAACTCGATTATGGTGATGATGTGGCTGTTTATGGGTGTGGAAAGTGCCTCAGTCATGGCGCACCGGGCTAAGCGTCAGCGGGATGCCGTCATGGCTTCATTTGGCGGCTGGCTGATTCTGCTGGTCGTCTACCTGCTGATCTCGCTGCTTCCTTATGGCGTAATGACGCGCGCGCAGTTGGCTGGGGCAGCGCAACCGGCAATGGGGACGATTCTAAGCCGGCTGGTTGGACCCTGGGGCGCGGCTCTGATCAGTCTGGGCTTGCTCATTTCAGTGCTGGTGGCTTGGCTTTCGTGGACAATGCTGCCGGCAGAGGCATTTTTGATGATGACCAAAGACCAGGTGCTGCCGCGTTCGTTTGGCAGGCTCAACTCGCATCATGCCCCGACGACTGCGCTTTGGGTAACGGCGATTGTTCAGTGCCTGTTTCTGTGCTCGCTGCTGTTTACGACCTATGCTTATCGCTTTGCCTACACGCTGGGGACGGCCGCGGGACTGATCGTCTATTTTTTTGTCGGACTGGCGCAGATTAAAGATGGCTGGCAGCAGCGCGCTTATGGTCAATTGGCGATTGGCATCCTGCTGACAATTTTTGAGCTGTTGTCGATGGCGTTGGCTGGCTGGCGGCAGGTGATGATCTTATCACTGAGTCTGCTGCCCGGCTTTCTGATTTATTGGCAGGCTCGGCGCACGCGAAAGCTGAGACTTGCCAAAAACGAATGGCTGACGATGGGCTTGATCAGTATATTAGCCGTTGTTTCGCTGGTTTTGATTTTGAATGGTACGATTCCGATCGAATAGGAGGAAAAGTTATGGTTGAGATTGCTCCATTTGGCGTGGAAGCCTGGTTGAACAAGTGGGAAAAAAGCGCCCGCTACGATATTTCGCAAAGCACGATCGCCTCATTGACGATGGATGAGCTGATGAATCTGGATGGTCATCATGGCGCGGAGTTTTACGAGATGCTCAATGCCCAAAAGATGAACTACGGCTGGATTGAAGGCTCCCCCAGCTTTAAGACCGAAGTTGCCAAGCTTTATCGCCACGTAGATCCGCACAACATCCTGCAGACCAATGGCGCGACGGGAGCAAATCTCCTGGCGCTCTATAGTTTGGTGAACCCTGGCGACCATGTGATTGCTGAATATCCTTCCTATCAGCAGCTCTATGACATTCCAAAATCGTTGGGGGCTGTGGTTGACTACTGGCATATTCATGAGTCTGCTGATTGGTACCCCGATATCACGGAGCTAAAGCAGCTGATGCGTCCTGATACCAAGCTGATCTGTCTCAATAATGCCAACAATCCGACGGGAACTGTCCTGGATCGGGAATTTCTGCAGCAGGTCGTTGACTTCGCAGCTCAGGTTGGCGCCTATATCTTGGTTGATGAGGTCTATCTGCCATTAGATCAGCCAGAAAAGTTCGTTTCAATTGTGGATCTGTACGACAAGGGGATTGCTACCAACTCGCTTTCCAAGACTTATTCGGTTCCCGGCATCCGGATCGGCTGGACGGCGGCTAATGCTGAATTGACCGAGCGTTTCCGCAAGTGTCGCGACTATACGATGATCTGCGGCGGGGTCTTTAACGATCTAATGGCTACCTATGTCCTGCGTCATAAAAAACAGGTCCTGGCGCGCAATCGAAAGCTGGTCATGAGCAATCTGCGGATCTATCAAGAATGGATTGCCAATGAGGAGCGGGCCAGCGTGGTCATGCCGCAAGCCGTCTCAACCTCATTTCCCAAGCTGGACGTACCGGTTGACATTCACCAGTTCTGCGAGCAGCTGCTGGCTGACCAGGGCGTTTTGCTGGTGCCGGGGGATGCGTTTGATACGCCAGGCCACGTCAGATTGGGGTACTGCGCGCCGCAAGCTACGTTAAAAGAGGGGCTGAAACGACTCTCGACAGCTTTACATCAATACGACTGATTAACGACTTTGTTCAATTTCAAACGATTGCATTTTTCACTAATTGCCGCTGTTTTGAAAAACAAAGCGATTTCAATGTGGTATACTAAAGATCCTTGGCAGGGGCAGCGGGGCTGATTGCTACTTAATTGTAAGTGGTTACAGTCTCGCTTTTATTTTGTATTGTCAAATGGTCTATAAAAAAACATATGAAGTTTTAAACGTTTTACCAAAGAAATCAGAAAAAAGTTTGTGAAATTTAAATCACACTTCTTTAACATTTTTTAAACTTCTGCCTTGATTTAAAACGGTTTACTTCCGAACAATACTGATAACGGTTTCATAGTTTCACAAAGTTGATAAATGTATGCGGTTTACAGTTTTACAAAAGATGGGTATATTATTATGGCACGCAAGATTTTCTCAGTTCGACTGCAATTATTCCGCTATTCTGAGATACTGAGAAATTGCGATTGAGAAAAAGTTAGATTCAGTTTTTAAGAAAGGTGTTATATCCATGTATCTTGCAATTAACATTCTTGGGTTGCTTGTCTTCTTGGGTATCGGTTTTCTGTTCTCTAAGGACAAAAAAGCGATCAACTGGAAAGCAATTGCTATCATGATTGTATTGAACCTGGTCCTGGCCTGGTTCCTGACTGGTTCAGCTGCTGGTCGTGCCGGCGTTAAGGCTGCTGCCGACGGTTTTGCTTGGGTCGTCAACATTTCTGCTAAGGGTACTGTCTTTGCCCTGGGTGGTTGGTACAATGTTAAGAACCTGAACTTCATCTGTTCTGCATTGATGCCAATCCTGATGATCGTTCCACTGTTCGACATCTTGACTTACATCGGCTTCTTGCCATGGATCATCAAGTGGATCGGTAAAGGCCTGTCATTCATCACGGGTCAACCAAAGTTCGAATCGTTCTTTGCCGTTGAAATGATGTTCCTGGGTAACACGGAAGTTCTGGCCGTTTCCGGTATGCAAATCCGTAAGCTGACCAAGGCTCGTAACCTGACCATCGCCATGATGTCCATGAGCTGTGTTACTGCTTCGATCCTGGGTGCCTACATCCAAATGATGCCTGGTCAATTTATCCTGACTGCCGTTCCAATCAACATCGTTAACTCACTGATTGCTACCAGCCTGCTGAACCCAGTTACGGTTGATGAATCTGAAGACACGATTGAAAAGATTGGTAACTCTGACAACGGTAAGAAGGAACCATTCTTCAGCTTCCTGGGCGACTCCATCCTGGGTGCCGGTAAGCTGATCCTGATCATCATTGCTAACGTTGTTGCCTTCGTTGCTCTGGCTGCTTTGATCGACGCCATCCTGGCTCTGTTCTGGAAGCAATTGTCTTTGGAAAGCATCCTGGGTGTGATCATGTTCCCATTTGCTTGGCTGCTGGGTCTGCCTGTTCACCAAGCATGGATGCTGTCACAAGACATGGGTATGAAGCTGGTTACGAACGAATTCGTTGTTATGGGTGAAGTTACGGGCAAGATTGCTTCTTACCCACACCACCTGCAAGCCGTTCTGACCACGTTCGTTACTTCCTTTGCCAACTTCGGTACGCTTGGTATGATCATTGGTTGTTTCAAGGGTATCGCCGACAAGGAAACCAACGACTACATTGCTCAAAACATTGGCTACCTGCTGCTGTCTGGTATCTTGGTATCACTGCTGTCTGCAGCCTTTGTTGGTCTGTTCGTTTGGTAAGATCTACGACTGCTTACGCTTAACGCGTTTTGCCAGTCAAAAGGGGCTGGCCGTCCATTCCGGTTGGCCCTTTTGTTTCCTAGAAAAGTAAAAGCGCTTACTGACGCTTGATTGTAATTTTGAGGAGGAATTCATGATGACGACTAAGATTATTATGGACACTGATCCTGGTATTGATGACGCAGCTGCTTTGACGATGGCAATCAACAACCCTGAAATCGACTTGAAGCTGATCACGGCGGTTGCTGGTAACGTTTCGGTTGACAAGACGACGGCCAACGCACTGAAGATCGTTAACTTCTTTGGCAAGCGTGACGAGATTCCAGTTGCAGAAGGCGCCAAGGAACCTTTGATCAAGCCATTTGAAGATGCAGCTCGGATCCACGGTGCTTCTGGGATGGAAGGCTACGACTTTGGCAATGACTACGGTGCGCCAATTGAAAAGAGTGCCGTTCAAGCTCTGCGCGATGCCATCATGGCTGAAGACGAAATCACGCTGGTGCCAACTGGTTCCTACACCAACATTGCGCTGCTGTTCAAGGAATTCCCAGAAGTTAAGAGCCACATCAAGCAAATCGTTGCCATGGGCGGTTCCCTGACTGGCGGTAACATGACCAGTGTTGCTGAATTCAACGTCTTCACTGATCCTCACGCGGCTGAAATCATGTACAAGTCTGGTGTGCCAATCGTAACGGTTGGTCTGGACGTTACGCTGAAGGCCTTGCTGACGCAGGACAGCCTGAACGCAATCAAGGACATGAATGAGACTGGTAAGATGCTTTATGGTCTGATCAGCCACTACAACGACGTCAGTGCTGAAACTGGCGGTCACCCAATGCACGACGTCAACACGATCTTCTACCTGCTGCACCCTGAAGCATTTACGACTAAGGATGTCTGGATCGACATTCAAACTGATGGTCCAGCAATTGGTGCCATGGTCGGCGACATTCGCGGTGCCTATCACGATGGCAAGACCAACGCCAAGGTATGTGTTGACATCGACGCTGAAGCCTTTAACAAGTGGTTTGTTGAAGAAGTCAGCAAGATGCGCTAAAACCAAATAATCATCTGGAAGCTGGCTGCCCAGGTTTCAGACAAAAAGCCGATTGATTCGCCAAGCGCGTTTCAACCGGCTTTTTGCGTAGCTTGACCAGGCACGGAAAATGGTTTGCTCTCGTTGTTAGACGTGGGGCTGACAACGGGTTTAGCGAGCTGTTGCGACGGCATCTAAAAATCCGCTGTAAATCGTTGGATTGCTTGAAACAACGGCTTTTTTGGGGTAAAGTAATGGAGTATGTGAAACATCTTCCTGTTTCACAAAGGAGGACTTATGACACCGGAAGAATTTCGACGGGCACTGCAGGATCACGGCATTGAACTGACTGATCAGCAGATGACCCAATTTGCGATTTATTATGAAGATCTGGTGGCCACCAACGAACATGTTAATCTGACGGCCATTACGGATCAAAAAGAAGTTTATCTCAAGCATTTTTATGACTCGTTGACGGGAGCGCTGGCCGAACCTCGTCTACAGACTGAAGCCCTGACGCTTTGCGATATTGGCGCGGGCGCTGGTTTCCCTTCGCTGCCGCTGAAGATTGCCTTTCCACAGCTCAAGATTACGATCGTGGATTCACTGAACAAGCGGATCAAGTTTTTGGCTGATCTGGTTGCCAAGCTGGGCCTAACTGACGTCAATCTGATTCATGATCGCGCTGAGACTTTCAGTGCCAAAAAGAGTCCCTACCGCGAAAGCTTTGACGTGGTCACGGCGCGGGCAGTGGCGCGACTGGCAGTTTTAAGCGAGCTTTGTCTGCCAGCGGCTAAGGTCGGCGGCGAGTTTATCGCATATAAGGCCAGTGCCGCTAAAGACGAGCTGCAAAAAGGCGGCAAGGCGGTCAAGGTACTGGGCGGCCAGGTTGAGCACACCACTAAGCTGACCCTGCCCGGTACGGATGAGGAACGCAATCTGATCGTAATTGAAAAAGTTGCCGCCACGCCGAAAAAATACCCTCGGCGGCCAGGACTGCCCAACAAGCAGCCAATTGAGTAGAAAAGAGGATTGAGACATGGCATTTTCACTGTTTGGCCTTGGCAAGCACCAGGGAACCGCCAGCGAAACCAAAAATCAAGTCGTTGAGATTCCGGTTGCCGCCATCGTGCCCAACCAATACCAGCCGCGGAAGGTTTTTGACCAAACCGAGATTCAAGAGCTGGCCCAGACGATCAGCGAGCATGGTCTGCTGCAGCCAATCGTTGTGCGGGAATTTCGACCAGACGAATACGAGATCATTGCTGGTGAGCGGCGGTTTAGGGCCGTTAAGCTGCTGCAATGGGAAAAGATTCCGGCGATCGTTGAAAAGATGACTGACGCGGAATCAGCTTCATTAGCACTGATCGAAAATCTGCAACGCGCCCAGCTGAGTCCGGTTGAAGAAGCGCAGGCCTACAAGCAGTTGATGGAATTCAACCATCTGACCCAGGCAACGCTGGCTAAGGGAATGGGCAAGAGCCAGTCGTTCGTTGCCAATAAGCTGCGGCTCTTGAAACTGATCAAGCCCGTTCAAAACGCGATTTTGGATGGCCGGATTACCGAGCGTCATGGCCGGGCCCTGCTGAGTCTGGATGAGGATCAGCAGCGCACGCTTTTAATGGAGATCGTCAACCAGCATTGGAACGTTCGCCAGACTGAAGATGCCGTGGCACAAATGCTGGGCAAGCCAACCAGTGCGGAAAAGGCCGCGCAACAGGCTGCTCAGGAAAAAACCGCTGCCAGTCAAAGCGATGCGGCGGCCCCGTCAAGCCCAGCAACCGAAAATGATGCCGCTGCTGAACCAGCTGCCAAAAAGCCTGCTAAGCAGAAACGGGCTAAGAAAAAGCAGCCCAAATCAATCAAGGTCAGTGACCCGCGGATTGCCGTCAACACGATCAAGCACTCCATTAAGATGGTCAAGGACAGCGGCGTGGCAGCCAAGGTCAGTGAAAAAGACACGGCCGATTCATATGAGATTACCATTCGCATTCCGAAGCACTAAAGGAAGGACTGGCGAAACATGGCAAAAAAACGTGGCTTTAGTCTCGCGGCGCTGTTTGGCGATAATGATGCCAAGCAAGACCACGAGCAAAGCGTAGAAGAAATTGAACTAACGGCGATTCGGCCCAATCCATACCAGCCGCGGCGTACTTTTGACGAAGCGGCTCTGCAGGAATTAGCGGCTTCGATCAAAGAATCAGGCGTCTTTCAGCCGATCATTCTGCGGCAGCCGGATCCAGATCTGAATCGTTATGAGATCATTGCTGGCGAACGACGCTTCCGGGCTTCCAAGCTGGCTGGCAAAACAACGATTCCCGCGATCGTACGGACGATGAGCGACTCGCAGATGATGGAGGTTGCCGTCTTAGAAAACCTGCAGCGCGAGGATCTGACGCCGCTGGAAGAAGCACAGGCTTATCAATCACTGATGGACCGCCTGCAGCTGACTCAGGCCCAGGTCGCTGAAAAGCTGGGCAAGAGCCGGCCTTACATTGCCAACTATCTGCGGCTGCTGGGACTGCCACAGCCGGTCAAGGACATGCTGGAGGACCACCGCTTATCAATGGGGCAGGCTCGGACGCTATTAGGGCTAAAAGATGAACAGGCTTTAGTTAAGCTGGCTCAGCGCGCGGTTAAGGAAAATCTGACCGTGCGGCAGCTTGAACAGCTGGTGGCCGAACAAAATCAAACTGTCAAGCCTGCTAAACCTGCGAAGAAAAAGGCGGCTGCCAAAAAGCCGGCCTATGTTCGTGAAGCCGAAGAACAGCTGCAGAGCCGGTTTGGCACCAAGGTCGTGATGACGGCGGGCAAACGGGGCGGCAAGGTCGAGATCCCGTATACCTCGGATGATGACCTGACGCGGATTTTGGATCTTTTGGGAGTCAAGTTCGATTAGAGAGGAGCAGTTGCGATGAAAACCTATGAACTAAACGACATTGTGCAGATGAAAAAGCAGCACCCATGCGGCACCAACCGCTGGCAGATCATCCGAACGGGGATCGACGTCAAGCTGCAGTGCACGGGCTGCGGTCATATCGTGATGATGTCGCGGCAAAACTTTGAAAAGCATCTCAAAAAGGTGCTGGAACATGCCGAAAACGAAGCAGACTAATTAAAAAAGGAGCAATTATTTCATGTCTTTAACTGCAGGTATCGTGGGACTGCCAAACGTCGGCAAGTCCACGCTGTTTAACGCTATTACCAAGGCTGGTGCTGAAATGGCCAACTACCCATTTGCCACGATTGAACCCAACGTGGGGATGGTGGAAGTGCCAGACAAGCGCCTGGAACGAATTCAAGAACTGATTCCCGCCAAAAAGATCGTGCCAACCACGTTTGAGTTCACCGACATTGCCGGGATCGTCAAGGGGGCCTCAAAAGGTGAAGGTCTGGGGAACCAATTCCTGGAAAACATTCGCCAGACTGACGCCATCGTGCATGTCGTACGGGCATTTGACGACACGGACATCACCAGTGTTTCTGGCAAGGTTGACCCCATCGAAGACATTGACACGATCAACCTGGAACTGGTAATGGCCGATCTGGATGCCGTTAACAAGCGCCTGGCCAAGGTTCAACGGGCAGCTAAGGGTCGCGACAAAGAAGCCCTGGCTGAACTGGAAGTCTTAAACAAGATCAAGCCGGTTTTGGAAAATGGTCAAAGCGTGCGCTCCATCGAATTCAACGACCAAGAACAAAAAATCGTCAAGGGTCTATTCCTGCTGACGAGCAAGCCGGTCCTGTACGTTGCCAACATCGCTGAAGAAGACATGGCCGATCCAGATGCCAACAAATACATGGATGCCATCAAAGAACACGTTAAGGGCGATGGCGAGGTCATTGGCGTAGCGGCAGCGGCTGAAGAACAGATTGCCGAAATGGATGAAGAAGAAAAGGCTGACTTCCTGGAAATGGAAGGCGTTGAAGAACCCGGCCTGAACCGGCTGATTCGGGCAGCCTACAAACTGCTGGGCCTGGAAACCTTCTTCACGGCGGGCGGACCAGAAACGCGGGCCTGGACCTTTAAGAAAGGCACTAAGGCACCACAGGCAGCCGGCATCATCCACTCTGACTTTGAACGCGGCTTTATCCGAGCTGAGGTTATGAGCTTCGCGGATCTTGACGAATTGGGCAGTGCCCAGGCCGTTAAGGAAGCCGGCAAGCTGCGGCTGGAAGGTAAGGAATACGTAATGCAGGACGGCGACATCGTTGAGTTCCGCTTCAACGTCTAATCATTGAAACAATTAAATAGAGAGGAAGAACATCTTGGCTGAATCAAAAGAACAACAACCACGCAATGCCGCTGCCGGCCAGCGACAAAAAGAATACGCCAAAGACCAGCGTCAAGAAACGGCGCGAGCTTTTGGCAAGCAGGGACTGACGCGTAAAAACGAAGAATTCATGTTCCAATTAAACAAGCAGCTGGACGCACAGGGCGCTGACCCAGCTAAAAAGCCAGCCATGCTTGAAGAAACGCTCAAAGCGCTGCAGGAAGGCCAAAAGACTGGTCAAACGGCGCGCGGCCTGTTTGGCACGCCAACACAGCGGGCCCACGCTCTGCTGCACCCTGAACCAACCGAACAATCTCAGACGCAGAGCTCATTAAAATTGATGGCACTGGATAACGGGATCATGTTCTTTGCCATCTTTACCTTTATGTTTGGGCTGATGGACTGGATCTCCCCACAATCAATGAAGGTTGCGCACAACGGCAATATGGGGATCACCTCAATCATCATCGTTGCCATTACTGGTGGGATTCTGTTTGGCTGGATTGCCAAGTACATGCTGCCAGTTAAGAACGAAGAAACCGGCAAGTACGTCAAGCGGCCATTATGGGCACGGATCGTTACGGTGATCAGTGGTCTGGTAATGTGGATTTTGATCTACATTCTGACGGCCATGATGCCAAACAGCGTCAACCCACGTTTGAATCAATGGTTCTACCTGATTTTAGGGGTGGCAGCCTTTGCGCTCGACATCTGGCTGCGGGGACGCTACCACATTACCAGCGCCTTTTCGCCACGCCGTCAGCAGCGGCAATAAAAATCAGCATCGCGGTTCCACGTGAAACGCGGTGCTTTTTTACAAATCGTCAGAATCTACCCCCGACAGATTTGGTATTTGGTCCTAAAATGATGGTTAAAAGGAGTTAAAACCGAACAATCCGAAAAATATTATTAGAATTATGTTAGAATCACGATTATTCGTTGACCAATCGCCAAAAACCTAGTAAGGTAGTAGCTAATATTTAAAGAAGGAAGTGCAGATTGATGTCGAATTGGGATACTAAGTTTGCCAAGAAAGGCTTAACGTTTGATGATGTGCTGCTGATTCCAGCGGAAAGTCATGTCTTGCCAAATGAAGTCGATTTGAGTACGCAGCTGGCAAAGAATATTAAACTGAACGTGCCATTTATCAGTGCCGGGATGGATACCGTTACTGAAAGCTCAATGGCAATTGCGATGGCCTTGCAAGGCGGGATGGGGGTCGTTCACAAGAACATGTCCATCGATGCTCAAGCCGGCGAAGTAGCCACGGTTAAAGGCGTTGAACTGCCTGCCAACTCAAACTTCAACCGCGCTGCCGTTGATGAAAACGGTCATCTGCTGGTTGCGGCTGCCGTTGGGGTTACGTCCGACACGTTCCAACGCGCTGAAGCTCTGCTGAAGGCCGGCGTTGACGCGATCGTAATCGACACGGCCCATGGTCACTCGGCTGGGGTGCTGCGCAAGATTGCCGAAATTCGCGAACATTTCCCAGAAGTTACGCTGATTGCTGGTAACGTAGCCACTGGTGAAGGTACCAAGGCGCTGTTTGACGCTGGTGTTGACGTGGTTAAAGTCGGCATCGGCCCTGGCTCGATTTGTACGACGCGGGTGGTTGCCGGTGTTGGTGTCCCACAGATTACGGCAATTTACGATGCTGCTTCCGTGGCTCATGAATACGGCAAGGCCATCATTGCTGACGGTGGGATCAAGTACTCTGGCGACATCGTTAAGGCCCTGGCTGCTGGTGGGAACGCCGTAATGCTGGGCAGCATGTTTGCCGGTACGACGGAAGCCCCTGGCGAAGTCTTTGAAGAAAACGGCAAGAAGTACAAGGGCTACCGTGGCATGGGTTCCGTGGCAGCCATGGCTCAATCGCATGGTTCTTCTGACCGTTACTTCCAAGGTGGGGTCAACGAAGCCAACAAGCTGGTTCCAGAAGGTATCGAAGCTCGGGTTGAATACAAGGGCGACGTGGCTGACGTGATCTTCCAAATGGTCGGTGGTCTGCGCTCCGGGATGGGCTACGTTGGCGCCAAGGACATTCCAACCTTGATCGACAACGCTCAATTCGTTCAGATCACGAACGCTGGTCTGCGTGAATCACACCCACACGACGTTCAAATTACCAAGGCTGCTCCTAACTACAAATAATGGCTAAGCCTGAATTCAAAAGCGCTGCTTAAAAGCGAGCAGCGCTTTTTTGCGTTCTGAAACGTCATTTGATGATTGTTTGATTGGCTAGTTGGCTAAATGTGTTAAGATAACAGTTAGCCAAACTTCGAAAAAGGATGAGTTATATAATGAAGAAACTGTTCATTTTGTTGATGATTTTAGCAGCCGTTTGTTTTGTCGGCGTCTGGATCTATCAGACACAGCGGCTCAAAAAGAATGCCCAGGCACCAATCGGCAAAAGACAGGTAGTCATGAACTGGGGCTTGATCGTTTTGTTTGTGATCGGTCTGGTGGGCGCATTTGCCGTGCCGGGAGATAAAACCAGTGAGCCGGCTGAACATCATCCTGCTAATGAACATGCCACTAAGGTCAGCAAGGCACAGTCCAGCTCAGAGTCAGCCGCGGCCGCATCCAGCAGCTCGCAGTCAGCCAGCTCATCATCAGCGAGTTCTTCATCCTCATCGACAAGTTCTTCATCCAGCAGTCAGCTGCAGGTCGATTTTCCGACTGACGTTTCCTTAAATAAGACCGGGGATGCGACCGTCAGCTTTAAGGCGCCAGCCAACACGCAGTTTGAGATCAAAGACAGCAATAACAACGTCGTGACGACTTTGAACGGCAACGCGCAGGGAGCTGATCAAACCTATAACTTTAAAAAGCCAGGCAAATACCACGTTACCGCTCATAATGGCGACCAGACCATTGATAAAGATTTGACTGTGCGCGGTATCGGCCAATAAACAATAAAATTTTTATTAACGAATTTTATTCTATTAAATTATTTATAAAATATAAATATATAGCGTTAACAAACGTAACATTCCGTAACTGTGCACATAAAACAATAAATTAATCTTTTAACAAACAAGGCGTTAAACCCTAGTGCGACATGGCAGATGGGGCTTGACGCCTTGATTTTTTTGGCTTATGCATAGATAATTTTAAGGTATGTAGATGTAAAATTTTTTTAAAAAATGGGACTATGTAAATATGAATGAAGAATCGAATCAAAATCAACCGGTGCACCATTCGCACCATCACCACCATCATCATCACCATCGTCGGAAACGATTAGGTTTGAAGATTTTGTGGTCATTTATTGGACTTTTGGTGATTCTCGCCTTGATTTTCGCGGGGGTTGCCTGGCGAAACGTCCATGTTGCTACTAATAATATGTACAGCGAATCAGGCGCCAAGACATACCGGAATGCTGACAAGGTCCTCAAGCAGGGCAAGCCGATCAACATTCTGCTTTTGGGGACTGATACAGGGGCGCTGGGCCGCAGCTATAAAGGCCGGACGGATACGATCATGATGATGACGCTTAATCCGCAAAAAAAGACGACCACGATTGTCAGCCTGCCGCGGGACATGAAGGTTAATCTGCCAGGATATGCCGAATATTCACCGGCTAAGATCAACGCGGCCTATACATATGGTGGGGTTAAAGAAACCATCAATACTATTCAAAAATACTTTAACGTGCCAATTGACTACTATGTAATGGTCAACATGGGCGGGCTGGAAAAAGCCATCAATCAGGTCGGCGGCGTCAGCGTGACTTCGCCTTTGACGTTTGACTATGAAGGCTACAGCTTTAAAAAAGGTAAGACGTACCACATGAATGGCGACCAAGCCCTGGCCTTTAGTCGAATGCGCTATGACGATCCACAAGGCGACTATGGCCGGCAAGAACGGCAGCGCCTGGTCATTACCGCTTTAATGAAAGAAGCTGCTTCATATAAGTCAGTGCTTAACCAAAAATTCTTGAATTCGATTGCTGATCAGTCCAAGACCAATCTGACGTTCAGCGACATGACGACTTTAGCCATGAAGTATCGCAAGGCCAATGGCAAAGTGGTTTCTGATCACGCGCAGGGCCATGGCGACAGTGAAGGCGGCGAGTCGTTTGAAGTCGTGCCAACCAGCGAGATGCAGCGCGTGTCCGATGAGATTCGTGATGCCTTGCAGCTTAAACACGTCAGCGTGACTGATTAAAGGAGGAAAACATTGGAAAACAGCAGCAACAACACGATCGATTTGCGTCGCCTGTTTAATCTGTGCCGTAAACATCTGAAGTTTTTGATTACCTGTACGATTGCCCTGGCATTGGCCGGCTTTATCGTTTCTAAATTCATTATGACGCCGAAATACACGGCAACCACGCAATTATTGGTTAACCAAAAAAACGAAAACAATGCCAATGGTCAGGCCTACAACAACCAACAGGCCGATATTCAGGTCATCAATACCTACAAGGACATCATTACCAGTCCAGTAATTCTAAAAGAAACCAAAAAAGAACTGGCCAACCCAGTCAAGGTCGTTCGCAAGGCCCAGCCAGCCAAGTACAAGACGCTGGCTGATGGGACCAAGCGGCTGGTCAGCGCGGCCAAGCCAGCTAAGGTTGAACACACCGGTCAAGGCTACAGCATGACGACCAGCCAGCTGTCAGACGCGATCACGATCAAGACGCAGACCAACTCGCAAGTCTTCTCGGTCAGCGTGGAAACCGACAATCCGAAGAAGTCCGCGGCGGCCGCCAACACGATTGCCAGCGTCTTCAAAAGCCGAATCAAGAAGATCATGAATGTCAACAACGTGACGATCGTGGCCCGTGCGACAACGCCAAGTAAGCCATCATCGCCTAACGTTAAGCTGTTTACGCTGGCTGGGGCGGTCTTAGGGCTGTTGATCAGCTTTATGATCGTACTGATGCGCGACCTGATGGATACCAGTGTGCGGGACAACGACTTCATGGTTGATGAACTGGGCTTGACGAATCTTGGTCAGATTACCCACATCAACTTGGATGGTTTCTCAATCAAGCAGCGTTCGCAAAACACGCAGACGCGCCGGGTCTAAAGGAGGGTTATGATGGGAATCTTCAAACGTAAATCGCGAGTTGACAACAATACGATGAAAAACGGCGCCAAGCTGATCACGGTGGCTAAACCAAAGAGCGTCGCCGCGGAACAGTTTCGGACCGTGCGTACCAACATTCACTTCATGGCCGTGGACCGACGCTTAAAGACGATTGCTTTTACCTCCGCCAACATCAGTGAAGGGAAAAGTACCGTCGCGGCCAACCTGGCCATCGTCTGGGCGCAAGAAGGCAAGAGCGTGCTGCTGATTGACGCCGACATGCGCCGTCCAACGCTGTACTCGACTTTTGATCTGGCTGGTCAAGAAGGATTGTCAACGGTTTTGAGCAGTGACCAGGCAGAAGTCAACTTAAACGATGTGATTCAGGAAAGCGGCATTGAAGGATTAGACCTGCTGCCAAGTGGAGCCGTACCGCCTAACCCGGCCGAACTGCTCAGCTCACAGCGCATGAAGGTACTTTTGGAAGCCGTGCAGGCCCAATACGATCTGGTTGTCCTGGACGTGCCACCAATGCTGGAAGTTACCGATACGCAAACGATTGCGGGCAGCGTGGATGGCGTGGTGCTGGTTGTACGACAGGGTGTAACGCAAAAAGCTGGCGTGCGGCGGGCCGTTGAACTGTTGAAGATGAGTCACGCGCATCTGTTAGGCTATGTTATGAATGACGTCGTACCAGAAGACGACGCGGGCTACGGTTATGGCTACGGCTATGGATATGGCTACGGCTACGAAAAAGAATCGGAAAACTAGGCTCGTCGCATACATCAGGAAGGGTGAATCAAGATGGTTTTGATCGATCTGCATTGTCACTTGTTGCCAGGCGTGGATGATGGTTCACCTGACCTCGCGACTTCTTTAAAACTGGCCCAGGACGCGGTTAATGATGGCGTAACGCACGCTTTATTGACGCCGCATCATATGAATGGGCACTATATCAATCATAAAGCCGATGTATTGCAGCTGACGGCGGACTTTCAGCAAGCGCTGAATGAAAACGAGATTCCATTAACGGTTTTTCCAGGTCAGGAAGTCCGGATCAATGGTGAGCTGCTGGAAGCCTTGCAGAAAGACGATATTTTGTTCGCGGATGAGGGCGGCCGCTACATGCTGCTGGAGTTTCCCAGCCAAGAAGTGCCGCAGTACGCGAAGGAAATGGTCTTTAAGCTGCGGCAGCAAGGTATCGTGCCGATTATCGTCCATCCCGAACGAAATGCCGAGCTGCTGGAACATCCAGAAAGACTGCAGCCGTTCTTGGAGCAGGGATGCCTGACCCAATTGACGTCCAGCAGCTATCTGGGCCGGTTCGGCAAAAAGATTGAAAAGGTTACGACCAGCATGATCAAGGCCGGGCAGGGAGCAATCTTTGCCTCTGACGCGCATGCCTTGAGTCATCGCGAATACGAGCTCAGTGAAGCGCTGCAGAAACTGCGCAGTGAATTTGGCGCTGAGCTGGCTGATACATATGAACAAAACGCGCGCGACATAATTAATGGGGATCAGGTTAATTTAGATTGGCAGCCATTGCCTAAAAAGAAGCATTTTTGGTTCTTTTAGTTAAGAAAATTAGGCGGGGGGGGGTGACCTCGCCCCTCTTTTCGACTAAAGAGGATGATTAAGGGAGGAGGATTAGTATGATGAAGGTTACTGACAATGAAATAGCCAAAGCCAGGAAGTCGCAATTTTATCCTAGGTACATCAAACGGGGGATAGACCTTATTATCAGTTTTCTATTACTAGTAATTTTGTGGCCACTCTTTTTGATATTGGCGGGGTGGATTAAATTAGACTCAAGCGGTCCGGTTTTCTTCCGTCAAGAAAGAATGGGAAAAAACGGCCGACCATTTAAAATCTATAAATTTCGAACAATGTACATAAACGCTCCGCAACTAGCAACTGCGAGCTTTGAAAATCCAGAAAAATACATAACTAAAGTTGGTAAATGGCTGCGTAAATCAAGCCTGGATGAATTACCACAATTAATCAACGTTTTCAAAGGTGAAATGAGCATTATCGGTCCAAGACCATTGATTCTGAAAGAAAAGAAAGTCTTGTCATTACGGCATGCAAACGGAGCTGAGGCAGTTCTACCGGGGATTACTGGCTTAGCACAGGTCCGTGGCCGCGACTTAGTGACTGATGAACAGAAGGCTGCTTATGATGGTGAATATGCGGCAAATCTAACGTTGGCCGAGGATGCCAGGATTTGTTACAAAACGTTCTTTGATGTTATTTGCAGTCGGGGAATACATGAAGGGAAAAAGAAGTGAACAAAGAAAATTATGTTAAAGGATTAGTATCGATTATTACTCCTTGCTATAATGGTGAACGGTTTATTAAAGAAACAATTGATTCTGTTGAGTCTCAGACATACCCGAATTGGGAAATGTTAATTATAGATGATGGTTCTACTGATAACTCGGAAAAAATAGTTAATCAATATGTAGAAAAAGATTCGCGGATTAAACTAATTAAGCAAAAAAATGCTGGATCGGCAGCGGCTAGAAATAATGGAATTCGTCATGCACAAGGTCAATATATTGCATTATTGGATTCTGATGATATTTGGTTACCAGAATTTTTAAATGATCAAATAGGATTTATGAGTGAAAAGAAAGCCTTTTGTGTATGCTCATCTTATAGGAGAATTGATGAAAACTCTGATGAGACTTTGTCGCCAGTAATTGCAAAACCAGTTATTACACTAAAAGACATGGAAGCAATTGATTACATTGGCTGTTTAACAGGCTTGTATGATTGTTCTAAGTATGGCAAGGTATTTTTACATACTGAGTTAAAAAGTTTATTAGATGATTATGAATATTGGATAGATGTTATTAAATTATCTGGTACTGCTTATGGTAATCAAAAGATATTAGCCAAATATAGGGTTAGAAAAAATTCTTTAACTGGAAATAAGAAGAAATTAATATCTAAACATTATAAGTTTTATAGAACCGTCTTAAAGCAGAATGTTATTAAGAGTTGTATTAGTGTTGGCAAATGGGCAGTTAATGGATTCCAAAAGTATAGGGTTTAGACGGGGGATTTAATAAATGATTCCTAAGATTATTCATTACTGTTGGTTCGGTAATAATAAGATTCCTAGAAAATTAGTTAAAAACATTGAATCTTGGCGGAAAACTAATCCAGATTTTAAAATTATTAAATGGGATGAGTCTAACTTTGATATAACTAAAGCTAATGATTTTGTAAAGAATGCGTATCTAAATAAACATTGGGCATTTGTAAGTGATTATGTTAGATTATATGCAATTTATAATTATGGTGGAGTTTATTTAGACACTGATGTTGAATTACTTAGACCACTAGATGAAGTGTTGAGGGAATTTCCAACCGGATATATTGGATACGAGAATAATGAATTTATTAACTCTGGATTAGGTTTTGCTGCAGAAAGGAATAGTAAAATCATTAGTGAAATGATGGACTATTATAATGCAATTGTATTTAATAAAACAGAATTGGAGGAAATTGCTTGCCCAATTTTAAATACAAAGATTTTAATAACTCATGGCTTAGTTGGAAATAATCAGATGCAAAAAATTGACGATATAGCGATATTGCCAATGGAATACCTTTGTCCGCAAACCTTAGGAGACGGAAAAAGGAAAATTACAAACAATACAATTTCAATCCATCAATATAATGCTAGTTGGTTACCTTCTTATAAAAGAAACTGGATAAAAGTTGTTATGGGTATAAAAAAAATTCTGCCGACTTGGATGGTAAAAAAATTGCGTAATTATTTAAGGAAAAACAAATGAGTACTAGTAGATATAATCTTTTTTCAATAGCCTCCTTTATATTGTTACTAGTAAATTATAAGTTCTTATATTTATTTAAACTGCCTGATAGTTATGGCGAAAGATCAAATGAAATACTTTTTGTATTAGTAACAGTTTGTATGTTTTTAGTGTTTATCTATAGTAAAAATAGGAAAACGTTGAATCTAAATTTTCAATATACTAAATATTTATTTTTGATATATATCATAGTTTTTATTGAGATGCTATTTACAATGATTAAATATACAGGAGAACCAAGTACATCGGCTTTTATTGAAACGTGTCCTTACTTAGCATTATTATCCTATTATATTTTTTCTAGTTCCTGTCAATTAAATTATTCTTCTTTTCTTAAACAATTAATGTTTTTTAGTACTATAGCATCCGCTTTTGCTATAGTAGAATATTTTCTTTATTTGTATAATGGTATTTCTCTGTTTAAGTTTTTTGGATTTAATTATGGTCAAGTTACTAGTGTTAGCAAAAATGCCATAATAGATTTATCAAGGAATGGCCAGTCAAGACTTATAGGATCTGATCTTATAGATTTTTCTTCAGTGATACCTATTTCTTTAATACTTAATAATAAAAAAAATGTTAATATATCTAAAATTTACGCTTGGATAAATCTTCTATTAATTTATAGTTATGAATTATTTATTTCTAAAACGCGCTCTGTTTTTATCTTTACTTTAATGACATTTTTATTGTTATTTATTTTAAAAATATCATTTATATCAAATGGATTAAAAAAAGTTGCAATGTTTATTATGGCCATTCTTTTTTCATTGTTTTTATTTATAAAATTGAAAATTGAGTATATTAATCATTTAGATTATTCATATTACCATCGAGTTGATGAGGCAGCATATTATATTGAAGTGTTTAAAAATAATTTTTTATTTGGTAATGGGTTACTTAAAGATGTACCTAATTTGTTAGAAGATTATGAACGCATACATGGATTTAATTCTTTTGCAAGTAATTCTTATAATGATATAGGTATTATCGGTCAAATGGGTAAATTTGGAATTTTAGGAATGCTTATTTCTCTTTATTTTCCATTTAAAACTTACTCCATCTTAAAAGAAAAGAAAAAAATGCTTATTTTAGCTATCTTAGTTATGTCAACTTTCTCTTTATTTAATTTATCACTTGTTGATGCTGAAAGATTACCTGTACTTGCTATTTATATGGCACTTGTAGATGGAGCAGTGAGGTCCAAATAACTATGATTTCCAAAAAAACGCTAGTAGTTATACTTAACTATAATCATTATAAAAACACAAAACAATGTGTCGAAAGCTTAATTAGTTCCAATGATATTGGAAATGATTTTTTGATAGTAATAGTGGATAATTGTTCGAAAAATGAGTCGTTTGAAATATTAAAAAAATATTTTTATAAGAAAGATTTCATAAAAGTAATTAAAACGGACCATAATGGTGGATATTCTTATGGCAATAATTTTGGAATTTTATATGCTAAAAAGTATTATGAATTTAAATATATAGCAATTGTCAACCCAGACGTTACTTTTAATTCAGATGTGTTTGATGTATTGATACCTAAGCTTGAAAGTAACGATAAAATAAGCATGATAAGTTGTGGAGTCATTTTCCAAAATAAATTTAATATACTCAATCAATCATGGAATATACCTTCCGTAAAACAATTAATTCTACAACACTCATTGTTATCTAAAAAATTACCAACACGCTTTAGCTATCCAGTCGTAGGCAAAACATTGTTTGAAACAGAACTCCTGCCGGGGAGTTTCTTTATTATTAAAGATAATGTATTTAGTGAAGTTGGATACTTTGACGATAATATATTTATGTATAACGAAGAAATAGCTTTGGGGATCAAAATAAAGAATATTGGAATGATAGCAGCTCTAGATTTATCAGTATGTTATTATCACAATCATAATTGCTTAAGCAAAAGAGATATACTATTAAAATATAAATATAAGTTTAAAAACGTAAAAGATGAATATAACGTGACTTATGATTCTAGAAGATATGTTTGTAAAAGATATTATCAAGGGAAAGGTTTATTTAGACTTGGTTTAATTAATTTTATGAACAAAATAATTTTAGTTTTAAAGCACTGGGTTGCTATTTTTTTGGTGAAGTGATAATGATAATATCCGCAATTAAATCTATTTTTTTTACACTATACAAAACTTTTATTTTAAGTATTTTTAATTTAAGACATAATACAAAAATAAAATCAAAGTATGCTTCAACTAAGGCGAAATATGGAATTGGTGTTTTGATTGACCAAAATACTCATATTTTAGATAACGTTATAATAGGTAATTATTCGTACGTTAATTTTGAATCATGGCTGGAAAATTGTACGTTGGGTAACTATTGTAGTATTTCTGATCATGTTATGATATGTCCCTCAGAACATAGAATAAATAAAATCTTGTCACATCCGATTTTTGGTGAGAAAAAAACAGAACGGGTCATTATAGGAAATGATGTTTTAATATCACATAATGCAACTATTTTAGAAGGAGTACATATTGGCGATGGAGCAGTCATAGGTGCTGGTGCTGTCGTAACTAGAGACGTAAGACCTTATACTATTGTTGGTGGAGTGCCAGCACGATATATAAAAAATCGTTTTTATGATGATAAAAAAATTAATCTTATAAAAAAATATGATATTTATCATTTAGATAAAAAAGCAATAATAAATCTTGAATCTGAGGGAAAAATATAATATGTCAGTGAAATTTACAATTTTTACTCCCACTTATAATAGAGGAAATATAATAAAAAAATTATATAATTCACTTTGTGAACAAACATATAGTGATTTTGAATGGCTAATAATAGATAATGGTACACAGCGTATAGATAAAATAATCACTCAATTTAAGAATGAAAATAAAGTTAATATTAGATATTTTTCTGTAAAGGAAGCAGGAATAAATAGAGCTTATAATTTTGCGATAAAAGTTGCAAAAGGGGAACTTTTTTTTAAAGTTGACGATGATGATTTCCTAACAAAAAATTCGTTGCAAGACATACTTAACGTTTATTTAACTTTGGTTTCCAAAGATAATTACGCTGGTGTTGCAGGTTTAAGAGCTTATCCTAATGGCAAAGTCATTGGTGGTAGTGGTCAATTCAATAGTGCAAAATTTATAGATGCTACAAATCTTCAAAGAAGTTCATATAATTTAGACGGTGATAAGGCTGAGTGTTATTTCACTGATGTTTTAAGAAAATACTTGCCATTTCCTGTTTTTGAGGGTGAAACGTATACTGATGAAAGTATTATTTATAATAGGATAGCAGCTGATGGATATAAACTCCGGTGGTTTAATAAAATAGTATATTATACAGAATATAGATCAGATGGGATTACAAAAAATATTTATAATAAATTGTACAATAACCCGAAAACTTATAGATACATAGTTAATCAACGGCTTAATATTAAGGAATTTACGGGGCTGTATAAATTTAAACTGCTTTGTAGATATTTTGAAATTTCACATAAAAAGAATGAAAAAATGAATAAATCTATTGATTATATTAGTTATAACAAAATTTTCTGTATATTTTGTTGGTTTATATCCTATCTAACTGTAATTGTACCTAGGAAGGAAATTTCTTAGATAATGAAGGTTTTAAGGAATTATATATATAATGTTAGTTATCAAATCTTAGCGATTATACTACCGATTATCACATATCCATATGTAAGCAGAACATTATTGCCTCAAGGTGTAGGTATTTATTCATATACATATTCTATCGTTCAATATTTTGTTTTGTTTGCTGGCCTAGGTATACCTTTATATGGTAATAGGCAAATTGCATATGTTAGGGACAGCAATAATAAATTATCTGTTAACTTTTGGGAAATATTGATTTTAGAATTTAACACAGTTATTATTTCACTATTTTCATATTTACTATTTATTTTTTTCTATCAGTTTGATGAGAAATATCTATTAATTCAGTCATTATATATTATTGCAGTTTTTTTTGATATCTCATGGCTGTTTATGGGAATAGAAGATTTCAAGAAGATAGTTATTAGGAATACTTTGGTTAAATTTGTAACAGTGGCGGCTATCTTTATATTTGTGAGAAGCTCCCAAGACACAGGAATATATGTGTTAATAATGGCGTTAGGGACATTTCTAGGTAATATAACTTTTTGGCCCTATTTACATGGAGTAGTAAATAGGGTTTCATTAAAAGAATTACACCCTTTTCGGCATATTAAACCCACAATTGCTTTGTTCATACCACAAATAGCCATTCAAGTTTATGCTCAACTAAATAAAACTATGTTGGGAGCTATGAAAAGTCAAGTTGATTCTGGCTTTTATAATTATTCTGACAGTTTAATTAAAATGGTTTTGACAATTATAACTTCAATTGGTACTGTGATGCTTCCACACATTGCTAATGCCTATTCGAATAAAGAAACTACTAGGGTGATACAGATGGTAAAAGAGTCGTTCAATATTGTTCTATGCGTTTCTTTGGCAATGGCATTTGGAATTGCAGCAATTGCACAAAAATTTGCTGTTTTTTTCTATGGAAAACAATATATTGCTGTTGGACAAGCGATTTTACTTGAGTCAGTAGTAATAATTCCAATTTCCTTAGCTAGCGTTATAGGTAATCAATATTTGGTACCTACAAATAGGGTTTCTATTTATACTACATCTGTAGTTCTTGGTGCAATTACAAATATTGTTATTAACTTTCCTTTAATATATTTTAAGGGATTATATGGAGCGATAATCTCAACAGTTATTTCTGAATTTGTTGTAACGACATATCAAATATATAAATCATCAAATAAATTACCGTATAAAAAAATGTTTAAGGACGTAAAAAAATATTTATTTGCTAGCGTTGCAATGTTTATTGTTGTTAGAATTTTGAATTTCATTTTTGTAATGAATATTTTTAGCTTGTTATTTGAAATAAGTATCGGAATATTTGTATATATTGCGTTACTTTACTTAACAAATGCAACAATTATATCTTGGATTAGCAAATTTATTTTTAAGCGTAATTAAGTGCAAAAGGACGGTGCAGGTGCTTTTTTATGAAAAAGGGAATAATCTTAATGCCATATGTTTCGGGAAATGGTGGAACAGAAACCGTTGTAAGAAATTTTCTTAAATCATTTAAAGATGATAAGGATATAAAGATTGATTTACTATCAATAGGTGGTACATCAAATTTCGATTGGTTAGAAGGCTTAAATTATAATATGGTAAGCATTAGTAAATCATATAGTATTAATGAAAATAAATTCATTAGAAATACGTTTTATGTATCTGTTTTACCTTTTAGTTTATTTAAGTTTATAAAAAAAAATAAACCTGATTTTATAATTTCAACAAATCCTTTTATGTGGTACCTTTCTAAGCAAATTGTAAAATTACTTAGGATAAACACAAAAATTGTTGCTTGGTATCATTATTCTCTTGAGCAACATCCAGTGAAACAAAAGTATCTCAAGTCAGCAGATTACTATTTTGCAATTAGTTCTGGTATAAAAGCGCAATTAGAAAGAAAGGGCATTAATGCTCAAAAAATTTTCCTGATTTATAATCCGATTATTTCTAATAAACAGATAATACCTAGGCCAAAAAATTATGCAAAGTTTCTTTATATAGGACGCCTTATGTTAGACGGACAAAAAAATGTTAAGGAGCTATTTAACGCTTTACATGGGTTGAAAGGAAAATGGTCTCTAGACATTTATGGAAACGTGTATGGAAAAATAGAAAATGAACAGAAAATAAAATCATATACTAAGGAAATAGGGATATTTAATAATATAAAATGGCATGGTTTTGTTGATGATCCTTGGAACAACATTGATGAGGCAACTGCACTAATACTTACATCTAAATTTGAAGGGTTGCCGATGGTTTTATGTGAAGCCATATCGCATGGAATATACTGTATTAGTTCTGATGTTGATACTGGTCCGAGTGACATCATTAACAATGAAAATGGGGCTTTATATCAATTAGGAAATATTAAACAATTGAGGAATTATTTACAAGGATTAGTTGATAATCCTTCACTACCAAAAGACAGCAACACTATAGTAAAAACTTCTGAAAAATTTATGTTGCCTCTTTATAAAAGAAGGGTAAAAAAGTACATTCTTAGTATTTTATAATCATGGAGAAAATATATTTATGAAAGGTATTATTTTAGCCGGGGGAAGCGGAACGCGGCTCTACCCAATTACCCGTGGTATTTCTAAGCAATTGATTCCGGTTTATGATAAGCCGATGATTTATTATCCATTGTCAACTTTGATGCTGGCAGGGATTCGTGAGGTTTTGGTAATTTCAACGCCAGAATATTTACCGTTGTTTGAGGAACTGTTGGGGGACGGTTCAGAAATTGGGATGAGCTTTTCCTATCAAGTACAGGAACATCCAAATGGCTTGGCCGAAGCATTTATTTTAGGTGAAGATTTTATCGGTAATGACTCAGTTGCTCTCGTTTTAGGCGACAACATCTACTACGGCTCGGGACTTTCCAAGTTGGTTCAAAATGCCGCACAAAAAGAAAACGGGGCAACGGTGTTTGGCTACCATGTCAATGACCCAGAACGTTTTGGCGTAGTTGAGTTTGATCAAAACATGCATGCCCTCTCATTGGAAGAAAAGCCAAAACAGCCTAAGAGCAACTACGCGGTAACTGGGCTTTACTTCTATGATAATGATGTCGTTGAGATCGCCAAGCATATTCAGCCGTCGGCACGGGGCGAATTAGAAATCACTGACGTCAATAAAGAGTACTTAAAACGTGGTCAGCTGGACGTGCAGTTGATGGGTCGCGGTTATGCCTGGCTCGATACTGGCACGCACGACTCAATGCTTGAGGCAGCCAACTTTATCGCCACGATTGAGAAACGGCAAAATCTGAAGGTTGCTGCAATTGAAGAAATTGCCTACCGGATGGGATACATAAATAAGGATGAATTGATTAAACTGGCACAGCCATTAAAGAAAAACGACTATGGTCAGTACTTATTGCGTTTGGCAGAGGAGAAATAGACTATGGGTAAATTAAACGTTCAAACGACAAAATTACAAGACGTTAAGATTATCACGCCAGCCGTCTTTGGCGATCATCGCGGCTTCTTTGAAGAAACCTACTCCGATCGTGACTTTAAAGCTGCTGGCATTGATTTTGACTTTGTCCAGGACAACCAGTCGCTGTCCACTCAAGCCGGTGTTTTACGTGGTTTGCACTTTCAGCGTGGTCAGGCTGCGCAAACCAAACTGATTCGTGTAGTTACCGGAGCGGTTTTGGATGTCATTGTCGATCTGCGAAAGGGTTCACCAACGTACAAGCAATGGGAAGGCTACATTCTTTCCGCCAGCAACCATCGTCAGCTGCTGGTACCACGCGGTTTTGCGCATGGCTTCCTGACGCTGACTGACAATGTCAACTTTGTTTACAAGTGCGACAACTACTACGATGCTGAAGCTGATGGCGGCATTTCGTTTAAGACGCCTGAACTCAACATTGACTGGCCAATTGAATTTGACAAGGCGATTACTTCCGAAAAAGATGCCAAGCAGCCAACCCTGACGGAATTCGAAAAGGACAATCCGTTTGTCTACGGTGAAATCTAGGAGACGCGAGCATGACGGAATTTAAGAATATTATCGTAACGGGTGGCTGCGGCTTTATTGGCTCCAACTTCGTTCACTACGTCGTTAACAACCATCCGGAAGTAGAACACATCACGGTATTGGACAAGCTGACTTATGCCGGCAATAAGGCCAATCTGGCGGGACTACCAACTGATCGGGTGGAACTGGTAGTCGGCGACATCTGTGACAAAGAACTGATTGATCAGTTGATTTCAAAAGCTGATGCCGTAGTTCACTACGCGGCTGAAAGCCATAATGACAATTCACTGCAGAATCCGGATCCATTTATTCAAACCAATATTGTCGGCACCTACACGTTGATTCAAGCTTGCCGCAAGTATGATGTCCGTTTCCACCATATCTCGACTGATGAGGTCTATGGTGATCTGCCATTGCGGGAAGACTTGCCTGGTCACGGTGAAGGTCCGGGTGAAAAATTCACGCCTGATTCACCATATCGTCCATCCAGCCCCTACTCATCATCCAAGGCCAGCTCCGACTTGCTGGTACGGGCATGGGTTCGTTCCTTTGGATTAAAGGCAACGATTTCCAATTGTTCAAACAACTATGGTCCTTACCAACACATCGAAAAGTTTATTCCGCGGCAGATTACCAATATCTTGAGTGGTATTCGGCCAAAGCTTTATGGCTCAGGTAAGAACGTGCGTGACTGGATTCATACTAATGATCATTCACGAGCGGTTTGGACGATTTTGACCAAGGGCAAGATTGGCGAGACATACTTGATTGGTGCCGATGGCGAAAAAAATAATAAAGAGGTTCTGGAATTGATTCTGGAACTGATGGGTCAGCCTAAAGACGCCTATGATCACGTTAAGGACCGTCCTGGCCATGACCTGCGCTATGCGATTGACGCTACTAAGCTGCGGACCGAGCTGGGGTGGGAGCCTAAGTACACGGACTTCTGTGAAGGCCTAAAGGACACGATCAAGTGGTATACCGAACACCGTGATTGGTGGGAAGCGGAAAAAGCCGCTGTGGAAGCCAAGTACGCAAAGAACGGTCAATAAATTGCTGAAATCGTCGAATTATAAAATATTCGGCGATTTTTAACATCAAAAAGATTGTGAGGAAATGATAATGGCAAAAATCTTAATTACCGGTGCCAATGGTCAACTGGGTACTGAACTGCGTCATTTGCTGGACGAACGCGGAATTGAATATGCTGCCCGTGATGCTAAAGATATGGATATTACGGATCGGCAAACGGTTGATGAACAGTTGAATCAACTGAAGCCAGAAGTAATCTATCATTGTGCAGCCTACACAGCAGTTGACAAGGCCGAGGATGAAGGTAAGGAAATCAACTGGAAAGTTAACGAAGATGGTACGCGTAATCTGGCTGAAGCAGCTGCCAAGATTGGGGCTAAAATGGTCTACCTCAGTACTGATTATGTATTTGATGGTACCAAGGTCAGTGAATATGAGGTTGATGATCCAACCAATCCAAAAAACGAATATGGCAAAGCCAAGCTGGTTGGAGAAAAGGCTATTCAAACTGCTATGACTGATTATTACATTATTCGGACTTCATGGGTCTTTGGCGAATATGGCAAGAACTTTGTCTACACGATGCTGCGCCTGGCTAAGGATCATGATCGTCTGACAGTAGTTAATGATCAAGTTGGTCGCCCGACATGGACTCGGACGTTGGCAGAATTTATGACGTATCTAGTTGACCATCATTGTGAATATGGCGTTTATCAATTGTCGAATGAAGACAGTTGCTCTTGGTATGAATTTGCCTGTGAAATCTTGAAAGACAAGGACGTAGAGGTTGCTCCAGTTACCTCTGAAGAATATCCGCAAAAGGCATATCGGCCACGTCATTCCATTATGAGCTTGAAGAAAGCGGAAGTCACTGGATTCACCATCCCAACGTGGCAAACTGCTTTACAGGAATTTATGAACCAGATTCAAGACAATTATTAATAATTGAAAATAACCTTCTATACATGAGATGACTCGCGTATAGAAGGGTGCATATTAGCTATCTAAGAAAGCGCATACATATAAGGCAATCGAAAATTGTACAGAAATGGTAATCTCAAAGTGTATAATTATGGCAGTTTAAGGAAGCAGCTTGTAAGTAGCTACTATTAGCTTGCATGAATTTAAATTTAGATGTCTAATTTAAGTTTATTATAGTACGAAACAAGGAAATGCATCATTAAATTATTTCCTTGTTTCGCGATGTAAGCGCTTAATGTATAATTAGTATATATTAATGGATAAACTAAATGGTTGGGAGGAATAAGTATGCACGAATTAAAACTTGAAAATTTAGGTAATCAATATTTTGAAGATAATGAGATTACTAGTCTAGCTGATTATGTAAAAAAAGTGGAAGAACTCTATTCGATATTGGAAAAAGAAGATAGAGACAATAAAGAAAACATGGTTAACAATGGGGATTATGATAGAAAGGAACTATATTTCCGTGGACAAGACAACATTGAATATGGAAATACATGTCCTAGTTTATTTCGCAATAATGAACGCTATGAATATGAAGCAAACATGATTAATGATTTTATTGCCAAGTATCCTGATTTATTCAAAGATTGTCAAAATAATGTTGATAGATTAGCCCTGATGCAGCATCATCAATTGCCTACTAGGCTGTTAGATTTAACGACTAATGCGCTGATAGCTCTGTATTTTGCCGTAGAAAAAGATAATTATAAAGATGGCGTGGTATATGTTTTTAATAACTTTTATAATGAAGAGTTTGTTGATAAAGCGTTAAATGTCTCTTTCTCTGAACTAAATGTCTCCCATAGTATTTTTAAATTTTTGAGGATTAAGTCCTCTAAGCGGGATTCTTTTAGTGATCAAGTTGAAATTGAAACGTCTTTAGCTAGAATGAAACGAAAAGATGGCGAGGGTTTCATAAAAGAAGTTATGAAATTTTATGAGGGGCTCAGTAAGTACTATTCAGCCAAAAATCAGAAAGTTTATTGGAAAGATGCTTATGCAGAGTATTTGCAAAATTTACATAGACAACAACATAAGTGTTTATTCAAAGATATATGCATGTGTAATACTAAAAAGATTTTAAACTTATATGATGATTTTAACAATGCAATTCCTACTATTCGTTTATATCATGCGATCGAAAGAGACAGTGGCAATTTTGACCATATTATCAACCCAGTAGAAATGTATCTGCCTAAAATCGTTACTCCAAGAATTATTGATCAACGAATTAAGAATCAACAAGGATTGTTTATGCTGATTCCAATTGATTTTGATCCCAATCCCGATCTTGATCCTGAAGTTAAAACAAAAAAGAGGAGAAATCGAATTCAGTCACGTATCAATACTTTGCTATATACAAACAAAGAGAATGAAGCAGTTGCTTTTACAATTCCCTGCTGCATGAAAGAGAAAATCAGAAAAGAACTAAGCAATATTGGCATTAGCAAGAGCTTCATTTATCCTGATGCTACTCACTATGCTGAAGATATTGCCGATAGTTACCTAAATTAGTCATACATATTTTAAGAAAAAAGGGTTAGGCGCAACCAAGCACCTAGCCCTTTAGTGTGTAAAATCTGCTAGAAAGATATGTATTTATATAATTATTTTAGCGCTATGGGCTATCATCAGCAACCGGATAGAGCGTTTTCATTACTATGGCTTATGATTTCAGCAGGCAGGTGCGTTATGATATACTCGGTTTAAAAGCTTTAGAATACAATGGCTGCAAAGCAAATCTTTGGAGGAAACTGATATGGCAAAGCCAATTCCAACCTATACTATCAAGGCTCAACTGAAAGACTTTCGATCACCGGCAACCTGGCGGCGATTCAAAATCAAAAAGAACCTGCCAATTACTGAGCTGGCATACTATCTGGAAATTATGTTTGAAATGTACGCGGAGCATCAGTATGACTTCACCTACCAATCTGATGATGGTCTCGTGGTGATGGTGAATAATCCTGAAGAATACAGCATGGTACCAAGTTTTCCAGGCGGACCCAAGATCAAGTACGTTGGCTTAAATGATTTCCGGCTCAACTATTTTAATGTCGGGGATGAATTCTTATTCCGCTATGACTTTGGCGATGGCTGGGAAATCAAGCTGAAAATTGAGCAGCTAGACGATCAAAATGAGCTGAGTGCCAAGAATCTGCCACGAATCATTGCTGGCAAAGGGTTTGGGATTGTTGAAAACGTTGGTGGCGTTGATGCCTTAAAGGAATTTGGCCGTGATCTGAAACGCTCAGACGATCAATTGAATGATTTTGGAACAATGCTGCCAGAGCCTTTATTTTATGTAGCAGATGTCTTCACCTTGAACTACTACAACCAAGATGAACTCAACTGGCGACTTAAACGACTGATTCGTTACTATCGCCAGGCTTATGATGGCATCGAAATCTCCAACCATGCCATTGACCTGATTGAGCGCTACTACCCGGAGTTTAAATTAAGTTAGGATCTTTTAGATTTTAGATTGCTATCATCCGATTATGAACGTGATTGGCGTTTGTGATTGGATGATATTTTTTTATTTTACCATTTTTGGAACGCTTCAAACGGATTATATGTTTGAAATGCCAAGAAGGACGGATTAAAATTATAATGACGGAGGGAATAAAATGCCAAAGAAGTTAACCTTTTTAAAGATAATAATTGAGAATCATCCATTATTTAGCAAGCAGATTGAATTTTCGGTTTTAAATGATACTAGAGTTTCGATAACTGATCAGAACAAAGACTTAACTCATCTTTACCAGCGCCTTTGGACCGACAACGTGATAACGATTGTTGGGAAAAATGCTACTGGTAAGACCACTATTATGAAAACTATTATTGGAATGCTGACTTTTCTGCTCAATGATAAATCAATTGAACAGACTCAGTTGGCTGATGTTTTGCTTGGTACACAGCCAATAACCATTACTACCTTTTTCTATGGTGAAGATCGCAAAATCTATAAAGACATCACAATTTTTAAGCCTACTGATGATGGTCAGCGGTGGCATGTTGATTCAGAAAAAATCTACGTTAAAAAGATTGATAGCAAGACTTCCAAAAAGAAACTATTTGATTTTCCCGAAACGCTTAAGCCAGAATACGATCGGAATGCTCTTGATCCAATAACGGCATCTGTGCTGGCAAATGATGATTCGATTTTTCGGATGGTGATTGCTACTGAAAAATACACGGTTCAGTTGATTGTTGATACGTTGATCTTTACCAATTTCAATGCCTTGATTTATGCCAAAGAAAACGTACCTGAAGAAATCCTGAAGTTTTTGGACCCAACTATTGAATATTTAAAGGTTGAAACTAAATCGATAAATGACCAAAATCGGCTTGTCTACCGATTAAAGTTTAAAAATCAGCCGGAAGAATTCGTTGAGACGAACTTTACGAATATTGAACACTACCTTTCATCAGGTACTGCTAAGGGAGTCACCCTGTATGGCAATGTTTTATTTGCTTTAAAAACTGGTGGCATTATTTTTATTGATGAATTGGAAAATCATTTTAATCATGCCATTGTGCAGAGCTTTATTGAGTATTTTACGAACCCAAGAATTAACAAGAAGCGGGCTACGTTAATATACAGTACTCACTATTCAGAGCTGCTGAGTGATATTGACCGAAGCGATGAAATCTATATTACGCGCCGTGATCCTAAGATTTCACTACTAAGGTACTCAGATGCGGATGTAAGGAAGGATCTGAATAAAACCGATGTCTTTGATTCGGATTATTTAGGTGGCACCGCACCAGAATACGAGTCCTATCTGAAACTGCTCAAGGCTACAGAAAAGGCGGTGAAGTAAGTGATTGCTTTACTCGCTGAAGGAAGTACAGAACGAGCGATTTTGAATGTGTTGCTTGATCATGATGTATTGAAATTCAACCGTACTGACTTATTACAAGAAGAAGTGTTGAGAGTTCGTGCAGGAAGGTTATTTGCTAAAAGATATCTTAATAAGGGATTACAGTCTAAGATTGATATATACCGAGTTTTGGATTCACGTGCTGAAAACTTTAAACTTCCGAAAGCTTATGAGAAGAAAGTGTCATCTATTACTAATATATATACGCGACCAGAGATAGAAATTCTGTATATTCTTTACCATAATGACTATTCAAAATTTGCTAATCAGACAGATAAGCCCAGTACTTTTGCCAAGAAGAACTATCATGATGTCCAAAATCTAAAAGCATATGATGAAAACTATGACTTTTGGAATCAGCATTTTGACAGACTTATCGATGTTTTAGAGCAGTATCGAAAGTATAAGAATGGGTCGGAGCATGCAATCTATGACCTGCTAAAGTAAGAAACAATCGTAAGCACACTATAACCAACTGCATATGATTAAATCCCAAATTCTCCTATACTTGAAGGCATATTCAAGGAGGAATGACTCTAATGCGAATAGAAGATATTAATATTACTCAAGAAAATGTTGAAGAATTTTTTGATGAAATTGATGTTGACGCTTTGGCAAAAAGTATTGAAGTTTCGTTAGCGTCTCATTCTCGTGATTAGATTCAGCGGTGCATCGATTCTGTTTTCGGTGCAAAATTTGATATAATTGCACCGAAAAGAGGTGGAGAACACTGAAAGAATTTGACTACCAAACTCTAAATCATCTGGTAATGAATACGGAAATTGTCGATAAGCTAAGCCAGATTGGTGAATTGAAGGGAAAAACGGAACATATTTCACTCAAGGCCAAAGACGTTCTCACTCAGTTGGTTAAAGTTGCCAAAATTGAAAGTACAGATGCTTCCAATCGAATTGAGGGAATCTTTACCAGTGCCACGCGGTTGGAAAAACTGATCAACCAGTCGACCATGCCCAAAAATCGCAGTGAAGAAGAAATTTCTGGCTATCGGAACGTTTTAACGCTGATTCATGAAAACTATCCGTATATTCCCATTACAGCCAACTCGATTCTTGCGCTGCATAAAGAATTATTTGCCTTTACCAGCAGTACTTGGGGTGGGTCATTTAAAGACAGCGACAATCAGATTGTTACTAGATTTGCGGATGGTCACTCTGAGGTTCGCTTTAATCCGCCGCCAGCTTTTATCACCCACGAATTGGTTGAAAATTTGTGTGATGCTTATAATCAGGCCATTCAAGAACATACTTTTCCAGAATTGATTATTGACGCGGCTTTTATGCTGGATTTTGTTTCAATTCACCCGTTTCGTGATGGCAATGGTCGAATGTCTAGACTGCTGATGCTTCTAACGACCTATCGTGCTGGCTACGATGTCGGTAAATACATCAGTTTGGAACGCCTGATTGAACAAACTAAATCCGCTTATTACGATACTTTGTTGAGGAGTGCCGGGCCAGCTTGGGAGCATAATGAAAATAATTATCAGCCATATGTTAATTATTTTTTGAGTATTGTTTTGCAGGCATATCGTGAATTAAATGATCGGATTGATTTCACCAGTGATCGAACGCTGGATGCTTCAGAAATGATTATCAAGGCTTTACAAAATTCATTGAAGCCACTTTCCCGGCGTGAGTTAATGAATCTGATCCCGCAATATAGCGAAACCTCGATTAAGCATGCATTGGCTAGCCTGCGCCAACAGCAAAAAATCGATCTGGTTGGCAAAGGCCGCGCCAGTCGCTATATTCTAAAATAGCCAATCGTCGCAATTGAAGACGTTTGGCAATCATCGTTGTTCAATTTGAGATTGCCATTTTTGAGCATTTTGAGGCTGCCAATGATATCATGATTAGATTTAGCGGTGCATCGATTCTGTTTTCGGTGCAAAATCAGCTTAAATTGCACCGAAAAATAAATTATAGACTAAAAAACCGGATCGCAGCCTGAACAGCGATCCGGTTTTATTTAGGCCAAGATTTTGACCAGGTCTTGTTTGGTAAGGCTTGAGTTGGCAACTTGAGAGCCTGATAGCAGATCTTGAGCCAATTGCCGCTTCTGTTCCTGCATGGCCAGAATCTTTTCTTCAATCGTTCCCTTGGCAATCAAACGGTAGACCGAAACCACGTGCTTTTGTCCCATTCGATGAGCACGGCCGATTGCCTGTTCTTCAGCCGCGGCGTTCCACCAAGGATCAAAGAACAAAACGGTATCGGCACTGGTCAGGTTCAAACCGGTACCTCCAGCTTTCAGCGAGATCAAAAAGACTTTGACGTCATCGTTTGCGTTAAAGTCGTTGACCCGTTTTAAGCGCTCGGCTTTTGGCGTCTGGCCAATGATTTCATAGGTCGGGATGCCTTTTTTCTGCAGCCGTTCTTTAATCAGGGCCAGCATGGAGGTGAACTGAGAAAAGATCAGCAGCTTATGATCTTCTTCTAAGGCATTTTCAACAAACTCCACGCAGGTATCCAGCTTAGCCGCGGACCCCTTGAAGTCTTCGTAGGCTGTCTGTGGCGCGCAGCAGATCTGGCGGATGCGGGTGAACTCAGCCAAAATCTCCAGCTTGGTATTTTTGAATTCGGCTTCGTCAGTATTATTCAGCCGATCCTTTAAGCGAGCAACATGCGCGTTGTATAGATCCTGCTGGGCCTTACTCATCCCCACAAAATAGGTTTCTTCCATTTTATCGGGGATTTCTTTGAGCACCTGCTTTTTGGTTCGCCGCAGAATAAATGGCGCGGTCATTTCCTGCAGCTGCGTAAGGGCCGCTTGCTCACCCGCCTGGATTGGATTGACAAAGCGCTTGTTGAACTGGCGGTGATTGAACAGGTATCCCGGCATGATAAAGTCAAAGATGCTCCATAATTCGTCCAAACGGTTTTCGATCGGCGTTCCAGTCAAAGCAAACCGATGCTGAGCCGCGACTGTTTTAACGGCTTTGGCGACGGCCGTGGAATGGTTCTTGATCGCCTGGGCCTCATCAATGATTTCAAATGAGAAGGTCTGGTCAGCGTAAAGCTCAATGTCGCGCTTGAGCAGATCATAGGAGGTCAGCACGACTTCATAATCATCAGCCTGGGCAATGAGCTTACGCCGCTGAGCCTTGGTGCCGATGATCGTCGTAAGCTTGGTCTGCGGCGCAAATTTCTTAAACTCGGCTTCCCAGTTCAGGACCAATGAAGCCGGCGCGACGATCAAGGCTGGCTGTTTGGTTGGCATGGATCTTAGCATGGCAATGATCTGCAGGGTTTTCCCCAGTCCCATCTCATCGGCCAGAATCCCGCCAAACTGATAATGAGCCAGCTTCATCAGCCAAGCCGTCCCTTTTTTCTGGTAGTCGCGCAGCGTTGAAGCCAGGTCGTCAGGCAGATCAAACGGTTGCTGGTCATCATGATCAAAGTTTTCGATCAGCTCGCTCAAACGGCCATTGCGGCGGTAGTCAAGTTCATGTTGCTTTTGCAGCATGGTATCCAGGTAGACGGCACGGTAGCCGGGCAGCTGAATTTTTCCTTTAGCCAGCTGGGTTGGCGTCAGCTCCAGCCCAGCAACCAATTTTTCAATCTGAGCCAGCTGCTGCGCTTTTTTCGTCAGATCAAGAATCGTGCCGTCATCGAGCTCAGCATATGATTGGTTTTCATGATAGCTTTGCAGGATTTTCACGGCTTGTTTGGCATTCAATCCCTCGCCAACAAATTCCAGGTTCAGCAGATCGTTTTCAAAAGCGGCCTCAATACTGAAATTAGGTGCTGGCATGACCTTGAGCCGACGGAAGGCAGCCGATCCTTCAACATGGCCAAGTCGCTTGAGGGCGGGGATGACTTCTTGAAGCAGATGATAGGTGTTGGCTGGGGTGCGCTCTAGGACATAGGTATTTTCATAATGTTCATTATCCAGCAGAGTTCCTGGATCAAGCTCGCTAAGCTGTTCAAGAATGCGTGTTTCAGCGGGGACGTCTTGAAATAAGCCGCGTTCCATCATTTCCCCTTCAAATCGTCCTCTTAAAGGCAGCGTGAACTTGCCATATTTTACAAACGCCTTTGAAAGCAGTTCATGACTGGTGGCATTAAAGCGAAAAATAAATTCAGGCCGCGGCAGGATCTTGCTGCGCACCAGTTCTTCGTCTTGGAAGTCCACGTTGGCGTTTTGCTTAAGATCCGGTAAGATGTCGTTCATGAAGACTGGCACGCGGACACGGCCAATCGTAAATGGCTCGCCTGGCTTGTCGAGTTCGTTGACCAGTTCATTGGTGATGCTGCTGGTCGGGGTAAGTTTAATGAATTCATCGTCCGCGATCTCATATTCAGCTTCAAAACCATGTGCATGCGGTACGGTTTTAAAATCATCAGTCTTTGGATGGGTGATGTTGATGCCTTCCAGCTGCTGCTTGTCAAAGGACGTCTTAATGATCAGGTTAGGCTTGCTCAGCGGTTCAACGGTCGCCTGCAGAATCGTCTTATCACCATTGATGGTTGCCGGGATACCATTGTTTTCCTGTGCGTAATGATACAGCACGTCGGCAATGCGGCCATTAATTGGAATGTCTTTGGTTTCAACGCCATAACCCGTGTCAGAATTCAACAGCGCTTCATAGCCAAAAGCGGTATAAAACTCATTCAATAGTTTGAGTGAGGGGGCATCAAATTGATCCGCGGCAAAATTGATCGTCAGTTTAGCCCCGAGCTTTAAGCTTTCCTTGTGATTCCAGGCCGCTAAGAAGCGTGGAAATGAAGTGATCTTATACTTAAAGCCATCGGGCAGTCCCACCCGCAGCTCGCAACTGTCCCAGTAGTCTTGGATAACGATATTCGGGATAATCTGCAGCTGGCGTGCTGCCTGATTTTCTTCAAGCGGCCGATTGCTAAGCAGATGCTGATCAACGAATTGAATAAAGTTTTCGGCCGAGACACTGGTTGCGTCGTTGATGTTAATGATAGTGACGAATTCAATGAAGGCATCAATCAGCGTGATCTTATGCGAGCAGATTCGATCGCGGTGAGCTGGATTGGTACACTGCAGGGTAAGCAGCTTGTTTTTGGTACATGTGAGCGAACCGATTGCTTTTTTGCCAGGTTTGTATGAGAAATGAAAGGAGCGTTTAAAAGCCGCTTCTGGTTCGCGGTCGGCAGCAGAAAAGCTGTACATTGGCTGCAGATCAGAGTAGTCAAAGATATCATCATATGGCAGATCAGGCGTGCTCAGCCACTTGGCCATTGGCATTTCCAAATCACCGAGGATGGCGCGAATGTCAAAATAGAATTGGCCGTTAGCACAGCGAGCATTGTAGACTGTATCCAGATACTCCCGCCAGAGAATTCGATCAGCCGACTGATGGGACTTGGGCCGATTAGCTTGATTTTCGTATTCATACAGGACCGCGGCTTCATGCTTGCAGTAATTGCCTTTTTTAGCAAAAGGACAGCTGCATTGCATGTTCCATTGCCCGCTGGCGAGATCGTGGGTAATCGAAACACGGTAAGCCTTGCTGCCGATTACTTTCGCATTGATGAGCAGCACGTTGTCATTGTTTTTTGAAATATGAAATGATTTGACACAGTCATTAGCAACGTAATCACGGCCGCGCTTTAGAATGGTCGCGTTGAAGTAGGAACGCCATTTTTCGTTCATGGAAAACTCCTTAATATATAGTAGAAATTAATACGAATGTGGCAAAGACTGCCAACGATATGTCTTGATTTTAGCGCAAGGCTAAGCAAGTGTCATCGATAAACTTAAGGACAATCAAAATTTAGCGGTGCATCGATTCTGTTTTCGGTGCAAAATCAGCTCAAATTGCACCGAAAAATAAATTACAGACTAAAAACCGGATCGCGGCCTGGACTGCGATCCGGTTTATATTTTGGGCGGTGGTCAGTCGGAAAAATCGATCAATATCCCAGGTAGTAGGCTGAATCAGGATTCTGCACCTCACTGACGTACTGATCAAAGCAGGGCAGCGTGTATTTGACGAACCCACGACCGCTTGGCAGAACTAAGCCGCGTTCAATAGCTCGCCGCCGGTATTGAGAAACGTAGATCTTATCTTTTCCCATTATCTCGCAGACCGTCTGCAGCTTTTGGTTGCCTTGAATGGCGATCAGATAGCGTCGATCCATTTCAGAAAGACTGGCAAAGATTTTTTGGTAGGCATTGTCGAAAAGATACAGCTGATATTGGGGAAAGACGGCTTGATAGTCATGGATAGTAGGTGTTTTACCCTGGCAATGCTCAAACAGCAGATACCCAAGCAATTGAAAGGCATATGAGTAGCCAGCAGTGGCCTGGGCTAGTTTGCTGGCGAGCTGGGTTGAGCAATTGAACACTTGGGCATAGGTACTGATCATTTCAGCTTTTTGGAGCGGCGTCATGACGATTTTATCGGAGCGCAGCAAAAATGTCAGTTTGTCGTCATTTTGAATATCTAAGACAAGTTCTGGCAGGCCGGTCATAATGACATAAATTGGATATTGTTTACGTTTAAGTGCGCTGAACAGCTGAGCAAAGTCACGAATCGACTCGCTGTTGGAAACTTCGTCAATTGTAATTACGACATAGTGGTGCTTGGTTTGAATCTCAGCCATCATTTTATCGATTGTCAGGGCCAGGCTTGATTTATTGAAATGGCGCTCAACGCTGAAGCCGCCAATTGAAATGCTGCCCAACTCGTCAAAAAATTTGGCAGCGGGAGAATGAGTTTGATCATAAAGCTGCTGGGCCAAGCTGGTCAGAATCTCGTCATTATTTAGCAGATCGATGCAGTAACAAGCAGCATCCTGCTGAAACATTTTGGTTAGATGAGAAAGCAGAACCGTTTTTCCCGAGCCGCGCACCCCGGTGATAAAAAATAAACGAGCGAATAGACTTTGTTGAACTAATTTATAGATGTCAGTTGTTTTAGGATCGTTGTCAATTAAGATTTTAGGAACATCACCAAAAGTAGGGTTAAATGGATTCATAATTGCTCCTCTCTTTTAAACTCTTTTAAACTTCTGATCTTGTTTTAAACTCTTTTAAACTTGGCTGCAAATTCCAATCACCAAGCGCAATATTTTGGATTAATATTGGTTAATAATATATAATATCAGTATAACAAAAATATTAAAAAGAGGTCTTAATGATGGCAACCGTATCTATGAATTTTAAAACAGACGCCGAAAGCAAAAAGCAGTTTGATGAAGTTGCTCAGGAATTGGGACTGTCTTCATCGGCACTGCTGAATATCTTCGTTAAGCGGGTCGCCAAGGAAAAAGCCATCCCGTTTCGCGTTGCGGTCGTTTCAGAAAAAGACGATGACCAAGTTGAGATTCCGCGGGCCGTAATGGAAGAGATCGCCGCTTATTATGTCAATAAGAAAACTGACGGAGAATAGCCGAGATGGATGTGATATCAGTAATTGATGAATTGATCGATGACATCTATTCATTGCATAACGAATTCGAAGGCGAGTACCTACAAGAGCGCAACTCGGCTTTCAATCTGAAAAAAGTAGGCTTTACCGAGATCAAGGATAATGCCGAGTTCCATCAAATGATTGATTTTGAGTTGAGTCAGCTTCAGACCTTTATGTTTATAAATGCTTATCGATTAGCGTATAATTCTGAAGAAGCAACAATCCGACATCGTTTAAAGAACATTGACACAATTGATAAAAAGATCGCCTACTATGCGCATAAAGAAAAAAGTATGAATAAGATTCCTTTACTAAAAGGGCTTAATGATTTTTTGGGTGTACGAATTATTGGTAACAATGTTAATGATGATCTGGCAGAAATTATTGCGCTATTAGATCAGAAAAAATCAAATAAGATTATCTCACGTTATTATCACCGTGATGATGGCAAATATCATGCGCTCCATTGTTATTTTAAAAAAGATAATTTCGCTTTTCCCTGGGAGCTGCAAATATGGGATGAGCTTGATAAACAGGCAAACTTTGCAGATCATGATCGGCATGAAGAAGAAAAGAACTTTAGATAGGAGGTTAGGTAGATGTATCAATTAGTGATGTTGGCGAAAATTTCATCCAAGCAGTACGCCTACTGTTTTTCAACTGAAAATCGCCAAGAATATATTGATTTTAGTCAAAAAATGGCAGAAGAAATCCCATCTGAGTTGTTTTCATACTTCTCAACCCATTTTTTCAACGGCAAGACTAAAACATTCAAAGATATTCAAAAAATGGATCCTTATTTCCGCGATGTCAGACAAGTCATGGACTACCACGACTTCTTAAAAGAGCTGCAGGGCGATATCGAATTTGATGCCATTGACGTTGCCAGCTACCTGCAGCGGCGGTATGCATTTCCATCATTCGTTCTGCAAAAAACGCTGTACTTTGTCTATGCCGAGCTGCTGACTGAATATGGCCGCCCGATCTTCAAAGCCGAATTTGAGGCCTACGACAGAGGTCCAGTTGAGCGATCGGTATACCGCGACAACAAATATACCGATAAGCTGGCTGATAACTATGACTTCATGCCAAAGGTCGTCGCGCTTGATGATGCCCAGCACATTATTGACGTCATTAACGAAACGGCGCAAAAATACGGTCAATACTATCAGCAGCATGATGCCTGGAACCATGAGGCAGACAATCTGACGCATCGGCCGGGAACCCCTTGGAGCATCGCGCATGCAAAAGGGCAAAACACCTTGTTGAGCGATGATGATATTTTGAAGTACCATGCGCTGGAACGATTGTAATTTAAACATTTCTAAAGCCCGCGCCTGATGCGAGCTTTTTTCTTTTAGGCTCGTTATAATGAAAGAAGTTAAATTACGAAAAAATGAGGAGTACGGCTTATGAAAATTTTGATTGTTGATGACGATAAAGACATCGTTCAATTATTAGAAATCTATGTCCGCAATGAAGGCTATGAGCCAATCACGGCCTACAACGGCAAAGAAGCCCTGACCAAGTTAAACACCAATCCGGACATTGGCTTGGTAATCCTAGACATCATGATGCCAGAAATGGATGGGATGGAAGTTATCAAGCAGGTGCGCAAGGATTCATCCATTCCTATTTTGGTGGTTTCGGCCAAGACAACGGACATGGACAAGATTCAAGGCTTGATTACGGGAGCCGACGATTATGTCACCAAGCCGTTCAATCCGCTGGAGGTCATGGCCCGCGTCAAGTCCCTGCTGCGGCGGAGTAAAGGCGATCTGACCAACGATGAGCCAGATGTCTTAAACGTTGGCCCACTGGTGATCAACAAAGATTCACACGAGGTCAAGACGCTCAAAGGCGATACGATTCAGCTGACGGCGCTGGAATTTGGGATTTTGTACCTGCTGGCCAGTCATCCCAACCGTGTTTTCAGTGCGGATGATATTTTTGAACGGGTTTGGCAGCAGGAGTCCGTGGTTTCGGCCAAGACGGTTATGGTTCACGTCAGCCACCTGCGCGATAAGATCGAAGCCGCTACCGGTGGCGAAAAGGTCATCGAAACGGTGTGGGGCGTCGGCTACAAGGTTGAAAGCCACTAGTTTTGATTTGATAGATGAGGTCTTTTAGTTTGATGGATGAGGTCCGGCGCTCAGATGAATGGGCATTGGGCCTTTTATCATGTTTGATCGGCAGGCTCGCGGCATTTTCGTGGGCGGTTAGGGGGTAAAATTTGAAATTAACTACGCGTGAAAAGAGTTCGCTGTTTTTCGAGGGCGTCTCAACGGTGATCTTGCTGGGCATGATCAATCTGGCCATCATTGTGATTCTGCAATGGATCGTGCGGCGTAATCCCGGCGTCAACAGCGGGATTTTCATCATTAAGCAGTCCTTGGCGTTTGGCCCGATGGAGATTCGCATTTGGAGCTATCAGCGTATCGTGATCGGCATCATGCTGGTGATCGATATCTGGGTTCTCTGGTGGCGATTGATGCGGCGCTACCGGCAATACCAGCAGGATCACATTATCAGAGAGCTGCATTACATCGCGCAGGGACATTTGGATCACCGCATTCCATTTAAGCTCAATGGTTCGCTGCAAGACGTCATCACCAGTGTCAATACGCTGGTCGATAGCGTCGTTCAGTCAATGGATGATGAGCGGCAGGTGGAAAAGTCCAAAGATGAGCTGATCACCAACGTCAGCCATGACCTGCGCACGCCGCTGACCAGCATTATCGGCTACCTGGGCTTGATTGAAGACAAGCAGTACCGCAGTGAGCAGGACATTCTGCAGTACAACCACATTGCTTATGAAAAAGCCAAGCAGATGAAGGGCATGGTTGATGACCTGTTTGAATTTACCAAGGTGCAGCAGCATGGCGCCCCGCTCAATTTCATGAAAGTCGATCTGGATCCGCTGTTGGAACAGGTCAGTGCCAGTTTTGAGCTGGAAGCCGAGAAAAAAGGGATTGAGATTTCCACGCATGTTGATCCTAAACCACTGATGATTGAAGCCGATCCGGAAAAACTGGGCCGGGTCTTCAGCAATCTGGTGTCAAATGCCTTAAAGTATGGTCATGGAGCAACCTGGATCAAGCTTTCGGCCTCGCGCTACCATGAAATGATTATCGTCAAAGTCGCCAACAACGGGGAACCGATTCCGCAAAAGTCGCTCAGGCACGTCTTTGACCGATTCTACCGCGTTGAGTCATCGCGTTCCAAAGCAACTGGCGGGACTGGGCTGGGTCTGGCAATCGTCAAGGGCATCGTGGATCGGCACCATGGTCAGGTCTCGGTAGCCTCTGATGAAAAGGAAACTGCCTTTACCGTGGTGCTGCCGGCCAGTCAAACCGCGCCATCAGAAGCAGCGGTCAATGAGGACTCTGCCAAAGCACAGCCAGCTGAGTAGTTGAGTATCTATCAAAGCGCAGTCGGCTGAATCGTTGGGCTGACGTTTGATCAATGATTTGGGCAGTCGGAAAATCAGTTTTGCTTAACGATCAGCAAAAACCGAACTAAATCGGGCTATTCTGGTATTCTTTAAAATTTAAATATGTTAGACTGGAATTGCATCGTGTTCAAAGGAATACGAGATAAAAGATGAAAAACATTTAAATGCTGGGGGATATACTTTTTGGCTAAAGCACAGCAAATCAATCCAGAAGGTGCCAGATGGCTGCAGGTTTTAGGCGTTTCGATGCCGCTTTGCCTGAGTTACGTGCCAATTGGCGTTGCCTGTGGGATTTTGTTACACGCCGCGGGGATGAACTTCCTGCTGACGTTTCTTGTTTCGGTGATGGTTTTCTCCGGCGGGGCTCAATTCATCTTGGCTTCGCTGTTGATGCTTGATGCACCCATCTCCTCAATTTTTATGACGCTGTTTTTCTTGGAACTGCGCTATGCATTGCTGGGATCCAGTCTTTCCAAGTATATGCAAAATGAGTCGCAGCGCTTCGTCTGGCTGTTTTCCGTTTCAATGAACGATGAAAACTATGCCGTCAACTATCTGAAATTTGCGACCGACAAAAACTGGACGCCTAAAGATGCCTTGTTGGTAGAGCACTATTCGCTTTTATCATGGGCGGGGGGCAATATGGTCGGCGGTCTGATCGGCAGTGCCGTGCACATCGATCTGGAAATCGTTGACTTTGCCTTGACGGCGCTGTTCTTGTACATGATTGTAATGCAGGTGCGCAATCACTTGTCACTGTTGATCAGTCTGGTTTCAGCGGTACTGGCAGTCATCTTCTTGAGCCTGACCAAGAGTACGCTGGGAATCATCATTGCTACTTTGATTGCCTCGTTTATCGGTTTCATGATCGAAAATACGGTTCGTCAACGTTCTGATCATCCCGACGATGCCTGGATCATGCGCAAACTGTTCCGACCGGCTTCATCGCGTGATACGATCAGCGACCGGCAGGAAAAGGACCGAGAAGCTGAGGTTAAGGCCGAGCTGAAAGCCGAGTTGAAAGAAAAACTGCAAAATGATGCCAAAACCGATGAAGCAGCCAGTGATTCGGCAGCGGTCAAGCAGGAGAGCAAGAAATCGAGTGGAGATAAATAGACATGAGTGATTTATTAACTGGTATGCCGGTGCTGTCGTTGGTGCCCAGTCATCACAACCTGACCTATCATTTGATCGTCATCGTGATCGCGGCCATTGCGGCATTCATCCCGCGCTACTTTCCAATGCGTTTCTTTACCAACCGGAAAATTCCGCTGTGGTTTAACGAATGGATGAAGTACGTGCCGGTCAGTCTGTTTACGGCATTGGTCGTTAAGTCGATCTTTATGAGCAAGACCTACGCCTTTGTGCCATTTGGTCATGTCAGTCAAATTCTGGCGGCCGTTATCGTAATGATCGTTGCCTACTTTACGCGTTCCATGGCCGTTTCGGTAATTGGCGGGCTAGCCGCGGTATGGCTGATTTCTTTGGTAATTTAAAATAATTGCAAATAATTGAAGCGTCATTTTCAAAAGCATGATGGCCGGGTTTTGAGCCTGGCATGATCATCATGGGCTGCCTTGCGTCGGAATTGTCCGCGCTGGCTGAAAATGGCGCTTTTTAGATTTCATTGCGGTTTGATCATTGAGCCGTCGTGGTGCATTATAATGGCTTTGCCAAATCGGCGCGTTCGAATCGTTAGTTGTTTTAGTTGATCTGGTTTCGCTGGGGATTTGGTTAAGCGTTGGTATTGTGAACTTGTCTGGCTCTACTGTTGATTCGGCCATAAGCAGCGGCATCGGTAAAGCTCTGGGTCTGCCCGGCTGTTGATATGGTGCGAGCGGATGAGCTACGGCTAAGCGTTGGTGTCGTGAACTTGTCTGGCCCCGCTGTTGATTCGGCCATGAACAGCGGCATCGGTAAAGTTCTGGGTCTGCCCGGCTGTTGATATGGTGCGAGCGGATGAGCTACGGCTGAACTTTAGTGATGGGACAGTTAAAAAAGCTGATTTGGGTCCGGCTTTGTGAAGAAAAATAGGGATGTGGAGTCTGAAGGGGCCCAAATTACCTACTATTGGCTGATTTGAGACCAATAGTAGGTAACTGTATATTCGGCCGGCTTAACTTTACCTACTTAAGACGATTTTTCTTCGGATAGTAGGTAAAGTTGCATAATTATGGCTTGATTGGGTCAGACCGACTTTGTGAATTACCTACTATTTGGAGCTTTTTCCCAAATAGTAGGTAATGTTAGGATACCCTAACTCGATATACATTGATTTTTACCTACTATACATCGCTTTTTCGAAAAAAGTAGGTAATGAGATTTTCGTCATATGTTATTATGCATGATTTTTTGCATAATTCGCTCTAATGAGATTCGGCAACGACTTTTATGACAACCAGCCAGCTGAATTTACAGTGGAAAGTCAATTTTGAACGGTTTCGCCCTTCTTGATTACCCGCTTATTCACCATTTTGGGCAAAGCGAGTGCTATGAGCAATGCATCGGTGACTAATCGGCTACATGTAGTGACGTATCGGCGGTTGTCCGGCTACGAGTAAGGTCTCATTGGTGCTTGCCTGACGTTTGGACAGCTGACGGGTTTGCATCGGTGGTTGTCCGACTGCCGGCAAGGTTCCATCGGCGGTTGATCAGCTGCGGGTAGGATTACATTGGTGGTTGCCTGACGTTTGGACAGCTGACGGGTTTGCATCGGTGACTATTCGGCTACATGTAGTGACGTATCGGCGGTTGATCAGTTGCGGGTAAGGTCTCATTGGTGCTTGCCTGCCATTTGGACTGCCGATAATGTTCCGTTAGTGGTTGCCAGAATGTCCGCATCAGTTAATTTGTCATCCTTTAGTCAATCTATTGAATCCGTCATTGGTTAGCCAAATGGTTGCGGGATTGCCTGGTTCGATTTGAAAATGGCGCTTTTTCATTTTGCGTCAAGCCAGCTGGGGCGATTCATCTTATAATTAAGCCAAGCATTGATAAAACGAGAGGAGTAATTTAATGAAAAAAGCATATTTGATTCATGGGACCTCTACTCGTGATGATGACTGGTTCCCATGGCTGGAAAAAGCGGCCCGGCCGGCAATTGAACTGGATCGTCTCTGGCTGCCGGATCCGTTTACCCCGCAACAGGCAGCATGGGATCAGGCAGTTGATGATCAAATCAAGGCCGAAGATGGGATTACGCTGGTAGCGCATAGTCTGGGCTGCATAACGGCAGTACGCTGGCTGGCTCGTCATGACGTCAAGAACGTGGGCCTGCTTTTGGTGGGGGCATTTGATCAGCCGCTGCCAAACTATGCCGGACTGGATGAATTCATGCAGGACAGTGTTGATTATCGCCAGGTACGGCCAAAGATCAGCCGTGCGACCGTGATCGTAGCGCAAAATGATCCGATCGCGCCTTATCAATTCGGGGTTGCCATGGCCAATCAGTTAGGTGCCAAGCTGATCGTGCGTCCTGATGGCGGGCATTTCCTAACCAGCGATGGCTTTACGGAATTTCCGCTGGCGTTGACGGAATTGAAGCGGATTGCCGGCGTTGATTGACTGGGCTGGGTGGCACTTGCCAGATTCAACTCAACAAACATTATTTTGTAACTGCCGGCGTTGAATAACGGACTGGGTGGCGTTTGCCAGATTCAATTCGACAGGCATTATTTAGTAATTAGCGGTGTTGACTGACTGGCTCCTGCAATGGCATTCTTATTAAGATCCATTGCACCATAATCCTCAAAAAAATCCGCCACGCTGCTGACGTGACGGATCTTTTTATCCAGTTTTGGCGATTCATCCCCTGCTGCCATAAGCGCGGGTAGTTAATTTAGTGCTTGTTGCTCATGTAGTCGCGCGTCATTGGCAGGTTCTTGCCGGATGCGCCTTTAGTAATCAGAAACTGCATAACGTCAATATTGCCGGATTCAAACGAGGCCGCGCATGCCTGCAGATACAGATCCCACATCCGCGTGAATCGTTCACCCATCATGTCTTGAATGTGGGCCCGGTGTGCGTTGAAGTTCATGTCCCAGATTTCCAGGGTGCGCTGATAGTGGCGCCGCAGCATTTCGATATCAGCAATCTGCAGGTTGTTTTCAACGATATGGCCAACCATTTCCTGCAGCCCAGGGACATAGCCGCCAGGGAAGATGTACTTGTTGATCCAGCCGTTGTAGGCCCCGCCTTGCTGCCGCGTGATGCCATGAATCAGTGCCACGCCGTCGTTGGTCAGGTAGCGGGCAACGTCTTTAAAGTACAGGCCCAGATTCTCCTTGCCGACGTGTTCGAACATCCCCACGGAAACGATGTAGTCCCATTGTCGATCGCCCAGTTCACGATAGTCCATCAACAAGACCTCGGCCACGTCCTGCAGGTGTTCTTTTTCAATCGTGTTCTGCACCAACCGATACTGTTCCTTGCTCAATGTAACGCCGGTAACTTTCAGCCCGTATTCGCGAGCAGCCGTCAGCATCAGGGTGCCCCAGCCACAGCCGATGTCAAGCAGCGTCTTGCCTGGTTGCGGGTGGAGCTTGTTGATGATGTGGTGCACCTTAGCCATTTGAGCAGCCTTCAGATCATCGTGGTTGCCATTGGTAAAGTAGGCACATGAATAGGTCAGCGTGTCATCCAGCCACAGCTTGTAAAAATCGTTGCCGACGTCATAATGGCTCTGGACGTCACTGGCACTTTCCTTTTCGCCATGCCCCTGTTTAGGCAGCACATGGCGGAACTTGCTGCTGCGCATAAAGCTGTCTTTGCTTTCGTAGGCCGATTCAATGACTTTTTGAATGCTGCCGTCAATTTCGATTTTCTTATCCATGAAGGCCTCGCCTAAAGCGATTGAAGCGTTTTTGGTCAGGTCGCGCACTGGGATCTTCTCGTTGAACCGGATCGTTGCTTGCGGCTCGCCATTGCCGTAAACGACTGAGGAACCATCCCAGAAAACAATTTTGACAGGGATGGTAAATGAGCGACTCAGCAGGACTTTATAAAACGTCTTTTCCAACATGAAATTTTCCTTCTTTCCAATCCATATGCACGTTATTATACACCCCACAGTAAAATTAGGCGGAATTTGAATCATAACATGCTATACTTAGGCTAAATTGTCTAAAAATAGGAGGGATTAGATGGTCAATGCATGGCATCGATTCATCGACAACGTACCATTGCGGCGCTTTGCCGTTTTGGCACTGCTGATCTGGGTGCTCTACTTGATGCGGGGCATGCTAAGTACGATTCTGCTGACGTTTATCTTTACATACATTGTCGTGCACTGGGTTCGCTTCGTTCAGCGCTGGATTCCCAGACTGCCCTCGCTGCTGGTAGTCCTGGCAACCTATGTCGTTTTGATTGCGGCTGTTTATTTTGCGGTAACCAAATACTTGCCGCTGCTGATCAATGAAATCATCAAGATGGTCAATTCGGTCTTGAAATTTTATCAGTCGCAGGATGGCTATTGGCTGATCAAGCAGCTTAATCACTATATTAGTGCCAGTACCGTAACTGCGCAGGTCAAGCATGGGATTAATCTGGCCTTTTCAACTTTAACCAGTCTGACGAAGATGGCAGTGACGTTCTTCATGTCATTTATTCTGAGTTTCTTTTATACGATTGAGCTCAAGCAGATGTATTCGTTCAGTCGGCTGTTTTTGACCAGTGATCTGTTCAGCTGGCTGTTTGAGGACATCTACTTTTTTGGCAAGAAGTTTGTCAATACGTTTGGGGTGGTCTTAGAGGCGCAGTTCTTCATCGCGCTTTGCAACACGGCGCTGACGACGATCTGTCTGATGTTTATGCATATGCCGCAGATTCTAGCGTTGGCTTTGATGGTCTTTATCTTCAGCCTGGTGCCGGTTGCCGGGGTGATCATCTCACTGATTCCTTTGAGCATGGTTGGCTATTCGGTTGGCGGCATTCGCGATGTAATCTATATCATCATTATGATTATTGCAATTCACGCGCTGGAATCATATGTCTTGAATCCCAAGTTTATGTCCAGCCGTACGGAACTGCCGATCTTTTATACGTTCGTCGTACTGCTGGTCAGTGAAAAGCTGTTTGGTACCTGGGGCTTGATCGTCGGTGTGCCGATTTTTACTTTCCTGCTTGATATCATGGGCGTAAAGTCGATTGGAGACAAAAAACAAAGTGAATAGGTTTAATGACCAGCCTTGATGAAAATCGGTGCTGGTTTTTTAATCCAACTGGTGCAGCCGGCTTGAGCGGTTTAAGGTTTTCGCCATCGTGGTCGCTAATTGGGTTATGATGAGACAATGTAGGGCAGCCGAGCGATTCCAGCTCTTCATTAACGTGGCTGCTGCCTGAGTTACGATGAAGCGATGCAGGGCAGTCGAGCGATTTAAACTTTCCGCCATCGTGGCTGATGCCTGAGTCATAATGAAGCGATTAAGGACATCATCGTTAGGAAACTGCTCTTGATTGTCGATTTGACGTTTCAGCTGCTTGTTAAAATGTTTAGCAGATGAAATATACAAAGATTCTTGTATAAAACGTATGACGGAAATATCATTACCTACTTTTATCGAAAAAGCGATGTATAGTAGGTAAAATTCGTTGTATAAAACTGTTTTCAGAGACAATCCGGGTGTGTCTTACCTACTTTTATCGATAAATTTCAATATAGTAGGTAACTGGTTAAGACCAATTGGCGAGAATATACAAAATTACCTACTATTAGCAAAAAATTCGGCAATAGTAGGTAAAATTGCCAAGATCGGTTATACATTACCTACTATTGCCATGAAAACGCAAAATAGTAGGTAAATCGTGGATGAGTGGCATCAAGCTTGACGATGGAGTAAATGGTAAAACTGCTGATGTCTACCGCTAGCCTAACAACAGTGGCATCAAGCTTGACGATGGGGTAAATGGTAAAACTGCTGATGTCTACCGCTAGCCTAACAACAGTGGCATCAAGCTTGACGATGGGGTAAATGGTAAAACTGCTGATGTCTACCGCTAGCCTAACAACAGTGGCATCAAGCTTGACGATGAGATAAATAACAAGTCGGCCGATGCTCAATGGCGATAAGGCGAGCGGAACGTGAATAGTTGACTCGTACTCCTATTAGGCTGGGATTTGGCAGCTTTGGTTTACAATTGTAATTACGGGCAATCCATGAAGTTGATCTGAGAATATAAGTTTACAAATGTAATTACGGGTAATCCATGGCGTTGATTTAAGAATAGAAGTTTACAAATGTAACTATCAATGATCCATGCAACTGATCTGAGAATGACGGTAATTTGAGAATGGTGGTGCTGTGCAGTGCGAGACGGTTGCGGATTGTTGCCTTTTAACTTAAGGGGTGCACGATTAATGATCATGATGAGTTCGTGAACAGATTGATAATTGTTATTCACTATCAAAATCAGCTGCCTTGAATTGTTGATTAAGACAAAGTTAAAAATAAATTAAAAAACGTGTTGACTTTCTAATTGAGAATCAGTAGACTAAAACACATCAAATATTTACTACGGCAAAAGAAAGGAGCCATGGATCATGAAAAAGCAATTATTCGTACAACTCAACAACATGGCTCTTCAATTGAACGCCCTACTGCTACTGCAGGTCAAGGACCCGGTTGCTTGATTAAGCACTTTTGCTGATCAGCGATTGAGCCCTTATTTCTGTTGGCATGGGGGCCGATCGATACCGGTTGAGAAAAGCCCTCATTCCATAGCGGATGAGGGCTTTTCTTTTTGCCTTAGATGCGTTTGACAGATATTTGATTGATTGAATGATGAGAAAAAGATTAAAAATAGGGGAGCAAGGCTTATGAAGATTAAAAGCAAGAAAACAGGAATTGCCGTAATGATGGCAGCGATGACGATGATGGCAGCGGGCTGTTCCGCGACTGGCTCACAAAAAGGCAACTCGGCTTCGGGCAACACCATTAAGATTGGGGTCAACATGGAACTGTCTGGCGCGGCAGCTGGCTATGGTCAACAAGAAGAAAACGGGATCAAGCTTGCCGTTCATGACATCAATAAAAACGGCGGCATCAAGGTTAACGGCAAGAAGATGAAGGTCAAGATCGTTACTCGCGACAACAAGACCTCAACTTCCACGGCGGCTTCGGTTGCTTCACAGTTAACCAACAAGGACAAGGTTGTCGCTACGGTCGGTCCAGCAACGACCAACGCGGCTACGGCAGCCATTCCAAACCAGACTAAGGCGCAGGTGCCACTGGTTTCACCAACCGCGGCTGATCCAAGCTTTACGCGGACTAAGAAGGGCGGCGTTCAAAAGTACGTCTTCCGGGCCCAGGCACAAAACAACTATCAAGGTCAGGTGGCAGCCAACTTTGCCAACGATCATTTAAAGGCCAAGCGCGTTGCTATCTTGGCTGACAACTCCAGCGACTACGGAACGGGACTTGCCAAAGCCTTTAAGAAGAACTTCAAGGGTACGATCGTTTCAACGCAGTACTTCCAAGAAGGCGACAAGGACTTTAGCTCTTTGATCACGGCTATCAAGAACAAGAAGATTGATGCCATCTACGTTCCCGGCTACTACTCTGAAGTCGGCGTAATTATCAAGGAAGCGCGTGAAGCAGGCATTACGGCACCAATCGTTGGTTCTGGTGGGATGGCAGATCCAAAGCTTGCTAAGATTGCTGGCGATTCAAATGCAACCAACGTTTACTACACGACGCCATTCTCCACGATTACGGCGGCAAAGAACGCAGAAGCTCGCAAGTTTATGAAGGAATACAAGGCTAAGTACGGTCAGACGGCGCCAACCTACTCTGCATTAGGTTACGACGCGACGATGATGGTTGCCAACGCCATCAAGAAGGCTGACTCAACCAACTCCAACAAGATTACGGATGCCTTGGCCAAGACTAAGAACATGAAGGGTGTTACTGGTACGATCACGGTCAACAAGCACCACGATCCACAAATGAAGATGTCGGTTGAACAAATGACCAATGGCAAGGTTGTCGCCGGCTACACTGTTAAGTAATTAAAGAAAGGGGGCACCAACCGTGCAAATCTTTATGCAGCAACTGATCAATGGTCTCTCGCTCGGCAGTATCTATGCGCTGTTGGCTCTGGGATACACGATGATCTACGGGATTGTCAAGATTATTCACTTCGCACATGGTGACGTCTACATGCTGGGGGCGTTCTTTGGCTACTATACGATCAACGTCTGGCATTTCAACTTTATCATGGCGCTGTTTGGCTCAATGATCTTCTGCGCTTTGGTGGGCATGCTGATCGAGTTTGTCGCATATCGGCCGCTGCGTCATTCATCACGGATTGCCGTTTTGATCACGGCAATTGGGGTGTCCTACTTTTTGGAAAACGGCATGTCGGTCCTTTTTTCAGGCGACACGCGCGATTTTCCTCAAGTCATCAAGCAGGTCAACTATGAATGGTTTGGCATTCGCGTAACCAACGTCCAGCTGCTGATCTTTGTCACGACAATTATCCTGATGATCGTTTTGCAGCTGATCGTCAAGAAAACCAAAATGGGACGGGCAATGCGGGCGGCCGCGGCTGATCCGGTGGCAGCGGAACTGATGGGGATCAACATCAATGGCACGATCTCATTTGTCTTTGCAATCGGTTCGGCAATGGCTGGGGCGGCTGGCGTCTTGATCGGGCTCTACTACAACTCGATTGAACCGACGATGGGGATGACGCCGGGGATCAAAGCCTTTGTTGCAGCCGTAGTTGGTGGCGTCGGCTCCATTCCAGGGGCGGCAGTCGGGGCCGTGATTATCGGCTGTCTGGAATCAATGATGCAGGCAATTGGCTTCTCGGCATTCAAGGATGCGGCCGTCTATGTCGTTTTGATTATCGTATTGCTGTTCTTGCCGGCAGGTCTGTTTGGCAATAAGCAGCCGGAAAAGGTTTAGGAGGCATGAGGATGAAAATACGTTGGCAGACCATTGCCATCTGGATCGTCTGTATGGCGGCCGGGTATGGCATCATCTATGCTGGTGAAATGACCGGCGTGGTGGATACGTTTATTGAAAACATGCTGGTGATGATGGGCATCAATATCATCCTGGCCGTCAGTCTGAACCTGATCGTGGGCTTTTCGGGACAGTTCTCACTGGGACATGCCGGGTTTATGGCAATTGGCGCCTACGCAACGGGGATCATGACCCAGACCGAATCAACTTTTGCCGGCCTGATTTTTTCAATGGTGACCGGGATCGCGCTTGCCATCGTGATTGCGCTGATCGTAGGTATCCCAACGTTACGGCTCAAAGGCGACTATTTGGCGATTGCTACGATGGGGGCAGCCGAGATTATTCGCCTGACTGCCAATAACTTAAAGATTACCAATGGCCCCGCTGGACTCTACAACATTCCGCAGCTCGTCAGCTGGCCGATCGTCTATATCATGATGTGTCTGACGATTATCATCGTGGCCAATTTCGTTCACAGTAAGACGGGACGGGCAATTCGCGCGGTTCGCAATGACGAGCTGGCAGCCACGGCCATGGGAATCAACGCTACCAAGTACAAGCTGATGGCCTTTGTGATGGGCGGATCATTGGCAGCGGTTGGCGGTTCGCTTTACGCCTCATACCTGCAGAGTATTGCCCCTAGCAACTTCAACATCATGGAGTCAGTCTCAATTTTGATCATCGTCGTGCTGGGTGGGATCGGCAGCATTACTGGATCCGTAATTGCCGCCATCGTCTTAGGCGCGATCGATACGATTCTGCAAAACTTCGGCTCGCTGCGAATGGTGATCTACGCGGTCATGCTGATCGTCATTATGATTGCCAAGCCAAGCGGACTGATGGGGCGGCGCAAGTTTTCGATCGGCAAATGGCTGACTAAGCGCGCGGCCAAAAAGCAGGCGGCTGTTACTGAATCATAGAAAGGAGCCCTTATGGCAGAAAAATTGTTAACCGTCCGCAACGTCACGCGGCAGTTTGGTGGGCTGACAGCGGTCAATGACGTTTCGATGACGATTTATGACAACGAGCTGGTCGCCTTGATTGGTCCCAATGGCGCGGGCAAAACGACCCTGTTCAACATGCTGAGCGGTCTTTTACCAGCCACCAGCGGCACGATCGCGATTCGTCATGATGGGCGCTTCTACAAGGTCAGCGGCAAGGGAGCCACCAGCGTTGCCCAGCACGGCATCTCGCGGACGTTTCAAAATATTCGGCTGTTTGGAGATATGACGGTGCGGGAAAACATCATGGCAGCTTTGAACAACCAATTTAAGGAAAATTTCTGGAGTACGATTTTTCATACGCCGGGCTATTATCGCACCGAGCGTGAGATGAACGATGAAGCCCAAAAACTGATTGATCGCTATCATTTGACGGCAGTTGCCGATAGTCCGGCCAATAAGCTGCCTTATGGGATGCAGCGGCGGGTCGAGATCGTGCGGGCCCTGGCAACCAACCCCAAGATTATCTTTTTGGATGAGCCGGCTGCTGGGATGAACCCTGAAGAAACCGCGGAACTGACTAAGATGATTCGTCAGCTGCGCGATGAGAATAATCTGGCCGTGCTTTTGATCGAACACGACATGTCATTGGTGATGAGTTTGGCTGAGCGCATCTACGTTCTGGATCAAGGCGAGGTTCTGGCCAGCGGTACGCCTAAAGAAGTCAGCCAGAATCCAGCCGTCGTTAAGGCATACCTGGGAGGTGACATCAATGCTGCAGGTTAAGGACTTAAGCATCAGCTATGGCGCGATTCAAGCCGTGCGTCACGTTGAGTTTGAAGTGAAAAAAGGCGAGATCGTAACTTTGATTGGGGCGAATGGTGCGGGCAAGTCAACGATCCTGAAAACCATTTCGGGAATCGTCAAGCCACAGTCTGGATCAATTGAATATCAAAATGAATCGCTGGTGGGCAAAAAAGCGCCTCAGATCGTGGCAGCCGGGATCTCTCAGGTTCCAGAAGGGCGGCATGTTTTTCCGGCCATGACCGTCATGGAGAACCTGCAGCTGGGATCTTATCTGCAAAAGGATCGCAGCCAGATTGAAGCCCGTCTGCAGGAAATCTACCAAATGTTTCCCATTTTAAAGGAACGCCAGCATCAAGACGCGGCGACGCTTTCCGGCGGTGAGCAGCAGATGTTGGTAATGGCGCGGGCAATGATGGCCAATCCAGACCTCTTGCTTTTGGACGAGCCATCAATGGGACTGGCGCCAATCTACATTCAAAAAGTTTTCGACATCATTCAAAAAATCAACGCGCAGGGGACCACGATTCTGCTGATCGAACAAAACGCGCATCAGGCCCTTTCAATTGCTGATCGGGGCTATGTGATTGCATCAGGTGAGATCCAGTTAACGGGCAGCGGTGAGAAACTGTTGAACGATCCTCAGGTTAAGCGGGCCTATCTTGGCGAATCGGCTTAAAAGCGCTTTAATAATGATATATAATAGTAGAAAAGTTCCATTCAGTCAGAATGGAGCTTTTTTATTAAGTTTGCTAATTTACGGTTTACAAATCGTAATAAAGTCGTTATTGTTATGAATGTACTTAATTTGAAGTTTGTTTAGCAGATCAAATGCTAAAATGTTCGCTTTTTACGAAATGGAGGAACCGCATCAATGACTGATCTAGAAATTGCCAACGCTGCCGAAATGGAACCTATTACCAAGATTGCTGAAAAACTGGGCTTAAGTGCCGATGAGATCGAACCATATGGCAAGTACAAGGCCAAGATCGATCTGCCGGTCAAAGAAGCCCCTGACAAAAAGCACAAGCTGATTCTGGTAACCTCAATCAACCCAACTCCTGCTGGTGAGGGTAAGTCAACGGTGCTGGTCGGCTTGGGGGATGCCCTGAACCTGCTGGGCCACCAAACCGTAATCGCAATGCGGGAACCATCCATGGGCCCAGTCTTTGGGATCAAAGGTGGCGCAACTGGCGGCGGCTACAGCCAAGTCGTGCCAATGGAAGACATCAACCTGCACTTTACGGGTGACCTGCATGCCTTGACCAGTGCCAACAACACGCTGGCAGCTTTGATCGATAACTACATCATGCGGGACAACGAACTGAACCTGGATCCACGCCGCATTATCTGGAAGCGGGTGGCTGACGTTAACGACCGGGTGCTGCGCCACGTGGTAACCGGTCTGGGCGGCGTAATGCAGGGGGTACCGCGTGAAACCGGCTTTGACATTACGGCAGCTTCTGAATTGATGGCAATCCTTTGTCTTTCTAAGGATCTGGCCGACTTGAAACAGCGGATTTCCAAGATCGTGGTGGGCTACACCTACGACCAAAAGCCAGTTACGGTTGGTGAGCTCGGCTTTAGCGATGCCATTACGATTCTGCTTAAGGATGCCTTAAAGCCAAACCTGGTTCAGACGCTGGCACACACGCCGGCCATCGTTCATGGGGGCCCATTTGCCAACATCGCTCACGGCTGCAACTCGGTTCTGGCTACCAAAACGGCTTTGCAGCTGGCAGACTACACGGTGACTGAGGCCGGGTTCGGTGCAGATCTGGGGGCTGAGAAGTTCTTGGACATCAAGCGGCCGGTATTGGGCAAAACGCCTGACGCGCTGGTAATCGTAGCTACGGTGCGGGCGCTGGAATACAACGGCGGTGCAGCGCTGGCTGATCTGAAAGATGAACAGCTGCCGGCACTGAAGAAGGGGCTGGCCAACCTGAACCGCCACATTAAGAACATGCAGCGCTATGGCCTGCCGGTTGTCGTGGCCATCAACCACTTTACCTTTGACACGGAAGCCGAGATCAAGACCATTGAAGACAACTGCCGCGAATTAGGCGTCAACGTGGTTCTGGCTGATGCCTGGGCTAAGGGCGGCGAAGGTACGGTTGATCTGGCTAAGGAAGTCGTTAAGCTGGCCGATCAGCCGAGTGAATTCCATGAGCTCTACAGTGTTGAAGGCGACTCGATTGAAGACAAGGTCAACACGATTGCCAAGACCATCTATGGGGCCAAGGACGTTGAATTCTCCAAGAAGGCTCAAAAACAGCTCAAGAAGTTCCATGAAATGGGCTGGGAAAACATGCCAGTTTGCATTGCCAAGACGCAGTACTCATTTACCGATGACCAAACGGAACTGGGAGCCCCAACCGACTTCACGTTCCACATTCGCGAATTCGTTCCTAAGCTGGGTGCGGGCTTTGTCGTAGCACTGTCCGGCAGCGTGATGACGATGCCTGGTCTGGGTAAGAAGCCGGCTGCCGTTAACATGCACATTGACGGTGAAGGCAACATTACCGGTTTATTCTAAGATAACTAAAGAAAAGGGCGCGGCTGGCGCTCTTTTTTGCGTTGGAATCATCACGATAAAGACGAACATTATAATTCTCTTATTTCTTCTGGTTCGTGAAAAATCTTGTTTTTGCCGAAAACTTTTGCTATGCTAGAGACAGTTTTTAGGAGGTGCCATTGTGAGCAGTGAAATCAGCGTGGTCATGGGCAGCAAGTCCGATTGGCCAACAGTTAAGCAAGCATGTGATATTTTGGATCAGTTTGGCGTCAAGTACGATAAGCAGGTTATCTCAGCGCACCGGATGCCAAATGAAATGTTCGATTTTGCCCAGCACGCGGCCGAAAATGGCGTTAAGGTCATTATTGCCTGTGCCGGCGGGGCCGCTCATCTGCCAGGAATGATCGCGGCCAATACGCCATTGCCGGTGATTGGGATTCCGGGGCAGACCAAGGCGTTGGGCGGCATGGACTCGCTGCTTTCCATCGTTCAGATGCCAGCGGGGATTCCGGTAGCCACGACGGCGATCGGCAATGCCGGGGCCAAGAACGCTGCCTTATTGGCCATTCAGATTTTAGGCATCAATGACCAAACGCTGCAGGACAAGATCGTGGCTTTCCGTAAAGAAATGCATGACAAGGCGGTGGCCAGCAATGCCGAACTTGACTAAGCATCAAGAAGCCTACATTGAACAAGGCAAGACCATTGGCATTATCGGTGGTGGTCAGCTGGGGCAGATGATGGCTTTTTCTGCCAAAGCAGCCGGGATGAAGGTTATTATTTTGGATCCTACGCCGCAGTGCCCAGCCGCTCAGGCAGCCGATGATCAGATCGTAGCACCCTATGCCGACGTGGCGGCGATCAAGGAACTGGCGCGGCGGGCTGACGTTTTGACCTATGAGTTTGAAAACGTTGATCTGCAGGCCTTAAAAGACGTTGCTGATCAGGTTGCCATTCCTCAAGGGACCAATCTTTTATACACGACCAAGAACCGGATTCGCGAAAAAACGTTTTTGCGCGACGCAGGCCTGCAGACGGCACCATTTGCAGCGGTCAAGAACCGGGCCGATCTGAATGCCGCGGTTGAAAAACTGGGCTATCCATGTGTTTTGAAGACCTGTGAAGGCGGGTACGATGGTCATGGCCAAATGGTTTTAAAAAGTGCTCAGGACCTGGATGACCCGATCACTGAAGAAGTGCTGCAGTACGGTGATGACATCTTGGAAGGCTGGGTGCCGTTTGAAAAGGAATGCTCGGTCATGGTAGCCCGCAATACTGATGGCGACATTGCCGTCTTTCCAGTCAGCGAAAACATTCATGCCCATGAAATCCTGCATCTGAGCATCGTGCCAGCCCGGATGCCGGTTGAATGGCAGCAGCGCGCTCAGCAGATGGCCGAAAAGATTGCCGAAGCGATTGATCTCAAAGGCATCTTAGGCGTTGAGATGTTTGTTGGGGCTGATGGTCAGCTCTATGTCAACGAACTGGCACCGCGGCCGCACAACTCTGGCCACTACACGATCGAGGCCTGCAACTTTTCGCAGTTTGCGGTTCACAATCGGGCAATCTGCAACTGGCCGCTGCCTAAGATCAAATTGATGAGTCCAGTCGTGATGGTCAATGTCTTGGGGCAGCACGTGGCCGGCACGCGGCGCTTGATTCATGAATATCCGCAATGGCATTTTCATGACTACGGCAAGGCTGAGAGCCGCCACAACCGCAAGATGGGGCATGTTACCATTTTGACTGATGATATTGAAGCAACGTTAAAGCAAATTAAAGATTCCCATGTTTGGGACGATGAATAGGAGAAAAGATTAATGATTGATCGTTATACCCGTCCAGAAATGAAGAAGCTGTGGAGCGATGAAACCCGCTACCAATGTTGGCTGGCCGTAGAAATCGCGGCTGATGAAGCCTGGAGCAAGCTGGGCAAGATTCCAGCCGAAGACGTTGAAAAGATTAAGCAGAATGCCAAGTTCACCGTTGAAGGCATTCAAGAAATCGAAGCCGTTACGCACCATGACGTGATCGCCTTTACGCGTGACGTTTCCAAGTCGCTGGGCCCTGAACGCAAGTGGGTACACTATGGCCTGACCAGTACTGATGTCGTTGATACGGCGCAAGGCTACCAGCTTAAGCAGGTCAACGAGATTCTGCGTCAAGACATCAAGGACTTCATGGAAATCCTGAAAAAGATGGCCAATGAATACAAGTACACGGTCTGCATGGGCCGGACGCACGGGATTCACGCTGAGCCAACGACTTTTGGTCTCAAGGTTGCCCGCTGGTACTCTGAAATGAAGCGCAACTACGAACGTTTTGAACACGCGGCGGCTGGCGTTGAAGCCGGTAAGATCTCTGGGGCCGTGGGAACGTTTGCCGAAGTTGACCCACGCGTTGAACAATACGTCTGCGAAAAGCTCGGTCTGCGGGCCCAAGAAGTTTCCAGTCAAGTGCTGCCACGGGATCTGCATGCTGAATACATCGCCGCTTTGGCTTTGATCGGTACCAGCCTGGAGGAAATGGCGACTGAGATTCGTTCCCTGCAGCGGACGGAAATCCATGAAGTTGAAGAACACTTTGCCAAGGGTCAAAAGGGTTCTTCAGCAATGCCGCACAAGCGCAACCCAATCGGCTCCGAAAATATCTGCGGCTGTGCGCGGGTATTGCGCGGTCATGTCGTTACGGCCTACGAAAACGTGGCACTGTGGCATGAACGCGACATTTCCCACTCCAGCGCCGAACGGATGATTCTGCCAGACACGACGGCGCTCTTGGACTACATGCTGCACAGATTTGGCCGGATCCTGGCAAACCTGGACGTCTTCCCTGAAACCATGAAGAAGAACATGGACAAGACGCTGGGTCTGATCTACTCTGGCCGAGTTCTGCTCAAGCTGGTCAAGTCCGGTATGACGCGGGAAAATGCCTACGATCTGATTCAGCCATACACGGCTAAGTGCTGGGCCGAACAAGTACCATTCCGGCCACTGCTGGAAGCTGACCCAACCATTCAAAAGCAGCTGACCAAAGAAGATCTGGATGACGCCTTTGACTACCACTGGCACCTGCGTCACGTTGACGACATCTTCAAGCGGGTTGGCTTAGACGACTAATCATCATTAAACCAAAGCATCGATTGAAACGATCGGTGCTTTTTTGCTTGGCTTGAAATCGATTAAAACACGAACTATAAAATTAAAAACCGCCTTTAGTTAAACGTTAAACTTAGAAAAACCATTATTTTATGATTAAAAACTGAAAAAGGTTCGGTTGTACGCTTGACGATTTTTAAAAATATGCGTACGATAATAGCAGGATTTAACGAACAATTTTCCGTTAACCAATTCATCAATTCGTTTTTAGCCTATAAGGAGGGCAATCAAAAATGGAAAAGCTGTTATATACCGGCAAAGCAAAGCAAATGTGGCAAACCGAAGATCCTGACGTCTTGCGGGTTGTCTACCTGGATCAGGCAACGATGCTCAACGGTAAGCGTAAGGACCACTTTGACGGAAAGGGCGAAGCAGCCAACGACATCTCAACGCTGGTCTTTGAATACCTGATTGATAACGGCATTCCAACTCACTTCATCAAGCGCCTTTCTGAAAAGGAAGAATTGGTTAAGAAGTGCCACATGTTCCCGCTGGAATTCGTTACGCGCAACGTCTGCGCCGGTCACTTTGCCTCCCGTTTCGGCTTAGAGGATGGCATGGAGCTGGACGAACCGGTTGAAGAAACCTTCTACAAGAGCGATGCCTTGGACGATCCATTCGCCAATGAATCCGACGCGGTTGCCATTAAGGCCTGCACGCATGAAGAATATCAGCAATGCTGGGAACTGGCCCGTCGCTGCAACAAGCTTTTGACGCCATTGTTTAAGAAGGCTGGCATGAAGCTGGTTGACTTCAAGCTGGAATTCGGCAAGCTTTCGGATGGCTCGCTGGTGCTGGCTGACGAATTCTCGCCTGACAACTGCCGTCTGTGGGACATCAAGACCAACGCCCACATGGACAAAGACGTCTTCCGCAAGAACCTGGCCGATCTGACCACGACCTATGATGAAGTTTACGCACGCCTGCAAGAAGCCGTTAAGGAGGACTAATCAAATGACTACCGTTCGTATTTACGTTACCTACAAGCAATCTGTTTTTGATCCCCAAGCCGAATCCGTTTTAAATGCCATCCACCAGTTGGGTCATGAAGAAGTCAAGGATCTGACGGTTGGCAAGTTCTTTGATCTGCAGGTTGAAGGCGATCAGGCAGCCGTTGAAAACACGGTTAAGGAAGTAGCTGAATCGCTGCTGGTCAACTTCAACATCGAAACGTACAAGTTTGAAGTGCTGGAGGCGAAATAAATGAAGATTGCGGTCATTCAATTCCCAGGCTCGAACTGTGACATCGACCTGTACTCGGCACTGCACGATGTCTGCAATGCCGACGTCGAATACGTTTCACACAAGGCCACGAGTCTGGATGGCTTTGATGCGGTCATGCTGCCAGGGGGCTTTTCCTATGGCGACTATCTGCGGGCTGGTGCGATTGCTCGGTTCGCCAACGTTATGCCCGCTGTCATCAAGCTCGCTAATGAAGGCAAGCCAGTCTTTGGTACCTGCAATGGCTTCCAGATCTTAACGGAAGCGGGCCTTTTGCCAGGTGCCCTGAAGAAAAACGACAGCCAAAAGTTCGTCTGTGAAACGGTGCCTTTGGAAGTCGTTAACAACAACACGCTTTTTACCACGCAGTACCAGGCTCACGAACGCATTGCCCTGCCAATTGCACACGGTGAGGGCAGCTACTACGCGGATGAAAAAACGCTGGACGAGCTGGAAGCCAACCATCAAGTCGTGTTCCGCTACGCAAGCGAAAATCCCAACGGCTCTTTGCGCAACATTGCGGGGATCGTTAACAAGCGCGGCAACGTATTGGGCATGATGCCCCACCCAGAGCGCGCCGTAGAAGCACTCCTGGGTTCGACGGACGGTTTGCGGCTGTTCAAGTCTTTATTGGAAAACGGCACGGTTAAGACGGAGGCATAATTAGAATGAAGCAAGCAATGACCCCTGAAGAAATTAAGGAAAAGAAACCATATCTCGACTGGAGTCTGTCCGAAAAAGAATATGACTACATCAGCGAAAAGCTGCTGCACCGTTTGCCAAACTACACGGAAACGGGCCTTTACTCGGCAATGTGGTCCGAGCACTGTTCCTACAAAAAGTCCAAGCCAGTGCTGCGGCTGTTCCCCAACAAGAATGACCGGGTTTTGCAAGGGCCTGGTGAAGGTGCCGGTGTCGTTGATATTGATGACGGTCAGGCAGTCGTTTTCAAGGCCGAAAGTCACAACCACCCATCAACGGTTGAGCCATACCAGGGTGCGGCTACTGGTGTCGGCGGAATTTTGCGTGACATCTTCAGTATGGGTGCCCGGCCAATTGCTTCCTTAGACTCGCTGCACTTTGGCGAATTAAGCGATGCCGAGACGCGGATGAAAGTCGATGGCGTTGTGCGCGGGATTGGCGATTACGGCAACTGCATGGGGATTCCAACCGTCGCTGGTGAAACGACTTTTGATCCTTGCTACAAGGGCAATCTGCTGGTCAATGCCATGAGCGTGGGCTTGATGGACCAAAAGAACCAGCAGGAAGGGAATGCCTCTGGGGTTGGCAATGCCGTGATGTACGTCGGGGCCAAGACTGGTCGTGACGGGATTCACGGGGCAACGTTTGCCTCGGCTGACTTTGGCTCTGGCAACGAGTCACAGCACTCGGCCGTTCAAGTCGGCGATCCATTCATGGAAAAACTGCTGATGGAAGCCTGCCTGGAACTGATTCAAGATCATGCAGAATGGCTGGTCGGGATTCAAGATATGGGTGCGGCCGGCATCGTTTCCTCCAGTGCCGAAATGGCTTCTGAAGGTAACTCAGGCATGGACCTGGATCTTGATTTGGTACCACAGCGCGAACCTGGGATGTCAGCTTATGAGATCATGCTGAGCGAGTCTCAGGAACGGATGCTTTTGTGCGTTAAGAAGGGGCACGAAGAAGACGTTAAGAAGATCTTTGACTACTATGATCTGGAAGTCGTAACGATCGGCCGGATCACGGAAGGCCATCAATACGTGCTGCATCATGATGGTCAGATTGTCTGCGATATTCCAGTCTCCACCTTGACGGACGACGTTTTGGAAGTCGAATCCGAGGAAAAGAAGCCACAGCGCCTGATCGATGCTGAAAAAGCAGCCAACTGGGTTCCTGAAATCAATGACGCTGCAGCAGTCTACCAAGAATTGCTCACGCAGCCAACGATTGCTGACAAATCATGGATCACGCGTCAATACGACTCACAGGTGCGGACTTCCACGGTAGTTGGCCCAGGTTCTGATGCCGGGGTCATTCGGGTACGCGGAACCAAAAAGGCGCTTTCGATGACGACGGATGGCAATGGTCGGCTGGTCTACTTAAACCCATACGTCGGCGGCAAGATCGCGCTGGTTGAGGCCGCTTCTAACATCATTGCCTCAGGTGCTTTGCCATTGGCCATTACGGACTGCTTGAACTACGGTGATCCAACCGATCCAGAAATCTTCTGGGAGCTGCATCACTCAATCGAAGGAATGGCTGAGGCCTGCCGCGTCTTTGATACGCCGGTTATTTCCGGTAACGTATCGCTTTACAATGAAAACAACGGCTCTGCCATCTACCCAACGCCAATGGTCGGCATGGTGGGTCTGATCAAGGATGCCAAGTACGTCATCCCATCCCGCGTTCAGCATGCGGGCGACAAGCTGTATCTGGTCGGCAAGACTGGCGATGACTACGCCGGTTCCGAACTGCAGAAGATGATGACGGGCGAGATTGCCGGTACGCTGGCTGACTTTGATCTGGAACACGTCCATGACTACCTGAGCCGTCTGCTGAAGGCTGAACAAAGCGGTCTGGTTGCCAGTGCCCATGACTTAAGCGAAGGTGGTTTGGCCGTAGCTGCCGCTGAAACGGTCTTTAAGACGGAACTGGGCTTAAACGCTGATTTCCGAGCATTGGACAAGAAGCAGTTCTTCAGTGAAACGCCAGGCCGGATGCTGGTCAGCGTGGCACCAGAAAATGCAGCGGCTTTTGAAGAAATCATGCAAGACGACGCAATGCCAGCTGGTGAGGTCGCAGCAACGCAATGGCTGGAAATCCATCTGGCTGATGCTGAGCTCAACTTGCCGGTGGCTCAAATGCAAAAACTTTGGGAGGAAGCTTTGCCATGCGCAATGAAATCAAAGGACTAAATGAAGAGTGCGGGGTTTTTGGCGTCTTTGGCGTGCCAGAAGCCAACCGGGTCACCTACTTTGGTCTGCACAACCTGCAGCACCGTGGACAAGAGGGGGCCGGGATCGTCACGACTGACGGCGAGCACCTTTATCAGCACCGGGATCGTGGCCTGCTTTCGGAAGTCTTTGCCGATCCAAGCGATATGGAGCGTCTGGTCGGGGATGCCGCGATTGGTCACGTTCGCTACGGTACCAGCGGCCACAACTCGATCAACAACGTACAGCCATTTCTGTTCCATTTTCATGATGGTGACATTGCCATGGCACATAATGGTCAACTGACCAACGCCGTCACGCTGCGCCGCAAGCTGGAAGACAATGGCGCCGTTTTCCAGTCTGACTCCGATACTGAGATCTTGATTCATCTGATTCGGCAAAACATTCATATGGGCTTTATACCGGCCTTAAAGAAGACGCTGAACATGGTCAAGGGGGGCTTTGCCTTTTTGTTCCTGCAAAAGGATCGGTTGATTGCAGCTTTGGATCCTAATGGTATTCGGCCGCTTTGCTTAGGGCAGATGCCAAATGGCGCCTATGTCGTAACCAGTGAAAGCTGTGCCTTGGATATTGTAGGTGCCAAATTGATTCGCGACGTTCAGCCAGGTGAGCTGCTGGTGATCGACAAGGATGGCCTGCATGAGGATCGTTATACTGATGACACCAAGCTGGCCATCTGTTCAATGGAATACATCTACTTTGCCCGTCCTGATTCCATTATTCATGGCGTGACGGTGCACAGTGCCCGCAAGCAGATGGGGCGCCTTTTGGCCAAAGAACAGCCAGCGCCTGATGCCGACATGGTCATTGGGGTTCCCAACTCATCGCTTTCCGCGGCGTCTGGTTATGCTGAAGCAGCTGGTCTGCCTTATGAAATGGGGCTGATCAAGAACCAGTACGTTGCCCGGACCTTTATTCAGCCAACGCAGGCTTTGCGGGAACAAGGCGTTAAGATGAAGCTTTCAGCCGTCCGCGGGGTCGTTGCCGGCAAGAACGTGGTCGTAGTCGACGATTCAATCGTACGGGGGACGACTTCCAAACAGATCATCCGGATGCTGAAAGAAGCTGGCGCCAAGTCGGTTCATATGCGGATCGCCTCGCCGCCATTCCGTTTCCCATGCTTTTATGGGATCGACGTCTCCAACCGAGCTGAACTGATGGCAGCTCATTATTCCGTCCCTGAGATGTGTAAATTGATGGAAGCCGACTCATTAGGATTCTTGAGCGTTGATGGCGTCGTTAAGGCGATTAACGTTCCAGACGCCGGTGATGCACCATATGGCGGGCTGACGGTGGCCTACTTTAACGGCGACTACCCAACGCCGCTGTATGATTTTGAAGAAGGCTATCTTAAGTCGTTGAACGAACAAGAAAAGCGCGCGCGAAAGGAACGACTCTCCAAATGAAGCGGAAACGTTATGAAGAAGCCGGCGTCAACGTCAATGCCGGCTATGAAATGGTAAAAAAGATCAAGGATGCCGTTGCTTCAACTGATCGTCCCGGCGTTGTCGGCGGCATCGGCAGCTTTGGCGGGATGTTTGATCTGACGGCAGTTGCCGGACTAACGCATCCAATTCTGGTTTCAGGTACGGATGGCGTGGGGACCAAGCTTTTGATCGCCCAAAAGCTGAATCGTCATGACACGATCGGTATCGACTGCGTGGCCATGTGCATCAACGATATTCTGGCCCAGGGCGCAGAACCGCTGTTTTTCCTGGACTATATCGCAACGGGTCACAACACGCCTGACAAGATGGCTCAGATCGTATCTGGCGTGGCAGAAGGCTGCCGTCAAGCCGGGGCGGCCCTGGTTGGCGGGGAAACGGCCGAGATGCCTGACATGTACAGTCAAGATGAATACGATCTGGCTGGCTATGCTACCGGTGTCGTTGACCAAGACAAGATGCTGACGACGGCCTTGCCAAAAGCTGGCGACGTCTTGATCGGGCTGGCCTCATCCGGAATTCACTCCAACGGCTACTCGCTGGTGCGTCAGGTACTGTTTAAGGACAATGACGTTAAGCTCAGCGATCAGCCGGCCGAACTGAACGGTCAAACGGTTGGCGAAGCATTACTGATGCCTACGCGCATTTATGTCAAGCCGGTGCTGCCGTTGATCAAAAAGGGCCTGATTCACGGGGTCAGCCATATCACTGGTGGCGGCCTGCCGGAAAATCTGCCGCGGATGTTTGCTGATTCGCTGCAGGCCGTAGTTGATGCCAGCACCTGGCCCAAGCTGCCGATCTTCAGCTATCTGCAAAAGATGGGCGACTTGGATGCTGATGATCTGTACGGTACGTTTAACATGGGGCTGGGGTTGATTTTAGCCGTGGCTCCCGAAAACGCTGCTGCCGTTCAGGATGCATTAAAGCAGGCTGGCGAAGACTCATGGCAGATTGGCCGGCTTCAGGACCGACCAGCTGATGAAGAAAAACTGATTATTGAATAAAAGAGGCAAGAACATGAACGTGGCAATTTTTGCCTCGGGGAACGGGACCAATTTTGAAGTACTGACCAAGCATTTTCAAGATGGCGATATTCCCGGCAAAGAAGCCCTGCTTTTTTGCGACCACCCCGATGCTTACGTAATCAAACGCGCTCAAAGACTGGGCGTTCCATATGAAACTTTTACCGTGAAGTCTTGCGGATCCAAGCAGGCCTATGAAGAGAAGATCATGGCCGTATTGAAGCAGTATGACATTGACTTTATCGTTTTGGCCGGTTATCTGCGCATTATTGGACCAACGATTCTTGATAAATACGAAGGCAGCATCGTCAATCTGCATCCAGCCTGGCTGCCTGAATATCCGGGCCTGCATTCGATTGAGCGGGCCTTTGCCGATCACCGTAAGGAAACCGGCGTAACGGTCCATTACATTGATTCAAATCTGGATGCTGGAACGATTATTGCGCAGCGCCACGTGCCGATCTATCCTGATGACACGGTCGATACGCTGGAGACGCGGGTTCACGAAACCGAGCATGAACTCTATCCAGAAACCGTTAAGAAGATTTTGACTGAACGCATTGCAAAGGAGAAAAACAACCAATGAAACGTGCATTAGTTAGCGTATCTGATAAGACCAACCTGGTGCCTTTCGTCAAGGGTCTGAGTGAAAATGGCTTTGAAATCGTTTCGACTGGTGGAACGAAGAAGACTTTGGACGAAGCCGGCATCAAGACCATCAGCATTGAAGAAGTTACCCACTTTCCAGAGATTCTGGATGGCCGGGTCAAGACGCTGAATCCTTATGTTCATGGTGGACTGCTGGCGCGTCGTGACGTTGCTGAACACATGGACACGCTACATGAATTAAACATCACGCCGATCGATCTGGTCTGCGTCAACTTGTACCCATTCAAGGAAACCATCGAAAAGCCAGACGTTACGCTGGCCGATGCCATTGAAAACATTGACATTGGCGGTCCTTCCATGGTTCGTTCAGCAGCCAAGAACTATCGCGACGTGACGATCGTAACTGACATCAACGATTACGAAACGGTTCTTAACGAAATCAAGGCGCACGGCAACACGACGCTGGAAACGCGGACGATGCTGGGGGCCAAGGCATTCCGGACTACGGCGGCCTATGATGCGCTGATCTCGCAATACCTGACTAAGCGTTTAGATTTGGAAGACCCCGAAAAGCTTACGCTGACCTACGACTTGAAGGATACGATGCGCTACGGCGAAAACAGTCATCAAAAGGCTTGGCTGTACGAGGATCCAATTCCTAAGAAGTTCTCAATCCTGGAAGCCGAACAGCTCCACGGCAAGAAGCTTTCCTACAACAACATCAAGGACGCCGATGAAGCTCTGCGCAGCGTACGCGAGTTTGATGAACCAACCGTTGTTGCTATGAAGCACATGAACCCTTGTGGCATTGGCCGCGGCGAAACGCTGGAACAAGCTTGGGATCGTGCCTATGAAGCTGACCCGGTCTCCATTTTTGGCGGCGTGATTGCCTTGAACCGGCCTGTTGATCTGGCAACGGCCGAAAAAATGCGCAAGATCTTCTTGGAAATCATTATTGCGCCTGACTTTGATGAAGATGCCTATGCCGTTTTGGCCAAGAAGAAGAACATTCGCCTGCTCAAGGTTGACTTCTCAGCCAAGGACGAGCCAACGCGTCATGAAGTCGTTTCCGTCATGGGCGGGATTCTGATGCAGGAACAGGATACGCTTAAAGAAGACTGGCATGACTGGGAATGCGTCACGGACGTCAAGCCAACTGAAGAACAGCTCAAGACGATGATGTTTGCCTGGAAAGCCGTTAAGCACACCAAGTCCAACGCCATCGTGGTTGCCAACGATGAACGGACGCTTGGCGTGGGCTCTGGTCAGCCTAACCGGATCGACTCTTTGAAGATTGCGGTCAAGCATGCCGGCGATGCCATTGATGATCGGACGGTAATGGCATCTGACGCCTTCTTCCCATTCAACGACTGTGTCAAGTTTGCCGGTGAGCACGGCATTAAGGCCATCGTACAGCCAGGTGGTTCGGTTCGGGACCAAGAATCAATCGACATGGCCAACGAAATGGGAATTGCCATGGTAATGACGGGTGTTCGTCACTTCCGCCACTAATTGCATTTGCAGGTCCGCGGATTGATTTCGCGGGCTTTTTTGGGTAAAAGAGGTTTGAAAAATGGAAAAGATGAAATTGCTGGTAATCGGCGCCGGTGGTCGTGAATTTGCCATTGCCAAGAAGCTCAACGAAAGTCCTCATGTCGACACGGTTTATTGTGCACCGGGCAATATCGGCATGGTAACGGCGGGAATCGTGCCTTTAAATATTGAAGAAGACGATTTTGAGGCGCTGATTCAATTTGCCAAGGATCAATCAATTGCCTGGACGTTTGTTGGCCCTGAAGATGCCTTATGTGCTGGGATCGTGGATGCGTTCCAAAAAGCTGGTCTGAAGATTTTTGGCCCTAATCAAGAAGCTGCTCAGTTGGAAGGCTCCAAAGACTATGCACTGAACTTCATGAACAAGTACCACGTGCCAACTGCCAAGCACGAGACGTTTACGGATCTGAAGTCGGCATTGGCGGGGTTAAACGACTTCGACCGGCCAGTAGTCATCAAAGCCAATGGTCTGCAAGGCGGCAAGGGAGTAGTGATTGCGCAGACGACGCCAGAAGCCGAAGACACGATTACGGAAATGTTTGAGCTGGGTGAAGAAAAGCTGGTCTTGGAAGAATGTCTGGTCGGACCGGAATACTCCATGTTTGTCGTAGTCCAAGACGATCAATACCGGATCTTGCCAATGGCGCAGGATCACAAACGGGCCTACGATGGTGATAAGGGTCCCAACACGGGTGGTATGGGTGCCTACAGTCCGCTGCCGCAGCTCAGTGATGCCGAGCGTCAGCGCATGATCGATGATGTCGTTGAACCAACCGTCAGCGGACTGCACCAGGCAGGCTACAACTACCATGGCATCATTTATATCGGTCTGATGCTGACGGCGGCCGGGCCGAAAGTCATTGAATACAACGTGCGGCTGGGCGATCCGGAAACCCAGGTCGTTTTGCCACGCTTGCAGACGGATCTGGTTGAGCTGATCGATGCCAACGTCAATGATCAGCCGATGCCTGCCATTGAAGAACGCGACATTGCCGTATTGGGCGTGATTCTGGCTTCTAAGGGCTATCCAAAAAAGCCGGTGCATGGTCAAAAGCTGGGCTCGTTCCCGGCTGCTAAAGACATTGCCATTGACTATGCCAACGTCAAGGGACATCTTGATGATCTGCATGGTGATGGCGGTCGGCTTTTGATGGTGATTGGCGAGGATGCTGATCTGCAAAAGGCTCAAGACAAGGTTTATGACTATCTGGCCAAATTAGATGAGCCGGAATGCTTCTACCGTCATGACATTGGCGACAAAGCCTTGAAAGATTAATTAAAATAGCGAAAACGGTCGGTGACTCAATCTGAGCTGCCGGCCGTTTTGGTTTGACTGCTTGACGACTGCTGGTGCGCGATGATTGTTTGGCAAATGTACTGCCTGATCATTGGCGATTTTAGCTTTTTGTGTTAAAATTAAAAATAGATTAAAATAAAATGAGAGTAAAAGGACGTGGAAAAAATGGAAGACAGCGTCAAGCTCAACATTTTGCAGGAACTGATCCAGATCAATACGGTCAATGGCCATGAACAGCCGGCTGCTGAATATCTTAAACAGGTATTGAGCGATCATGGGATTGAAGCTGATCTGATTGCCCTGGCAGCTGGCCGTACGAATCTGGTTGCCGAGGTTGGCGAACATGATGGCCCGGTGCTGGCTTTGGCGGGACATCTTGATACCGTAGACGTTGGCGATTCAAATAAATGGCAGCATAATCCGTTCTGCGGTCAGGTAATTGATGATGCCATCTATGGCCGCGGCAGCGTTGATATGAAAGGCGGCCTGGCAGCAATGGTCAACACCTTGATTGAGCTAAAGGAAGCCGGTCTGCCTAAACATGGCAAGGTCCGCCTGCTGGCAACGGTTGACGAGGAAATTGGCGGTCTGGGCTCGCTTGAACTGACGCGGCAAGGACTGGTCCGCGATGTTGATGCCATGATTGTGGGCGAGGCGACGACCAATCGCTTGGAATACGCACACAGCGGCTCGTTTGACTACCGCGTGAAATCATATGGCCGCCTGGCGCACAGTTCCGATCCCAGTCTGGGTGTTAATGCCGTTGCCAATCTGGCGCGCTTTTTTGAATACGAGCGGCATGCGTTTGATGACGTAAAGGCAAGTCCCAGTCTGGGCAGCTTGATTCATAGCATTACGGTCTTTCATGGCGGCCGTCAGCTCAACTCGATTCCTGACTACGCCTATCTGGAAGGCAACGTGCGGACGATTCCGGAATTTGACAATACGGCCGTGCAGAATCGGCTCCAGACGCTGGTAGATCGTTTGAACGCGGAGATGGATGGTCAGTTTGAATTAGAGGTCGTAGCCAGTTTTATGCCAATGGCGACTGATCCGGCTGATCCATTCGTTTCTTTGGTGCAGCAATCATATCAAACCGTTGCCAACCAATCGCTGCCGCTTGCCGTTTCGCATGGTGCCACGGATGCCTCGCGCTACATATTGGATGAGCACCGTTTTCCAATCGTTGAATGGGGGCCGGGCCAAGAAGAAATGTCGCACCAAATTGATGAAAGTCTGCCAGTTGCGGAGTATCTGCAGGCTGATCAGGTCTACCTGCAGATTGCTAAGGATTTTTTTGGTGATGACTAAAAAAGTGGGCAATCAAGACTGCAGACGGTTATTGACTAGGCGAAATGTTTTATAAGCAGTTGAGTCAAATTAGTATTTTGAAGAATAGCATTTTTTAGCTGTTTCAGTTCAGTTTTTTATTTTAATACATTTTTAATATAATCATTGAATTTTAATAAAAATGCAGATATAATGCTGATAAAGATTGAATATCGACAGACGATGATCGGAAAAGTAGTCTGATTGATTGGTCCAGAAAGTCGCTGGTGGCTGGGAAGCGATCCGAACAATCTGATGAAACACAACTGAGAGTCGATTTTCTGAACGAATTAGTAGGAGAATCCGGGGAGCCCGTTACCGCCAAGAGTTTAGACGATGAAACTCACTGAGGCCGTTTTTGCGAGAAAGCGGCAGATTCGAGGTGGAACCGCGCCCATCACGCCCTCGTTGCCGTTTAGGCAGTGGGGGCTTTCCTGTATCGTCGTGAACTTAATGAGGCAATGGCTGCGAGGCGATTGCAAAGCGGGGTGGAACCACGGTCAGCGTCCCCAAGAGCGACAGGCTTTTGGGCGGCGCTTTTTTCTACTCTAAGTCAAGTGTTATCAACGATTTTAGGCAATTTTATTTTAAAATAAGGACTTGATCGGGAAATGACTCCCGAAGGATCAAGTCAAATATCTGATTTAGGGCATGATAAATACAGCCACCTTCTGTAATTTCAAAAAGAGGCTGTTATAATATCTATTGGATCAATTTTTATGACAAAAGTCTTTGGTTATGTTTGGCTACGTCATAGCTATATAATTGATCATTCTTAATTAAAGCGAAGATCGTCCGTAATAATTTATGGATCGATGCGATAGCGGCCTTCTTGTGACTTGCAGTCTCAGAAGACCGTTTTCGTTTCTCGTAATAATCCGCAATATGACAAGGGTTTCCCGCTTTCTTAGCCGACTGAATTTGGTTTATGGCCAAGTACAGCACCTTTCTGCCAATAGCTGTCCCGCGCTTTGAAATTGACAGGTGGGCCGCAAGGTTGCCAGATTCATAAATCTGAGGGTCAACGCCAACGAAGGCATTTAATTGGTTAGGGTTTTTAAAGCGTCTGATATCTCCGAGCTCACTAATAATTCTCAAGGCAGTATTTTCGGCGATGCCAGGAATGCTTTTAAGGATCTCCAGATCCCGCTTGGGAGCGAGCTTGGTCATCTCCTTTAAAGCAGTCTGGCACTCTTCTTCAGCGCTTAGGATGTTGTTAATGGCCATTTCAAGGCCACGAACATAAGCACTGCTCTTTTTGACAGCTGGGCATGCGAGCTTAGCCAGCCGGATAAGCCTCTGTGCCAGATCATTGGCACGTTTTTCACCAATACCAGATAAGCTCTTTAAGAAGTCGATGATATCGGCTTCTTTTGTTTCTAATACGATATCAGGGTGCGGGAATCTGAGAACAATACTCCAGTAGTTTTTTCCTCTCGGATTAGCCATTAGGTGCTCAATCTCTGGGAAAGTGAGCTGAATGGCTTTGTGCAGTCTATTCTTGTTGGTTATCAGATCGTGCGAAGCCTGCTCGTAGATGCGGTTGTTGGCCATCAATTCTTGATATTCTTCGCTTTGAACATAGGCCAGCCGTTGTGGGTGCTCAGACTGCAGCTTGGCAAGGCACAAGGCATCAAGCTTATCGGTCTTGTTCTGGTGCAGGTCATCCTTTGTCTTTCTTTTGGCTTCCAGCGGATTCATCATGACATAGCGTAATTCGTGCATGTCCAAAAACGCCTGAAGTCTTCTGGAGTAGACGCCAGTTGCTTCAAAAATAATTTGCGGGTTGGTAACCTGTTTAAGATCATCTAGCAGCTGATTGAAGCCTACCATATCGTTGGAGATGGCATAGTCATTAACTTTTTGGCCATTGACCATAATGCATACGTTAGACTTCCGGCTGCTAACATCAATACCGAAAACAGTTTTCAATAAATCCATAAGAATAAACCTCCGCTTTACTTGGAGATGAGCTGCCTTCACCCAATTCAATCAGATCTAATTTTCTCAACCGGACTTTAACAGCCAACATACTTAGACGAGATTCTCAATTGAATGGTGAAGCTGCCAGTTTTGTTTACGACATCATGTGTCCAAGAGCTCCACGGCATTGGCTTCATCTCCACTTTACATAGTAAAAGAAAAAGTGTTGAACGACTACTCCGTCGAGTAATCATCCAACACTAGATTAGTATGTTTTATTTGCTAAAACTAGGGGGTTGATTGAGATGAAAAAACTGACAAGACTATTGATCGTTATTTTAATGCTGCTGCCGGTTTTGGGATTAAGCGGCTGCGTAAAGCACAGTGTAACCTGGCGCGCCAATCATGTTGACACCTGGCAGGCAATCAAAAAGAGCGGTAAGTTGACGATTGGGGTTGATGACAGTTTTGTACCGATGGATTTTAGGCAGAAAAATGGCAAGCTGGTTGGCTATGATGTTGATCTGTCACGGGCTGTCTGTAAAGTTTTAGGACTTAAGGCGGATTTTCAGTCGATTGATTGGTCAATGAAAGAAACTGAATTAAAAAATGGTACGATTGACGTTATCTGGAATGGTTATACGGCAACGCCCGCTCGTAGAAAACGGATTGCCTTTAGTCGAGTCTATGAGCTTTCGGGACAGTCGTTGGTCGTAAAAAAAGATTCTGGCATCAATAAGCTGGCTGATATGCAGGGTAAGATTTTGGGCGTTCAGCAAAGCTCCACGGCTCAGACTGATTTAAACAAATATCCCCAGGTTTTGAAAAACTACATTAAGGATCGAAAGCCAATTCTTTACCAGGATAACGAGTCGGCCTTTCTGGATCTGCAGGCAGGCCGCATTCAAGGCGTTTTGGCTGGGACGGAATATGCAGGCTATTATGCAACCCACATTGCTCACAGCAGCAACTACAAATTGATCACGACTGACCAGTTCCCGCAAGATCGGGTAGCAGTCGGCATGCGAAAAGGGGATGTCACTTTGCGTAAAAAGATCAACTATGCATTGGGCGTTTTGCAGAAAAATGGAACGCTGCGCCGCATTAATAAAAAATGGCTTGGCATCGACAGCAACTATCTAGGACCAGTCAGCGAAAGTCGTTAAAAAACTGCCGTAGTCGTTGGAATTTTGATACGATAAAGTAAAAAATGAAAACGGAGCGGTGACAATGGAAAAATTCGATCGTCTGGCAAAGCGCGTTGGCAATTTCTTAGAATGCTTTGCCGAAATCTCAATGGCTGTCTTTGGGCTGTGTCTGATTGGCTTTGTTTTTGTCGAATTGTGGCAGCTGGTTAAGCTATCGCCACTTTTTGCCGGGCATTTAACCTCATTTGATCCAGTATTGGAAAAGATCATCACCTTCTTTCTGCTGTTTGAGTTTTTGGCGATGGCAGCCGCAGCGATGCAGAATCATGGTCACTTGGCAGCTGATTTTTTGATCAGTCTGGGAATCACGGCGTTGTTGAGAGGACTGATTGCCGAGCATGGCACGCCAACGCAGAATATGCTGACCAGCTTGGCGATTCTGGCTTTGATTATTGGCGAGATCTTGATGCATTGGCAAAACAATCGCGAACATCATGACAATAAATGAGTGCTTTCTATTGGCACGAGCGAAAATCTGATTTAAAATATAGCTTGAATTGTTGTGTATTTTATATACGGCTCACTAAAAGAAGAAAGAGGTCAAACGAACAATGGCTAAATTAGTACTGATTCGTCACGGTAAGAGTGAATGGAACAAGTCCAACCAATTTACTGGCTGGGTAGACGTTGACTTGGCTCCAGAAGGTGTTGAACAAGCAAAGGCTGCCGGTAAGGCACTGAAGGAACACGGTCTGGAATTTGACTACGCCTACACTTCTGTTCTGAAGCGTGCGATCAAGACGCTGCACTACGCACTGGAAGAATGCGACCAGCTTTGGATTCCTGAATTCAAGACTTGGCGTCTGAACGAACGTCACTACGGCGCTTTGCAAGGCAAGAACAAGCAAAAGGCTGCTGAAAAGTACGGTGACGAACAAGTGCACATTTGGCGTCGTTCCTACGACGTGCTGCCTCCACTGCTGAGTGCCGATGACGAAGGCTCTGCAGCTAAGGACCGTCGCTACGCCAACCTGGATCCACGCGCCATTCCTGGTGGTGAAAACCTGAAAGTTACGCTGGAACGGGTTATTCCATTGTGGCAAGACGAAATCGCACCAAAGCTGTTGGACAACAAGAACGTTATCATTGCTGCCCACGGTAACTCGCTGCGTGCCCTTTCCAAGTACATCGAAAACATTTCTGACGAAGACATCATGAACCTGGAAATGGCTACTGGCCAACCAGTTGTTTACGACTTCGATGAAAAGCTGAACGTTTTGAGCAAGGAAAAGTACTAATAATTTCTTAAACGTTCTTTAAAGACTCGCGAATCGCTTGCGAGTCTTTTTTTTCTTTCATAGATCAATAAAAAGAGTTGAGTGGTTGACTTGCCAAGCAAAGAAACCAGTCCGGCTTTTGCGCTTAATAACGGCAATCGTACCGAATTTACCCGTTTTAGCTCAGCAACGGTGCTTAGCCATTGGATCAGTTAAAAAAGCCTTGTTATTTAAGAAGCTGATTCGTGATTTTGTGAAGACTTTGTAAAGCATAGACGTTGACGGTGGTACAATCTCAAAGATGTGTTAAGATACACGAAGAACATTTTTAAACATAATTAAGTTAAAAGAGGAGAATTGAATTAATGAAACGCAATCACTTGCCTCTCAAAGAATTCATCAACCAATTAAAGAGTACGCTGAAGGGCAAATATAACGCCGCGGTTTGGCCGATTGCCGGCATCACGCTGCTTTACCTGGCGTTGACGGCCCTTTTGGCACTGCTGTTCACTCGCAGCGCCATGATGCTGGGTTATGCCACGATGCTGATTATGTATGGCATGATCAGCCAAGTGCTGCTTGCAGTGGTCGAGGCATTAGGTATCTTGGTTTTGTGGTTCTTGGTAACGTTTGGCATGTACTTTGTCAACATGAGTATCTTGTACAGCTACCAGGATCAAATCAAGAATCCTAATCTAAAAGTCAGTGCGACGACGATCTGGAAGCACTTTAAGCATCTGAACAAAAATCAGCTGCTGCGGCTGACGCTTTACAGTAGTCTGTTCATCTTCTTGTGGACGCTGCCATTGGATATCGTGGCAGCCTTGGTAGCCAAGAACCAGGCGTTGGTAATTGCAGTTCGGATCGCCAATTTCTTGATTACTTTCTGGAAGACTTTGGAATACTCGCAGGCACCATTGCTGTACCGTGATCAGCAGCCAGCCTTTTTGGGACAGTCAATGCGCCATGCTTTGACGGCCAGTCGCCGCTTTATGGGTGGCAAGAAGCTTTCATTCTTCACGGTTGAATTGGTAGTCAGCTTCCTGCCGATGCTGGTATGGGGTGCGATCTTTGGTGGATTGGCCTATTACGGTAACTACACGGCAACCTACTTTGTTATGTATGCCGGATTGATCATCATGCTGCTGGGCTTTTGCGCCTATGCTCCAGTTGTCTACCTGGCAACGGCTCAATTTTATGAACAAAGCAAGCCGCAATCACCAATTTCGGTTGAGGATGCTTTCGTTAAGACCTTCAAGCCAGTTGAGGTATTGACTGGCGAGGCTTATGACGATACTGCCGATGAGCCATCAGCAGTTGACGATGGTGAGCCGATTGTCGAAAATCAAAAATAATTCTAAGCGTGTCATCAATCATGATGGCGCGTTTTTTATTTGCCAATGAATTTAATTTAGGTGTCTTAGCAAAAACGAAGCAGCTGATTTTTAAAAAACGTGCTGGTTGCGGCTGTTGAACCTAACGATGATTAAAAATAGATAACGATTACAATCTTCGGTAATTGCACAACGTTTTGCCAGTGGGGTGACAAAGGCGTTCTGCTTCATTGCTTTTTTCGAAAAAGTTTAAATTTGTCGTTGACATTCGCTTGTAATCTCGGTATATTAGATAACGTTGTCGCGGCGATGAGCTGTTGATTGCTTTAGATTAACGACTTTTCGTCTAACTGCCAAGAAAAATTAATTAAAAAAGTTCTTGACAGGTAGTTGACAATTTGTTAAACTGATTAAGTTGCTTGTTCAAAACGAGCAAGCAACGGTAGACCTTTGAAAACTGAATACAGTTTCGACGAACACAAATGTGCAGGGTCATCAATCATTACGATTGATGCAAAAACATTTGCGAAGTCAATTCGCTTAATTTAAATTTGAGCTTTTCAAGTTCTTATATTTTATATGAGAGTTTGATCCTGGCTCAGGATGAACGCCGGCGGTGTGCCTAATACATGCAAGTCGAACGCGTTGGCCCAACTGATTGAACGTGCTTGCACGGACTTGACGTTGGTTTACCAGCGAGTGGCGGACGGGTGAGTAACACGTAGGTAACCTGCCCCAAAGCGGGGGATAACATTTGGAAACAGATGCTAATACCGCATAACAGTTTGAATCGCATGATTCAAATTTAAAAGATGGTTTCGGCTATCACTTTGGGATGGACCTGCGGCGCATTAGCTTGTTGGTAGGGTAACGGCCTACCAAGGCTGTGATGCGTAGCCGAGTTGAGAGACTGATCGGCCACAATGGAACTGAGACACGGTCCATACTCCTACGGGAGGCAGCAGTAGGGAATCTTCCACAATGGGCGCAAGCCTGATGGAGCAACACCGCGTGAGTGAAGAAGGGTTTCGGCTCGTAAAGCTCTGTTGTTAGAGAAGAACGTGCGTGAGAGCAACTGTTCACGCAGTGACGGTATCTAACCAGAAAGTCACGGCTAACTACGTGCCAGCAGCCGCGGTAATACGTAGGTGGCAAGCGTTATCCGGATTTATTGGGCGTAAAGCGAGCGCAGGCGGTTTGATAAGTCTGATGTGAAAGCCTTTGGCTTAACCAAAGAAGTGCATCGGAAACTGTCAGACTTGAGTGCAGAAGAGGACAGTGGAACTCCATGTGTAGCGGTGGAATGCGTAGATATATGGAAGAACACCAGTGGCGAAGGCGGCTGTCTGGTCTGCAACTGACGCTGAGGCTCGAAAGCATGGGTAGCGAACAGGATTAGATACCCTGGTAGTCCATGCCGTAAACGATGAGTGCTAGGTGTTGGAGGGTTTCCGCCCTTCAGTGCCGCAGCTAACGCATTAAGCACTCCGCCTGGGGAGTACGACCGCAAGGTTGAAACTCAAAGGAATTGACGGGGGCCCGCACAAGCGGTGGAGCATGTGGTTTAATTCGAAGCTACGCGAAGAACCTTACCAGGTCTTGACATCTTGCGCCAACCCTAGAGATAGGGCGTTTCCTTCGGGAACGCAATGACAGGTGGTGCATGGTCGTCGTCAGCTCGTGTCGTGAGATGTTGGGTTAAGTCCCGCAACGAGCGCAACCCTTGTTACTAGTTGCCAGCATTCAGTTGGGCACTCTAGTGAGACTGCCGGTGACAAACCGGAGGAAGGTGGGGACGACGTCAGATCATCATGCCCCTTATGACCTGGGCTACACACGTGCTACAATGGACGGTACAACGAGTCGCGAACTCGCGAGGGCAAGCTAATCTCTTAAAACCGTTCTCAGTTCGGACTGCAGGCTGCAACTCGCCTGCACGAAGTCGGAATCGCTAGTAATCGCGGATCAGCATGCCGCGGTGAATACGTTCCCGGGCCTTGTACACACCGCCCGTCACACCATGAGAGTTTGCAACACCCAAAGTCGGTGGGGTAACCCTTCGGGGAGCTAGCCGCCTAAGGTGGGGCAGATGATTAGGGTGAAGTCGTAACAAGGTAGCCGTAGGAGAACCTGCGGCTGGATCACCTCCTTTCTAAGGAATTAATCGGAAACCTGCACATTCGTTGAAACTGCGTTCAGTTTTGAGGGGTCTACCCTCAGCTTGTACTTTGAAAACTAAATAATATTTATTTCTTTATTCACAATTAAACCGAGAACACCGCGTTATTTGAGTTTTATTAACGAAATTAATCGCATACTCAATAACTGAGGTGATCGTAAGATCATCAAGGTTAAGTTATGAAGGGCGCATGGTGAATGCCTTGGTACTAGGAGCCGATGAAGGACGGGACTAACACCGATATGCTTCGGGGAGCGGTAAGTACGCTTTGATCCGGAGATTTCCGAATGGGGAAACCCAATCATCTTAGTCGATGATTGCCTGAGCAGTGAATACATAGCTGTCAGGCGGTAGACGCAGTGAACTGAAACATCTAAGTAGCTGCAGGAAGAGAAAGAAAATTCGATTCCCTGAGTAGCGGCGAGCGAAACGGGAAGAGCCCAAACCAACGAGCTTGCTTGTTGGGGTTGTAGGACTGAACATTTGAGTTACCAAAGTGCGACGTAGTTGAAGTCGTTGGGAAGCGACGCCAAAGATGGTGATAGCCCAGTAAACGAAACGTCACACTCTCAGTTCAGGATCCTGAGTACGGCGGGACACGTGAAACCCCGTCGGAATCCGCGAGGACCATCTCGCAAGGCTAAATACTCCCTAGTGACCGATAGTGAACCAGTACCGTGAGGGAAAGGTGAAAAGCACCCCGGGAGGGGAGTGAAACAGTTCCTGAAACCATGTGCCTACAAGCTGTCGGAGCACATTTACGTGTGACGGCGTGCCTCTTGCAGAATGAACCGGCGAGTCATGATTGCGTGCAAGGTTAAGGTGGAAAAACCGGAGCCGCAGCGAAAGCGAGTCTGAAATGGGCGTACGAAGTACGCAGTTATGTACCCGAAACCAGGTGACCTACCCATGTCCAGGTTGAAGGTGCGGTAAAACGCACTGGAGGACCGAACCCGTATCAGTTGAAAATGGTTGGGATGAGGTGTGGGTAGCGGTGAAATTCCAAACGAACTTGGAGATAGCTGGTTCTCTCCGAAATCTCTTTAGGGGGAGCCTCGAGGTTTAGAATCATGGAGGTAGAGCACTGTTTGGACTAGGGGCCCGTCATGGGTTACTGACTTCAGATAAACTCCGAATGCCATTGATTTTTACTCGGGAGTCACACGGTGAGTGATAAGATCCATCGTGGAAAGGGGAACAGCCCAGATCATCAGCTAAGGTCCCTAAATATATGCTAAGTGGAAAAGGATGTGGAATTGCACAGACAACTAGGATGTTGGCTCAGAAGCAGCCATCATTTAAAGAGTGCGTAATAGCTCACTAGTCGAGTGACTCTGCGCCGAAAATGTACCGGGGCTAAGCATATTACCGAAGCTATGGATGCATCCATCAGGATGCGTGGTAGGAGAGCGTTCCAAGGGCGATGAAGTCAGACCGTAAGGACTGGTGGAGCGCTTGGAAGTGAGAATGCCGGTATGAGTAGCGAAAGACAGGTGAGAATCCTGTCCACCGAATGACTAAGGTTTCCTGGGGAAGGCTCGTCCTCCCAGGGTTAGTCGGGACCTAAGTCGAGGCCGAGAGGCGTAGACGATGGACAACAGGTTGATATTCCTGTACCAGTTGATTGTGCTTGAGTGATGGAGTGACGCAGAAGGCTAAGCGATCCGGACGATTGGAAGTGTCCGGCCAAGCAGCAAGTCAGTTGATGAGTCAAATGCTTATCAGCAGGTTGACAAGCTGTGACGGGGAGCGAAATTATAGTAGCGAAGTCGTTGATGTCACGCTGCCGAGAAAAGCTTCTAGCGAATAATCAACTGCCCGTACCGCAAACCGACACAGGTAGTCGAGGAGAGTATCCTAAGGTGAGCGAGCGAACTCTCGTTAAGGAACTCGGCAAAATGACCCCGTAACTTCGGGAGAAGGGGTGCTGATCGCAAGATCAGCCGCAGTGAAAAGGCCCAGGCGACTGTTTATCAAAAACACAGGTTTCTGCAAAATCGTAAGATGAAGTATAGGGGCTGACGCCTGCCCGGTGCTGGAAGGTTAAAAGGAAGAGTTAGCTTCGGCGAAGCCCTGAATTGAAGCCCCAGTAAACGGCGGCCGTAACTATAACGGTCCTAAGGTAGCGAAATTCCTTGTCGGGTAAGTTCCGACCCGCACGAAAGGCGTAACGATCTGGGCACTGTCTCAACGAGAGACTCGGTGAAATTGAATTGCCTGTGAAGATGCAGGCTACCCGCGACAGGACGGAAAGACCCCATGGAGCTTTACTGTAGCTTGATATTGAGTGCTTGTACTGCTTGTACAGGATAGGTAGGAGCCATAGAAGCCAGGACGCTAGTTTTGGCAGAGGCGCTGGTGGGATACTACCCTTGCATTATGATCACTCTAACCCGCACCACTGATCGTGGTGGGAGACAGTGTCAGGTGGGCAGTTTGACTGGGGCGGTCGCCTCCCAAAAGATAACGGAGGCGCCCAAAGGTTCGCTCAGAATGGTTGGAAATCATTCGCAGAGTGTAAAGGCACAAGCGAGCTTGACTGCGAGACAGACAGGTCGAGCAGGGACGAAAGTCGGGCTTAGTGATCCGGTGGTTCCGCATGGAAGGGCCATCGCTCAACGGATAAAAGCTACCCTGGGGATAACAGGCTTATCTCCCCCAAGAGTCCACATCGACGGGGAGGTTTGGCACCTCGATGTCGGCTCATCGCATCCTGGGGCTGTAGTCGGTCCCAAGGGTTGGGCTGTTCGCCCATTAAAGCGGTACGCGAGCTGGGTTCAGAACGTCGTGAGACAGTTCGGTCCCTATCCGTCGCGGGCGTAGGAAATTTGAGAGGACCTGTCCTTAGTACGAGAGGACCGGGATGGACATACCGCTGGTGTACCAGTTGTTCCGCCAGGAGCATCGCTGGGTAGCTATGTATGGATGAGATAAACGCTGAAAGCATCTAAGCGTGAAACTCGCCTCAAGATGAGATTTCCCATTCCTTATGGAAGTAAGACCCCTCAGAGATGATGAGGTAGATAGGATGGAAGTGGAAGTGCCGCGAGGCATGGAGCGGACCATTACTAATCGGTCGAGGACTTAACCAAGTTTAGGGTGTTTCGATTGAACGTGAGAAGAATAGATATTGTTTAGTTTTGAGAGTGCAAGCTCTCAATCCTGAAAAGGATTAGTGTGGTGATGATGGCTTGAAGGATACACCTGTTCCCATGCCGAACACAGAAGTTAAGCTTCAACGCGCCGAAAGTAGTTGGGGGATCGCTCCCTGCGAGGATAGGGCATTGCCATGCAAATTAAAAACGTCACGGTCAGATGATCGTGGCGTTTTTTTGTCGTATCGGTTTTTGAGGGCCTTTGTTAAACTGGGTCTTTGTCAAATCGTATTGGTGGAGATCAATTCCCTGCTTCAAAAATGAAGTGGGGATTTTTTTTGAATGCAATCAAGGAGTTGGAAACTAGGAAAATCTATTGTCAAACTATGGCTGCTAACTCACACCTACTGCGGACAAAAAGGAACTATTAGAAGATCGAAGTTAATATGATTCAATGACTGATCAAACCTGAGAAGCTTGATGACAACAAGATTCAATTGGTCTGCAGGTGTTGAACGAGAAAAATTAAGTGGATTTGGCGTTGCGCTTGTGAAGGAAAGCTTGAGTGAACAGCATAAAGAGACCCAAATTACCTACTATTGGCTGATTTGACGCCAGAAGGAGGTAATTGTATATTCCGTCAGTCTAACTTTGGGAGTGTAAAATTGTTTGTGTAAATTTAAAGGAGGTATTGAAAAAGGGAAAGCCCTCCCCGTATGATTGAACTGCTTAAAACAATCAGAATACGGAGGCTTTCCCCATGGAAGATTCTATCAAAAATATCATTACCGCGCTACTGGTAGATGACGATTCGGCTTTAAAAGAGCTGTTTCGGGCCCAGGTCGAAGATGCCGTCAATCAGTTCCTGCAAAATGAGATGACGGCCGTTGAAACGTTTGGCAGTTGTTAATGGCCAGACTCTTTTTTACAAACACTCTGTTTTACTTTTTATCTTTTTAGTCATATTAAACTCACTTCCATTAGAATTACCCTCAAAATGATTATGCCGGGGCGTGCTTGAAGTGTAGCGGCAGATAAAAATATTTACTGATTTTCAATTGGCAGCTGCTTTAGGGTTAAAGGAATCCTACCAATTGTCAGTTTTGGGTTTTATTGCGTCAAAATAAGCGTTACACTAGCCTTTGTGCAATTTTATAGAGAAAAGAGAGTGAATTTATCTAATGGACGAAGAAGCGACGAGACCTTCTCACCAACTCAACATGCTTGAGGGTGGCATCTTCGGTAAAATGTGTAAAGTAGCGATTCCAATTGCTTTAATGAGTACTTTGCAGCAGCTGTTTAACGCGACTGATATGGCGGTAGCTGGGCGTTTTGCCTCAAGTAATGCCATGGCTGCGGTAGGTTCCAATGCGCCAGTCATTAATATCGTGGTGATGCTGTTTACAGGACTTTCAATCGGTTCAAACGTATTGATTGCTGGTTTGGTTGGTGCAGGCAAGAAAGAACGAGTCAACGCGGCGATGCATACTGGTTTTTCGGTGGCATTGATCAGTGGGCTGATTATGCTGACGGTCGGCTGCCTGATTGCCAAGCCGATTTTAGGTCTGCTTGATACACCAGCCAGTATTATGCCGTTAGCGGTCAGCTATTTAAAACTGTACTTTCTTGGTATGCCGTTTTTAATGATTTATGATTTTGGCAATGCAGTTTTAAGAGCAGTTGGTGATACCAAGCGACCTTTGTTTTGTTTAATGTTTTCGGGAATGGTCAATGTGGTTTTGAATCTGATTTTGGTAATCGGTTTTCAGATGAGTTCAGATGGAACGGCGATTGCCACGACCATTGCCAATGCAGTCAGCGCGGCTTTAATCTATCGTCTCTTGGTTAAGGAAACCGGTATGCTGCACTTTGATTGGAAAAAGCTGGCATTAAATCGTACCTATCTGAAACGAATCATTGCAATTGGGGGACCAGCTGGCCTGCAGGGAATGATTTTCTCAATATCCAATATTGTTATTCAGGCAGCCATCAACCATTTTGGCGCGGCATGTGTGGCTGGTAATTCGGCTGGTTTGAATTTTGAATATATCAGCTATTTCTTTGTTAATGGTTTTGCCCAGGCAACGGTTACTTTTATCAGTCAAAACTATGCAGCACATCAATATCAGCGTTGTCGCAGAATTGCTCGAGTCGCAATGGTTAGCGCCATTTTATTTACGACAGTCGTTTCAACCACGTTTTATCTGTTCCGCTATCCATTGGTTGATGATATCTTCTCAACCAATTCGGCAGTCGTCCATTATGCAATTATTCGGATTACCTTTATCGCGCTGTTAGAACCGTTAACGGCAACTTATGAGATTGCTGGCGGTAGTCTGCGCGGAATTGGTCATTCAATGGCACCAGCCGTTATTACGCTGGTAGGCTGCTGCATTTTGCGGGTTGTTTATATTGCTGTCATGCTGCCGCATTTCACGAGCTTTACTCAAGTGGCGCTGATTTATCCGGTTACCTGGATCATTACTGGAACGGCAGTAATGCTTTTATATGAATCAGTGACGCGCAAAGCTTACGTGACAGAGAAGCCAGCAGTTGCTCCCGATCCTGAGATGCAATTGATGCCTCATCATTAATTAATTCGTTATGCCCAATTCTTTTCCAATCAGAATTGGGTTTTCTTTTTGAATCGATTTCTTAATTCTTGGCTGATGATCAGTGTGAACGTACGTCATTTACTGACAGGATTTAGTGACTGTTTCAATGATGATTGACTGGAAATTTTAGTCGTGGGGCGAAAAATGCTGAGAAAAGGGTGTCGGTTGACTAGCTTGTTGAGAAAAACAATGATGTAATACTCCCACTTAAGCATTATTGAATTCCCGCCTAATGTTTAATTTAAATGATGGATTAGCAGTTAAAGTGTTTGCTGATCAGCCTAAACAAAAGAAATTGAAAAATCGTCGAAAAACTATTGACGATGGCTGTTAAAACCTGTATAGTTATATACCGTTGTCACAGCGTTTGGCTGATGACGATAAGTAACAAAATCAAATTAGTAGTTGACAGATTGATTTGATTTTGTTAAACTATAAAAGTTGTCGATTGATGAGTGATGACTTGTTTGATAAATTGATTTGAAAAAAGTTATTGACTTACTTCAAATGATATGTTAAACTTAAATACGTCATCGAAGCAATTAGATCGATGATCGGTAGACCTTTGAAAACTGAATACAGTTTCGACGAACACAAATGTGCAGGGTCATCAATCATTACGATTGATGCAAAACATTTGCGAAGTCAATTCGCTTAATTTAAATTTGAGCTTTTCAAGTTCTTATATTTTATATGAGAGTTTGATCCTGGCTCAGGATGAACGCCGGCGGTGTGCCTAATACATGCAAGTCGAACGCGTTGGCCCAACTGATTGAACGTGCTTGCACGGACTTGACGTTGGTTTACCAACGAGTGGCGGACGGGTGAGTAACACGTAGGTAACCTGCCCCAAAGCGGGGGATAACATTTGGAAACAGATGCTAATACCGCATAACAATTTGAATCGCATGATTCAAATTTAAAAGATGGTTTCGGCTATCACTTTGGGATGGACCTGCGGCGCATTAGCTTGTTGGTAGGGTAACGGCCTACCAAGGCTGTGATGCGTAGCCGAGTTGAGAGACTGATCGGCCACAATGGAACTGAGACACGGTCCATACTCCTACGGGAGGCAGCAGTAGGGAATCTTCCACAATGGGCGCAAGCCTGATGGAGCAACACCGCGTGAGTGAAGAAGGGTTTCGGCTCGTAAAGCTCTGTTGTTAGAGAAGAACGTGCGTGAGAGCAACTGTTCACGCAGTGACGGTATCTAACCAGAAAGTCACGGCTAACTACGTGCCAGCAGCCGCGGTAATACGTAGGTGGCAAGCGTTATCCGGATTTATTGGGCGTAAAGCGAGCGCAGGCGGTTTGATAAGTCTGATGTGAAAGCCTTTGGCTTAACCAAAGAAGTGCATCGGAAACTGTCAGACTTGAGTGCAGAAGAGGACAGTGGAACTCCATGTGTAGCGGTGGAATGCGTAGATATATGGAAGAACACCAGTGGCGAAGGCGGCTGTCTGGTCTGCAACTGACGCTGAGGCTCGAAAGCATGGGTAGCGAACAGGATTAGATACCCTGGTAGTCCATGCCGTAAACGATGAGTGCTAGGTGTTGGAGGGTTTCCGCCCTTCAGTGCCGCAGCTAACGCATTAAGCACTCCGCCTGGGGAGTACGACCGCAAGGTTGAAACTCAAAGGAATTGACGGGGGCCCGCACAAGCGGTGGAGCATGTGGTTTAATTCGAAGCTACGCGAAGAACCTTACCAGGTCTTGACATCTTGCGCCAACCCTAGAGATAGGGCGTTTCCTTCGGGAACGCAATGACAGGTGGTGCATGGTCGTCGTCAGCTCGTGTCGTGAGATGTTGGGTTAAGTCCCGCAACGAGCGCAACCCTTGTTACTAGTTGCCAGCATTCAGTTGGGCACTCTAGTGAGACTGCCGGTGACAAACCGGAGGAAGGTGGGGACGACGTCAGATCATCATGCCCCTTATGACCTGGGCTACACACGTGCTACAATGGACGGTACAACGAGTCGCGAACTCGCGAGGGCAAGCTAATCTCTTAAAACCGTTCTCAGTTCGGACTGCAGGCTGCAACTCGCCTGCACGAAGTCGGAATCGCTAGTAATCGCGGATCAGCATGCCGCGGTGAATACGTTCCCGGGCCTTGTACACACCGCCCGTCACACCATGAGAGTTTGCAACACCCAAAGTCGGTGGGGTAACCCTTCGGGGAGCTAGCCGCCTAAGGTGGGGCAGATGATTAGGGTGAAGTCGTAACAAGGTAGCCGTAGGAGAACCTGCGGCTGGATCACCTCCTTTCTAAGGAATTAATCGGAAACCTGCACATTCGTTGAAACTGCGTTCAGTTTTGAGGGGTCTACCCTCAGCTTGTACTTTGAAAACTAAATAATATTTATTTCTTTATTCACAATTAAACCGAGAACACCGCGTTATTTGAGTTTTATTAACGAAATTAATCGCATACTCAATAACTGAGGTGATCGTAAGATCATCAAGGTTAAGTTATGAAGGGCGCATGGTGAATGCCTTGGTACTAGGAGCCGATGAAGGACGGGACTAACACCGATATGCTTCGGGGAGCGGTAAGTACGCTTTGATCCGGAGATTTCCGAATGGGGAAACCCAATCATCTTAGTCGATGATTGCCTGAGCAGTGAATACATAGCTGTCAGGCGGTAGACGCAGTGAACTGAAACATCTAAGTAGCTGCAGGAAGAGAAAGAAAATTCGATTCCCTGAGTAGCGGCGAGCGAAACGGGAAGAGCCCAAACCAACGAGCTTGCTTGTTGGGGTTGTAGGACTGAACATTTGAGTTACCAAAGTGCGACGTAGTTGAAGTCGTTGGGAAGCGACGCCAAAGATGGTGATAGCCCAGTAAACGAAACGTCACACTCTCAGTTCAGGATCCTGAGTACGGCGGGACACGTGAAACCCCGTCGGAATCCGCGAGGACCATCTCGCAAGGCTAAATACTCCCTAGTGACCGATAGTGAACCAGTACCGTGAGGGAAAGGTGAAAAGCACCCCGGGAGGGGAGTGAAACAGTTCCTGAAACCATGTGCCTACAAGCTGTCGGAGCACATTTACGTGTGACGGCGTGCCTCTTGCAGAATGAACCGGCGAGTCATGATTGCGTGCAAGGTTAAGGTGGAAAAACCGGAGCCGCAGCGAAAGCGAGTCTGAAATGGGCGTACGAAGTACGCAGTTATGTACCCGAAACCAGGTGACCTACCCATGTCCAGGTTGAAGGTGCGGTAAAACGCACTGGAGGACCGAACCCGTATCAGTTGAAAATGGTTGGGATGAGGTGTGGGTAGCGGTGAAATTCCAAACGAACTTGGAGATAGCTGGTTCTCTCCGAAATCTCTTTAGGGGGAGCCTCGAGGTTTAGAATCATGGAGGTAGAGCACTGTTTGGACTAGGGGCCCGTCATGGGTTACTGACTTCAGATAAACTCCGAATGCCATTGATTTTTACTCGGGAGTCACACGGTGAGTGATAAGATCCATCGTGGAAAGGGGAACAGCCCAGATCATCAGCTAAGGTCCCTAAATATATGCTAAGTGGAAAAGGATGTGGAATTGCACAGACAACTAGGATGTTGGCTCAGAAGCAGCCATCATTTAAAGAGTGCGTAATAGCTCACTAGTCGAGTGACTCTGCGCCGAAAATGTACCGGGGCTAAGCATATTACCGAAGCTATGGATGCATCCATCAGGATGCGTGGTAGGAGAGCGTTCCAAGGGCGATGAAGTCAGACCGTAAGGACTGGTGGAGCGCTTGGAAGTGAGAATGCCGGTATGAGTAGCGAAAGACAGGTGAGAATCCTGTCCACCGAATGACTAAGGTTTCCTGGGGAAGGCTCGTCCTCCCAGGGTTAGTCGGGACCTAAGTCGAGGCCGAGAGGCGTAGACGATGGACAACAGGTTGATATTCCTGTACCAGTTGATTGTGCTTGAGTGATGGAGTGACGCAGAAGGCTAAGCGATCCGGACGATTGGAAGTGTCCGGCCAAGCAGCAAGTCAGTTGATGAGTCAAATGCTTATCAGCAGGTTGACAAGCTGTGACGGGGAGCGAAATTATAGTAGCGAAGTCGTTGATGTCACGCTGCCGAGAAAAGCTTCTAGCGAATAATCAACTGCCCGTACCGCAAACCGACACAGGTAGTCGAGGAGAGTATCCTAAGGTGAGCGAGCGAACTCTCGTTAAGGAACTCGGCAAAATGACCCCGTAACTTCGGGAGAAGGGGTGCTGATCGCAAGATCAGCCGCAGTGAAAAGGCCCAGGCGACTGTTTATCAAAAACACAGGTTTCTGCAAAATCGTAAGATGAAGTATAGGGGCTGACGCCTGCCCGGTGCTGGAAGGTTAAAAGGAAGAGTTAGCTTCGGCGAAGCCCTGAATTGAAGCCCCAGTAAACGGCGGCCGTAACTATAACGGTCCTAAGGTAGCGAAATTCCTTGTCGGGTAAGTTCCGACCCGCACGAAAGGCGTAACGATCTGGGCACTGTCTCAACGAGAGACTCGGTGAAATTGAATTGCCTGTGAAGATGCAGGCTACCCGCGACAGGACGGAAAGACCCCATGGAGCTTTACTGTAGCTTGATATTGAGTGCTTGTACTGCTTGTACAGGATAGGTAGGAGCCATAGAAGCCAGGACGCTAGTTTTGGCAGAGGCGCTGGTGGGATACTACCCTTGCATTATGATCACTCTAACCCGCACCACTGATCGTGGTGGGAGACAGTGTCAGGTGGGCAGTTTGACTGGGGCGGTCGCCTCCCAAAAGATAACGGAGGCGCCCAAAGGTTCGCTCAGAATGGTTGGAAATCATTCGCAGAGTGTAAAGGCACAAGCGAGCTTGACTGCGAGACAGACAGGTCGAGCAGGGACGAAAGTCGGGCTTAGTGATCCGGTGGTTCCGCATGGAAGGGCCATCGCTCAACGGATAAAAGCTACCCTGGGGATAACAGGCTTATCTCCCCCAAGAGTCCACATCGACGGGGAGGTTTGGCACCTCGATGTCGGCTCATCGCATCCTGGGGCTGTAGTCGGTCCCAAGGGTTGGGCTGTTCGCCCATTAAAGCGGTACGCGAGCTGGGTTCAGAACGTCGTGAGACAGTTCGGTCCCTATCCGTCGCGGGCGTAGGAAATTTGAGAGGACCTGTCCTTAGTACGAGAGGACCGGGATGGACATACCGCTGGTGTACCAGTTGTTCCGCCAGGAGCATCGCTGGGTAGCTATGTATGGATGAGATAAACGCTGAAAGCATCTAAGCGTGAAACTCGCCTCAAGATGAGATTTCCCATTCCTTATGGAAGTAAGACCCCTCAGAGATGATGAGGTAGATAGGATGGAAGTGGAAGTGCCGCGAGGCATGGAGCGGACCATTACTAATCGGTCGAGGACTTAACCAAGTTTAGGGTGTTTCGATTGAACGTGAGAAGAATAGATATTGTTTAGTTTTGAGAGTGCAAGCTCTCAGTCCTGAAAAGGATTAGTGTGGTGGTGATGGCTTGAAGGATACACCTGTTCCCATGCCGAACACAGAAGTTAAGCTTCAACGCGCCGAAAGTAGTTGGGGGATCGCTCCCTGCGAGGATAGGGCATCGCCACGCATCATGCTGACTTAGCTCAGTTGGCAGAGCAACGCACTAGTAATGCGTAGGTCGAAGGTTCGAATCCTTTAGTCAGCACTATTTGATAACTCGGTGATGGTTAGATCCATCATCGAGTTTTTTTGGTCTTTGTCAAATCGTATTGGTGAAGATCTATTCCCTGCTTCAAAAATGAAGTGGGGATTTTTTAATAACGGATGCATTCAATGCGCCGAAGCAGATTTTCAAAGTTACGGAAGCCAAAACAGCTACGCTTTAAGTTTTTGATCTTATGATTGATGCCTTCCAGTGGACCATTGGAGTAGTCATATTTGGTACTATTAGCGACAAAATGGGCCGATTGATGAAACGTATGGACAGGTTGATCCATAGCGGTTTTGGAGTTTTATAGTTAGAGATGATATTGAGTGCTTATCTTGGCTTGATTTTATGCTGGCAAAAAATTAAAATCAACTGTAACTTAAAATACTGATTCTGAATAAAGGAGCATTTTATGAACTTTGCTGGAGTCTATCATCGGCCAGAAAGCGAAATGGCCTATCTTTATACTAAAGATATCATGCATATTCGTTTGAAAACGGCTAAAGATGATATTGCTGGTGTCAGTCTATTGCACGGTGATCCATACAGCCTGCGCAGCCGACCGGACCTACCAAAATTTTATACGCAGCCGACGCCAATGAAAAAGATTCATACCGATGAGCTGTTTGACTATTGGCAATTAGCCGTAACTGAGCCTAAGAAACGTTTAGCCTATGCCTTTGAACTGATTGATCAGTCTAACAATTGTTTTATCTATTCTGATCAGGGATTTATCCAGCCGACCGACCAAAGGAAGCTGAACGATGCCAATACTTATTTTCGCATGCCTTATTTTCAAGATATTGATGCTTTTCACGCACCAAAATGGGTCGAGCAGACGGTTTGGTATCAGATTTTTCCAGAGCGCTTTGCCAATGGTGATTCAACCAACGACCCTCAAGATACCAAACCTTGGAATCCCAACGAGCATCCAAGACGACAAGACTTTTATGGTGGTGATCTGCAAGGTGTTATCAATCATCTGGATTATCTTAAACAGCTAGGCGTTAATGGCTTGTACTTTAATCCAATCTTTAAGGCACCTTCTAATCATAAGTATGACACGCAAGATTATTATCAAATTGATCCACATTTTGGTGATGCTAAGCTGTTTAAGAAACTGGTTGAGCAGGCACATCAAAGAGGGATACGCGTTATGCTGGATGCCGTTTTTAATCATATTGGTGATCAATCGCCTATGTGGCAAGACGTTTTGAAAAATGGCCAGGATTCAAAGTATGCCGACTGGTTTCATATCAATCGTTTCCCAGTTACCTATACACCGACGGACAACTTTGAATTTGCCAAGGATGCAACCTACGACACGTTTGACTACACGCCACATATGCCAAAACTTAATACGGCCAATCCCAAGGTACAGGACTGGCTTTTAGATATTGCGGGCTATTGGGTGCGTGAATTTGATATTGATGCCTGGAGGCTGGACGTTGCCAATGAGATTGACCATCACTTTTGGCGTCGTTTCCATAATGAGATGCTGACACTCAAAGATGATTTTTATATTCTGGGGGAGATCTGGCATTCTGCACAGCCATGGCTCAATGGCGATGAGTTTACCGGTGTGATGAACTATGACTATACTGGAGCGATTATTAATCATTTCATCAAACACGAGCTGAGCAGCCAAGGACTGGTTGATCGTTTAAGTCATCAATTAATGCTTTATCGCGATCAGACTAATGCCATGATGTTTAATGTGCTTGATTCGCATGATACGGCTCGTATTATGACCTTAGCCAACGAAGATGATCAGCTGGTCAGACAGACACTGGCATTTACGTTTCTACAGCCGGGGAGTCCATCAATTTATTACGGTACCGAATATGGGATGACGGGGGGCAATGATCCGGATTGTCGCAAGCCGATGAACTGGTACCCCGATGCAAAAGCGATGGCAATGCATGATTTTGTTCGTGATTTGATTAAATGGCGAAAAGAACACTGGCAGCTGATAGCACAGGGCACGATTGAACTGACTGCCTTAAATGACAATCAAGGTGTAGTTATCAAGCGCAGACTCAATAATCAGCAATTGATAGCAGTTTTTAATACCAGTAGCGAGCCATTGCAAGTTACGCTTGCGCCATTTTTTGCTCAGGGCTTTTCAAACGGCATACTTTTGCCAAAAGGGTTTGCTGTGGCGGCACTGTCAGAATAATCATGTCAAAGAAAGTCGTAACGGTAATTATAAAAGACCTGTCCAGTTATTTACAGGACAGGTCTTTTGAATAGGAATTTTAAGTGTTTTTGTGAGTGTTTTAAAAAGTAGGAGTTTGATTTAATTATGCCTAGCCGAAAATCCCGTGACTTTAGTCATGGGATGGATAGGCTTACTCAGCGTCCATTTGGATACTTTTTCTTTTGGAATGCATTGTATTTTTGATTGTTGATATAGTTTTCCACTACATCTTTACTCATATTGCCAAGCGTACTCATATAGTAACTGGGAGACCATAAATGCCCACCCCAATATTCAGATTATCAAATTTCTGGATGCCGTTTGAGAAAAATAAATGTCCTTTGAGCGATAGTGCTGGTTGGTGCCTTGCTAGGTGGAAAACTGATCAGCACATGATCCGGCATGACTTCCAGCTTTTCCATCACAATATCGTTATCTTTTGCGACCATTCGCAGTATATCTTTCATTTCATCGGCTAGTTTTTTAGTAGCGAAGGTCTGGGGACGATACTTGGTTACCCAGATTAAGTGATAATGAAAATTATAGACAAAGCGACGAGTATAAACTGCATCTTGAATTTTTTCTTTAGTCATTAGCTGATGATATAATTCAATTAAAGGAGGTGAAAAAATGAAGTCAATGGCACAATTGGAATACCATTATGGATTGAAGGTTCGCATCTATCCGAGTGATTACCAGAAACAAATAATCAAGGTTAACAGCGATGCCAGTCGTTTCATCTATAATGAGATGGTTGCGATCGGTAAAGAACTCTGGCAATTAAACCGAATCAAACTGTCGATTGATACGGTTCAGGATCGGATCCAACAGCTAAAGCTTCGTCAAAACGCTAAGCAGATGTCAAATCATTTCCAGTTTTTGGAAGATAAGCGCATTGACAGTCTTGCTAAGGCTAATGCAATTCAAAACTATCACAAGGCTTGGAACGCTTTTCGCAAGGTTCATGAAGCCGGTGTGCCAAAATTTCATCGTAAAAGCTATGCCTGGCGATACCAGACCAACTGTCAATATCCAAAGCAAAAGACAGCCCGGCTAGACAACGGTACCGTCTGCTTTGAAGACCGCAAACATATTGTGGTGCCTAAACTAGGACGTTTGCGGATCAAAGGCGCTCAGCAGCGACTATTGGATCGTCAAGGCGAAACACGCATTGGTACGGTGACCATTTCCAAAGATGCTGCCGATCGATTCTTTTTGTCGCTGCAATTAGGTTCCGATACACCGTTTGTTTCTAAGCTTAGCCGTACTAATCGGCAAATTGGCATTGACCTAAACACAGAAAACTTTCTGACTGTCAGTGATGGTCGAACCATCGCTAACCCACGCTACTATCGAACAATCAAGGGAAAATTAGCTAAAGCACAGCGCACTCTTTCACGCCGCCAGCGCCGGGCTAAAAAAGAGCAGCGTTCCTTGCGAGAAAGCAAAAACTACCAGAAGCAGCGTTTGTTAGTCGCTAAGATCCATGCACGGGTATTTGACCGCCGCCATGATTTTCTCCAGCGCACGTCTACAGCACTGATCAAGAACCAAGATCTCGTTGTAGCCGAAGAATTGAGGAGTAAGAATCTACTAAAAAATCATGCCTTGGCAATGAGCATCAGTGATGTTGGCTGGCGGTCTTTCTTGGGGATGTTGTCATACAAAGCCGACCTCTATGACCGTCAATTTATCACGGTCAGCCCTAAAAACACGACCCAAACCTGTCATGACTGCGGTTTTGTAATGGGAAGTGACGGGACCGAAAAGCTGACACTGGCAGATCGTGAATGGATATGTCCAAAATGCCATGTTCATCATATCCGTGATTACAATGCAGCACTAAATATTCTTAAAAAAGGACTCCAGAAACAACAAAAAGCCTAGTCAAAAAGCTAGGCTCATTCCTATGGCAACCTGGGAATGTAAAAGGCATTGGTAATTAGATGATCACTGCTCAAGCAACTGCGGCTGTTTGAGTAAATCGTCCGTATCTATGCAAATTGTGGTTCAGACACTCAATACAGGGGTGTTTGCCCACAAGCCATCGACTTTAGCCGATGGTGGTTGACTTAACGCTTAACGGTCTTGATGGACAATACGCAGAGTCCACCAATGATAGAAAAGACAAATGAAATCAAGAAGATGCTTGAGAAGCCAAATACCGAAATTGCAGCAGCGGCAATGACTGGAGCAATAGCCTGCGTCAGCGTGTTACCCAAGTTGTAGACACCTAAGAAAAAGGCAACGCGATCTGGGTCAGGAATTACTTCCAAGTTCAGCAGGTTGTCCAAGGCGTTCCACAGCCCCATCCCGATACCAGCACATAAGGCGTAGATTGCAATCCCCACAGTTGAGTGCATGAAATAAAGGGATGCTGCGCCAAGTGCCAAGAAGATGGTCGAAAAACCAACCGGTAACTTCAATACTTTAAGCTTATCAGAAACCGGACCAGCAAAGAGACCCATCAAGATCCCGAAAATCAGCATAATCGTGTTGATCAATTGAATAGAAGATTGGGTTTGTGATCCCCGCTTCAAAAAGTCAGTCATAATGTAGAGAATGTAGCCAGTAATTGCAAAGTTGCCGACCCCTTGGAACATCTTACCGATAAAGGCCAGGTAGTAGTCGCGACCAACCGACCAGCCAGGAAAAACGTTTTTGATATCTTTGAAGGAGAATTTCTCCTTGGCTTCTGGTTTTTGATCATCAACAGCATCAAGACTGGATGGCTCATGAACGATCAATACTGCAATCAAGGTACCGATAAATTCAACGATCCCAAAGATGATGAATCCCAGTCGGAACTGGCTAAGGAACATGGCACCAACCACGTTAAAACCGTTATTCCCAAGTGCCATCCCCAGTCCACCATAAGCAGAGGAAGCGGTCCCTTTCTGGTTTTCAGGAGCCAGATCCAGCCAGGCAACCATTGGCGCAACGATGAAATTCAAGGCTGCTTGACCAATCATCCATGCAATCAGCAGCATCGTAACGTTCTGGGCAAATGAGGCACCAATCATTGACAGCATGAAGGCCAACGCACCACCCATAATCCATGGTGTCCGCTTACCAAAACGTGACTTGGTACGGTCGGATAAGGCCCCAGCAATCATATTCGAAATAGCGGCAACAATCATCCCCATCGTTGAGAAAAGGGCGACCAGCTGCACCTTTTTGGCTGGATCCAATTGTTGCAACATGGCTGGCAGAAATAGACTATTCATGACAATGTATGGTCCCAGCCAGCTGGCAGGACCGATAATCAGACCGGGAACCAGTCGTTTGATTGAAACGGTTGCTTTTTTACTCATAATTACTTCTCCCCATTTTTAACCTGATAGTAGTCGAAAGCAGCTGCTGAATCATGCTGGTAGGCATCGACACTGCCGATAAAGTTGAACAGGCCGGTAAAACCGCCAATTTCGCCGGGCTCGCCATTGACGCCTTCATCAGATAGATAGCTGACGTCAAAGTCTTTGCCAACTTTGATCCATTCATCGTTTTCGTTAAAGCGGCAGTAAATCTGAGCCGTCCCCAGGTGATAGTTAATCTTGATTTCAGCACTATTGCCAGGAACCTCGACTTGATCATAGACATAATCAATCTTTTCACCTAGTTTGGCTTGAATGATGCCCAATACCAGCTTTTGTTCCTTATCATCCAGATGCAGACTTGCGTACAGCCAGTTATTGGAATCATAGTACAGTCCAGCCCCAGCAGTCTGTGAATAATGAACAGGATCAAATGTCACTTTGGTTTGCAGTGAGTAGTCAAGTGAAGTAGCGCGCGTGGCCATGATTGAAGGGCTAACTTGCGAGAAAAGAGAATTTGCACCCTTGATCATGAGCTGATTGTCTACGATACCGACCCAGGAAGCATTTTGTTCATGGTAAGGAGTCATAAACTTAAGATTGTAGGCGTCGCCTTTAAAATCGTCAAAGACGTCATCAAACTCTTGATTACGAGAATTGGTTATGCCAGCAGGTGCTGGAGTTGACATCTTTGCCAGATTGGAGCCATCCGCCATCTCAAGCCAGCCATCTTCATTCCAAATGACTTTTTGCAGTGAGGTTTCGCGTCCCAGTGGATTTAAGGTTGTACCAGGCAGCGGGCGTGACATTAGATGAGCAATGTAGAATTCATGGTTAGGTGTTTCAACCAACGAACCATGCCCAGCTTTTTGCATGATCGAGTGTGGATTATACATCTCGAAGTGACCAGCATCTGGATCACCCAATGAGAACAGATGGCGTGGCGATGAGGTAATGATTGGCTCGCCGGTTGGGTTTGGCTCATATGGTCCAAAAACGTGCTTTGCGCGACCGATCTCGATACCATGCCCATAGCCGGTACCGCCAGAAGCCGCCAGCAGATAAAACCAGCCGTCATGTTTGTAGATCTGGGGAGCCTCAACGCAGCCACGCGTGGTGAAGCCAGTCGAGACGCGATGCCAATTCCCTTTGATGCCACCATTTTCAAGATCAGCCTCGGCAATTACCAGATGGCCGGGTGCCTGATAGCCCAAACGTGTTTCCCATTCCAGAATGGAAAGATAGTGATGACCATCTTCATCGTGGTAAAGGGATGGATCAAAACCAATTGAGGTCAAATAGATTGGTTCTGACCAAGGACCAGTAATATCTTTGGCATACATGGCGTAGGATTCAGAATTAAACTCACGACCGGCCATATTCTGCATATGACAGTATGCCAGCCAAAACAGGCCGTTTTTTTCATCGTAGGACAGGTGCGGAGCCCAGATGCCGGCTGGCGTATTGGTTCCGCGCAGGTTAACCTCACCATGCTGCAGAACGTGGGTTAAAAGATCCCAGTTGACCAAATCTTTGGAATGAAAAATCTGAATGCCTGGATTCCAGTGGAATGTGGAGGTTGCAATGTAATAATCTTCACCTACACGAATAATTGATGGATCCGGAGCCATTCCAGGGATGATTGGATTTTGAATTTCAGTCATTTTGAATATCCTCCCAAATGCATATATATCGGTTTATGATTGCGTTTACATTTATTTTGTGAAATTATAATATAATATCTTGAAGCCGTTTCCAATAGAAAAACTGGATGTTGTAAAAATGTTATTTTCAAAAAGTAAAAATTGTAACTTTCTGATAGGAGAATTATTATGAGCAGCAGTCATCATGAATACGTTGTCAGCAATCTGCCATTAGGAGTACGTTTTTATCAATCGGACGTTACGACTTCCGGTTACGTACCTTTTCATTGGCATAACAGCATTGAGGTGCTATTAGTACTGAATGGTGAGTTGACAGTAACCATGAACCGAAAAACCACCAGTATTACCAATAATGAGTTTATTATCATTTCATCAGGGGTCATTCATGATGTCAGAAATACGCCCAATCAAGCCTTGGTTTTGCAGATACCGCTTCAGATTCTTGATCCATACGTTGCCAAGCCAGAAGAGATCCTATTTGATATGAGTCGTCCAATCAGTACTAAACTGAAAAAACAGATCATTGCTCAGCTATTAAAGATTAATCAGGCAGTTTATGAAAAGCCGGCTGGTTACCTGTTTGATGCCGAGATTGCCCTAACCGAATTTTTAAAGCTGATCGTTCTGAATCTTGGAGAAGAGGGAAAAAACGTTTTTTCAAATGTTGGCAGCAATCTTAAGAACTTGTTGGTCTATATTGACAGTCATTATCGAGAAGAAATCTCAATTCAGCAAATGGCCAGACAGTCAGGCTATAATGCTTCTTACCTGTCGCGACTGTTTAAGAAAAATATGGGAATCACACTGACTGAATATATTTATGAGATTCGCTTGAGCCGTTTTTATGATGACCTGCTCGAAACCGATAAGCCAATCAATGAATTGATGGATCGACATGGCTTGACCAACCGACGGACCAGTCGTGAACAGTTCAAAAAAATGTATGGAATCTTGCCACATGAGGTTCGCAAAAACAGATCCAGGTAAGTTGTTGAGTGATCGTAAAAAAGCCACCGCTGTTGGCGATGACTATTGCGTTCCGAATACAGCTTTGACTTTAAGGCCTTTTTGACTGCGGTACCAGCCGCGATGATCGGTTTTGATCTGGGCAATGATCTGGCCGTGCGGATTTTGTACGTAGATGGGTAGATGTGTCTGGGCAGCTTTTTGCAGCGTGCTGATCTGATTGGTCAACTGATCCAGCTGACTTTTTAGCTGCTGATCGGTAAGATTCTGTGCCGATGTTTTTAAAAGAATGCGGCGTTCAGATACATCGATTTTTATGTATTGATCATGGTCTAGATTTTGGTTGAGCGATCTTTTTAGGTGTGTGGTACGACTTTGTAAAATGGTCGGATCCAGATCGGGATGATCATCAAAAATGGCCATAATTACAGCCGCAATGATGGCAACGGCAAACATCAGTCTGATCATAGCACGATAGTTTTGGCCAATTTGGCGATTATTGTTCCACCGCATCTTCTCACCTCGCGTCGTTGATTGATTATATTTTACGCTTGGCGGGGCAATAATGTAACGACAGAATCAGCATTTTTGTGGTGTTTTATAAGCGTTAAATTAGAAAATGATGATAAAATTTTAAAAACCTATTGACTTTGAGGATTGTGGTGCTTATTATATAAGCATAAATTAAATGCGAATTAGAAATAAATTAAAAACGTTGATTAGGAAGAGTAGCTTGATCAGCCAGCCAAGCAGAAAGCTGACGGTAGTTGCGAGTCAGCCGCGCGGTCAAGTGAAAATCACCTATGAGTTGGGCGTCAAAATCTTAGTAAGACGTACCTGGCAGCACCCATTATCGTGCCGATGAATCCAGTCTGGCTGGGTTTGTTTGAGGTTAAGTTTAAGCTTAACGAAAAAAGGTGGTACCACGCCCATGTGACGTCCTTTAAGTGCTTTGCGAAAGCAGGCATTTAAAGGGCGTTTTTTAATTCGTATTCAAAACCAAGCATCAAGAGAGGTGAGTGTCATGAAAGACAGCGACATTAGCGACATTACCAATATTAAAAATCAACTCGCAAAACGCCTTAAACAAGGACACTCACGCGGTAACCATTATAATCTGCCAGCGTGAGGCAATTAAAAATGGAGGAATCTAATATGACTGAACAACAAGCAAACCTGACCGCAAACCAAGAAAAATTCGCTCAAGCACTGTATGATGCCTACAAGTCTGGCAACCCGCTGTTAGAATCTGAATGGGAAGGCGTCGTTAATGATGACGACACGGCCTACTTAGTTCAGGATCGCGTTACGGCTTTAAAGGATCAACCGGTTGGCGGCTACAAGGTTTCCTTGACCAGTGAGGAAACGCAAAAGATGTTTGACTCTGATTCGCCGCTGTATGGCCAGCAGGTAGAAGATCACTTCTTAAAGTCGCCAGCAGAAGTCAAGCTCAGTGATCGCATGGCTGCGCTGGCCGAAGTTGAGCTGGGCTTCCGAGCTAAAGAAGATCTGTCTCCAGACGATTCGCTTGAAGACCTGATGAAGAAGACGACGGTGTGCGGCACGCTTGAAGTTCCCGACTCACGCTTTAAGGACTGGTTCCCTAATCTGTCCAAGTACAACGTTATGTCTGACTGTGCCGTGGGCGGTCTGGTCGTCTATGGCGAAGAACGTGATACGGATAAGGTATTTGCTACGCCTGAAGATGCCGCCAAAGTTCACGCCGAGCTATATTTCAATGGTGAGAAGAAGGATGAAGGAGATTCCTCAGAAGTGCTGGGCAATCCGCTGAAGTCGCTGCAATGGCTGGTGGCTAAGCTGGCTTCACAAGGCAAGCAGTTTAAAAAGGGTCAGCTGGTATCTTCCGGAACGTTCGTCTTACCGCCAAAACTGGCTGCTGGCAAGTGGGAAGCTAAGTTTGATCATGGCTTTGGCACGGTTGAGCTGAACGTTACCGACTAGTGTTATGTTTTCCCTACCTGATTTGTTAGTAAAAATGACAAAAAATCAGCTTAAGAATTGTTTAAAAACACAATAAGAATTATTTAAATCTATTAATCGACAAAACGCGAAAAGACTGTTATGACGGGATTGGGCCCCCGTGGTAGCAGTTTTTTTAATTTATGCAATACTTGTTTTAAAAATAGTTTGCACTAAAATGATGATCGAAAATGATAATTTACATCTGTAAAGGAGTGAAGGCTCATGTGTACTGCAGCAACCTATACTGCTGGTGACCACTATTTTGGTCGGAATTTGGATCTGGAATTGTCTTATGGTGAAAAGGTTACGATCACGCCGCGTAATTTTCCGCTGACTTTCCGTAAGATGCCAACGCTTGAACATCACTATGCCCTGATCGGTATGGCAACGACGGTCGACAACTATCCCCTTTATTTTGACGCTACTAATGAAAAAGGCTTGAGCATGGCTGGCTTAAACTACCCAGGCAATGCCGACTACAAGCCATATGCAGAAGGCAAGGACAACGTATCGCCATTTGAATTCGTATCATGGATTCTGGGTCAATGCGCAACGCTGGCTGAAGCTAAGGTTTTGCTGGATAAGATCAACCTGGTTAAGATCGACTTTAGCGAACAGCTGCCGCTTTCACCGCTGCACTGGCTGATGGCTGAAACGGCCTCTGAAAAGACTTTAACGATTGAATGCGATCGTGATGGCCTGCATGTCTATGACAATCCAGTTGGCGTCTTGACCAACAATCCTCAATTCGACAAGCAGTTGTTCAACTTGAACAACTACCAGTTCTTGAGCCCTCAGCAGCCAGAAAACAAGTTCAGCCAAGACCTTGAGCTCGACAACTACAGCCGTGGTCTGGGAACGCGGGGCCTGCCTGGCGGGATGGACTCAATGTCGCGCTTTGTCAAGGTTGCCTTTACCAAGCTTAACGCGCCTAAGGGAGAAACCGAAAATGAAAACGTCGGCAACTTCTTCCACATTCTGCACTCGGTTGAACAGCAAAAGAACCTGGATGGCGTCGAGAATAATCAATTTGAATTTACGATCTATTCATCTTGTGTCAATGCCGACCGTGGTATCTATTACTACACCACCTACGACAACAATCAGATCAATGCCGTTGACATGCACAAGGTTGACTTGGATGGCCGGGAATTGATTGATTATGATCTGGTAAACGAACAAAACATCAACTGGCAAAACTAAGCCTTAAATAAAACCGCCTGGAAATATTTCCAAGCGGTTTTTGTCTGATCAGCGTAATTGATTGCCCAAAGCTTTTAAGCCGTCATCATTAATGGCTGCTTCCATTCTGTCGATCCAGACCAGATGACCATCAAAAAGTCGATTGCTGAGGCCTTGCGCTGCCGTGCGGTTCTGCCGATCGCGGGCACCGCAGAAAACGGTCGTGGGACATTGAACGTGCATCAGCTGATTGGTCAGGTCTGCGTCATATAACGACTGCAGCAGAGCCAAGGATGATTTTTTGTCGAGTGGCCGGTCTTTAAAACTGCCTTGGGGAAGCAGTCGCCACCGAGCTGCCTGCCGTTTCAAGCGGGCCGTTGGGATTTGATACTGCGGTTTGACCAGCAGCAGATTATCAATGCGGCCAAACGCGGTAACGGCGACTTTAAGCGCGATGACGGCACCAATGCCATCCCCAATCAGCGTAACCGGCTGCGGAACCTGGCGCACCAGTTGTTCAACGGCCTGCGCCAAGGACTGGTAGTCTAAAGCCGCATCGCTGAATTGACGATAATCAATCAGTCTTAGCTGATGATGACCGACTTTAAGCTGCTGCCAAAATGCAGATGATTGTTTTAAATCAGGCAAAACGATGACCGTTCCCATAACTAGTGCCAACTTTCTATAGTGTTCTTTAAGAAAAATATTTTACCACAAAACGGCAATAAAAACCGGCGTGAAGATCATAGGCGTTATAATTGCAATATGTTAGATTAAAAGAGGGATTTAAATGCTGTTTTGGCTGTTAAGGCATGGCTGGCTGATTTTGCCATTCGTGTTCGTCTTTCCGCTGCCAGCCGGTTCGCACCAGAAGCAGTGGCTGATCGTTGAACTGATTGGTCTGGCAGGATTGCTGATCTTATTGCTCTGGTGGTGGCAGACGACGGGAAAGTCATCGGTCTGAGCGGTGATTTTCAGTCGTAGTCAGTTTGATGCCTGTGATTTTTCGCGGTGAGTGTTTCAAAATGAGGTGAAGATTTTGCTGACAAAAGATTTTAAATATCCAGATACCAAGGCCCATGAATTTGTAATTACGCGCTTAAAAGAACGCGGCGTTGATCTGCATCAGCTGGCCAAGATTGCTTTTGACCTGCAGCAGCAGTTTATTCCTGAATTAACGGAAGCCGACTGCTATGAGGAGCTGCTCAACGTCATGCACAAACGCGAGCTGCTCAATAATGCCATGGTGGCACTGGAACTGGATCGCCTGGCTGAAGAAAATCAAATCAAAGAACCGCTGCTTTCAATCATCAGAAAAGATGCCGGTGTTTTTGGCGTTGATGAGGCTTTGGCGCTGCAGATCTCTGATATCTATGGCACGATCGGCGCAACGAACTTCGGCTATCTGGACCGGGTCAAATACGGCATCATCAAAAGCTTTGATACCGATGAAAACCACATCAACACGTTTATTGATGATCTATTGGGCGCGATCGTGGCAGCAGTCTGCGGCAAGATTGCCCATAAATATGCCTAGTATGATGGGAGCGTTCGATAATTGACTGCTTAACGATGCGGCATTGGCAGCTGGCGGCAGGATAGCTCCTGGTAATTAAGAATTCATCAACAACAGTAGTCGAAGTGATGGTTGGTGATTTTTTAAGTTTTTTTTAAGAAACTCAGGCCTAAATCATCGATGAATGTTCTATAATTAAAAACAATTCTGACATTATTTAGGGAAAGAGATGACGGGAGTGGAATTTATCTTTTTGATGATCGGCATTGGCATTTTGGCAGGGATCATCAGTGCCGCAGCCGGTTTGGCGTCGTTGGTGACCTATCCTTCGCTGTTGGCCATGGGGCTGCCACCGGTGACGGCCAATGTAACCAGTGCCTTTTCAACGATTGCCAGCGGCTACAGCTCACTGTTTGCCTCGACCAAGGAATTGCAGGGCCATCAAAAGCAGGTCAAGATCGTTTTGCCATTGGTTTTGGTCGGTTCGGTGCTGGGGGCCTGGCTGCTGTTTGCCTTGCCAGGGTCATGGTTTAAATATCTGGTGCCAATCTGTATCGGCATTGGCGGGGTGATCCTGCTGTTTCCCCACCAGCCTAAGCAGGCCCAAGAAACGATGTCGGCCAACAGTCGCATGTTTGGCAAGTCATTGGTGCAGCGTGGGTTCAACATGCTGTGGATCTTTTTGATCGGCGTCTATGCGGGATACTTCAATGCGGGCGCGGGCGTTTTGTGTCTGACGCTGCTTTCAATCATCAACCGTCAAGAGAGTTTTGCCATCAACAATGCCTTAAAAAACGTGGCAATGACGGCAACCAATACGACGGCTTGGATCGTGTTTGCCTTGGAGACGCCGATTCGCTGGCACTATGTCTTGCCTCTGATGATCGGCAATATTATTGGCGGCATCTTGGGACCAATCATCGTACGGCACCTGCCTGGTCGACTGATGCAGATTCTGGTCGGGATCGGCGCCTTGATCTTGGCAGTTTCACTGACGATTCGGAATTTTTCATAAGCGTTGCTCAGCGGCAGCGCTTTTTTTAACCCCAAGATCGCAAAGAATGGTAAATTAAGAATAATCAGTTCAAAGGGGGATGCGCAGATGAAAAAGGATCAAGCAATTTTGGATTTTGTCGATCAGTGGCTGTCGGTACTGCTAAAACAGGATCAGCCGACTGAAGTACTGTTGGATTCAGAATTTGTCTGGCAATGTCAAAAACTGCATTTTGATCAGCCAACGCTTGACCTGGATGCGGCCTTTCCAATTGAGCAGCCGATGACGTCGCTGACCGGCTTGAAAAAGATCATTTCTAAAATCAATGACAAGATGATGCTGGGACATGCGATCTATCGTCAATGGCAAAATTGGCATGCCCAACCAGCCGACACGCAAAAAGCCTGGTTGATCGCGGCCCTGCAGCAGTTAAAGAAACTGGCGCTGGCCAATGAATCCCTACCATTTGTGTTTCATGGCGTCATCGCGCATCTGGAGCTGATCTCTCAGGCTGCCACCGATTCGCCGGCAAGCGTGCAATGGCTGAAGATCGGTCGCAATGGCAAGGCCGAGCTGCGCATCATGAATGATCAATACGAGCTGCTGACAACGCAAAATGAGAATCTAAAAGGTCCGCAGCTCAACGTCTTTTTCGAGAAACTGGCTCTTTATTTTGCAAAACGGCATGATTTTAAGCCAACCAATATTGAAAACGAATGGCAGCTGACTTTGACGGCGACGAATGGGCAAAAATTTCAGACGCGCGGATATTGGCTGACCGACGCGGCGCTGGGTGAACTGGCTCAAGAGTTGCGGCAGATCTGGACTGGGGATGCCAAGCTATGGCTGTTTGATGGTCTAATCCACGCGGAAAAGATCGATCGGCTCACGATTCGCTATCATCGGCAGCTCAATGCCTACCAAGAAGATGGCGAACCGGTTCAGCTTGATTATCTGGAAAGCATCGTAATCGACCGTGCCCAGCAGGAATTGATCTATCGCAAGCATCTGAGCGACGATTGCGAAATGGAGCACCGTTACCATATTGCGGATACGATCGATGCCTTGCTGGACGTACTGCAGACACCGGATTTTCTGGCATACGTCAACGGCAATGATGACGACGTGGTGTTTGATCCGGATGACCAGCGCCGCTATGCAATTGAGATTCAAACCGCTGCTGGTCAGACTCGAATCATCAATGGCTCGTTTGACAAGCAGGGTCTGCCGATTGATTTTCCCAAACTGGCCATGATAATCGAAGACTTCTTAAGCTTTTACGGCAACAATGAGCTTATCGATCCGGCACTCTACAATCATCAATGGCGGCGGCCGGGCCAATATATCTATTGTGACGTCTCCTTTGAAGAAGATGGACGCACGTATTGCTATCGTACGGAAGACGAGCGCTTGGCAGAAGGCGATCTGGTCAGGGTTCCCGTGGGGCGGGACAATCATCTGGCAATTGGCCGAATCGAAAGAATCCAGATCGTTGACGGTCAGCACGTTCCTTACCCGCTGTCAAAAACCAAGCTGATCATTGGTCCTTATCAAGCTGATGAGGACTAGGACGGCCGGCTTGCTATCAACCCATCAGCAGCTGCTGGTGGGTTTTAATATTTGAGTAGTTGCATCAAAATTGATCAAATAGCGCTAAAATATATTCTAGAGAGAATCTTTTCAGTCAAAAACCGCTCTATTATGTTTGGAATTACGTCTTGAAAGGATGATTAGTTTGAAATTCAACAAGCAGCAATGGGAATGGATCTTTTACGACTGGGCCAATTCCGGCTATGCCATGCTGGTAACGACCGCGGTTTTTCCCATTTACTTTAAAGCCGTTGCCTTGCAGGGCGGCATCTCGTCAGCGGATTCAACTGCCTATTGGGGCTATGCCAATAGTTTCAGTACCTTGATCATTGCACTGCTGGCGCCTTTGCTGGGAGCATTGGCCGATTATCCGCATGCTAAGCGGCGCTGGCTGAATATTTTTACCTGGCTGGGTATCGTGACCGCTATGATTTTAGGCAGTCTGCCCGCAAATGGCACGATGGCCTGGCTATGGCTGATCATTGTCTATGTGATTTCCAATATGGGCTATTCTGGCAGCAATCTTTTTTATGACAGTTTTTTAACTGACGTGGCTGACGATGAGCAGATGGATGCCGTGTCATCAGCTGGGTTTGGCTTTGGCTATCTGGGCGGCGTGCTCTCATTTGCCGTCTTTTTAGCCGCTGAATTGACGAATGGTTTTGGCATATTGGATGGCAATGGCGTGGCTCGGTTCAGTTTTTGGCTCTCGGCAATTTGGTGGCTGCTGTTTGCCTGGCCATTGATGAAAAACGGGCAGCAGCGCTATGGCGTTCCAGATACCAAAAATCGCATTACCAACAGCTGGCAGCGCGTTTTGCAGACGCTGCGGCATATCAATCACTATCGTCAGGCATTTTGGTTTCTGGTGGCTTATTTCTTCTTTATTGACGGTGTTGACACGATCGTTACCATGGCTACGGTTATCGGTGAGGATCTGGGCATCAAGACGACGACGCTGATGATTGTCATGCTGGTAGTCCAACTGATTGCCGCGCCGTTTTCAATGCTGTATGTCTGGCTGGCCAAAAAGACCTCAACGCGGCGAGCATTATTGTTAAGCATCATCGTCTACATGCTGATCTGCCTTTATGCCTTGAAGCTTAAGTCTGCCGCTGATTTCTGGGTGCTGGCGATTTTGGTCGGAACCAGTCAAGGCGGCATTCAGGCACTGAGCCGTTCTTATTTTGGCCGCTTGATTCCCAAAAGCGACAGCAGTGAGTTCTTTGGCTTTTACAACATTCTGGGCAAGTTTTCGGCAATTCTGGGACCGGTTTTGGTTGGACTGGCTACGCAATGGACCGGCAACTCGCGCTGGGGAATCTTTTCTTTGGTGATTCTTTTCGTGATCGGTCTGGTCATCTTTTTGATTCTGCCACGCCTAAACGATGCCAAACCGGAATAGGCAAAGTTAAAAATCAAACTGCTGGACTGCTGACTTGCGTGAAGCACGATTCTTCGCTATACTACCAGTGCCGTCTTAGCTCAGATAGGTAGAGCACATCCATGGTAAGGATGAGGTCGGCGGTTCAAGTCCGCTAGACGGCTCTATCAAACCGGCGATAATTTACAAAGGCTTTCTGCAGTTTGGGCAGAAGGCTTTTCTTTTTTGATGAAGCCGGTGGTTGTTTTTGGTAAGATAAAAATATAGTCTCGTTTTTGAACATTTAAAGAAAGGAGAAAGACATGAGCTTTATTGCCACTTTGGCGGGAATTCTTCTAGCCACGCAGCTTGTTTCGCATTTGTTTGCGCGGTGGGGCATTCCCGATGTCATTGGGCAGATCTTAGTCGGAGTCGTGGCTGGACCGGCCATGCTGAATTGGGTTCACCAAACAGAAATGATCAATGAGTTCCAAGAAATCGGCGTGATCATTTTAATGTTTATCGCTGGTTTGGAAAGCGACTTGAACCTGCTGAAGAAGTACCTTAAGCCGGCAGTGGTGGTAGCCTTGATGGGGATGATTCTGCCGGTTGTGGTCATGGGACTGGCGGCTGATCTGTTCGGCATGCAGTGGTTTGAGTCATTGTTTGTCGGCGTGATTTTTTCAGCGACCTCAGTCAGCATCTCGGTGGCCGTTTTGCGCGAGTATCAGCAGCTCGACAGCAAAGAGGGCGCAACGATTCTTGGTGCGGCAGTTGCCGATGATATTGGCGGTGTGATTGCGTTGAGCGTTTTGATCAGCATGATGCGCGGTCAGGGATTTGATGGCGAACAGAACATGAGTCTGGGTCTGACCATCTTTTTGCAGCTGCTGTTTTTTGTCGGTACCTATCTGCTGGTTAAGTTTTTAGCGCCTTATCTGATGCATGCCAGTCAACGCCTGCTGACGATTGCGGCCCCCGCAGTCGCGGCAATGATCATCTGTCTGACGATGGCCGCCTTGGCTGATAAGGTTGGCTTGAGCGGTGCCGTGGGAGCATTCTTTGCTGGAATCGCGATCGGCAATACCAAGACCAGTGAAGTCATCAATCAGAGTTTCGTACCGCTTGGCTATGCCTTGTTTATTCCGGTGTTTTTCGTAAACGTCGGCTTGAGCATGCGGCTGGATCATTTTGTCGACTCATTGCTGTTTATCATCGTCATGACGATTCTGGCTTGTCTGACCAAGCTGATCGGCTGTGGCGGCGGTGCCAAGCTGATGGGCTTTGACTTCAACAGCAGCTATGTGATCGGCAGCGGCATGGTCGCACGTGGCGAAATGGCTTTGATTACGGCCCAGATTGGCTATGAAGCCCACCTGCTTTCTGAAAAGTACTATTCCGATGTGATTACGGTGATCGTTTTGGCAACGATTCTGGCACCGTTTATCTTGAAAAATGCCTTGCAGAAGGTTAAGCAGACAGTCAAAAGTCAAGCATGATAAAAAAGTCCCCGTGCAGATTGGCACGGGGACTTTTTGAATTGTCAGGATTCTGTAGTTTCCAAAAGCTGGGTTGCGTTTTGCTTGATCACCGAACTGACGGGACCAGCACTGATCAAAGTCAGCTCATGCATTGCGCGGGAGGCCATAGTATAGATCAAGCCAACGGCACGCTCGGCTGGCAGGTTTTGGTCTGAGACGTTCCAGGCAATTGCAGCGTCAAACTCCAATCCTTTGGCCAGATAGATTGGCAAGACAACAATACCGACTGGCAGCACGCTGTCTTGGCTGTCGAGCAGATGCACGATCGACTTAAACTGGCGGTGCAGCGTTTGGTAGACTTGCTTGGCCTGCGCGCGGTCCTTGGTTAAAACGGCAATCGTTGCGTAGCGCTCATGCAAAATTGCGGTCTGCTGCAAAAGCGCGGCGGCGGCATCGGCTGAATCAGCGGCAGTAATCAGTCGCGGCTTGGCGCCATGTCTGGTAAACGAGATGATCTGATCGCCATCTGGCAGCAGGCTCTTGGCAAAATCGGTAATCTCCATGGTTGATCGATAACTGCGCTTGAGTTCGATCAAGTTGGGATGCTTGAAGGCCAGGGCATCGTTTAGCTGCTGCAAAAGCTGACCGGGCAGCTGAAGCGGTTTAAAGAGGGCCTGCTCGCTGTCGCCAAGAATCGTAAACCTGGCTTTAGGGAAGGCGTGCTTCAGATAGATCAGCATGGCCAGTGAGTAGTCCTGCATCTCGTCAATAAAGACGTATTGAAAAGAACGATTCTGACCGCTGCCGCTCATCAAGTCGCGCAGATACATCAGCGGTGCCGTATGCATTAGAGCGATGCGATGATACTCAAGCTGCTGCCGATAGCCAAAGAGCATGGACTGCCAGTCGCTGTTTTTGACTGCTGCGGGCCGGCTGAGCTGCTGCAGAAATTTTTCGTATTGGCTGTTAAAGTCGATGAAGTAATCGTTATAGATGGCATCATAGACGATCCGGAGCCGCTTTTTGGCCAGCTGATAGGAAAGATAGGCATACTGTTCATCTTCATCGGCAAAGTCGTCAATGGTTTTCTGGCCATACAGATTATGCAGGCCAATGACGTCTTGATCGTTAAGTTCCTTGGCGATCCAGTCGCTTTTGGCAACGTCTTGAATGCGGCTCTTCAGTTCTTTGATCAAGGCGTTTTTGGTTTTCAACAGGCGATCGGCAATCGTCATGGCTGCTGGCTGTGCTTGATAGATCGCCTGGATATGTTCGGCACTGAAAAACGGCTGCTGTCTAAAGTTCAAATCAGTAAAGCAGATTGCATTTGGGTGCTGCTGGAGAAATTCCAGATATGCCTTGACTTGATGCATGCAGTCGGCGCCTTCCAGATAATTGGCAATGTCGAGGCTGATAGCGGGGTTTTGCGATCGCGTCTCGTAGCGTTCAAACAAGGATTCAACGTTCAGTCCTTCAAAGCGGCGTCTTAAAAATCCTTCCAGCGTTACCTGACGCATGTTGCGCTCACCCAGGCTGGGCAGCACGTCAGAGATATAGTGGCTGAACAAAAGGTTGGGGCTGAACAAGACGATCTGATCGGCATTGAGTGCGGTTCGGCTATGATAAAGCAGATAAGCGATTCGCTGCAGAATAGCTGAAGTCTTGCCGGATCCTGCCACCCCCTGAACCAGCAGCAGATCGCTTTTGGTATCACGAATAATATCATTTTGTTCTTTTTGGATCGTCGCCACGATATTTTGCATGTACTGGTCGTTTTGATGACCTAAAGCTTCCTGCAGCATTTGATCGCCAACGGTCTCATTGGTATCAAACATATTGATGATCTGACCATCTTTAATGGTAAACTGCCGCTTTTTGATCAGCGTCGTTGACTGAGTGCCAGCCGGTGTCTGGTATTGGACCTTGCCCAGCGTACCGTTGTAGTAGATTCCAGAAATCGGCGCGCGCCAGTCATAGACGATAAAATCGGTCTTGTCATCGTTCATTAAAGAAGCCGTACCGATGTAAAGCGATTCGGGCTCTTTTTCGCCGGGATCCAGAATGTCGATGCGGCCAAAATAAGGCGATTCCCGCAGCTGCTGCAGGGTCTGCAGCTGATGACGCAAGATGGTCTCGTTTTCGACCGTTCGCGCCACCAATTGCCGCTGCTGCTCAAGCTCAGAGCGGGATTCGGCAATATCATCGACTTCATAGCGGTTGATCGAGGCGTTTTCGCCAAAGTTCTTTTCCACGGCCCGCGTTTCCTGGTGGGCACTGTCTAAGGCAGCCTGCGTTTTTTTGATCTGGGCGTCAATCTGCTGAATCGTCCAGTCAACGCGCTGCTGTTCAAGTTTTCGTTCTGAGTATTCGTCTGCCAAGCTGAATTCCTCACTTTTCCAAAAAATTAGCTTAACTATTTTAGCACGTCCGAACATCGATTGCGGCTAAACCGAATTTTAATGGCAAAATCGGTGTTTATAGCGAAAGATAATGGTAACATTAAATGGATATTGAAAAAATTAATGATCAACAAGTAAAGCGGAGGTGAAAGTGGTGGAAAACCTCGCGATTGTTGACCTGGGATCAAATTCAGCTCGAATGGCGGTAACTGAAATCTCTCCGGATGGGAAGTTTCGGGAAATCAAGCGCGTTAAGGAAAATACGCGTCTTTCGGAAGGGATGGGTCATGAAAAGATTCTCCAGCCCGAGGCAATGGAACGTACAATCCAGGCAATCAAGCACTTTAAGCGTCAGTATCAAGGTCTGCCCAATCTGCAGGTCCAGGCGATTGCAACGGCAGCAGTGCGGCAAGCCAAGAATCGACAAGAATTTCTTCAACGGGTCAAACAAGAAACCGGTCTGACGGTCCGCGTTCTTTCCGGCTATAAAGAAGCATATTATGACTATTTAGGCGTGGTGCGCACCCTTAAGCTCAATCACTGCCTGATTCTGGATGTTGGCGGGGCCAGCTGCGAACTGGTTTTGGTCCAGCATCGCAAGGCCAGAGATCTGATCTCATTGCCGATTGGCGCGGTCAACCTGTCTGAGCAGTATCATCTGGGCGGATACGTGCGCAGTGCCGACCTTTTTAAGGCCCAGGCAGCCGTCTGTGATCGACTCAATAAGATTCCGTGGCTGCGCTATGCTACTCGGATGCCGATCGTCTTGTTAGGAGGCGCCAATCGAACGCTGGCTCGGATGAGTCGTTCGTATCGGCATAAAAATCGCGGCTCGATTCATGGCTATCGCTTAACGTCGCGAGTGGTCTACGCGACCTATCGCGAGCTTTTGAGCCGCAATCTGGCCCAGCGCAAGAAAATGCCCGGATTAGAACCAGATCGAGCCGACATCATTATTGGCGGCATGCTGCCATTAGTGACGCTTTTGGAGCGCAACAGCGATGGCCGCGTTATTTTTTCGGAAAGCGGCGTGCGGGAAGGAATTATTACCGAATACATTCAGCAGCGCGAAAAACGGAGTCAAAACGATGAAAAACAATGATCTTAATCATGATTGGATGCATGGCCTCTACCGCTTGCCAACCAGCCAGCGGCAGCAGATTATCAGTGATCAGTTTTCATTAAAGGATGATCAGCAGGCCTTAATGAAGGAGAATGCCAGCCAGCTTGGCAGTCAGCTGATTGAAAACTATCTGACCGACTACCGCTTGCCAGAAGGGGTGGTAACCAACCTGGTCGTCAATCACAAGACCTACGCCGTGCCAGTGGTTACCGAAGAGCCTTCCGTCGTAGCGGCCGCCTGTAATGGTGCTAATCGGGCAGCTTTAAGCGGCGGTTTTACGGCTCCGGCAGCTGAGCGGGCAATGCTGGGGCAGGTGGTTTTAAAAAACGTTGCAGACCCTGCAGCACTAAACAAGTGGCTGCTTGAACACGAAGCCGAGATCCTGGCGGTTGCCAATGCCGCGCATCCCTCAATGCAAAGACGCGGCGGGGGCGCCAAACGGATCAGAATCAGACCGGCAGCACCGTTTGTCAGCGTTGATCTGATCATCGGCGTGGGTGAGGCAATGGGCGCCAATACCGTCAATACGATGGCTGAGGCAGTCGCCCATTACTTAAAAGAGCAGGGCTATGACGTCTTAACGGCAATCTTGAGCAACGCGGCCTTTATGAGCCTGCAGTCGGCTGCTTGTCGGGTCAGCTTTAAGAACCTGGCAACGGCAACGATGAATGGCGAAGTCGTGGCACAGCGGATTGCTGAATTAAGCCAGCTGGCGCAAGTCGATCCATATCGGGCGGCTACTCACAACAAAGGAATCATGAACGGCATTGACGCACTGATGATCGCCAGCGGCAATGATTGGCGAGCAATCGAAAGCGGCGCGTATGCCTATGCAGCAAGCAGCGGTCGGCTTAAAGGACTCAGCACCTGGGAAATTGACGGTGATGCCTTATTGGGCCGGATAAAACTGCCATTGCCAGTAGGAACGGTCGGCGGCTCAATTGGGCTTAACCCTTTGACCAGGCTCAACTTTAAGATCAATGATATTCATTCCGCGGGTGAATTGGCCAGGGTAGCTGCCAGTCTCGGTTTGGCACAGAATCTGGCTGCACTGCGGGCTTTAGCAACCAGTGGCATTCAGGCTGGTCATATGCAGATGCAGTATCGCTCGCTGGCTGTTGCAGTAGGCGCGACGGCAGCTGAGGTTCCGGTTCTGGTCAAGCGTCTCAAGAAACTGCCGCAGGTTAATCAGGATATTGCCAAGCAAGCACTTCAGGAACTGAGAAAGGACTCATTATGACAGAAGAACAACCAATTAAATTGAATCAAGAGGCCCAAAGTCTGTTGGATGCCGTTAATGCCATCTATCCGCAGGGCAGCGTCTTTGTCCAGTTTGAAGGCGAGAAATCTGGCTGGCTCAGACACGATCAGGCCCGTCAGACAACGCTGCCTGGCGGTTTGGTAATTACGGTGACTGATCTAACGGCCCCTGACTATACTGCTTCACATGAGCTGCTGCATTTATTGATGCTTTTACGCGGCTTTCCGCAGATTTTCTTTCAGCTTTCATTAGGCAGTGAGGAGCTGGACGAACAAATGATGATTATGGCAACCGATCTTTACGATACGGTCATGCATCGGGTAGTTACGGCTGAGCAGCGCAAGCACGGCTTGATTGACGATCAGATCGAAGCAGAGTATTTTAAAGGCATCGAACATACCTTGACGCCTGAATCCGATCAGGCTGACGATGAGCGAACGATGCGGCTTTTGACGATTTTGGATGCCCTGGTCTTTTACGGTACCGGCGATCACCTGGCAGAATATGAAGCCAAGCTGACCAAGCTTTACCCAGCTGCAACCCAGGCAGCCGTGGCAATGTATGAAAAACTGGTCGCCAAGCCGATCAATTCGCCGTTTGACCTGCGTCGCAACGTCGTCAAGCTGTTTGAGCTGTTTGATGAGCAGATGACGGCCTGGGAGCTGCCTAAGCTGCACAACAAGGAATTCGTTACGCTGTCGCCGGTTTTAAGCGAACGGCAATTACGGTTGAGCGTTCGGCAGGTATTTGAGATTTTCCATTCCGACATGAAAGATCGTAAGACTGGCAAGCGGGCCTACATCGGCGTACGGCGCAATGATGGACAGAACTCGTTTACGATTCCGGCTCCTGAAAACGATGCACCGGCTGAATTCTTGAAACTGTATGATGAGCCGGTTGAAAAACTGCTGACGGATCTAAACGTGCCATTTATCGTTAGAAAATAATTAAGGAAGTGGTTTGATGGATGCTAAAGATCAAGAATTGTTCGATCAGGCAAAGCAGATTGTCTTTTTGACCGGCGCCGGCGTTTCAACGGCTTCGGGAATTCCGGATTTTCGCAGTGCCAATGGCTTATATACGCAGAATCACAATGCCGAATATTATTTGAGCCACCGCTATTTTGAAACTGATCCGGATGGCTTTTATGAATTCTGCAAGCAAAATCTGTATTTTCCCGATGCACTGCCCAATCCGATCCATCAAAAGCAGGTCGCCTTGGCACTTCAAGATCGCGCAACGATTATTACCCAAAACATCGACAATCTTTATGAAGTGGAATTTCAAAAACAAGGTGCCAAGCCGCGACATTTAATTGATTTTCACGGCAATCTTTACCATGTCTATTGTGAAAAATGCGGGCAGACGGTACCAGTCAGTGAGTATCTAGACAGTCGGCTGCACCAGACTGATCAAGGGCCGCTCCGTCCTGACATCGTCTTATACGATGAAGGCATCAAGCAGGATGATATTCTCGACTCCGTTCATGCGATGCAAAAAGCCGATCTGGTCGTAATCGTCGGTACCAGCATGCGCGTCTATCCATTTGCCGGACTATTGGAGTATCGCAATCCGCAGGTCAAAGTGATGGCAGTCAATCAAGAAAAGCTTGACTTCCCATTTCCATTTGAGATGATTCAAGCCGATGCCACCAGCTTTTTTGCCGAACTGCGCGCTTAAAAGCTACTGAAGGCCCAGCCTGCTGCTGCAAGCTGAGCCTTTCTTAATCTCGATGCATAGTTCCAAGGCGAAAGGAATGGTTTTGTGACCCAGATTACGCTTGGTTTGACGACCTGGTCAGAGCATCCCGCGCTGATTGATGGTCAACGGCAGACAACAACGCTTAATGAATATGCTCAGCATTTTCCGACCGTTGAGATCGATACGTTTTTCTATGCTTTGCCTAAATCGGCGACTGTCCAGAAATGGCTGACCGAGGTGCCGCGCGACTTTCAGTTTATCGTTAAGGCACACCGGCTGATGACTCAGCATGAGAACCTGACCGAGCAGGACTCGTCATTAGAGGAAGTATTTCAAAAATATTGCGCTGCCATCATGCCATTGATTGCCGCTGGTCAGCTGAAATGCGTCCTGTTTCAGTTTCCACCGTTTTTTGATGCACAGCTCGATCATATCGACTATCTGCGGCGGATTCGTCTACTAATGGGAAATCTGCCAATCGCCGTTGAGTTTCGCAATGCCAGCTGGTACCAGCCAGCGATTCTCCAGCCACTGACCGAATTTTGCCGCGATCTGCAGCTTACGCTGGTTGCTGCTGATGAGCCGCACGATACCTTGACCAGCGTGCCGTTTTATCTGATTACGACCAATCCCAAGCTGGTAATGATCAGACTGCATGGCCGCAATCGCGAGGGCTGGGATCATCCAGACAAAGAGTGGCGAAAGAAACGGACGCTGTATCGTTATTCAACCAGTGAACTGCAGGGGTTGGCGACTTTGATTCAAAACCTTGCGCCGGCGCCTAAAGAAGTCTGCGTCATCTTCAACAACAACTCAGGCAAAGACGCAGCGCCCAACGCTTTGGAACTGCAGAAAATCTTGCATCTTGAGTTTAAGGGATTGGCACCGCATGATCCCGAACAGCTGAATCTGTTTTAAAATCAAGAAAAAACCGCTCATTTTATGTTAAACTAAAGATTATTAAATCCGTATTAGAAAGAAGGGCCAACATGGCTGAACAAAAACCAACCTACTACATTACGACACCAATCTATTATCCATCTGGCAAGCTGCACATCGGTAATTCCTATACTGAGATTGCCTGTGACGCCGAAGCTCGCTTCAAGCGTCTGGATGGCTATGACGTTTTCTTTTTGACGGGGACTGACGAACACGGTCTCAAGATTGAAGAAAAGGCTGAGAAGCTGGGGATGGAGCCACAAGCCTACGTTGATGAGATGGCAGCCGGTATTAAAAAACTGTGGAAAAAATTGGAAATCTCCAATGATAAGTTTATCCGGACCACGGACGACTATCATGAAAAAGCCGTGCAAAAGATTTTTCAAAAGTTCGTTGATCAAGGCGACATCTACAAGGGCGAATACGTTGGCTGGTATTCCGTCGATGATGAGGAGTACTTTACGGAAAGCCAGCTGGCTGAGGTTTACCGTGACGAAAACGGTAACGTAATCGGTGGCAAGGCGCCATCTGGTCATGAGGTGGAACTGGTTAAAGAAGAGTCTTATTTCTTTAAGATGAGCAAGTACGCCGACTGGCTGATGGACTACTACAAGGAACACCCTGACTTTATCGAGCCTCATACGCGGATGAACGAAATGCTCAAGAACTTCCTGGAACCTGGTCTGGAAGATCTGGCCGTTACGCGGACCTCATTTAACTGGGGCGTTAAGGTGCCTGGCGATCCTAAGCACGTCGTATACGTCTGGATCGATGCCCTGTCCAACTATATTACGGCACTTGGCTATGGCAGCGATGACGACAGCCTGTTTAAGAAATACTGGCCAGCCGATGTGCACATGGTTGGTAAAGAAATCGTGCGGTTCCACACCATCTACTGGCCAATCATGCTGCACGCGCTGGGGCTGCCGCTGCCAAAGCACGTCATCGGTCACGGCTGGCTGACGATGAAAGATGGCAAGATGAGCAAATCTAAGGGCAACGTGATCTATCCTGAAACACTGGTTGATCGTTATGGCCTGGATGCTACGCGCTATTATCTGCTCAAGGCAATGCCATTTGGCAACGATGGCGTGTTCAGTCCGGAAGATTTTGTCGACAAGGTCAATTTTGATCTGGCAAATGATCTGGGGAACCTGCTTAACCGGACCGTTGCCATGATCAACAAATACCAAGATGGCGTCTTGAAGGGCGAAAATGCAGCTGCCACTGATTACGATCAGGACCTGGAAGCCACGGCAGCTCAAGCCTTTGACGAATACAAGGACTTGATGGACAAGACGCACTTTGCTGATGCATTGAGCGCTATCTGGAAGCTGATTGCGCGGGCCAACAAATACATTGATGAGACCACGCCATGGCTGCTGGCTAAAGATGAAGCCAAAAAAGACGAGCTTTCTGACGTCATGACGCACCTGGCCAAGAGTCTGCGCATGGTAGCCGCAATGCTGCAGCCGATTATGACGCACGCGCCAAAAGAAATTTTGGATCAGCTTGGCCTGCCAAAAGAAGATATCGCCTTGACTGATCTGTCATTTAACGACTTCCCTGCTGAAGCTAAGGTCGTGGCCAAGGGGACGCCAATCTTCCCACGTCGCGATGTCGAAGAAGAAGTGGCCTTCATTAAGAGTCAGATGAGCGCCAACCAAAAGGCCAAGGGTCGCAAGGCAATGGCTGAGGCTGCCGAAAAGGCCAAGGCGCAAGCTCAGCTGCCAGAAATGAAAAAAGATATTCGAATCGATGTTTTTGACAAGGTGGATCTGCGGGTTGCTCAAATCAAGGCTGCTGATCATGTCGAAGGCGCCGACAAGCTGCTTAAGTTCCAACTGGACGATGGCACGGCTGAGGGTCGCCAGATCTTGTCTGGAATCGCGCAATGGTATCCAGATCCAAGCGTCCTGGTCGGCAAGAAGGTCTTGATCGTTGCCAACCTGAAGCCTCGTAAGATGCGCGGTGAATTGAGTCAAGGCATGATCCTTTCTGATGAGGATGCTGCCGGCAACGTTCAAGTCGTAACGGTACCGGAAAACATGCAGCCAGGGACGACGGTCTGCTAATGGCTGGGTTAAAACCTGAATTAAAGATCTATGATTCGCATACGCATCTGAATGACGATGCCTTTTATGATGATGTACCGGCCTATCTGGCACGAGCTCAGCATTTTGGAGTTGTTGAAATGAACATGATCGGCTCCAATGAACTGCTTAATCAGCGGGCCATTGAGCTGGCACGCCATTATAAAGGACTGCATGCCGTGATTGGCTGGCATCCAGAAGATATTGCCCGCTTTAATAATGCCGCCGAAGAACTGCTCTTAAAACAGCTGACGGATTCTGTCGTTGTGGGAATCGGCGAAATCGGTCTGGACTACTTTAACGATGAGCACTCACCGCATGATGAGCAGAAGCGGGTCTTTGAGCGTCAGCTGGCGATTGCCAGAGACTTAAGGCTGCCGGTCTCGATCCATTGCCGTGACGCTCTGGCTGATACCTATCAAATTCTCAAAAACGCGCACGTAGAGGAGTTTGGCGGGGTCATGCACAGTTTTAACGGCGATGTTGAATGGGTGCAGCGTTTTTTGGATCTGGGGATGGCAATCTCCTACAGCGGCGTCGTGACGTTCAACAGTGCCAAGGACGTTCAAGCAGCCATGCTGGCAACGCCGCTCGATCATCTGCTGGTTGAGACCGATGCTCCCTACCTGACGCCAGTGCCGTATCGCGGTCAGCGAAATGAACCGGGCTTTACGCGTTTTACGGTTGAAAAAATTGCCGAGCTGCGTGAAGAATCACTAGAAGACGTTGCCAGGGCAACTTATGAGAATGCCAGTCGATTATTTTTGAATCACTAATGAAAGGCCTTATGGAAAAGATTAAAGAAGTCATCGTTGTCGAGGGCAAGGATGATACCAAACAAATTGCTAAGGCCGTCAACGCCGACACGTTTGAGACAAACGGGTCGGCGTTGTCGTCAAAAGACCTTAGCCAGCTAGCAAAACTACAAGCAGCACGTGGCTTGATCGTTTTTACGGATCCTGATTTTAATGGCGAGCGGCTGCGCAAGATCATCAGTCAAGCCGTTCCAGGCGTCAAGCATGCCTTTATCAGACGCGATCAGGGCGTGCCGAATGAAGCGCATGGCAGCCTAGGCGTTGAGCATGCCGATCCAGCGGTCATCAAGGAAGCTCTGGCACATGTCTATACACAGGAAACCGCGCCAGAAATGACGATCACGACTGCCATGATGCGCCAGGCCGATCTGACGGGCGGCAGAAATGCCCGTGCTCGGCGGGAACGGCTGGGACAGCTGCTGGGAATCGGCTATGGAAATGCCAAGCAGCTGCAGAAACGGCTCAATATGTTCCGCATCAGCCAAGAACAGTTTGAAAAAGCCATTGAAAGAATCAACCAGGAGGAAAAAAGCGATGAGCAGTAATCCGGAAATCGGCAGTCTGAATCGGACCCGAGCCATTATGAAAGAATATGGCATTCACGCCAAAAAAGGCTATGGCCAGAATTTTTTAACGGATCTCAACGTTTTAAAAAATATCGTTAAAGCAGCTGCCATCACCAAAGAAGACAATGTGATCGAAATCGGTCCTGGACTTGGTGCCTTGACCGAGCAGCTGGCACAGGCTGCTGGCCAGGTAGTGGCTTTGGAAATCGATACGGATCTGCTGCCGGTTTTGGGTGAGGTGCTTTCTCCGTATGACAACGTTAAAGTGCTTAACCAAGACGTGCTGAAAGCGGATCTGCCGGCACTGATTCAAGAACAGTTCGCTGATCCGAGTCGGCCGATTAAAGTGGTTGCCAATCTGCCTTACTACATTACCAGTCCAATCTTGATGGGCCTGTTGGAAAGCCCGGTTGCCTGGTCGGCGATCTGCGTTATGATGCAAAAAGAGGTTGCGCAGCGCTTAACGGCTCAGCCAGGAACCAAGGAATACGGCTCGCTGACGCTGGCGATTGAGTATCGCATGCAGGCCCGAATTGCATTTGGCGTTTCACGTCACGCCTTTGTGCCAGCGCCTAACGTAGATTCGGCCATCGTGGTTTTAACGCCGCGTACGGAGCCGTTGATCGTTAAGCCGTTTGATGAGCGCCGGTTCTTTGGCTTTGTAAAGAGCTGTTTTGCTCATCGTCGCAAGAGCCTGTGGAACAACCTCAAGCCCTTGGCTGGTAAGGATGCTGCTAAACAGGCTGCTATTCAGGACGTGCTGGCGGAGTTAAGCATTTCACCACAGATTCGGCCAGAAAAATTAACCTTGGAGCAGTTTATTGCTTTAGCTAATCAACTTCACGTCCAAAAACTGCTTTAAAAAATAAATTGATTTTTGGGTAGTCTTGTGATAAAATTTGACTTTTTAAAGATTCTTGCCGTATAATGTTTCTTTGTGAGGTGAGAATACATGCCAACGACAATTGCAGGCATCAAGGAAAAGCTTGATGCACAGGTAGGCCAAAAAGTACTGGTCACGGCGCAGGCTGGTCGTAAAAAGGTTACCCAGCGTCAAGGCATTTTAAGCGAGACGTATCCAGCAATCTTTATCGTTAAGCTTAACAAGCGTGAAGGTTCTTTTGATCGGGTTTCTTACAGTTATGCCGATCTCTTGACCAATAATATTTCTTTGACATTCGAAGAAACTGAATAGCTCAGTAAAAGCATCGTGTTTAACGCGGTGCTTTTTTGTTTAGCAGCAGGGAATCCTTAAGGCTGGCTTTAGTCTTTGAGCAATAGTTGCAACTCGGTCAGCCACATTTGTATAATAATTAAAATTACTTGTCAAAAAAGGGGGGTATGACCTTGATCATAACTGAAAAAGCTCCCGCTAAAATCAATCTGGCTTTGGATACCCCAATGCGCTATATTGATGGTCTGCCGCGCTGGAATATGGTGATGAACTCCATTGATCTCGCGGATTACGTTACAATTGAGACGCATCAGCATCAGCATCGTATCAAGGTTTATACCGACAGCAGCTTTTTGCCTAATGACCAGCGTAATCTTGCCTACCAGGCTGCCCATATTCTTAAAAATCGTTTTCACATTGATGAGGGCGTGACGATCAACATTCAAAAACGAATCCCAGTGGCAGCTGGTTTAGGCGGTGGCTCATCAGACGCAGCGGCTGTCTTACGAGCACTTAATCAAGGCTGGAATCTGGGACTTTCTTTAAGAGAGCTTGCTCAGCTGTCGCTTTCGATTGATTCTGACGTGCCCTACTGCGTCTACAGTCAGACCGCCCATGTAACGGGACATGGCGAACAGGTCGAGGTGTTAAGACCGTTTCCGCATTACTGGGCGGTCGTGGCCAAGCCTAAGATCAGCGTTTCGACACCAACGATTCTGCGGCAGATCAATTATGAAAAGCTGCAGCATCTGAATGTTGATTCACTGGTCGACTGTATTCAAAACGGTCGCTGGCAAGAATCGTTTGCTTATATGGGCAACGTTTTGGAGCCGGTCACGATGAATGAATATCCTGAGATTCGTCAGCTCAAGCAGCGCATGGAAAAGCTGGGAGCGGACGTGGTTCAGATGAGCGGTACGGGTCCAACCGTTTTTGCGCTTTGCCATAATGAGTCAAGAGCACGCCGGCTGCATAACAGCTTATGCGGTTTCTGTCGGGAAGTATATTTAGCCATGCTTTTATAGTCCAAAAGCGTCAGACACGTTGCAACGTGGTTTGACGCTCTTTTATTCATTTTGCAATTATAAGTAATGAACACTAGCGAACTTTACAACTATTAGTCTGTTTAAAAACAGTCATTTTCAAAATTATTTAAAAAAATGATATTCTCATTCTATGCATTATTCTACTAAAATATATTCATAAATTGATTGCTTGAGTATATTTAAGAAAGCGTATTCATTTTATATTAAATGGCCGCCAAACCGTTGATTTTAAAGGATTGACAACGCTTACTCGACGGGTTATATTAAGAACGTAGTCAAGTAAGAAAACAAAGGAGTGACTGTATTATGCCAAGTCCAATTCATGTAACTTCGGAAATTGGCAAGCTGAAGACGGTTATGCTGCACCGGCCTGGTCGTGAAATTGAAAACATTACGCCAGATTCGATGTACCGTCTGCTGTTCGATGACATTCCATATTTGCCAATCGCGCAAGAAGAACACGATTACTTTGCTCAAACGCTGCGCGACCAAGGCATTGAAGTTCTCTATTTCGAAAAGCTGGCTGCTGAGGCACTGGCTGACCAAGACGTTAAGGAAGAATTCGTTGACCGCATGGTTGCTGAATCCGGCTACGCAGCTGGCTTAATCCACGACGTTTTGAAGGAATACCTGCTGGCCATGAATACGCAAGACATGGTTAACAAGATCTTCGAAGGGGTTCGTCGCGAAGAAATCGATCTCCCACACATGACGCTGCAACAAGCTGCTGAAGACACTGAATGGCCATTCGTAATGGACCCAATGCCAAACGCATACTTTACGCGTGACCCACAGGCTTCAATCGGTGATGGTCTTTCCATCAACCGGATGACGTTCCCAGCTCGTCAGCGTGAATCCTTAATCACTGAATACATCATCAAGCACCACCCACGGTTTGCAGGTCAAGTCAACGTATGGCGCGACCGCAACCACGAAACGCACATTGAAGGTGGGGACGAACTGGTATTAAGCGACCACGTATTTGCGATCGGTATTTCCCAACGGACGACTGCCGATGCAATCGAAGACATCGCCAAGAACCTGTTCAAGAAGTCAAACTACGACACGGTCATTGCCATCAAGATTCCACACAACCACGCAATGATGCACCTTGACACTGTCTTTACGATGATCGACTACGACAAGTTTACTGTTCACCCAGCAATCTTGGACGAAAACGGTCATGTTGACAACTGGGTACTGCACCCAGGCAAAGACGGCGAAATCACGATGGAACACCACACGGACATCAAGGAAGTGCTTAAGAAGGCCCTGAACAAGGACGACATTGACTTGATCCCAACTGGTAACGGTGACCCAATCATCGCTGCCCGTGAACAATGGAATGACGGCTCTAACACGCTGGCTATCGCACCTGGTGAAGTTGTTACCTACAACCGTAACTACGTATCCAACGATCTGCTGCGCAAGCACGGCATTTTGGTTCACGAGGTTCGTTCAAGCGAATTGTCTCGGGGTCGTGGTGGTCCACGTTGCATGTCCTGCCCAATCGTTCGTGAAGACCTCTAAAAGCAGGCATGCGGCTTGACCGCATTAAAACAGGCGCCGATCAATGAGATTTGGTGCAGATTAAAAGCGAAAGTTGGATCATCGCGATATGAATTCGCAACGGTACGACTTTCGCTTTTTTCGATTAAGAATTAAAATAATATTAGACAATTCTCAATCATTTATTTTTTTAAGGTGTGTAAGGGTTCAGAGGTGGGCGATTGAGTAGGAGTCGAAGTATTTTTAAGTCATTTAAGCGGCTTTAGGTTTGATTAGTTTAATGATGAGTGTTCTAGTCGATCTACGAATAGAAACGAGGGGATATTTATGGATACTCAAAAGAAAGGTATCGGTAAGGGCGAACTGATTGCCCTGATCGTTAGTTCATGTATCGGTACCGGTATTTTCGGGATTACCAGTGACGTTGCGGCTGCAGCTGCTCCAGGTCCAGCCCTTTTGGCTTGGCTGTTCGTTGCCTTTGGTTTCCTGATGCTGGTGCTTTCTTTAAACAACCTGTCCAACAAGCGGCCTGACCTGCAAGGTGGGATCTTTGCCTATGCTGGGGAAGGTTTCGGTCCGCTGGGTGAATTTATTTCTGGCTGGTCCTACTGGCTGTCAGCCTGGCTGGGCAACATTGCCTTTGCTACGATGCTGATGAGTTCAATTGGGACTTTCATTCCAACTTTTAAAGGCGGTCAAAACGTTCCATCAATTATTGTTGCAATTATTTTCTGCTGGCTGTTAACGATTCTGGTTAACAATGGTGTTGAAAGTGCCACCTTTGTCAACATGATTGGGACGATCTGCAAGATTGTACCGCTGATCATCTTCATCATCATCATGTTTGTCTGCTTCAAGGGCGGCATGTTTACGGCTGACTTCTGGGGCAAGGTCGCAAGCAACGCCACTAAAGGCACGACGACGGGTTCGGTCTGGGCTCAAATGAAGGGTACGCTGATGACTCTGATCTGGGTATTTATCGGGATCGAAGGGGCATCAGTCATGGCTCACCGTGCTAAGTCGCGTTCTGAAGCCGAACAAGCTTCGGTTATCAGTTTCATTCTGCTGGTAATCATCTACGTTCTGATTTCAATCCTGCCATACGGTGCGCTGACGCGGGCTCAACTGGCTGGCATGGGTCAGCCTGCTTTGGGCCACGTTCTGGAAATGACGGTTGGCCACTGGGGCGCGGTATTGATCAACGTTGGTCTGATCATCTCAACGATCGTTTCCTGGCTGTCTTGGACGATGCTGCCAGCTGAAACGACGATGCTGGTTGCCGATGACAAGGCAATGCCAAAAGCATGGGGCAAGGTTAACTCCAAGAACGCGCCAACGACTTCCTTGATGATCACGGCCGTTTTGCAGACGATCTTCCTGTTCTCGCTGCTGTTTACGGAAAAGGCTTATGAATTTGCCTACTCGCTCTGTGCTGCCGCAATTTTGTTCTCCTACCTGTTCGTTGGCCTCTACCAGATGAAGTTGAGTTCCGAACGTAAGGAATGGGGTCAATACACGGTCGGTCTGCTTTCTGCATTGTTCATGTTTGCCTGCATGTTCCTGGCTGGTTGGCAAGAAGTTCTGCTGGTTACGATCAGCTTTATTCCAGGCTTCTGTGTCTACTACGCTGGCTGCAAGGAATACAACCACAAATTCTCCAAGGCTGAACTGTGGACGATGGGCCTGATTCTGGTATTGAGCGTTGTTGCCATCGTATTGGTATGCAATGGTACGATTACCATTAGCTAGCAATTTCTGACGGATGGTCGTCATTGAATGAATCAAGACTATTTAAAAGCTTAAAGACGAATTTAAATCGTGTTGGGATTTTTCCAACACGATTTTTTTATATAAAGGATTGCGCTGACGTACAAAATTAGGTAAGATAGTCACTGTTATTAAATCGTAATTATTACTATTTATTTTTGTGAGGTGAAAAGATGGATCGACGCTTTTGGAAAATCGTGGCTGGCTTGAGCTTGGCATTGGCGGTGATTTTTGGCCTGGCAGCTACCGACTGGCATCCGCAGCAAAAATCACAGCGGCCGATTAAAGTCGTTGCCAGTCTGAATTTTTATGGCGAAGCTGCTCAGGCCGTCGCGGGAAAATATGGCCAAACTGTTTCCGTAATCGATAATGCGGCAGTTGACCCGCATGAGTATCAGCCAGCGACCGTTCAAGCCGAGCAGGTTGCCAAAGCGAATGTTGTGATTTTAAATGGTCTGGGCTATGATCAGTGGATGAATGATCTGGTTAAGGCTAATCAAAATGGATCACAAACGGTCGTTAACGTCGGCAGACAGATCGCCGGCCAAAAGAATGGTGCCAACGAGCATGTCTGGTACCGCCCGCAGACGATGAAAAAACTGGCGTACTATTTGGCAAAAAAATATGCCAAGCTTGATCCTGAGCATAAACAATACTATTATCGCAATGCCAAAAAATATGTCAGTTCATTGACAGTAATTGATCAGCAGATTGAAAAATGCCGTCAGCTCGCTCAAAAACAAAAAGTTGACGTCAGCGAGCCGGTTTTTGATTATGCCTTAGCGAATCTAGGCTATCAGATCAATGACCGTCATTTTGAAAAAGCAATTGAAGATGGCAACGATCCATCGCCAAAGGATATTCAGCAGCTGCAGCAGGATATTCAAGAGCACCGGATCGCATTCTTTGTTAATAACAAGCAGTCGCAGAGCAAGACGATCGACAATCTGGTCGCACTGGCTAAAGAAAATCACGTTCCGGTCCTTAACGTTACCGAATCCCAGCCTAATGGCAAAACTTATCGGCAATGGATGCTGGAGCAGTATCGGCAGCTCTATCGAATCCTACAGCGAGGTGAATGATCATTTCTCTTATTACAGTTAAAAACCTGACCTTAGCCTATGGTGATAAGAATATCGTTGACGACTTAAGCTTTTCTTTGGCGCCTGGCGATTTTCTGGTCGTGATTGGTGATAACGGCGTCGGCAAGACCACGCTGGTAAGATCGCTTTTGGGACAGCTCAAACCCAAAAAAGGCGTGATTGAGATGCCTGACAAGCTGAAGATCGGCTATGTTCCACAGTTTCGCAATCTGGATGAAGAATATCCCTTATCGATTAAAGACTTTGTCGCTTTAAATGCCGGCAAGAGCCTGCGCCCATGGCTGAATCAAAAAGAGCGCCAGCAGCTGCACCATATTTTAGAACTGACGGATCTGACACGCATCCAGGATCGTTTGCTGGGGCAGGCTTCGGGTGGTGAAAAGCAGCGCGCCTACCTGGCACAGGCACTGTTGGGCAATCCGCGGCTTTTGATCTTGGATGAGTCAACAGCCAGTCTCGACAATGAAATGAAATATGAGCTTTTGGACCTGGTAGCCAAGCTGCAAAAGCAGGGACTCAGCGTCATCTTTATTACGCATGACTGGGATCTGGCCCGCAGTTACGGCACGCGCTATCTAAAGATGATGCCGGGCAGCTATCAGACCGGATCAATTGAAGAATTCCGACAGGGGGTTAAAAATGTTTGAGTTGAGCTTTATGCGCAATGCGTTTATGGCTGGCACGTTTATTGCCATCGTCAGCGGTACGATTGGCGTTTTCGTGATGGCACGCAGCATGTCTTTTTTGACGCACACACTGTCAGAAATCGGGTTTGCTGGGGCTTCATTTGCGGTTTTTGCAGGGTGGCCGGCATTAAACGGGATGCTTTTGTTCACCATGCTGAGTTCGGTCTTAGTGGGGCAGATGAGCATTAAGGAATCTCGCCGTGAAGCTGTTATCAGCGCGGTCTCAGCTCTTTTTATCGGCTTAGGGATCTTGTTTCTGTCGCTTTCCAGTCAAACGGCCAGCTCAGCCACCAGCATCCTGTTTGGCAGCGTAGTTGGAATCAGCAGGCAAGAGGTCTGGCAGCTGGTGGGCCTGTCGCTTTTGGTGATGGTGATCGTGATGATTGGCTACCGCCAGCTGAAGTTTGATTCGTTTGATGCAGTCGGCGCGCGTGTTAATGGCATCAACAGCACGCTGATCTCGGTCGTCTTTTTGCTTTTGCTGGCATTAAGCGTCAGTGTGGCGGCTCAGATCGTTGGTTCGCTGCTGATCTTTATTCTGCTGACGCTGCCGGCTGCCAGTGCCAAGTATTTTACGCATGGCGTGGCCAAGATGATCGTTTTGGCAATCCTATTTGCCATGCTGGGAACCTGGCTGGGATTGTATCTGGGATATTTGACCAACTGGCCGGTGAGTTTCTTTATTGCGGTGATTGAAGTCGTGATCTATGTGACTGCCTTGATTTTTCAGCATTTGGTCAATGATTAGCAGAAAGTGTTAAAATAAAACACGGCTCAAACTTTGGGCGGTGTTTTTTATTTTCAGTCGCATCAGTCATCCGCTGGCAATCTAAGTCCGGAATTTCTCTTTTTTGCTTGATTAAATCGGTTAATCCTTTTAGGTGGCGCTGTCATCATGATTGTTTGCCGAAATAGCTCTTAAGATTATGAATAAAATTGCGGTAAAAGACGAACTATTATGTTATGATTTGAAGGTATCAATAATTATTAGCTCAAGTAAAAGAGGGAAATCACATGAAAGTCAGACGCAGTAATCGCTTGGTTGATATGACGCGCTATTTGATGGAACATCCACGGACGCTGGTTTCATTGAAGTTTTTTGGCGAACGTTACGGCTCGGCCAAGTCATCAATCAGTGAGGATCTAAGCATCATTCGGCGGACGCTGCACACTTGGGGCGTCGGTCGCCTGGAAACCCTGCCTGGTGCCAGTGGCGGGGCCCGCTTGACGCTGCTCTACTCTGAAGAAAATGCTGCGCAGGTCATTGATGATCTGGTCAAGGCGGTTGACGATGACAGTCGGCTCTTACCAGGTGGCTATGTCTATCTATCGGATCTTTTGGGACGGCCAGACGTGCTTCGCGAAGTCGGTCGTTTGATTGCGACTCAATATGTTGACGATGACGTTGACGTGGTAATGACGGTCGAGACGAAAGGAATTCCGATTGCTCAAAGCGTAGCGATGTATCTGAACAAGCCATTCGTAATCGTGCGCAACAGCTCTCACATTACGGAAGGCTCAACGGTCAGCGTCAACTACGTCTCGGGTTCGTCACAGCGGATCAAAAAAATGGAGCTTTCACGGCGGACGCTTAAAGAAGGTGCCAACGTAATCGTCGTGGATGACTTTATGAAGGGTGGCGGTACGCTGAATGGGATGAAGTCGCTGATTGAAGAATTCGGTGCTCATCTGGTCGGCATGACGGTCTTTGCAGAAGGTCAATTCAGTGGCCAGCGCTTGGTTGACGGCTGCACTTCATTGATCAAGGTTCAGGCCGTTGACGATACGACCAATAAAAAAATCACTGCTCAGCCAGGCAGCTATATGGAAGCCGTATTTGGCAATAAAAAGGAGAAATAAATAAAAATGACGCAACGCAATGCAATTATTCTCGCGGCCGGCAAAGGTACGCGGATGAAGTCCAAGCTTTATAAAGTGTTGCACCAAGTGTGTGGCAAAACGATGGTTGAACATGTCTTAGGTCAGCTGGAAGAAACTAAGATCGACAACATCGTGACGGTAGTTGGCTATGGTGCCGAAACCGTTGAGCAGACGCTGGGCAATCGGACCAAATATGCTTTGCAAAAACAGCAGCTGGGGACTGGTCATGCGGTTATGCAGACTGAATCGCTGCTGGGTGATCAAGAAGGCGAGACGCTGATCGTCAGTGGGGATACGCCTTTATTTACTGCCGCAACCTTCAACAAGATGTTTGAATACCATGAGCAGCGTCATGCAGCAGTTACCATTCTGACTTCAGTGGCGCCTGATCCGACTGGCTATGGCCGCATCGTTCGCAATGACGTGGGTATCGTTGAGCGGATCGTTGAACAAAAAGATGCCACGCATGAAGAACAGGAAATTCATGAAATCAATACCGGTGTCTACTGCTTTGACAATCAAAAGCTGTTCCAGGCCCTTAAGCTGATCAATAATGACAATGCCCAAGGCGAGTACTACTTGACGGATGTCATCGGTATTTTAAAGAATCATGGCGAAATCGTCACGGCTTATCGAATGGCTGACTTTGACGAATCAATGGGGGTCAATGATCGCGTTGCCTTGGCACGGGCCAACAAGATCATGCGTAAGCGGATCAACACTCAATTAATGAAAGACGGTGTCACCATGGTTGATCCAGAAACCACTTATATCGATGCCGATGTTAAAGTGGGCCGCGATACGGTAATTGAAGGCAACGTTGTGATCAAGGGCAATACCACGATTGGCAGCGACTGCTTTATCGGCGCTCACTCGGTTATCAAGGATTCAGTTCTGCATGATGACGTCAAGGTCTATGCCTCAACGCTGGAAGAAGCTGAAATGCACACCGGATCAGACGTTGGTCCCAACAGTCATCTGCGTCCTCAGGCTGAGATCGGCAAGGGCGTTCATATCGGCAACTTCTGTGAGATCAAGAAAGCCTATATTGGTGAAAACACCAAGATTGGTCATTTGAGCTATGTTGGCGATGCTACCCTGGGTAAGAACATCAACATCGGCTGTGGCGTGGTCTTTGTCAACTATGATGGCTCCAAGAAGCATCACACCAACGTTGGCGATCATGCCTTCATCGGCAGCAACTCTAATATCGTGGCCCCTGTCAATATTGCCGAAGACTCGTTTGTTGCGGCTGGGTCTACGATTACGGACAGCACGGAGCGTTTTGATATGGCAATTGCTCGGTCACGGCAGGTCAATAAACCGGATTATGCTAAGAAGCTTCCCTGGTAACAGTTGCTTTTTGGACTTTAAATCAATATGATTAGAGTGATAGAAAAAGTATGCAGATTTCGGAGGACCCCATGAAAGAACGTTATGCTGACCCTAAATTAAAAATCTTTGCCTTAAATTCCAACCGCCCACTGGCCCAAAAAATTGCCGATGAGGTAGGCGTGGAATTGGGTAAGCTTTCGGTTGACCGCTTTAGTGATGGCGAAATTCAAATCAATATCGAAGAAAGCGTCCGTGGCGATAATGTTTATGTTATTCAATCCACTTCAGCTCCTGTAAACGATAACCTGATGGAACTGATGATCATGATCGATGCCTTGCGTCGGGCAAGTGCCAATACGATCAACGTGGTCTTGCCTTACTACGGCTATGCTCGGCAAGACCGGAAAGCGCGGAGTCGAGAACCAATCACGGCCAAGCTGGTTGCCAATATGCTGCAGAATTCCGGCGTAACGCGGATTGTTGCTCTTGATCTGCACGCTGCTCAGATTCAAGGCTTCTTTGACATTCCAGTCGATCATTTGATGGGGGCACCGCTTTTGGCTGACTACTTTATCAATGAAGGCGTGGCTGCCAATGCCGTTGTCGTTTCGCCAGACCATGGTGGGGTTACGCGAGCACGGGCCCTGGCAGAGTTTCTCAAGGCGCCGATTGCTATCATTGATAAGCGGCGGCCACGGCCAAACGTTGCCAAGATTATGAATATCATTGGGGACGTCAAGGGCAAGAAATGTATCATGATTGATGACATGATTGATACTGCCGGTACGATTTCCAAAGGTGCGCAAGCCTTGATGGATGCCGGTGCAGAAGAAGTCTATGCCTCAGCTACGCATGCCGTTTTGTCGGGCCCGGCAATTGAACGCTTGGATAATTCACCGTTAAAACAGGTCGTGGTTACGGATTCGATTCAGCTGCCTGATGAAAAGCAGATTGACAAGATCGTGCAGGTTTCCGTGGCACCGCTGATTGGCGCGGCAATCAAGCGGATCAATGAAAATCGTCCCGTTAGTCCATTGTTTAACAACCGTTTTGAACAGGCTAACGAAGACTAAATTTAATCAAAAGAGTCGCTGTCTAAGCGGCTTTTTTTGATTTTGGGACTAAAAGGCGGTCCATGGTATAATAGTTGAGGCAAGACGAAAAAGGAGCAAAAAAATGAAATTTAAAACTTTGCTGAAACGACTGATGCTGGGTATGGTCACGGTTGCAGCCGGGATTAGCCTGGTTGGCTGTGGCAGCTCGACCAGCACGCAGTCAAGCGAGTCGTCATCAGAGTCGTCGCAATCAACCACCAAGACGACGGCGGCTTCCAAGGCTCGCGATCAAGCCAATAATCAGATTATGTCTGGTCAGTACAAGGAAGCCTTAAAAACGCTGCTGGCGGTCAAGAATCCAGATTCGCAGACGCGCAGCATGATTAAAGATCTGCAGAAATACTTAGCGGCTCAAGATGCCTATAATGATCAGGAATATGATGAAGCCGTCAACGATCTCAGTTCGGTATCATCAAATTCTAAACCGATGCGTTCGGCATTCATCAGTATGAAGAACAAGGCTAAGCAGGCTCAACAGGCAGCTTCTGCCAGTTCCTCTGCTCAAAGCAGTCAGGCCAACTCCAGCAGTTCAAGTACGACGGCATCAGCCAGCTCAAGTTCCAGTTCGGCAGTTAATTCGGCAGCAGCCAGTCAGACCGGCATGGACGTAATCAACGCTTTTGCGGCTAAGATGAACTTTAACCAGTCGAGCTATGGGATTATTCCAGAAGGCAAGGATGGCGACGTATATACCTTTGAGGTTCGCCAAAACAACGATGATAATACCGTTGCTCATTTGATTGGTATCTATCAGTACAACGCTGCTACTGGCGCAGTTACCAAAATCAATTAACCAGTCTAAGTAAGAAGGCGAGAAATGGCATGAGTGAGGAAATCATTGCCCGTCCGTTGATTACGATCACCAATATCATCTGGAGCTTTAATCGGCAGACGCATGAGATGCAGCTGCTTTTGATCAAGCGGTCTGAAGCGCCGTTTAAAGATGCCTGGGCGCTGCCGGAAACGCTGCTGCGGAGTACGGAAAGTGCCGATGATGCCGCATTGCGCTTGATCAAGGATAAAATCGGGCTTGAGGTTCGATCAACGGCAACGGAACAATTGGCAACGTTTACCGCGCCGCACCGATCAGTCGGTGAGCGGGCATTGGCGTTGGCGTACATGACTTTTTTGCCGGCAATGCCTAAGCTTAAGCCGGGATATGGTGCCGTTGCTGCTGAATGGTTTGCCTTTGAGAATTTTGGCCATCATTACTTATTGAGTGATGGCAGGCATCGGTTTGATCTTTCGAATACCTCACAGGCACTGGCGTTTGACCATGATCAAATCGTTACTACGGCCATTCAGCGCATTCGCAACAAATTGGACTATCAGCCAACGGTTCTGCAGGTATTGGGACCTACGTTTACGCTTAAAGAGGCACGCGAGGTCTATGCGCCATTTTGGCAGCTGACGGCAGATCAGATTGATAATTCAAATTTCCGCAAGACGCACCACCATCTTTTTAAAGAGGTTGGGACAGCAACGATTCGCAAGCGCAGCGGTCGACCACCCAAGATATATTCGCTGGCGAGCTTGCCAAATCCGTTGGAAAGGAGTAAAGTTGACAACAATTAAAGTCAACTTTACTTTTTTTTACAAAGATTAAAGTAATTTATACTTTTATTCAAAGAGGTGAGACAAATGGCAAATGAAGCATTGCTGATTATTGACTACACCAATGATTTTGTGGCTGATGACGGCGCGCTGACTTGTGGCCAGGCTGCTCAGGCTTTAGACGAGCACATTACGCAATTGGCAGATGATTTTATAAAGGCTGGCAAGTGGGTCTATCTGCCGACTGACGTTCATCAGCCAAATGACCCGTACCATCCTGAAAGCCGGCTTTATCCACCACACAACATCAAAGGAACCTGGGGACGCGAACTGTACGGCCGGCTTGGCAAGTGGTATCGCAAACACCAAGATGATGAGCATGTCGTTTTGCTGGATAAGACGCATTACTCATCGTTTTGCGGGACACCGCTTGATCTGCGGCTGAGGGAAAGAAAAGTTGACACGGTGCATCTGGCAGGTGTCTGCACGGATATCTGCGTTCTGCACACGGCGATCGCGGCATATGATCTGAACTATCAAATCGTGGTTCACGAAAAAGCCGTTGCGACCTTTGATCCAGCTGGCCAGGTCTGGGCGATGAAGCATTTTAAGAACGTTTTGAACGCTCGGATAGAAGATTGAAAGAAGTTTAGGAGAAGAGAAATGGCAATGTCTGAAGAATTATTGACTGATCTGTATGAATTTTCAATGGCGAATGGCTATTATGCGACCCTGCCGCATGATCAAGAAGCGGTTTTTGACGTCTTTTACCGCAATGTCCCCGATAATGGCAGCTTCGTCATTGCGGCTGGATTGGCTCAAGTCGTTGAAGCGCTGCAGAATTTTCATTTTACGGATGATGACATCAGCTATCTGCGTTCATTGAATCTATTTTCGGCTGGCTTTTTGGACTATCTGGCTAATTTAAAGTTTTCCTGCACGGTCCGAGCAATTCCTGAGGGGACGCCGGTATTTCCTCGCGAACCAATGCTGACGGTCAAAGGGCCATTGCTGCAGTGTCAGCTGCTGGAGACGTTCGTATTGAACATCTTGAATCATCAGTCGCTGATTGCCACTAAGTCGCGGCGGATCTGTGCTGCTGCTGAAGGTCGTGCGGTCATGGAATTTGGCGCGCGGCGGGCACAGGGGCCAGATGCCTCAGTCTTTGGTGCAAGAGCGGCGGTAATCGGCGGATGTACCAGTACCTCTAACTGTCTGGCAGCTAAGAAGTTTGGACTGCAGGCAGCTGGGACGATGGCACACAGCTGGATTGAAAGCTACCCTGATGAACTGACGGCTTTTCGCGCTTGGGCACAGGTTTATCCAGACAGTGCCTCGCTGCTGGTTGACACCTATGACGTTTTGAAGAGTGGGGTACCAAATGCAATCAAGGTCTTTAAGGAATTACGAGCTGCTGGTCATGAGCCGATTGGCATTCGGATTGATTCTGGCGACCTGACCCAATTGGCAACCAAGGCCCGGCAGATGCTGGATGAAGCTGGATTTGAAAATGCCAAGATTACGGCTTCCAATGCTTTGGATGAAACGGTGATTCAAGCATTGCTAAAAGAAGGTGCACCGCTGGACAACTTTGGTATTGGCGAAAAATTGATCACCAGCTCGACTTCGCCGGTCTTGAGCGGGGTCTACAAAATGGCAGCGCTCAAGGTTGATGGCCAATGGCAGCCAAAGATCAAGCTCAGCAACAGTCGTGAGAAGGTTACGCTGCCAGGCGACAAAATGGTCTACCGGCTTTACCGAAAAGATGCGCCGGACCAAGCCTTTGCCGATGTGATTGCTCTGGCTGATGAAAAACTGCCCGAAAAGCTCTTGGCTATTAATGCCGATCCGCTGGCAACTGACGACGAGATCGAGCTGACCGATTTTGTTGCCAAGCCATTGCAGCTGGAAGTAGTCGGCGCTAATGCCAGCTCGATTGAGACCGATGTAATGAGACTGCAGGCATCGATGAAACGTCAATTGGCACAGCTCCCTAAGGCTACGCAGCGCTTGATCAATCCTGATGTCTACCAGGTCTACCTGACGCCAAAGCTGTTTGAGCTTCAGCAGCGGCTGATTAAAGAACATCATCAAAAGGCTCAGGCTTAAAAACGAATCAGTTAAAAATCTTAAACAGACAAAAAAGATGCCGCTCAAAGCAGTCGATTGCTTTGAGCGGCGTCGTTTGTTTTTATTGGTAATTGATCAGGCGTTTAAAACGTATTTTTCGATAGCTTCGGCGACGCCATCATGATTATTGTCATTTTCGGTAACGACGTCGGCCATCTGCAGCGTATGCGGAATCGAGTTGGCCATTGCCACGCCGGTTCCAGCAAATTCAATCATTGATTCATCGTTTTGCGCGTTGCCGATTGCCATAACGTTATCAGCGGTCAGATTCAGCTTATCGGTCAGGGCAGATAAGGCCACGCCCTTGCTGGTCTGCTTGTTGATCAGCTCTAGGTAGAAGTCCTCACTGCGAACGACTCGGAAACGATCACTGAGTTCTTGAGGCATGTTGGCTAAAGCGGCATCGATTTTTTCTTTTTCGTCAGTCATCATGGCCTTGCCAATCGTAATCGAATCGCGCATGTGGTTCAGCTGATCCATGCTGCGGTAGCGCAATGGCATGGATACCAGATTGGATTCATAAACCGTGTATGGGTTGATGTCTTGGTTAGGCGTGTAGATATAGTCGCTGGTCTCGATAATTGATGAAACGTCCTGCTTGCGGCAGTAGGATTCAAAATCAATGTAGTCGTCAAAATCAACCGTGTAGTGAGCCAAAACGGTACCGTCAGTCGCCTGGGCCAAAGCACCGTTATAGCAGATAACGTATTCGCTTGCGGAATCGGCGAGCCCCAGCTGGTTGACATAGGCTTTCACGCCAGTCATCGGACGACCGGTACATAAAACGATCCGGACATCGCGCTTAGTGGCTTCATTGATTGCGGCAACGGTTTGTGGGGTGATCTGACGCTGGTCATTGATTAACGTACCATCGATATCGATCGCGACAAGTTTAATAGACATAAAAAATACCTCCTGGATCTTTAATTGGCAACGACTTGATTGTTTTTAATGCAGTGCTGAAAGGCTTCATAGATTGGTTCGAAAATCTCGATGTCATTTTGCTGAGTCAGCATCTCACGCGGGAAGAAGAAGCGCTGGTCGCCGGCTTCTCGGCCTGAGACGCTTGCCACCAGCGTGCTGATCTGTGACAGCTCAATCAGCTCGCCATTTGGATAGATGAGCTCAATTTGCGTTTGCGGCTTTGAGTCTTGCGGGTTGTACGTATCATAAGGCAGCTTATAGCTGGAGTCGACGGCGGTGTAATAGTCGACGTCAAAGCCGGCCGTGGCAATCAATTCACGCAGCTTGGGCAGCATGGAACGGGTCTGCTGATCATAGACGGCGGATTTGAATGGCCGCCGGTTGATAAAGCGCTGGGCCAGATCGCTTAAGATTCTATCGCTTGAATTCATCCAATGAATAAAATAAGTAGTCAAAACGCCATCGTCAAGCGTTAAATAGTCATTCAAGTCATAATGACCGTTAAAAAACGGCATCAGCAGTCGCGGCATGAACTCAGGCTGGTATTGACTTGGATGCTGATAAAGCCACTTGGCCCGCATCAGCAAGTGATCCAAGATGACTTCCATAGAGCGTGAAACCGGATGAAAGTAAACCTGCAGATACATCTGCAACCGACTGAGAATATAGTCCTCAACAGCGTGCATGCCATTGATCTCAAAAGCAATGCCATCCTTGACCGGCCGCATCATGTGCAGAACGCGATCGAGATCGAACTTGCCGTAATTGGTGCCTGTATAGTACGAATCGCGCTGCAGATAGTCCATCCGATCAGCATCGACTTGACTTGATATCATCTGAACCACCTGTGGATTTTGATAGGTGTGATCAATCACGCTGGCGACTTTTTGAGGAAAATCATTGCCGACGCGGCGCAGAATGCGATTGATATTGGTTGATTCACTGGTGATGATGCGCCGCGTAATCTGCTCGTGGTCAGTGTGAAAGATATGTTCAAACGTATGCGAGTAAGGCCCATGTCCCAGATCGTGAAGCAGTGCTGCGCAAAGGGCTACGGGACGCTCTTGATCGTTCCATAATCCATCTTGGGGCGCCTGCTGCGGATAGTTGCGCTGAAAAAGGTTGCAGATGCGGCGCGTGATCTCATAAACGCCCAGGCAATGACCAAAACGGGAATGCTCGGCGCCATGAAAGGTCATTGAAGAGGTGCCGAGCTGCTTGATGCGACGCAGTCTTTGAAATTCCGGCGTATCAATCAGATCAAGAATGATTTGATTGTCAACGATAATCGTACCGTGGATCGGGTCACGAAAGACTTTTTCGCGCGGCAGCTGTTCATCTTTAAATGTCATGACGAATCCTTTCTTAGAAAAAGCAGTTGGTTTAATTATACAAAATTATTATTTAGCCCGCATTGGTTGAGAAATTAAAAACAATCCGCGTATAATCAAATTGAAAAAATCGAGCAAAGGGGGCCGATGTCTATCAAATCCATTGTACCCGTTAAGGTCAGCTTAAAAACAAAAATGACTCAGGATGGCAAAAGCGATCATTATCATTTTGAAGAAGATGGCCAATTCGTTACGTTGGAAAATGGCCAGCATTATTTACGCTATGTCGAGCATCAGGGCAGTCAAGCCACGCCGGTTCAGTTTCGGTTAGCGCCGGATGAGATTCATCTGATTCGCAGCGGCGCGCAGAAGACGCATTTTCGCTTTGCCAATGGCAGCGAGCATCTGACGCACTATCAAACAGAATATGGTCGAATTGCCCTGCGTGTCGTTACCAATCGCTTGGATGCCGATTTGAATCTGGCAGCCATCGCCGGTCATGTTGAGATCTGCTATCAGCTGCTGATGCAGGATCAATTAATCGGCAACTATCAGATTCAATTGCAATTTGGCGCGTAATATCGTATTATGTAGAGTAGACTTTTTGAGACTTTTTGAAGGGATGTGCACCAGTTTGGATTTAACCCATTTGGATTTAAAGGTTTTCGATGGCCAAGACAAGTCGGAACTGTCCATGATCGAAGTAGCGCACGCTATTTTGGCTTACCATGGTGAAGCAATGGCGTTCGCTGATTTGACCAACGAGGTTCAGCAATATCTTGGTAAGAGCGATGAGGAAATTCGAGAACGGCTTCCTCAGTTCTACACGGACCTGAACGTCGATGGCAGTTTTATTTCCCTTGGTGACAATACTTGGGGCCTGCGTGCATGGTACCCATACGAATCAATCGACGAAGCCACGGTTGGCGAAAACGAAGAAGAAGAAGATCGTCCAAAGAAGAAGCGTCGCAAGGTCAATGCCTTCTTGGCAGGGGCTGATGATGACGATGACGTTATCGACTACGACAATGATGACCCAGAAGATGACGATCTGGCCGACGTTGATGATGAAGATGACGGCGACGGCGAAGAAGAAGATTACGACAACCCAGATTACGATGAAGACAATCCACTCGCCGATGACGATGAGGACACCAATCTGGAAGATCAGCTCTCATCAGAAAACTTTGATGATGAAGATGACGTTGAAGACGATGATGACGAGGAATAAATAATACATCGCTCTTGACTAACTTGTTTGGTCTTTGTATTATTTTACTTGGGCTCCCAAGTTTATCTTGGGACTTTTCGTTTTAAAAGGCTCCCTGTTTCAATGAAATGGGGAGCTTTTTTGTATTAGAGAACCGGACGCAGTTCCAAAAGGAGAGAAATAATGACTAAATACATTTTCGTAACTGGTGGGGTTGTTTCATCATTAGGCAAAGGGATTATCGCGGCATCTCTGGGTCGATTGCTGAAAAACCGGGGTCTGAAAGTGGCCATTCAAAAGTTTGACCCATACTTGAACGTGGACCCTGGGACGATGAGCCCTTACCAGCACGGTGAGGTTTTCGTTACTGATGACGGTACGGAAACTGATTTGGACTTGGGACACTACGAACGGTTCATTGACAACAACCTCAACAAGTATTCCAACGTTACGACCGGTAAGATCTACTCAGAAGTATTGCACAAGGAACGGCGCGGCGACTATCTGGGACGGACGGTTCAAGTAATTCCGCACATTACGGATGCTATTAAAGACAAGATCAAGCGGGCCGGTGAAAGTACGGATGCTGAAATCGTGATCACCGAAATCGGTGGGACGGTTGGCGATATTGAATCACAGCCATTCATGGAAGCCATTCGGGAAATGAAAAAGGATGCCGGTGCCGAAAACGTACTCTACATTCACGCTACGCTGATTCCATATCTGCATGCCGCGGGCGAAATGAAGACTAAGCCAACTCAGCACAGCGTTCGCGAACTGCGTGGTCTGGGCATTCAGCCTAACATTTTGGTCGTACGGACGGAAGCACCGGTTACTGACAGCATGCGCAAAAAGATCGCCATGTTCTGTGACGTTGATGAAAATGCCGTTATCGAATCCCGCGATGTCAAGGTATTGTACGAGATTCCGCTGAAGCTGCAAAAACAGGGCATGGACCAGCTGGTAGTCGATCACTTTGGCCTTGACGTTCCAGAAGCCGACATGCGCGACTGGACCAACATGATTCACCACATCGAAACTGGTCTGACCAACACGGTAACGATCGCCATGGTTGGTAAGTACACTGATCTGCAGGATGCCTACATTTCAGTTAATGAGGCATTGCGTCATGCCGGCTACCCAGTCAATGCCAAGGTTAAGATCGATCACTTCAACTCTGAGGACATCAATGACGAAAACGTTGCCGAAAAGCTGGGTAAGTACGATGGAATCCTGGTACCAGGCGGATTTGGCTCACGTGGGGTTGAAGGGATGATTGCTGCCATCAAGTATGCTCGTGAAAACGACGTGCCATACCTGGGGATCTGCCTTGGGATGCAGACGGCCTGCATTGAATTTGCCCGCGACGTGCTGGGCTACAAGGATGCCAACTCAACTGAATTTAATCCAAATACTGAACACAACATCATTGACCTGATGCCGGATCAAGAAGATGTTGAGAACATGGGCGGCACGCAGCGTCTCGGCTCCTACCCATGCAAGCTTAAGGCCGGGACCAAAGCAGCGGCTGCCTATGACAACAAGACGATGATTCATGAACGGCACCGTCACCGCTATGAATTTAACAACGAATACCGTGAAGCCATGGAAAAAGCTGGTCTGGTGATCTCGGGGGTTAATCCAGATCGGAACCTGGTTGAAGTCGTTGAGCTGCCTAAGAACAAATTCTTCGTAGCGGCTCAGTACCACCCAGAGTTCCTGTCACGGCCAAACCGTCCCGAAGGCTTGTTTGCCGCATTTGTTAAGGCGGCTGCCGAAAATCAAAAATAATTAGTCTGTATCATTAAAAAAACGACGCGATCAGAGATGGTCACGTCGCTTTTTAGGCTAGCGGCACGTAAGTTATGAAGATTGTTTGAAAAGGTTGTAATTTAGCGGTTTATTAATTATCATTAAAGCTGACTGTTTTAAAAATAAAGAAAGATTCAACTAAAAACAATTATCAATTTGTAAGCGAGGAAAACACAATCATGAAAAAAATGATCATTCAAGGAGGAAACCGACTTTCGGGCGAAGTTACCATCGGCGGAGCCAAGAACAGTACCGTGGCGTTGATTCCGGCGGCAATTCTGGCCGATACGCCTGTTCAGTTTGATACCGTGCCGGATATCTTGGATGTTCACAATCTGATGATTATTTTGGAGTCAATGAACGTTAAGTCATCATTCAAGCACGGCGTTTTAAACATTGATCCCACTCAAATCATGGAAGCTGAACTGCCCAGCAAGGCGATCAAGAGTCTGCGGGCTTCCTACTACTTCATGGGAGCCCTGCTTGGCCGCTTTCACCGAGCAACGGTAACTTTCCCAGGTGGCGACAACATTGGTCCACGGCCGATCGATCAGCACTTGAAGGCTTTCAAGGCTTTAGGCGCCAACGTCAGCGAGTCGGGCGGCACCGTTAAGATGGACGCGCCAAACGGACTGCATGGCACGCGGATCTTTATGGATATGGTTTCGGTCGGCGCTACGATCAACGCGGTTTTAGCAGCGGTGAGAGCCCAAGGAACCACGATCATCGAAAATGCTGCGCGCGAACCAGAAATCGTTGACCTGGCAACCTTCTTAAACAATATGGGGGCTAAGATTCGTGGGGTTGGGACCGATACGATTCGGATTACCGGTGTCGATACGCTGCAGTCAATGAACACGCATACGATCATTGCCGACCGGATCGAAACTGGGACTTATCTGTCATTAGCAGCTGCGATGGGGGATGGGGTCATGTTAAACAACGTGATTCCCGAACACTTGGAGGCTTACACCAGCAAGCTGATCGACATGGGCGTTGACTTGCAGATCGACAGCGATAAGATCTATGTTCCCAAAACGGATCATCTAAAGCCAATCAGCGTCAAAACGATGCCTTATCCTGGTTTTGCCACTGATCTGCAGCAGCCATTGACGCCACTGCTTTCTAAAGCGGCTGGTGAAAGCACGATTGTTGATACGATCTATCCAAAGCGGGTCAAGCACATTCCCGAACTGCAGAAGATGGGAATGGATATTGAGGCCCAGGATGGTCGGATCGTGGTTCGCCATACTGAAAAGCTGCATGGCGCCGATGTCAAGGCTGGCGAGATTCGTGCCGGGGCCTCGTTGATGATTGCCGGATTGATGGCTGATGGCGAAACGGTGATTCATGACGCGGATCATATCCTGCGCGGCTATGACCGGGTTGTTTGGAAACTCAACCGGCTGAATGCCAACGTTAGGATTGAAGAAGAATAGAAAATGACAGAGTAGTTGCAAGTTGAACAAAGATATGTTAATCTGTGAAGGTTGATTATCTATGTTTCAGGCAATGATTCATGGCAAAAGGAGCGTAAAATTTATGAAACAAGGAATTCATCCAGATTACCACTTGGTAGTTTTTGAAGACTCAGCAACCGGCTACAAGTTCATCTCCGGTTCTACGGCTACTTCTCGCGAAACCGTTAAATGGGAAGACGGCAACGAATACCCACTGATCCGGGTTGAAGTTACCTCAGATTCTCACCCATTCTACACGGGCAAGCAAAAGTTCACGCAAGCCGATGGTGCCGTGGACAAGTTCAACAAGAAGTACGGCCTCAAGTAAGTCGCATTTTGGCAAAAAGTCTCACTGCTGGATTTTTCCGCGGTGGGACTTTTGTTTTATCATTATAAAAGTCGAGGAAACTAAATATGCATCGCAAGTTAAACTGGCTGCGCTGGACCGCTGCCGTAATCCTGTTTGTCGTTGGGCTGGCTTTGATTTTTAATCAGCAGATCAAGTCGGCTTTGGTTGACAGCTATCGACCGACCGTTACGCGGCAGACTGTGGCCAAAAATCAAAAGAAAAAGGCCAGCTATGATTTTGACAGCGTCCAGGATCTTAGCCTGCAAAGCGTCGCAGCAGCGCGGGCTAAAAAACAGGATATTAATGTAATTGGCGAGATTGCCATTCCTGACATTGATATGGTGCTGCCGATTGCCAAAGGAGTCGACAATACCACGTTGGCTTTGGCTGCCGGCACGATGCGCGAAGACATGCAGATGGGGAAGGGCAACTATGCCTTGGCTGGACATAATATGGCCAATGGCAGCAAAATCTTGTTCTCACCGCTTTATTACCATGCCAAAAAGGGCCAGATGATCTATCTGACCGATATGAAGCGGGTCTATGAATATCGAATCTATCAGCGCAAGTTCATCAAGGCAACCGACGTTCAAGTGGTCAATGATACCAAAAATGCCATCGTCACTTTGATTACCTGTGATGATACCGGTAAAGGACGTTTGATGATCAGAGGGAAACTGGTCCGCAGCGAGAAGTTCTCTCAAGCACCTCAAAAAGCGCAAAAAGCTCTCAGCAGCAAGTATACAACGGGACGCGATCAAGAATAAAAAGGGATCAGACGTGGTTATTCACGCCTGATCTCTTTTTACTTATGATTGATTTTACGTCGCTGAATTAATGCTGATCGTGCAGCTGGCGCTTTACGACATCCAACCAATAAGGAAGCGCCTCGGCCAAGCTGTCATAGGTATCTTGGAAGCGATGCGTATACCAGGGGTCGGGAATTGACGTACCAGCCTTGCCTGGCACTACGTCAAAGGCCTGATGAATCTTAAAGCGATCCTCTTTTGGCGCGATGGCTTTAAGATGCCGAATGTTCATGTCGTCCATGCCGATGATCAGATCAGCGGTGGCGAAATCTGCTTGAGTGATGGGACGCGAGATGAGCCCCTCGGTCGGCAGATGATACTTATGCATGATCTTAAGCGCGCCTGGATGCGGGCCGTTGCCTTCTTCTTCATAGCTGGTTGCGGCTGAGTCGACTTGGACTTGATCGGCCAGGTGATTTTGGGCGATCATTTGTCTAAACATTGCCTCTGCCATTGGGGAGCGACAGATATTGCCCAGACAGACAAATAAGACTTTCATAAAAATGCTCCTTATAAATGGTTTTACAGTTTAATTTTATAAAAGATTAAGTTTTAGTGCAAAACAGCAAAATCATTTTATTCGCCTGGCATTAACTGTTATGATTAAGAAAATCAATTTCCTAAGGAGGAGTATTTTATGATGGCAGCAATTATCGCTGTAGTAGTCGTAATTCTGCTGATCGTTTGGTACGTCAGCATCTATAACGGCTTTATCACTACGCGCAATCAGGTTGAAGAATCAGCCAGCCAGATCGACGTGCAGCTGCAGCGGCGAAACGACTTGATTCCCAACCTGGTCAACACGGTTAAGGGATACAGCAAGTATGAAGCCGGAACGCTGGAAAAGGTAACGGCTTTGAGAAATCAGTTAGCCGGAATGAATATGGCAGACGATCCGCAAAAAACAATGGAAGTCTCCAACCAGCTGAGCGGCACTTTGAAATCATTGTTTGCCGTAAGCGAAGCCTATCCAGATCTAAAGGCCAGTGCTGAATATCAAAAGCTGATGGAAGAACTGACCAATACAGAAAACAAGATTGCCTACTCACGCCAGCTTTACAACAGCTGCGTACGGCGTTTTAACGAAAAGCTGCAGGCATTTCCTTCCAACCTGGTCGGCAAGATTCATCACTTTACGCAGTTTGAATACCTGCAAGTACCAGCTGAGGCTCGAGAAACGCCAAAAGTTGAATTTTAAAAACGGTTTGGGGTAACGCATGCTTTATCAACAGATTAACATGAATAAGCGGCGGACGGTCTATGTGGTCTTTGGCTTTTGTCTGCTGGTTGCGCTGGTAGGAGCTGCAGTTGGCTACTGGCTGGCCGGATCAACCGTTGTCGGCATCATCATGGCATTAGTGATTGCCTTGATCTATGCCTCAGTCATGATTGGGCAGTCAACGGATGTCGTGATGAACATGAATCATGCTCATGAGATTCATTCGGCTGCTGAATCGCCTGAGCTTTGGCATGTTGTTGAAGACATGGCGATGGTCGCACAGGTGCCGATGCCGCGGGTCTTCATTATTGACGATCCCAGTCCCAATGCCTTTGCAACCGGCAACGATCCTGAACATTCTGCAGTGGCGGCTACGACTGGCTTGATGCAGATGATGAATCGTGAGGAGCTGGAAGGCGTAATGGGACATGAGATTACTCACGTTCGCAACTATGACATTCGCCTGCAGACAATTGCACTGGCGCTTTCAGCTGCAATCTCATTTTTGGTCAACCTGGTCAGCAATTTCTGGTGGCTGGGCGGTGGCCGCAGTGACGATGATGATGATCGCGGCGTCAATATCTTTGGCATGCTGGCGTCACTGCTGCTGATTATTTTGGCACCACTGGCGGCGGCGATTGCTCAGATGGCACTGTCACGCAATCGCGAATATCTGGCTGATGCTGGATCCGTAGAACTGACGCGTAATCCGCAGGGGATGATCAGTGCGCTGCGCAAGCTGGAACATGCCGAACCGATGCAGCAGGCTGATCCCAGCAGCGCGTCCTTATATATCACCGATCCTGAAGAAAATGCCAAGCGTCATCGCTGGCTGGATCATCTTTTTGATACGCACCCGCCACTGGAGGATCGGATTGCCCGCTTAGAAGAAATGTAGGGCTTGATCAACAGTCGAATCAAGGCTCAAGGTTTGCTTGACGACAACCTTGAGCCTTTTTTGATCCATAAAAATTCAATGCCTTTGCTATTGATAAATTTATAACCCTCGTTTTGTGATCGTAAGGGTGATATAATTAATCAGTTAGACTAGTCGGTACGAAAGTTCAAAAAAACAAATAAAAGAGGAAATTTCCATGAAGATGAGTTTAGCCGAGATTGCAAAGGCAATTCGGGTGCAAAATGATATTGCAAAATGGCAGGACCTAGAAGTAACCAATGTGGCCTTTGACAGCCGTGCTCTGGAAGCTGGAGCGCTGTTTATTCCATTAATGGGTGAGCAGGATGGACACAAATACGTTGCCAATGCGTTTGAAAATGGCGCAGTGGCATCGCTTTGGGCCAGTGACCACGATCTGCCGTCAACTGATCAGCCATTGCTGGTGGTTGATGATCCGCTGCAGGCACTGCAGGAATTAAGCCAATACTATCTGCACAAGATCAATCCATTCGTGGTTGCCGTAACTGGCAGCAATGGCAAGACGACCACCAAGGATATGACGGCTTCAATCTTGGCGACCCAAATGAACGTAACTAAAACGCATGCCAACTTCAATAATGAGATTGGCGTGCCGATTACGCTGCTCAATATGAACCCAAATACGGAAGCCGTAGTGGTTGAAATGGGGATGGATCGTCCAGGACAATTAGACTTTTTGAGCAAGTTGACTACGCCTGACATTGCAGTGATCACGATGATTGGCGAGGCGCACATCGAATTTTTCGGTACGCGCGATAAGATTGCTGATGCCAAAATGGAAATCACGCATGGCTTAAAAGAGGACGGTACGCTGGTATACAACGGTGATGAGCCGCTGCTTAAAGAACGTGCTGCCAAGCTTAAGCAATACACCAAGACGTTTGGCCGTGAACTGGGCAACGATCTGTATGCCACCAGTGTTACAGCCGCACCTAATCACGTTACGTTCCAGGTTAATGAGTGGCCAGGACTGAGCTTTGATCTGCCAATGGGTGGCGAATACAACGTCAACAACGCTCTGGCAGCCATCATGGTCGGCAAGCTGCTGCACGTCAAACCCGAAAACATGCAGCAGGCTTTGGCTGGTGTCGAATTAACGGCCAACCGGGCTGAATGGATTCAAGGTGATGCTGGCGAGGCAATCTTAAGTGATGTCTATAATTCCAATCCAACGGCCGTTAAACAGGTTATCAAGACGCTGGCCGCGGTTAAGACCAATGGCCGGCATATTGCTGTATTGGGTGACATGCTTGAGTTAGGCGATGCTTCAGCCAAACTGCATGCCAGCTTGGCTGAGGCCATCTCGCATGATCAGATCGATGCCGTTTATCTGGTTGGTCAGGAAATGAACAACTTAAAAGATCAGCTGATCAAAGACGGTTATCCTAAAGAAGCTATTCACAGCTATGCAGCTGACCAGCTGAAAGAGTTAACGAGTGATTTAAAGTCGGTCTTAACGGCTGACGATGCAATTCTGATGAAGGCCAGCCATGGCATTCATCTGGAAAAGGTACTGGCAGAACTGGCCAGTGCCAATGAGAAGTAATCATAATCATGTCTAGTCATGATTGAATTTTAAGGAGAATTTATTTAAGTGAAATTTGGAGAATTAGGGTTGTCAAACAGCCTGCTTAAAGCCATCAAACGCAGCGGCTATGAAGAAGCCACGCCAATTCAAGAACAGACGATTCCGATGGTTTTAAACGGTGATGACGTAATTGGTCAGGCACAAACCGGGACCGGTAAGACGGCCGCGTTTGGACTGCCGATTCTTGAACACATTGATCCTCAGAATCCGGCAATTCAGGCCCTGATCATTTCGCCAACGCGTGAATTGGCGATCCAGACGCAAGAAGAACTGTATCGGCTGGGAAAAGACAAGCGGGCCAAGGTTCAGGTCGTTTATGGCGGAGCTGATATTCGCCGTCAGATCAAGAGTCTGAAGCATCAGCCGGAGATTCTGGTTGGGACGCCGGGCCGTCTGCGCGATCATATTCGCCGGCATACGGTTGATTTGAGCCAGATCAATACGCTGGTTTTGGATGAGGCTGATGAGATGCTGAACATGGGCTTTTTGGAAGACATTGAAGCCATCATCAACGAAACGCCGGCAACGCGGCAGACGCTGCTGTTCAGTGCAACGATGCCGCCAGAAATCAAGCGGATCGGCATGCAGTTTATGAAAGAGCCTAAGACCGTGCGTATTCAGGCCCAAGAGCTGACGACCGACCTGGTGGATCAATACTACGTTCGGGCGCGCGATTATGAAAAGTTCGACATCATGACGCGACTGATCGATGTTCAAGATCCTGACTTAACGATCGTATTTGGCCGGACCAAGCGCCGTGTCGATGAACTGTCAAAGGGCTTGACGGCACGCGGCTATAATGCGGCTGGTATTCATGGCGATCTGACGCAGGATCGGCGGACCAAGATCATGAAACGCTTTAAGGAAGGCAAGCTTGATATCCTGGTTGCCACCGACGTTGCGGCACGTGGACTTGACATCTCAGGCGTTACGCATGTCTACAACTATGATATTCCATCCGATCCTGACAGCTACGTTCACCGGATTGGCCGAACTGGCCGTGCCGGACATCATGGCGTTTCGTTAACGTTTGTCACGCCAAATGAGATGGACTATCTGCATGAGATCGAAAAACTGACCAAGGTGCGCATGCTGCCTTTGAAGCCGCCAACTGAAGAAGAAGCGTTTAAGGGGCAGTTGGCCAGCGCCGTCAGTGAGATTGATGAACTGATCGCGCAGCCATCCACGCAGCGCTATGCCGACGCCGCGCAAAAACTGCTGGAAACGCACGATGCCCTTGATCTGGCAGCGGCCCTGCTTAATGATATGACCAAAGAAGCTGCCAGCCAGGTGCCGGTTAAGATTACGCCAGAACGGCCATTGCCACGGCGCAAGCGTCGTCAGAGCAGTGGCTATCGTGGCAGCAGCTATCGCCATGGCAACTCATCGCATCGCAGTTATCGTGGCGGCAAGCGTACCGGTCAGAGCAAGAGCCGCCGCAGCTATCGCGAAGACTCGCATGGCAAGGGACGCCGCGGCTTTAACATTCGCCGCCGTGGTGGTCAGGAACAATAGACAATGATTCAAGGATTTGGAATTGATTTAACGGAAATTGCCCGCGTGAAGCGTGCCGTTGAAAAGACGCCCAGTTTCGTCAAGCGAATCCTTACGCCGCCTGAGTTGGAACAATTGGCAAAATTAGGTGGTCAGCGCCGCTATGAATACATTGCTGGTCGCTGGTCGCTAAAAGAGGCCTTTGCTAAGGCTTGGGGAACTGGGATCGGTCGTGAGGTCGGCTTTCAAGACATTGCGATCATCAATAATCAAAGCGGTCGGCCAATCGTGGTTAAATCGCCATTTGAAGGTCAAGTGTGGGCATCGGTCAGTCATACGAAAGATCTGGTTATGACTGAAATCATTTTGGAAAGGACGAGCGATCAGAAAAATGATTAGCGCACAATTGCGGGATGCCGCTATGGTAGTCGACCTAAAGGCATTAAAGCATAATATCAAACAGCAGCGGGCCGCCTTGCCAGCCAACAGTCGAATCCTGGCTGTCGTCAAGGCTGATGCCTATGGACATGGTGCCGTACCGGTTGCTCATGCCGCTAAGGAAGCTGGTGTTGACGGCTTTTGCGTGGCCATGCTTGATGAGGGACTCGAGCTTAGAAATGCCGGTATCGATCAGTTGATGCTGGTATTGGGACTGACGCCGGTTCACTATGCGCCGGTTGCGGCCTTAAACGACATCTCGCTGACGGTGGGCAGTGTCAACTGGCTCAAGGAATATGCTGAACTGGCTAAAAATGAGTCGCTGCCGCCGCTGAAGGTTCATCTGGCACTGGATACCGGCATGGGACGGATCGGTTTTCGCGACGTTGCTGAACTAAAGCAGGCTTTGGCACTGGTTAATCAGCCAGCCTTCGTTTTTGAAGGACTGTTTACGCACTTTGCCACGGCTGACGCGGCTGACGATACCTACTTTAAGCAGCAGCTGGGACGCTGGCATGAGTTTTTGGCTGCAGTTGATCAAAAACCGCCTTACGTTCACATGGCCAATTCTGCAGTCGGCATGTGGCATCGCGAAACGATTGCAGCCAATACGGTTCGGATGGGGATCTCGATGTATGGCTGCAATCCTTCTGGTCATGAGCTGCCTGATTCGCTGGATCTGCAGCCGGTAGCTTCAATCGTTGCAAAGACGACTTTTGTTAAGCATCTGCAGGCTGGTGAATCCATCAGCTATGGCGCGACCTATACTGCGCAAAACGATGAATGGGTTGCTACCCTGCCAATTGGCTATGCGGATGGCTATCTGCGCCGGATGCAGGGGTTTAAGGTCCTGGTGGCTGGTCAGGAATGCGAAATCTTAGGACGGATCTGCATGGATCAAATGATGATTCGTCTGCCTAAGTCAATGCCAATCGGAACTGAGGTCGTTTTGATGGGGAGTTCAAAAGGCAAGACGCTTTCAGCAACCGATCTGGCCGATCATGCACACACGATCAATTATGAAATCCTGACGAGTATTACACCGCGATTAATGCGACGCTATAAAAACTAGGCAGGCGATGATGAATGGGGAAGATACGGATTCAGCGCGGTGACGTTTATCTTGCGGATCTGTCGCCAGTGATTGGCTCAGAACAAGGTGGCGTGCGGCCAGTACTGATTATTCAAAATGATGTCGGTAACCGCTACAGTCCAACGACAATCGTAGCTGCCATTACGGCCCAGCTGACGAAAAGCACCTTGCCAACGCATGTTAAGATTAAAGCAGCCGAATCAGGAATCGCCCATGATTCGATCATCTTGCTTGAGCAGCTGCGAACGATTGATAAGCGACGCTTGAAAAAGTATTTAACGCGCTTTGACGATCAGATCATGAAAAACGTCGACCATGCACTGCACATTAGCTTGAATCTATCGTAAATCAAAAAGATCCAGTCGCTGTTGACTGGATCTTTTTTCATGCTGAATCTGGTTTTAATAGTTGGGATGCAGGTCTTCGATTTCTGGTACTTCAAAGCCTTTGCGATTCAGTCGTTTGACGATTTTATCAACCAAAGCCTGATCAGCACTGGCCGGCAGCGTAAACAGAATCTGCTTGTTGTGAGTCTGGGTTGGGTCAAGGTTTAATGAGATGACGTTGGCAATGTCGGTAAAACGGGTAATTTCTTTGGCTGCCGTTACCAAAGCGCCGCGCTCATCGGGGACCGTTACCGTTAAAACATAGCTGCCAGCATTAATGTTCCAGGCTTCGGCCAGCATGCGCAAGACACGGCTATGCGTCAGGATGCCATAAAAGTGGTTGTTCTCGTCTAAAACGGCAATGTATGGCAGATCACGAATGGTAAAGAAGACATTGAAAAAGGCGGCCTTGATTGAGATAAACTTGGTTGAGTTTTTCAGCAGGCTGGTAACGGGCAGATCCATGTCGCCATGTCGTGATTTATGCCGATAGATGTGCATCTTGTAGATGTTTCCACGAAAAATCGTCCCCGTCTTGTCTAAAACCGGTACGCAGCGAAAACCGGTATTTTCCAAAACGGTCAATGCCTCTGCCAAGGTGGCATCTTCAGGCAGCGTGGTCAGTTGATCCTTGGTTTTGATCAGAGAGTTAAAAATCATGCTATTGCCTCCAATTAAGTTGCAGTCTGTGGATTATCTATCAACATGATAGCACAAGTCGTAATGGTCTAATCAGCAAAAATAGCGTGGGCATTTGCTTTTTGATTGATCGCTACTTGCGGTATAATAATTGCACTGATGCTGGACGGGGTACGGCTCCGTGCGGCCTTTTTGCGTGTAAAGAAAGGTGATTCTAATGAAAATGATCGTAGGATTGGGCAATATTGGTTCACGTTATGATGAAACGCGGCACAACAGCGGCTTTATGGTTGTTGAACAGATCGCGCGCGACTATCAGCTGGGGGCCTTTAGCCATACCAAATACGAAGCCGTGGCCGCCACAGGGGTAATTGACGGTGAAAAAGTAATGCTGGTCAAGCCAACCACGTTTATGAATGATTCTGGTCGTGCCGTTAAGCCATTGATGGACTACTATCAAGTCGATCTGGCTGATCTGGTTATCGTTGCCGATGATCTGGACATGCCAGTTGGCCGCGTGCGTTTGAAGACACATGGCGCTTCTGGCGGCCACAACGGCTTAAAGAGCATCATTCAATACTTGGGAACCAAGAATTTCAATCGGGTCAAGCTGGGAATCGATCATCCCCAAAACGGTACGGTGGTCAGTCATGTGCTGGGCCGCTTTACGCCACAGGAGCGCCCTGCTTTTGATCAGGCCGTGGCGATTGCGGAACAAGCCTTAATCGACTGGGTTCACGGCGAGACGTTTGACCAATTGATGAATCAATACAACTAATCAAAAAGGAGCTGGCATCATGCGTCTGACCGAATTTATCGAATCGACCAGGGATTTTAAAACGATTCTGACAACGATTCGCGATCAAAAAAATCAATTGATTACCGGGATTGCCGGCTCCGCTACGACGCTGTTGCTGGCGGCGCTGCACGAAAAGCTGACGCAGCCACAGCTGATCGTTGTCGACAGCCTTTATCATATGCAGAAGCTGGCGGCTGATCTGGAGAACCTGCTGCCCAATACTGAAATCTATCAGTTTCCAGTTGAAGAGGTACTGGCAGCTGAAGTAGCGACCAGTTCGCCTAACTACCGACTGCAGCGGGTATTGGCCCTCCATGCACTGCAGCAGCAGACGCCCGCCATTGTGATTGCCTCGGTGGCAGGACTGCGCCGAAAACTGATTGCACCAGCGCAGTTTGCTCAGGCCTCGCTGCAGCTGAAACCAGGCATGGAACTGGATCCAACTGAGCTGCGCGCCAAGCTGGGAGCAATGGGCTATCAATATCAGCAGATGGTATTAAGGCCCGGTGACTTTGCCATGCGGGGCTCGATTATTGATGTCTATGCCTTAAATACCGAGCTGCCGATTCGAATCGATCTTTTTGATACTGAGGTTGATTCGCTGCGTACTTTTGATCCGGAATCTCAGCGCAGTCAAGAAAATCTTGCTGAAGTTACGATTCTGCCGGCAACCGACTTTATCCTGCCCATTACGGAGTTTGAACGGGTTGCACAGAAAATGACCAAAGAGCAGGCTGACCTGCAGGCATTGGTTACCGATCAGGAACAAAGACAAGTACTCAATGGTCATTTTGCTGAATTGATTACAGCACTGAAAAAACATGAGCTGCCGGTTGAAATGTTGGAATATGCTGATCTGGTCTATCCTGAGGCGTCCTCGCTTTTAGACTATCTGCCGCCAGCTGGCAGTCTGTATCTGGACGATTGGCCGCGCATTAAAGAAACGGGCCAGCGTCTGGAAAAAGACGAAATGAGCTGGCTGGACGAAAAAATGCAGCGTCATGAACGGGGACAGGCCGGTTTTCTGGGCCATGATCCAGAGCGGCTGGTGGCTGATGATGCCCATGCTCAGACCTACCTGGCGCTGTTTAAAAAAGGAATGGGTGCCAAACGGTTTGCCGCGCTGACTGATTTAAAGACACGTCCCATGCAGCGCTTCTTTGGTCAGATGGCGCTTTTGAAAAGTGAGCTGCAGCGCTGGCAGGCTCAGGGCGAAACGATTGTCTTACTGGCGCAGAGTCAAGAGCGTCGCCAGCAGATGGCTAAGACGATGGCTGAATTTGGCGTCAAGGCCGTTGAGACGCAGCCTGAACAGCTGTTGGAGCATCAGACGCAGCTGACGGCCATGACTCTGGCAAACGGGTTTGAATATCCACAGGCCAATCTGGTCGCCATTACTGAAAACGAGATGTTTGCTCAGGTCAAACAGCGACAAGTGCGGCCACAGAAACTGGCTAACGCGGAACGGCTCAAAAGCTACGCCGACTTAAAGCCCGGTGACTATGTCGTTCATGTCAACCATGGGATTGGGATCTTTTCCGGCATTAAGACGATGACGGTTGATGGAGCCAATCAAGACTACATGGTGATCAACTATCGCAATCACGCGCAGATCTTTGTCCCAGTCACGCAGCTGGATCTGGTTCAAAAATACGTGGCCAGCGAAGGCAAGGTTCCTCACGTCAATCGGCTGGGCGGAACCGAGTGGGCCAAAACCAAAGCACGCGTTGCCGCCAGAGTCGAGGACATCGCCGATGAGCTGGTTGATCTTTATGCAGCCAGAGAAACAGAAAAGGGTTATGCCTTTCCTAAAGACGACTATCTGCAGGAAAAGTTTGAAGCCGAGTTTCCTTATCAAGAGACGCCTGATCAGCTGCGCAGCATCAAAGAAATCAAAGCCGATATGGAAAGCGAGCGCCCCATGGATCGGCTCTTGGTCGGCGATGTTGGCTATGGCAAGACAGAAGTAGCATTGCGGGCAGTCTTTAAGGCGGTTTTGGGCGGCAAGCAGGTGGCCTTTTTGGTTCCAACCACGATTCTGGCCCAGCAGCATTATGATACGATGAAGAGCCGCTTTGAAGGTTTTCCGATTGAGATTGCTATGATGTCGCGCTTTCGAACGCCTAAACAGCTTAAAGAAACCGAAGCGGGCCTCAAGAATGGCAAGATTGACGTTGTAGTCGGCACGCACCGGCTGCTTAGCAAAGACGTTCAGTTCAATGACCTGGGACTGCTGGTCATTGATGAGGAGCAGCGATTTGGCGTCAAGCATAAAGAACGGCTTAAACAGCTAAAAAACAACATTGACGTGTTAACGCTGACGGCCACCCCGATTCCGCGGACGCTGCACATGTCAATGATGGGCGTGCGTGATCTGTCGGTAATTGAAACGCCGCCTGCTGATCGCTATCCAATTCAAACCTATGTAATGGAACAAAACCAAGCCGCGATTCGTGATGGGGTTCTGCGCGAGCTGCAGCGGGGCGGCCAGGTCTACTATCTGCACAACCGTGTCAACGATATTGAACGAACCGTTGCCGAGCTGCAGGATTTGGTTCCTGAGGCCAGGATCGGCTATATTCATGGCAAGATGACCGAGGCACAGCTGGAAGGCGTCTTATATGACTTTATTCAAGGCGAGTATGACGTTTTGGTAACGACCTCAATCATTGAAACCGGCGTCGATATTGCCAACGTCAACACGCTGTTTGTTGAAAATGCTGATCGAATGGGGCTGTCTCAGCTCTACCAGATTCGAGGACGGATTGGCCGCAGCAATCGCGTTGCCTATGCCTATTTTATGTATCAGCCAAACAAGGTGCTGACGGAACTTGGCGAAAAGCGGCTGGCGGCCATTCGCGACTTTACTGAACTGGGCAGCGGCTTTAAGATTGCCATGCGTGACTTGGCGATTCGCGGCGCGGGCAATCTTTTGGGCAAGCAGCAGCACGGCTTTATCGATTCGGTTGGCTATGATCTGTATGCCGAGATGCTTAGCGAAGCCGTGGCTAAAAAACGTGGCCAGGTTAAAAAGCCGATTGCCAATACCGAAATCGACATCAACGTGGAAGCTTATCTGCCTGATGAATACGTCAGCGACTCGCGGCAAAAGATCGCGCTATACAAACAGGTGCGCCAGGCAAAATCAGATCAGGAGCTGCTTGATCTGCAAGGCGATCTGATTGACCGGTTTGGTGATTATGGCGAACCCGTTGAAAATCTGCTGCTGGTAGGTGAGCTGAAGATGAATGCCGATGCGGCGATGCTGGAATCGATCAAGCGGCAGCGCGATAATCTTGTTTTGACCTTCACCAAGGCCGGCAGTCGTGCCATTAAGCCTCCTGAAATCATCAAGGCTCTGGCAGCGACGCGGTTTAAGGCGACGATGGGCCAGACCGATGATGGCCGGCTGACCGTCAGATTGATCATTCAGCCTAAGATGACCCAAAAAGACTGGCTCAAGCAGCTGATCGTCTGTGTGCGCGGCATCAATCAGGCGCTTAACGATGCCGATGATGTCGATAATGATGCCAAGCAAGATTCAAAAGACAAGCAAGAAAAAAAGTCATGATCAGGAAAGGAAATAGATAAATGCGGTTAGACAAATTTTTAAAGGTTTCTCGAATCATCAAGCGGCGAACGGTTGCTAAAAAGATTGCCGATCAGGGACGAATTCTGGTCAACGGCAAGCCGGCAAAATCGTCCAGCAGCGTTAAGGCTGGCGATGAGCTGACCATTCAGTTTGGCAACAAAACCGAGACCGTCCGAATTGATCAGATTATTGAGACTACCAAGAAGAGCGAAACGGATCAGATGTATACCATTATTGATGAAAAATTTGCCGAGGACTTCAGCAATCCATTTGACGATTAGCCTTAGATCTGAAGCGGTTATGCCGTTTAGACTCGATTAACCAAAAATGATTCAGCAGATAATTTAGGATTAGGTTGGACAGTTGCTAAAAAATCCTGTTATACTTTGGACAATAATTACAAGGTGAGGAATTCTCAATGAAAGGTCGCAATGTCTACAGTCTTGATACGCCATACGCTCAGCAGAAAACTGCTCAGCAGGCGGCGGATAAGGCCTATGCTCGAAAAATCCATAAGCACCGCTTTTTAGCAATGATCGGCATAATTAGCGTTTTTGTCCTGGTGTTTGGCATTCAGATCTGGAAAAACCAGCGACAGCTTGGCCGGGTCAATGCTCAGATTCAACAGACGCAAACGCAGCTGAACAAACAGAAAAGCAAGCAAAAGCAGCTGAACAGTCATATTAAAGAGCTGAATGATCCTGAATATCTTCAACAGCTGATTCGTTCCAAATACAACTACGCTAAAAAAGGCGAAACGATTTATAACTTTGCTAATTAAGCTAAAAGCGCTTTAAAAATCGTGACAGCGTTTAACTAACGATGTAAGAAAGCGGTTTTAGCTTTTTTTGTTCGCTTTATCGCGATAATTGTTCACTTGTAACAATGTTGATTTATGTTATACTCAAAACTGTAAATAAATGATTAATTTTTAATGAGGAGGGCCAGCTAGTTCATGGCAATTGAAGAAGGAGCAAAGGTTTCAGGGAAGATCTCAGGTATTACTAATTTCGGGGCTTTCGTTGATCTAGACGACAACCAGACGGGATTGGTTCATATCAGTCAGATTTCTGATCGCTTCATCAAAGACATTCACGACGTTCTGTCAGTCGGCGATACGGTAACTGTCAAGGTAATGAAGATTGGCAGTGATGGCAAGATCGCCTTATCGATGAAGGAAGCTCAACCTAAGGAAGAACGTCACCACCATGAGGAGCGCGAAAACCATCGCGAACAGGGACACGGCTTCCACGAACGACGTCATGATGAAGAGGCTCATGGTCATGCTCATACTCAAGAGCGCCATGAATTTAACCATGTACCACAGCGCGGCTTTTCTGGGGCTCGTCATCACCGGCAAAATGACAGCTTCGACAATATGCTGGCCAGTTTTATGAAGGAAAGCGAATCACGCCTGTCAACGCTGAAACGGCAAACGGATGGCAAGCGTGGCGGCCGTGGCGGTCGTCGCAGCTAAAATGAATCTTCAACAACAGATTAAGCGGCGTCTGACAGGGCACCGCTTTTTTGAATCAGCTGCTCCCTTGGTAGTTGCCGTTTCCGGAGGCGTTGACTCAATGGTGCTGTTGGACGTGATGCAGCAGCTGGTTGATCCAAGACGATTGATCGTCGCCCACGTCAACCATGAATTACGCAAACAGAGCCAGCAAGAGGAGACCTTTTTAAAAAGCTACTGTCAAAAGCACCAATTAAAGCTGGCAGTCAGACACTGGCCGATCAAAGAACATCCGCAAACCGGGATTGAGGATGCCGCGCGGACAATGCGCTACCGCTTTTTTGCCCAGACGATGCATGAACATCAGGCTGATTTTCTTTTGACCGCGCACCACGCCAATGATCAGGCCGAGACAATGCTGATGAAGATGGTCAGGGGAGGGCAGCTGACGGCGCTGGCTGGGATTGAAGATGAGCGGCCGTTTGCTGGTAAAACGCTGCTCAGACCGCTTTTGACCATTCCCAAGGATCGGCTTTATGAGTATGCCAATATGCATCAGTTAACCTGGTTTGAGGATAATACCAATCAGGACCTTGCTTTGACGCGCAATCGTTTTCGAAATCTGATCGTTCCTGCCATGATCAAAGAGAATCCGCGTTTTTTGGCGCATATGACGGCGTGGCATGAACAGTTGAGCGATCTGCTGGCTTTTAGTCAAAACAGCTTGGCGCAGCTTCTGGCGCAGATGACGACGACAAATCAGCTGCAGCTGGCAAAGTATCGACAGCAGCCGCAGTCCAGTCGCCGGCTGTTAATGCTGCAATGGCTGAAGAATCAGGCAGTCTATGACCTGACTCAATCACAGCTCATGCAGATCGACCAGCTGCTAAACGATGACAAAAAGCCGCAGCAGATCATGCAATTGCCAAATGACCATTGGCTAGTGAAAGAATATGATGTCTGTTGGCTTAAAAACGCGGCTAAAAAGGTCGATAATTCGCAAAAAAAGTCCGCAGCTGTGGTAGAATTGGGCCAATGGCATGAAATCAACGATGAATTGACGTTTGGGGTCTTTAGTAAGGATCAGCTGCCTAAAGATGCTATTGAGCTGGCCAGATTCAAGCTGCCGTCTGATGCCTTGCCGCTGCGATTAAGAAGCTGGCAAAAAGGTGATCGGCTGCGCTTAAAAAGTGGTGGCCATCAAAAGGTTCGGCGCGTCTTGATCAACGACAAGGTACCGCAGCTGCAGCGTCAGGAGCAACTGGTTTTGACTACGGCTGCTGAGACGGTGCTGTGGGTAGTTGGCCATAAGTTCGCCTGGCTGGATGAGTCAAGCGGCGCTGCTGAAGGCCAAGAATGCCAAATCATCGTAGTTGCCCAACGAAAATGCTAAAAGGAGCAGATAAATGAACAACGATATTGAACGCGTCTTGTACAGCACTGAAGAGATCAATGCTGCCGAGGATCGGCTGGCTAAGCAGATCAATGCTGACTATGCCGACAAAAAGCCGCTGGTGGTTTCGGTTCTGACTGGCGCGGCGCCTTTTTCGGTTGATATGTTTAAAAAGATGACCTGTTACGCCCAGCTGGACTTTATTGACGTTTCCAGCTATTACGGCGGTACCGAGTCGACTGGAACGATCAAATTGATTCACGACTTGAAGGCTGATCTGGAGGGCCAGGACGTCTTGATCATGGAAGATATCGTCGACACTGGCCGCACACTGCGCTATCTGGTTGATCTGTTAGGCGAGCGTGGTGCCAACAGCGTCAAGGTATGTACGCTGCTGGATAAGCCAGAGGGCCGCAAAGTCGAAATCGAGGCTGACTATGTTGGCTTTGTCGTTCCAAACGAGTTCTTGGTTGGCTATGGCCTTGACTACCAGGGCTACTATCGAAACCTGCCATACGTAGGAATCCTGAAGCCTTCCGTATATAGCAAATAGTTGATCAAATAATGGTCAATGATAGTCAATTATGCTATCATTTAGTCCATCAAAATAAATTAAACATTGCCGTTGGATAGGAGGTTGTTATGAACAACAATCGTAAAAATAATGGATTCGCTCATAACGTGCTCTTCTATGCGATAATCTTTTTGTGCATTATGGGAATTGCCTACTTCTTCTTTGGGGGGAGCAGTACGGATACGCAAAGCAAAAACGTTTCCCAAAGCACTTTTGTTACCGAATTGAAGGACAATAAGGTTAAGAGCTTCCAACTTCAACCAGACGGCGGAGTCTACAAGATCACTGGTACCTACCGCAAGCCACAGAAGGTCAGCGGCAGCGATGCCGGGTTCTCGATCGTCGGGCAAAAGAGCAGTACCACGACCAGCTTCCAAAGCTCAGTGCTGGACAGCGACGTAACGCTCAGTCAGCTGCAGAAGTATGCTGAAAAGCACAACGTTACCATCAGCACCAAGGCCGAAGAATCCAACAGTCTGTGGATGAATCTGCTGTTTACCATTTTGCCATTGATCATCATGGTATTTTTCTTCTACATGATGATGGGGCAAGCCAGTCAAGGCGGTCGTGGCGGCGGGATGATGAACTTTGGCAAGTCTAAGGCCAAGCCCGCCAATGCCAAGGAAAACAAGGTCCGTTTCTCTGACGTTGCTGGTGAAGAAGAAGAAAAGCAGGAACTGGTTGAAGTCGTTGAATTTCTAAAGAATCCAAAGAAATTCACGCGGCTGGGGGCCAAGATTCCATCTGGGGTGCTTCTTGAAGGGCCTCCAGGTACTGGTAAGACGCTGCTGGCCAAAGCCGTTGCGGGTGAAGCTGGCGTACCATTCTTCTCGATTTCAGGTTCTGATTTCGTTGAGATGTTTGTCGGGGTTGGTGCCAGCCGGGTTCGTGACCTGTTTGACCAAGCCAAGAAGGCGGCGCCATCAATCATCTTTATCGACGAAATCGATGCCGTTGGTCGGCGGCGTGGCTCTGGCATGGGCGGCGGCCACGATGAACGTGAACAGACGCTGAACCAGCTGTTGGTTGAAATGGATGGTTTTAGCGGTGACGAAGGCGTTATCGTAATGGCTGCCACCAACCGGGCTGACGTTTTGGACCCAGCGCTGCTGCGGCCAGGTCGTTTTGACCGGAAGATTCTGGTCGGTGCTCCTGACGTTAAGGGGCGTGAAGCCATTCTGCGCGTTCATGCCCGCAACAAGCCATTGGGACCAGATGTCGACTTAAAGGAAATCGCCAAGCAGACGCCGGGATTCGTGGGTGCCGATTTGGCCAACCTGCTGAATGAGGCGGCATTGCTGGCTGCACGGCGCAATGAAAACGAGATTTCAGCAGCTGATGTTGATGAAGCTGAGGACCGCGTAATTGCTGGTCCAGCCAAGCGTGATCGGGTCGTTTCGCCAAAAGAACGCGAAACCGTTGCCTACCACGAAGCCGGCCACACGATCGTTGGGCTGGTCTTAAACGATGCACGGGTTGTTCATAAAGTAACGATCGTACCGCGTGGCCGCGCCGGCGGGTATGCAATCATGCTGCCGCGTGAAGACCAGATGCTGATGAGCAAGAAAAATGCTGAAGAGCAGATTGCTGGTCTGATGGGTGGTCGTGCAGCTGAAGAAATCATCTTCCATTCACAGTCGTCTGGAGCTTCCAATGACTTTGAGCAGGCAACGCAGATTGCGCGGGCCATGGTTACCCAATACGGGATGAGCGACAAGATCGGTCCGGTTGAGCTGCAGAGCTCTGGACAGGTTTTTGCTGGCCAAGGCTATGATCAGGCGGGCTACTCAGAACATACGGCTGCCCTGGTTGATGAAGAAATCAAGCGGATCTTGAATGAAGGTCATGAACAAGCGCTCCATATCATTGAGACGCACCGTGAACAGCACAAGCTGATTGCCGAGGCGCTGCTCAAGTATGAAACGCTGAACGAAAAGCAGATTCTGAGCCTGTACAAGACTGGGAAGATGCCGGAAGCCGATATTGAAGCTGCTGAAGATGAACAGCATGCTGCAACTTTTGAAGAGTCCAAGCGTGCTTTGGAACGTCGCGAAACTGAAAAAGTAGCAGACGACCATGACAACGATGCTGAATCGGATCATGATTCACAAACGCCAGACAGCTCAGCTTCAAACGATCAAAATGACCACCATGACGATCATGATGATCAGGCATAATTGCCAATTAACAGGAGCGTTTTTGACCACTGGTCGCCGCTCCTGTTTTATTATGTAATCAAAACTAGAAAAGGTGACCAACAATGGAAAACAATGACTATTTAGTAAAAAGCATGACTAAGGATGGGATGTTTCGTGCGTATGCAGTGCGTGCTACCAACCTGGTTGAAAAAGCTCATGAGATTCACGATACCTGGAGTGCCAGCTCGGCAGCTTTAGGACGCACCCTTATCGGTACGCTGCTTTTATCAACGTCCAGCTTGGATGAAAAAGCCGGCATGACGGTGAAGATTCAAGGCAATGGGCCAGTTGGCTACATCGTCGCTGATGGTACGGCTCATGGCGAAGTCAAGGGCTATATGAAAAATCCACATGTCAATCTGCCATTGAACGATGCTGGCAAGATTGATGTTGCCGGTGCGGTTGGCCGCCAAGGAACGCTTTCGGTAACAACGATGACGCCAGGCGACAAGACGCCTTATACCGGCGAGGTTGATCTGATCTCAGGCGAGCTGGGTGATGACTTTACCTACTATCTGGCCAAGTCAGAACAGATTCCCTCGGCAGTCGGCTTGTCGGTCTTTGTTGAAAAAGATGATTCGATTAAGGCAGCTGGTGGATTTATGGTCCAGGTAATGCCCGGTGCCAGCGATGAGGCCATTACCAAACTGGAAACGGCCATTAAAGGCATGCCGAGAGTATCGGATCTGCTTTTGGAAGGCAAGACGCCAGAAGACATCCTGCATCTGCTGTTCCCTGATGAAGAACTCAAGATGCTGCAGACGATGCCGGTATCATATGCCTGCCACTGCAACAAGAATCGTTTTGCACATGCCCTGGCAACAATCAAACCAGCTGATCTAAAGGAAATGATTGAACAAGACGAAGGTGCTGAAATCGTCTGCCAGTTCTGCGGCAAGAAGTATCAGTTTGACAAGCAGGACTTGGAAGTAATCTTAAAGCAGGCTACCAGCAGCGACCAGGCATAGTCAATTAAAATCCCGCGCTCATCAGCTGAGCCCGGGATTTTTTGTTGTTTTAGATATTTTTAACAGCGAGCTGCCCGATCTTGATTGACATTTTGAATCTGACCACTGAAAATTAAGGCAATTTGTCAAAAGATGGGTGAACGATTTGAAAGACGATTTGTTTAAATGGCTGGGCGGACTGGCCTTTCTAAATAACGTTGGCTATAGCTGCGTATGGCCGGTGACGACGATCTATATGCATGATCAGCTGCATCAGTCATTGGTCCTGGCTGGGGTGGTTCTGCTGTGCTATTCCAGTGCCAACGTAATCGGCAGTATTGCAGCAGGCAGCCAATTTGATCGTGGGCATACGTTTGGCTTAAACCTTTTTGGCCAGCTGATTACGCTTCTGGCCGTAACGCTGTTGATCTTTATGCATGGCTGGCCAAGCTATCCCATTTTGTTATGCATTTTTGGTTTTGGCAATGGCTGGATTTTAACCTTGATCAATTCAATGGGTACCAGAGTCAAAAAATATCCCAGCGTTAAGGTCTTTAATCAACTTTATCTGGCCGAAAACATCGGTCTGGTAGTCGGTACGGGACTGACTGGCTTTATCTATGAACAGGGAATTGGCTGGCTGTTTGCGCTGATTGCCGGGATCTATCTGGTCAGTCTGATTATCGTTGGCATAAAGTTTGCTAAGGTTGAGCTGCATGGTGAGTGCCCAGTCAGACAAACTGGTACCGCATCAGCTGACCTGACTGGCAAGAGCAATCTTTTCGTAATCATCGTTTTGCTGCTCGGGCTGGTAGTCGTCTGGGTCATGTATGAACAGTGGATGAGCAATCTGGCAGTCTATCTAGCACGGTTCGGCATTTCAACGGGACGCTATGGCATGCTTTGGACGATCAATGGCATTTTGATCATTATTTTTCAGCTGCTGCTTGACTGGATTGGCCGCTACCATGCGACGCTTGATCTTCAAGTGATTCTGGGAGCCTTTTTTATGGCTGGCTCGTTTATGCTGCTGCTTTTTGCGGCTCGCTATGGGCAGTTTGTCTTGGCGATGGTCGTGCTGACGCTGGGCGAGTCGCTTTTGATTCCAGGAGTGCCGGCATATGTCAATCGCTTGTCGCCGGTTGTTCAAAAAGGGCGCGGACAAGGGATGGTCAATGCATTTTCATCGATTGGCAAGGCGATTGGTCCGCTGTTTGGCGGTTTGGTCATTGAAAGACTGGGCTATTTCAGGTTATTTGCAATCTGTACGGCCGCTGATCTGGTTGTCGGTATGATGATCGGAATAGTGCTGCTGATTTTACGTCGCAGACTGCAGACCTATGATTAAATTGGAATTGCTGAGGGTCTGGCTTGCTAATGTGGCAATGATTAGGCTACAATCGTTTTGATTGCAATTTTAAGGAGGATATTTTTGTGGAATGGCAAATTGGCAATGTCACGATTCCCAATCAAGTCGTAGTAGCTCCCATGGCTGGAGTTACCAATTCTGCGTTCCGCGTCATCTGTAAAAAGTTTGGCGCTGGCTACGTGGTCTGCGAAATGATTTCTGATCGCGGCATTATGTACCACAACAAAAAGACCCTGTCGATGCTGAAGGTTGAGCCGATCGAACATCCGATGGGCATTCAGATTTTTGGTGGTACAAAAGAGACTTTGGTTCAAGCAGCCAAATTCATCGATGAAAATACCGAAGCTGATGTGATTGACATCAACATGGGCTGTCCAGTCAACAAAGTCGTTAACACCGATGCCGGAGCAAAATGGCTGTTGGATCCAAATAAAGTCTATGAAATGGTTTCTTATGTCGTTGATGCCGTTAAAAAACCAGTTACGGTCAAAATGCGGATCGGCTGGGATGACAAGCACATCTATGCCGTCGAAAACGCCTTGGCAGCCGAGCGTGCCGGTGCCCAGGCAATCGCCATGCATGGTCGAACTCGCAAACAGATGTATACAGGTCACGCGGATTGGAATATCCTAAAAGAAGTGGCCAATGCATTGACGATTCCGTTTATGGGCAATGGTGACGTTAAAACGCCAGAAGATGCCAAACGGATGCTGGATGAGACGGGAGCAACCGCAGTCATGATTGGTCGGGCAGCAATGGGTAATCCATGGATGCTTAAGCGGACGGCTCATTATCTGGAAACGGGTGAACTGCTTCCAGAAGCTACGCCAGAGCAAAAAATCGCGATGGCCAAGGAGCACTTGGCTGGCTTGGTAGAATTAAAAGGCGAGCATGTTGGCGTTCGTGAGTTCCGGGGACAATCAACCTTCTACATCAAGGGAATTCCCCGGGCGGCCAGAACAAAGGCAGCGTTGGTTGAAGCAGAAACGCAGCAGGAAATGATTGATATTTTCGATCGCTTCTTGGAGGAAACACAAAAGCGGGCGGCACAGCAAGCGATGCATCGTGCTCAACGCCAGGCAAAAATTGAGGAGGAAGACTAGTGTCACAAGAACTGGATCAAATGCGCGTTCGTCGCGAAAAGATGGATGAACTCAAAGCAGCAGGAATTGAACCGTTTGGCCGTCGCTACCATCGCGACCACTTGGCTCAGGATCTGCATGAACAATTTGATCAGGTAGATAAAGATGAGCTGCTTGAACAAGAAAACATGGTCAGCATTGCCGGCCGAATGATGCGCAAACGCAGCAGCGGTAAGGCAGGCTTTGCGGATTTCGTTGATCGGACGGGCAAAATTCAGGTCTACGCGCGCAAAGATATGGTTGGCGATGAACAATACCATATCTTTAAGCGGGCCGATCTTGGCGACTTCATGGGGATCAAAGGTGACGTCATCAAGACCAACACCGGTGAACTGACGATTCGTGCGCGTGAGATTACCTTTCTGTCTAAGGCTTTGCGGCCACTGCCAAACAAATGGGAAGGGGTTAAGGATCCAGAAACCATCTATCGTCAGCGTTACCTGGATCTGATTGCCAACCCAGAAAGCTTTAAGCGTTTCCACCAACGGACGGCGATTATCAAGGCAATTCGTAAGTACATGGATGACCATGGCTTTACCGAGGTCGAAACGCCAATCCTGAATACCCAGGCTGGTGGTGCCAATGCACGGCCATTTATTACGCACCATAATGCCTTAAACATTGACATGTATCTGCGGATTGCGACGGAGCTTTACCTGAAGCGGCTGATCGTCGGAGGCTTTGAACGGGTCTATGAACTGGGACGGGTCTTTCGTAATGAAGGGATGGACCTGCAGCATAATCCAGAATTTACAACGATTGAAACCTATGCCGCTTATTGGGATCTGTGGGATGTCATGGATGAAACGGAAGGTATCATTAAGGCGGCTGCCAAGGTAGTCTCTGATGATGGCAAGATTACCTATCAAGGCACTGAGATTGACCTTGGCGGCGAATTCAAGCGGATTACGATGAACGATGCCGTTAAGGAACAGACGGGCATTGACTTTAAGGAAATCGAAACTGATGAGGAAGCTCGTCAGCTGGCGGCAGAAAAGCACGTTAAGTATGAAAAATGGTGGTCAAAAGGTCATATTCTGAGTGCCTTCTTTGACGAATTCGTTGAAGACACTTTGATTCAGCCAACGTTTATCTATGAGTTCCCTGTTGAGGTATCGCCACTGGCTAAGCGGAACCAAGAAAATCCTGAAATGGCAGACCGGTTTGAACTTTACATTGCTGGCGGCGAAATGGGCAATGCTTTTAGCGAACTGAACGATCCAATCGACCAAAAGTATCGTTTTGAAATGCAGGCCAAGGAAAAGGCTAATGGCAACGATGAGGCCGAACCGGTTGATCTGGACTATGTTGAGGCGTTGGAATACGGGATGCCGCCAACTGGTGGTCTGGGGATCGGTATCGATCGTTTGGTAATGCTTTTGACGGATGCCAAGTCGATTCGTGACGTTATTCTCTTCCCAACGATGCGTCCAGAAAAGACTGCTGATGAAGAAGAAAAATAATATTTAGCACACTAAAAACACGTTTGCAGATTTGCAGCGTGTTTTTTTGATATTGGAATTAATAATAAGCAGATGAGTCGTTGATAGGTTATAGATTTCAATCTGAATACCAGTGTGTCTTTAACCACTTTTTGTTCAGCCAATAACGAACTGTATTGGGTCTTATAGAGTGTTAGTTCGTAAACCTAAAATAGATTTAGAAAGTTTGAAAATAACGTTGACGAACCCTTAGGAAACCTGTATAGTATTTATTGTTGTCAAAGCGATTGGATAGCGGCTAGCTGTTCGGACGTTAATGATCAAGAAAAAACTTCTTGACATTACTTTGACAATTTGATATATTAATTAAGTCGCTGATTTGCTTGGCTTTGGAATTAAATAAAATTATGCTTGACAAGCAATTAGAGATTTGATAAAATAATAAATGTTGTTGTTCAACAACATGGTAGACCTTTGAAAACTGAATACAGTTTCGACGAACACAAATGTGTAGGGTCATCAATCATTACGATTGATGCAAAACATTTGCGAAGTCAATTCGCTTAATTTAAATTTGAGCTTTTCAAGTTCTTATATTTTATATGAGAGTTTGATCCTGGCTCAGGATGAACGCCGGCGGTGTGCCTAATACATGCAAGTCGAACGCGTTGGCCCAACTGATTGAACGTGCTTGCACGGACTTGACGTTGGTTTACCAGCGAGTGGCGGACGGGTGAGTAACACGTAGGTAACCTGCCCCAAAGCGGGGGATAACATTTGGAAACAGATGCTAATACCGCATAACAGTTTGAATCGCATGATTCAAACTTAAAAGATGGTTTCGGCTATCACTTTGGGATGGACCTGCGGCGCATTAGCTTGTTGGTAGGGTAACGGCCTACCAAGGCTGTGATGCGTAGCCGAGTTGAGAGACTGATCGGCCACAATGGAACTGAGACACGGTCCATACTCCTACGGGAGGCAGCAGTAGGGAATCTTCCACAATGGGCGCAAGCCTGATGGAGCAACACCGCGTGAGTGAAGAAGGGTTTCGGCTCGTAAAGCTCTGTTGTTAGAGAAGAACGTGCGTGAGAGCAACTGTTCACGCAGTGACGGTATCTAACCAGAAAGTCACGGCTAACTACGTGCCAGCAGCCGCGGTAATACGTAGGTGGCAAGCGTTATCCGGATTTATTGGGCGTAAAGCGAGCGCAGGCGGTTTGATAAGTCTGATGTGAAAGCCTTTGGCTTAACCAAAGAAGTGCATCGGAAACTGTCAGACTTGAGTGCAGAAGAGGACAGTGGAACTCCATGTGTAGCGGTGGAATGCGTAGATATATGGAAGAACACCAGTGGCGAAGGCGGCTGTCTGGTCTGCAACTGACGCTGAGGCTCGAAAGCATGGGTAGCGAACAGGATTAGATACCCTGGTAGTCCATGCCGTAAACGATGAGTGCTAGGTGTTGGAGGGTTTCCGCCCTTCAGTGCCGCAGCTAACGCATTAAGCACTCCGCCTGGGGAGTACGACCGCAAGGTTGAAACTCAAAGGAATTGACGGGGGCCCGCACAAGCGGTGGAGCATGTGGTTTAATTCGAAGCTACGCGAAGAACCTTACCAGGTCTTGACATCTTGCGCCAACCCTAGAGATAGGGCGTTTCCTTCGGGAACGCAATGACAGGTGGTGCATGGTCGTCGTCAGCTCGTGTCGTGAGATGTTGGGTTAAGTCCCGCAACGAGCGCAACCCTTGTTACTAGTTGCCAGCATTCAGTTGGGCACTCTAGTGAGACTGCCGGTGACAAACCGGAGGAAGGTGGGGACGACGTCAGATCATCATGCCCCTTATGACCTGGGCTACACACGTGCTACAATGGACGGTACAACGAGTCGCGAACTCGCGAGGGCAAGCTAATCTCTTAAAACCGTTCTCAGTTCGGACTGCAGGCTGCAACTCGCCTGCACGAAGTCGGAATCGCTAGTAATCGCGGATCAGCATGCCGCGGTGAATACGTTCCCGGGCCTTGTACACACCGCCCGTCACACCATGAGAGTTTGCAACACCCAAAGTCGGTGGGGTAACCCTTCGGGGAGCTAGCCGCCTAAGGTGGGGCAGATGATTAGGGTGAAGTCGTAACAAGGTAGCCGTAGGAGAACCTGCGGCTGGATCACCTCCTTTCTAAGGAATTAATCGGAAACCTGCACATTCGTTGAAACTGCGTTCAGTTTTGAGGGGTCTACCCTCAGCTTGTACTTTGAAAACTAAATAATATTTATTTCTTTATTCACAATTAAACCGAGAACACCGCGTTATTTGAGTTTTATTAACGAAATTAATCGCATACTCAATAACTGAGGTGATCGTAAGATCATCAAGGTTAAGTTATGAAGGGCGCATGGTGAATGCCTTGGTACTAGGAGCCGATGAAGGACGGGACTAACACCGATATGCTTCGGGGAGCGGTAAGTACGCTTTGATCCGGAGATTTCCGAATGGGGAAACCCAATCATCTTAGTCGATGATTGCCTGAGCAGTGAATACATAGCTGTCAGGCGGTAGACGCAGTGAACTGAAACATCTAAGTAGCTGCAGGAAGAGAAAGAAAATTCGATTCCCTGAGTAGCGGCGAGCGAAACGGGAAGAGCCCAAACCAACGAGCTTGCTTGTTGGGGTTGTAGGACTGAACATTTGAGTTACCAAAGTGCGACGTAGTTGAAGTCGTTGGGAAGCGACGCCAAAGATGGTGATAGCCCAGTAAACGAAACGTCACACTCTCAGTTCAGGATCCTGAGTACGGCGGGACACGTGAAACCCCGTCGGAATCCGCGAGGACCATCTCGCAAGGCTAAATACTCCCTAGTGACCGATAGTGAACCAGTACCGTGAGGGAAAGGTGAAAAGCACCCCGGGAGGGGAGTGAAACAGTTCCTGAAACCATGTGCCTACAAGCTGTCGGAGCACATTTACGTGTGACGGCGTGCCTCTTGCAGAATGAACCGGCGAGTCATGATTGCGTGCAAGGTTAAGGTGGAAAAACCGGAGCCGCAGCGAAAGCGAGTCTGAAATGGGCGTACGAAGTACGCAGTTATGTACCCGAAACCAGGTGACCTACCCATGTCCAGGTTGAAGGTGCGGTAAAACGCACTGGAGGACCGAACCCGTATCAGTTGAAAATGGTTGGGATGAGGTGTGGGTAGCGGTGAAATTCCAAACGAACTTGGAGATAGCTGGTTCTCTCCGAAATCTCTTTAGGGGGAGCCTCGAGGTTTAGAATCATGGAGGTAGAGCACTGTTTGGACTAGGGGCCCGTCATGGGTTACTGACTTCAGATAAACTCCGAATGCCATTGATTTTTACTCGGGAGTCACACGGTGAGTGATAAGATCCATCGTGGAAAGGGGAACAGCCCAGATCATCAGCTAAGGTCCCTAAATATATGCTAAGTGGAAAAGGATGTGGAATTGCACAGACAACTAGGATGTTGGCTCAGAAGCAGCCATCATTTAAAGAGTGCGTAATAGCTCACTAGTCGAGTGACTCTGCGCCGAAAATGTACCGGGGCTAAGCATATTACCGAAGCTATGGATGCATCCATCAGGATGCGTGGTAGGAGAGCGTTCCAAGGGCGATGAAGTCAGACCGTAAGGACTGGTGGAGCGCTTGGAAGTGAGAATGCCGGTATGAGTAGCGAAAGACAGGTGAGAATCCTGTCCACCGAATGACTAAGGTTTCCTGGGGAAGGCTCGTCCTCCCAGGGTTAGTCGGGACCTAAGTCGAGGCCGAGAGGCGTAGACGATGGACAACAGGTTGATATTCCTGTACCAGTTGATTGTGCTTGAGTGATGGAGTGACGCAGAAGGCTAAGCGATCCGGACGATTGGAAGTGTCCGGCCAAGCAGCAAGTCAGTTGATGAGTCAAATGCTTATCAGCAGGTTGACAAGCTGTGACGGGGAGCGAAATTATAGTAGCGAAGTCGTTGATGTCACGCTGCCGAGAAAAGCTTCTAGCGAATAATCAACTGCCCGTACCGCAAACCGACACAGGTAGTCGAGGAGAGTATCCTAAGGTGAGCGAGCGAACTCTCGTTAAGGAACTCGGCAAAATGACCCCGTAACTTCGGGAGAAGGGGTGCTGATCGCAAGATCAGCCGCAGTGAAAAGGCCCAGGCGACTGTTTATCAAAAACACAGGTTTCTGCAAAATCGTAAGATGAAGTATAGGGGCTGACGCCTGCCCGGTGCTGGAAGGTTAAAAGGAAGAGTTAGCTTCGGCGAAGCCCTGAATTGAAGCCCCAGTAAACGGCGGCCGTAACTATAACGGTCCTAAGGTAGCGAAATTCCTTGTCGGGTAAGTTCCGACCCGCACGAAAGGCGTAACGATCTGGGCACTGTCTCAACGAGAGACTCGGTGAAATTGAATTGCCTGTGAAGATGCAGGCTACCCGCGACAGGACGGAAAGACCCCATGGAGCTTTACTGTAGCTTGATATTGAGTGCTTGTACTGCTTGTACAGGATAGGTAGGAGCCATAGAAGCCAGGACGCTAGTTTTGGCAGAGGCGCTGGTGGGATACTACCCTTGCATTATGATCACTCTAACCCGCACCACTGATCGTGGTGGGAGACAGTGTCAGGTGGGCAGTTTGACTGGGGCGGTCGCCTCCCAAAAGATAACGGAGGCGCCCAAAGGTTCGCTCAGAATGGTTGGAAATCATTCGCAGAGTGTAAAGGCACAAGCGAGCTTGACTGCGAGACAGACAGGTCGAGCAGGGACGAAAGTCGGGCTTAGTGATCCGGTGGTTCCGCATGGAAGGGCCATCGCTCAACGGATAAAAGCTACCCTGGGGATAACAGGCTTATCTCCCCCAAGAGTCCACATCGACGGGGAGGTTTGGCACCTCGATGTCGGCTCATCGCATCCTGGGGCTGTAGTCGGTCCCAAGGGTTGGGCTGTTCGCCCATTAAAGCGGTACGCGAGCTGGGTTCAGAACGTCGTGAGACAGTTCGGTCCCTATCCGTCGCGGGCGTAGGAAATTTGAGAGGACCTGTCCTTAGTACGAGAGGACCGGGATGGACATACCGCTGGTGTACCAGTTGTTCCGCCAGGAGCATCGCTGGGTAGCTATGTATGGATGAGATAAACGCTGAAAGCATCTAAGCGTGAAACTCGCCTCAAGATGAGATTTCCCATTCCTTATGGAAGTAAGACCCCTCAGAGATGATGAGGTAGATAGGATGGAAGTGGAAGTGCCGCGAGGCATGGAGCGGACCATTACTAATCGGTCGAGGACTTAACCAAGTTTAGGGTGTTTCGATTGAACGTGAGAAGAATAGATATTGTTTAGTTTTGAGAGTGCAAGCTCTCAGTCCTGAAAAGGATTAGTGTGGTGATGATGGCTTGAAGGATACACCTGTTCCCATGCCGAACACAGAAGTTAAGCTTCAACGCGCCGAAAGTAGTTGGGGGATCGCTCCCTGCGAGGATAGGGCATTGCCATGCATTATTCCGGCATAGCTCAGTTGGTAGAGCACCTGACTGTTAATCAGGTTGTCGTCAGTTCGAGTCTGACTGCCGGAGTCATTGAAATACCAATCGGTATTTCTTTTGCCAACTTAGCTCAGCTGGTAGAGCATCTCCCTCGTAAAGAGAAGGTCGTAGGTTCGACTCCTATAGTTGGCATAATAAACATTCGTTAAGTGTTACAAAGCTTGATTTATCAACGTTTTTCGTCGGTATATCAAGCTTTGTTTTTTATTGCGAAAAGTGCTGCACACGGTTTGGCAAGAAAAACTCGAATCTACTAGTTATAACTGAAAAGCTCCGTGCTGGGCTGATGCCCGAGATACGGAGCTTTTTATTTTGGCCAGGCTTGACTCATCGCTTTTAACAGTGGCTGGACGGTATGACGCTCGCTTTTTAGATAGGTACCGTAAATCTCCATTTGATTATTGGGATCGTCAATCTTGACCATAACGCGATCCCCACCTGTCAACCACCATCGGCTAAAGTCGATGGCTTGTGGGCAAACACCCCTGTATTGAGTATCCGAACCACAATTTGCATAGATACGGACGATTTACTCAAACAGCCGCAGTTGCTTGAGCAGTGATCATCTAATTACCAATGCCTTTTACATTCCCAGGTTGCCATAGGAATGAGCCTAGCTTTTTGACTAGGCTTTTTGTTGTTTCTGGAGTCCTTTTTCTAGAATATTTAGTGCTGCATTGTAATCACGGATATGATGAACATGGCACTGTGGACATATCCATTCACGATCTGCCAGTGTCAGCTTTTCGGTTCCGTCACTCCCCATTACAAAACCGCAGTCATGACAGGTTTGGGTCGTGTTTTTAGGGCTGACAGTGATAAATTGACGGTCATAGAGGTCGGCTTTGTATGACAACATGCTAAGAAAGGAACGCCAGCCAACATCACTGATGCTCATTGCCAAGGCATGATTTTTTAGCAGATTCTTACTCCTTAATTCTTCGGCTACAACGAGATCTTGGTTCTTGATCAGTGCTGTAGACGTGCGCTGGAGAAAATCATGGCGGCGGTCAAATACCCGTGCATGGATCTTAGCGACTAACAAACGCTGCTTCTGGTAGTTTTTGCTTTCTCGCAAGGAACGCTGCTCTTTTTTAGCCCGGCGCTGGCGGCGTGAAAGAGTGCGCTGTGCTTTAGCTAATTTTCCCTTGATTGTTCGATAGTAGCGTGGGTTAGCGATGGTTCGACCATCACTGACAGTCAGAAAGTTTTCTGTGTTTAGGTCAATGCCAATTTGCCGATTAGTGCGGCTAAGCTTAGAAACAAACGGTGTATCGGAACCTAATTGCAGCGACAAAAAGAAGCGATCGGCAGCATCTTTGGAAATGGTTACCGTACCAATGCGTGTTTCGCCTTGACGATCCAATAGTCGCTGCTGAGCACCTTTGATCCGCAAACGTCCTAGTTTAGGCACCACAATATGTTTGCGGTCTTCAAAGCAGACGGTACCGTTGTCTAGCCGGGCCGTCTTTTGTTTTGGATATTGACAGTTGGTCTGGTATCGCCAGGCATAGCTTTTACGATGAAATTTTGGCACACCGGCTTCATGAACCTTGCGAAAAGCGTTCCAAGCCTTGTGATAGTTTTGAATGGCATTAGCCTTAGCAAGACTGTCAATGCGCTTATCTTCTAAAAACTGGAAATGATTTGACATCTGCTTAGCGTTTTGACGAAGCTTTAGCTGTTGGATCCGATCTTGAACCGTATCAATCGACAGTTTTACTCGGTTTAATTGCCAGAGTTCTTTACCGATCGCAACCATCTCATTATAGACGAAACGACTGGCATCGCTGTTAACCTTGATTATTTGTTTCTGGTAATCACTCGGATAGATACGAACCTTCAATCCATAATGATATTCTAACTGTGCCATTGACTTCATTTTTTCACCTCCTTTAATTGGATTATATCATCAGCTAATGCCTATGACGATTGAGGTGTTCTTAATGACTAAAGTCACGGGATTTTCGGCTAGGCATAATTAAACATTATTGGTGGTCTTTCTTAAGCATAATTAAAATTTGATGATATAATCACTTAAAAGACATAAGAGAGGCGAAAAACATGAGCGACGTGGATATTGAAGAGATTCGCTTGCTAACGAAAAAGGGACTCAATGAGCTGCTGGAACAGGCCCATCTGGAACCTGATGATCTGTTTGTCTTGGGCCTAAGTACCAGTGAGGTTCAAGGCAAGATGATCGGCAAGCATTCCAACATTGAAATTGGCCGGACGATCGTCAAAACGATTATTGAGACTTTAAAACCGCTGGGCGTTCATTTGGCCGTACAGGGATGCGAGCATTTAAACCGAGCGCTGGTGGTTGAAAAATCTGTTGCCAAGGCTAAAGGACTCGAGATCGTCAGTGTCTTCCCTCAGATCAATGCTGGTGGCGCTGGTCAGATTGCTGCCTTTGAAAACTTTACTGATCCCGTTGAAGTCGAACATGTTATTGCCAATGCTGGTATGGATATCGGCGATACGTTTATCGGCATGCATGTTAAGTTTGTCCAGGTGCCAGTTCGTACTTCGGTTAAGGAGATTGGTCAGGCCCACGTGACTTATCTGCGCACGCGGCCTAAATATATTGGCGGACCACGGGCAAAATACGAGTGGGATCCCTTCAATGAAAAATAAAACGGAACAGGTGCTTGAAATTGTGCATGTGCATGATTTTAAGCACTTTTTTTAGTTAAAATCTCAATAGATAATTGTTATCGCTTACAATTGTCTTTAATGATAATTTTATTAACTAACAATATAGATTAGCATTCAATTTTAAAATTTTGTGAACATTTATTACTTTTTAAGACGATGCGCAAACGATTTCAAAATGCCTTGATATCACGATTTACCTCTTGGAATACCGGCACTTGGTTTGACGGAATGAAGATAAACAGTATATAATAGTAAACGTTATTTTAAGGAAATTATTACTTTCCTTTAATCTTTTGACTTTTTCAATAATTTGACTGAGCTTTTATTAGATTCAATCAAAATTTGGAGGAAATGGAATGGATAAGCAAAAACAATTAGACACGTCCTTCTTTGGGCAGCCAAGAGGACTGGCTACGCTGTTCTTCACTGAAATGTGGGAACGGTTCAGTTACTACGGGATGCGTGCCATCCTGCTGTTCTACATGTACTACGCCGTCAGCAAAGGCGGTTTGGGCATGGACCAGGCAACGGCTGCTTCGATCATGTCAATCTATGGTTCGCTGGTATATCTTTCCGGTGTGATCGGCGGCTGGCTTTCTGACCGGCTTTGGGGGCCAAGAAAGACCGTCTTTATTGGTGGGGTTTTGATCATGTTTGGTCATATTGCTCTGTCATTGCCTGCGGGGACGACGGCACTTTATGCTTCAATTATTTTGATCGTTATCGGGACGGGGCTTTTGAAGCCAAACGTTTCTGAAATGGTCGGCGGCCTGTACAGCGAAGAAGACCGGCGCCGGGATGCCGGTTTCTCAATGTTCGTCTTCGGGATCAACTTTGGGGCAGCCATTTCACCAATCGCAGTTCCTTGGGCTGCTGGCGGTTTTGGCCTGCATCTGTTTGGCAATGAAATGAACTTCCATGCTGGTTTCTCACTGGCTGCGATTGGGATGTTCTTTGGCCTGCTGCAATACTACATTGATGGTAAGAAGTATCTGCCAAAAGACAGTCTCTACCCAGACGATCCAATCGACAAAGAAGACCTTAAGCCAATCATCAACTGGACGATCGTTGCCGTAGTTGTCTTGGCAATCATCCTCGGTCTGATGGGAGCCATGGGCCAGTTAAACATCAACAGCATCATCAATTTGATTACGGTTATTGCAATTGCTTTGCCAATCATCTACTTTATCATGATGCTCAACTCCAAGAAGGTTACCAAGGTCGAAAAATCACGGGTTGTCGCCTACATTCCACTGTTTATCGCCGCGGCAATCTTCTGGGCAATTGAAGAATCTGGTTCAGTTGTGCTGGCACTGTTTGCTGCTCAACGGACGGTGCTGCACATTGGGGGCTGGCACTTTGCTGCTGCCAACTTCCAGACGCTGAACCCACTGTTTATCATGATCCTGACGCCATTCTTCGTTCACCTGTGGAGTCACTGGAAGAACCAGCCAAGTGCTCCTGGCAAGTTTGCTGCCGGCCTGGTAATCGTTGGTCTTTCATTTGCCTGGATGGCACTGCCTGGCTTGATTCACGGCACGACTTCTGGACGGGTCAGTCCTTTCTGGCTGGTCGGCTCATGGTTTATCTGTGAAATCGCTGAAATGCTGATCTCGCCAATCGGTCTGTCAATTACGACTAAGCTGGCACCAGTTGCATTCCGCTCACAAATGATGAGTATGTGGTTCCTGGCCGATTCTGCAGGCCAAGCCGTCAACGCGCAAATCGTTAAGTTCTACACGCCAGGTACGGAAATTCAATACTTCCTGATCGTTGGTGGTGTAGCAATCGTCTTCGGGATCGTGCTTTGCTTCTTTGTTAAGCGAATTCACGGCTTGATGGAAGGCGTTGACTAATAAAATCAATTAACGTTCGCGATTTATTTCGCGGACGTTTTTTAATTCATCTGGGATTATGTTATCCTTACTTTCAAGGGGGGATTGAGAATGATTAAGCTGGCAGTCAGCAGTGATAATCACCTGGATGTTAACCGAATCATGTCAACGCGAGCCTTGCACATTCAAGCAAGCTGGCTGTTAAGGCATGATATCGACTACTATCTATATGCCGGTGATCTTTACAATAATTTTGGACGAACGCGGCGCTATTTTGCCGCTTTACAGCGTTTGGTTGGCGAACGAGTTCAGATCTATTATGTCCTGGGAAATCATGATATGCTGTCGCACGCATCATACCAAGACGTTGAGCACCTGGCGGATCCAATGTATCTGCACAATCAATACGTTGATCTGCCGGGGACAGACTGGCGCTTAATCGGTAATAACGGCTGGTATGACTATTCATTTTCTGACTACGCTCAGCAGCCGCAGCGAGTAGCCCAATGGAAAAAGGTCTACTGGGTTGATGCCGCTATCAAACAGCCCATGTCTGACCCGCAAAGAATGGGGCTGGTGCTGAATCAGGTTGAACAGCAGCTGACAATGGCTCAGGCGGCTGGCAAAAAAGTGATTTTCTTAACGCATTTCGCACCAAGAAAGGCTTTGCTGAGTCCCAAACCGTCATTTGTCCAAAGTCAAAAACAGTTGAAAACCTACCAGATGATCAATGCAATGATGGGCAGCGAGCGTTTAGGCAGACTGCTGGAAAAGGCTCCGCACGTAAAATACGTCTTTTATGGTCATCTGCATGGTATTCATGATCCGCTAAAAGCAGCCCATCTGGTTTATCTTAATCAGGCGGTTGGCGTCAAGAAAGCCAAGCGGACTGAGTGGCAGTACGATAAGTTTGCGGAGCAATGGGAGCATCGTTTAAAGATAATTGAGTTAAATAATTAAAAAGGGCTTGCTTTTATTGGCTAAATTAGTTATTATATTTATTGTTGATTGTTACTGATTGTTTTCAATAACAGTTAAGCTCTTATGGAGGAGTAGCGAAGTGGCTAAACGCGACGGTCTGTAAAACCGTTCCTTCGGGTTCGGCGGTTCGAATCCACCCTCCTCCATTATTATTGGGCTATAGCCAAGTGGTAAGGCAACGGTTTTTGGTACCGTCATGCGCTGGTTCGAACCCAGCTAGCCCAACTGATGAAGCATCGCGCTGGCGGTGCTTTTTTTGTACGCTTTTTTATTTTTTTATGAAAAGAGGGTTAAGATGCCAAAACAAGGACAGTTTGCCAAATCAGTTCGCCAAAAAAAGCTGAATGATTTTAAGGTTAAGCGTCATGATCAAGGAGCAGTGATTGATGAAACACAGCTGACGGATTTTTTAACGGTCCGTTTTGCCTTGACGATTAAAAAGAAACTGCCAAGCGTTCAGCGCGAGTCGGCACAACGACTGCTGCAAGAGATTGCACCGCGTTTGCGGAATCAGGATGGTCGGTTGGCTGATTTGATGGCTGAATTGATTGTTGAGCTTAATGCCAAGACACCATGGCAGTTTTTCTGGCAGATCAGCGATTTTTGGCCAGTGCTGCAAAAATTTCTGCAAAAAGAGGTCCCAGCCGTTTCACTTAGTCAGCGTATCTTGATCAAGCAGGTGCTGAGTCAGACTGAGTTGGAACGCATGTTAGGACAGGCATTGACTCAGAAAACGGCGGCTGCAATGCTGCTGGGACAAGGCCAGGCTGAGGCAGCAAAGATTAACCAGCTGAGTGGGCTGCTGATGGCTGATTTGTATCAGGGAACGCATCTGAACTGGCAAAAGGTTCGCCAATTGCTGGCGCCGTTTGCTTTTTCGATTGATGACGAACTTGATGAAACAACCAGACAGTGGCTGCGAGATTTGACAGCATTATGAAAATTAAAACGTGCATTCTGGCTTAATTTGATTTATAATGACAATACTAATTTTAAGTAAGTTAATAAAGGGCTGTGGCGGAGCTGATTGCCATAGCCCTTTTTGCGTGCTTTTTAAGTTTTAGGAGGGATTTTTTTGCACGGCAGGCATCCATACTGGGCCATTTTTTCAGTGGCCTTAATGACTTTTATTGGTGTTTTGAACGAGACCTCGATGAACGTTGCCTATCCGGTCTTAGCCAAGGAATTTGGCGTCTCGCTTGATGTTGTTCAGTGGATTACCGGCGGCTATCTGCTGATGGTGACGATCGTAATGGGAACTACGGCTTATTGCTTAAGGCAGTGGGCAGCGCGCTGGCTGCATCTGGCGGCAGTTTCGGCATTTGTGATTGGTGATCTGATCTGCGCGTTGGCCGTCAATTTTCCGATGCTTTTAGCAGGGCGGCTGATTCAAGCAATTGCGACGGGCTTTTCAACACCCATGATGTTCTTTTTGATTTTTGCTCAGATCCCGCGTGAGCGCTTAGGCGTAATGAATGGCGTGGCGGGAATGGTGATTTCGTTGGCGCCGGCTTTGGGTCCGACATATGGCGGCGCCGTGCTGGCAGCTGGATCTTGGCGCGTTATTTTTTGGCTGATTCTGCCGCTGGCGCTGTTAAGTCTGATTGCTGGTCAATTGACGATTCGCAACCAGCCGTTTGGCAATTCACAGCCGTTCAGCTTTTGGGCCCTGCTTTTGCTGGCCGGCAGTCTGTTCAGCGTCGTCACTGGCGTTGCTAGGTTTGGCAAATCAGGCTGGACGAGTTCATGCTGGCTGCTCTTATTGCTGGGCTTGATTCTATTTGGCGGTTTTGTCTGGCTAAATCAGCACGGTAAAACACGGCTGTTTGATCTGGGCGTCTTTGCGCAAGCGTCTGTACGACTTTCGGAATGGACCTATTTTAGTCTGCAGTTCATCAACATTGGTGCATCATTGGCACTGCCAATCTACTGTGAGTATGTTTTGCATGCCTCATCACTGACTGCTGGAATGGTTCTATTGCCAGGATCGCTTTTAGGGGCGGTGATGGCACCGTTGTCCGGCTTTTTGGCAGATCGTTATGGCTATGGCCTGCCGACTCGCTTGGGCAGCATTTTGATCGTTTTAGGAACAATGGGACTGCTGGTCTTTCAGTCTCAGCTGACGCCGCTATATGTAATGATACTTTTCATCGTAATGCGGCTGGGCTTTAATGCGGCCTTTTCCAATACGATTGCCAATGCTTCGACCTTAGTGACAAAAGAAAAATCAACCGACGTAAATTCAATCTTTAATATGACGCAGCAGTTTGCTGGTTCGTTAGGCGTTGGCATCATGACTGCCTTGATTGCGCTCAGTCAAAACCAAGGACAAGGATCAATGGCGCTGAGAACGTTTAAAGGCAGCCGCCTGGATTTTTGGCTGCTGGCGATCTTGGCACTCAGCGTCTTGGCCGCGGTCTGGCTTAATTTTTCCCGCCAGCAGCAATTGAAGAACACGACTGCTAAATGACGCGTCAATAAAATAGCCAAGCCGTTCGCTTGATGATCATCAAAATGATATAATTTTGTTTGATACTTAAATCGGCAAAAGCTTGCCAGAAAGAAGAAAAATTGCCATGATTGCGCAGATACAGCATTTTTTGGTTGACCAGCAGATTTTTACGTTGTTTATCTGTCTGGCGCTCGGTTATGTCCTGGGAAATATCAAATTGTTTGGGACCAATTTTACGCTTGGCTCAACCGTCGGCACGCTGGCGGTAGCATTAGTGGTCGGCCAGGCTGGGAGCTTTCCGCGTGATAAGATGCTGGGGACGATCTTTTTTGGCGCCTTCATGTTTTCAATCGGCTATCGGATCGGTCCGTCGTTTTTGGTCAGTATGAAGCTGTTTGGTGGACGGATGATTGCCGTGAGTCTTTTTTGGCTGTTGGCTGCTTTTCTGACCTCATGGGGCTGTTTTGTCCTGTTTCATCTGGGACCAGGCGTGGCTGCCGGAACGATTGCCGGTTCATTGACACAGTCGGCTACGGTTGCCAGTTCGCTGCAGGCCTTGGAGAATCTGCCAATCAGCAAGACGCTGCGGCTGTCTTATGAAGCTCAGCTGCCGGTTGCCTATGCGCTGACCTATGTCTTTGGCACGCTGGGCGTAATTATCTTGCTGCGCGATGTTGCGCCGCGCCTGTTAAAAATCGATGTTCCAAAGCAGGGAGATCGGATGGCCAGAAAATATCACTTTCATGCGCCCGCTCCTGATCCCACCTGGCGTCGAACCTACCGTCTGGGTGCTGAGTCGCCGCTGGTTGGTAAAAAGATTCGTGAGATTAATGAGTTCTTTGATTTGCGCTTGATTGCGCTGGCTGCCTTTCATCAGGATCGCATGACCGACAAGCTGGAATACGTTCTGCAGGCAGGTGATCGCCTGACTTTGATTGGCTATGCGCTGCATTTTGATGATTTAACGGGAATTGCGGGACTGACAGAGGTTTTAACGTCAACCAACGCCCCGCGTGAACGAAAATTTGTCCTGGGCAAAAACTTTGATCCTGGTACACTGGCCAGGATTCGGCAAAATGGAGTCTTTGTAAACATTCATGATCCATTAAGCGGTCAAGAGCATCTGATCAATCAGCTGAAACCGGGTGATGTAATCTCATTGACTGGTAATACCAGCAAATCAGCACTATTGCTCAAACAGATTGGACGTTGGCATACCAGTGAACAGGCCATCAACTATACAGTGTTCTCTTTGGGAATTGCTGGGGCTTCGCTTTTAGGTCTGGTCGGTATCAAGGTCAATGGCATGCCGCTGCAGCTTGGCAACGGTACGGCAGCCTTGATCATGGGACTTTTGCTAAGCAGCTGGATTGATCGGCATCACGACTATCGCTCGATTCCGGCAACGGTAACTTCTTTTTGGCAGAGCTTTGGCTTGACTGTTTTTGTCGGCAGCGTTGGTCTGGAGTCGGCCCAAGCCTTTACCGGTGCAATTAAGTCACTGGGGTTTGGGATTCTGCTGATTGGTGCATTGGTCTCAGTGGCCCCGCATCTGTTGACCTTGCTGTTTGGCAGGCTTGTACTGCGCGTTGAGCCCCTGGCCTTATTAGGAGCGCTGTGTGGTTCGGGAACCGTAGCAGCCGCAATGAATGATCTGGCCGAGCAAGCAGGTCTGGAAGGTGGGGCTTATCTTGCTTCGGCATTTACGCCGGCATTTGTTGTTGGTAATATAGGTATTACGTTATTGGGACCTTTGTTTGTGGCAATTTTGTCATGATGGTCATTATCAGAAAGGTTGATTTTTATGAAACAGTTCTTTACCGTTTTAGGCGGCATGGGTACGCTGGCAACCGAAAGCTATTGTCGACTGCTGGATGAGCGTACGCCAACGCACCGCGACCAGGATTATCTTGATTACATCGTTTTGAATCATGCAACGGTTCCCGATCGAACGGAATGGATTTTGGATCACCAAAAGCCTGACTATAATCCGTTTTTAATTGAAGATATCCAACAGATTACGCCTCTAAAACCAGAATTTTTTGTCTTGATCTGCAATACGGCTCACTATGCTTTCGACCGCTTGCAGGCAGCAACTTCAATTCCGATTCTAAACATGCTACAGGAAACGGTTGATGAGATCAAAAACATTGCCCCACATGCCAAGCGAGTCGGAGTGTTGGCCACGCGAGGCACGATTGCGTCTGGTCTGTATGATTCCTACATTCAAAATGCCGGCTATGAAGAGGTCAAGCCCACGCCAGCAATTTTGGACGCTACAGAAGATCTGATCTACCATGACATTAAAGAAGCCGGTCATTCAGATGGCAAGAAGTTCCATGAATTGGTCCGGACGATGATTGAGGATCAAAAGTGCGATGTAGTAATCTTAGGATGTACCGAGCTTTCCTATGCCAACGAAATGAATCCAGAAACGGAATTTCCCGTTGCCGATTCACAGTCGATCATCGTCAATCGTTCGTTGGAGCGAGCTTTGGCAATCCGCAACGGTAATCAATAAGCTAAAACGACAGTCCATGCAAAGTGGCTGTCGTTTTATTTTCGTTCCAAGATTTAATGCTAAATTGGTCTAGGCTAACTTATATTCGTGTTAAAATAAATAAGACAAACCGTGAATGAATGGTCTGAAGAGGGGAATAAGATATGGGATCACCGGTATATATTCAAATTCATAATCAATTACGTGAAAATATTGAAAATGGGCATTGGAAAGTTGGACAAAAAATCCCGGCTGAACGTGAATTGGCAGCTGAATTTGGCGTCAGCCGCATGACGCTGCGCCAGGCGATTCAAACGCTGGTTGATGAAGGGGTCTTGGAACGGCGGGTTGGTTCGGGAACCTTTGTCGCCAGCCGTAAGGTCCAAGATAAGATGGCCGGGGTAACCAGCTTTACTGAATTGATGATTGCTGCTGGGAAAAAACCTTCCAGTAAGACGATTTCCTATCATTTAACGACACCTTCGCAAAGTGAAATCGAACGGCTTAAATTAGAACCAGATGAGCGCGTTTTGCGAATGGAGCGCATTCGTTATGGCAATGAGATTCCAATCTGTTATGAGGTTGCGACCGTTCCGGCAAAACTGGTGGAAAACTTTAGTAAGACCGAGATCACCTCATCGTTTTACCGTACCTTGGAAAAAAAGGCCAACCTTTATCCTGGTCATGCCGTGCAATGGGTCTCGGCAATCAGCGCTACTGAAAAGATTGCTGAGTATCTGCGAATTCGGCGTGGCGACGCGCTGCTGCATTTGATTCAGCTTTCCTATCTGCAGGATGGCCGGCCTTTTGAATATGTCCATACTCAATACGTCGGCAGTCGCTTTGAATTCGTGTTAGAAAAATAAGAGGAGTTTATATGAAGTTTGATTATCCAGATGACAGTATCGCTCTGCATACCGATGCCTACCAGCTGACGATGATGCAGACTTATTGGCAAAAAGGCATTGCCAATCGTCACGTGGTTTTTGAGGCCTTTTTCCGTAAGATGCCGTTTGGAAATGGCTACGCGGTTTTTGCCGGTTTAAGCCATATTATTCGCTATCTGAACGCTTTGCATTTTTCAGATTCTGATATTGAATATCTCAAGTCAACGCAGCAGTTTGATCCCGAATTTATTGAATATCTGCGCGGCTTTAGATTTAAGGGAACGCTGCGCAGTGCGGTTGAAGGTGATCTGGTATACAGTCATGAACCGATCATTCAAGTTGAGGGCACGCTTTTGGAATGCCAGCTGGTGGAAACGGCACTGCTCAATATTATTAATTATCAAATCATGATTGCTACCAAGGCTTCTCGAATCAAGTCAATCGTTGGCGATCAGCCAGTGATGGAATTTGGCTCGCGGCGGGCACAAGAATTTGACGCGGCAATCTGGGGCACGCGGGCAGCTTATATTGGCGGATTTGATGCTACCAGCAATCTAAGGGCCGGCAAACTGTTTGGCATCCCAGTATCTGGTACGCATGCTCACGCGCTCGTGCAGGCATACCGCAATGATTATGATGCTTTTAAGGCCTACGCGCAGACCCATCATGACTGTGTTTTCTTGGTTGATACCTTTGATACGCTTAAAAGCGGGGTTCCAAATGCAATCAAAGTCGCTGATGAGTTTGGAGATGCCATCAATTTTCAGGGTGTCCGGATTGATTCTGGCGATATGGCCTACCTCTCCAAAAAAGTACGGCAGATGCTGGATGAAGCCGGCTATCCCAACGCCAAGATCTTTGCTTCCAATAATCTGGATGAGCGAACGATTATGGATCTGCAGCGGCAGGGGGCCAAGATCGACGTTTGGGGAATCGGCACCAAGCTGATTACCAGTTATGATCAGCCAACGCTGGGAGCAGTCTATAAGATGGTTTCCTTAGAAGATGAGCATGGTCAGATGGTTGATACGATCAAGCTTTCCAATAATGCTGCCAAGATGTCGACGCCTGGCAAGCACCAGGTTTGGCGAATCACCGATCGGGGCAGTGAAAAAAGCGAGGGTGATTATGTAACGCTGGCTGACGAGGATCCGCGTCAGTTGAACTCGCTTTATATGTTCGACCCCAACTACCCGTTCTTGAACAAAACGGTTGAAGACTTTATTGCTCGACCGCTTTTAAAGGATATTTTCGTCGCTGGTCAGCAAGTCTACCAAGAGCCAAGCATGAACGAGATTCGTCAGGCTCGCCAGCGGCATCTGGATCGTCTGTGGGAAGAATATAAGCGAAACCTCAATCCAGAAGTATATCCGGTTGACTTATCGCAAAAGTGCTATGACAATAAGATGAAAATCATCAAAGACGTTAAGGACTATATTAAGCATTTGAACTAAGGTCTAGACTAAAGAGGGAAAGAATATGCGCAAGCTGCAAGAAGAAATCATTAATACCTTGGCCGTAACGCCATCAATTGATCCGGCAATCGAGGTCAAGCGGCGCGTTGAATTTTTAAAGGACTATCTGAAGAAGACTGGATTAAAAACACTGGTGCTGGGTATCTCCGGTGGTCAGGATTCGAGCTTGGCGGGACGGCTTTCACAGTTGGCAGTTGAAAGCCTGCGAGCAGAAACTGCAGACGATGCCTATCGTTTTATTGCCGTCCGGCTGCCTTATGGCGAACAGGCCGATGAAGCTGATGCAATGCTTTCGATCAATGAATTCATCAAGCCTGATCAGACCATGCGCGTTAACATCAAACCAGCCGTTGATGCCATGGTTGCTGCGGTTGAACAAAACGGGCTGCAGATCAGTGACTTTAACAAAGGCAACGTCAAGGCTCGGGAGCGAATGATCGCCCAGTATGCGATTGCCGGTGAGTTCCGCGGGGCAGTCGTTGGTACTGATCATGCCGCTGAAGCAGTTACTGGTTTTTACACAAAGTTTGGCGATGGCGGGGCTGACATCACGCCACTGTCACAGCTGGATAAGCGCCAGGGCCGTCAGCTTTTGGAATATCTAAAGGCGCCCAAAGTACTTTATGAAAAAACACCGACTGCTGATCTGGAAGAAGATCGGCCAGCCCTGCCTGATGAAAAAGCATTAGGCGTTACCTATCAAGCAATTGATGACTATCTGGAAGGCAAGCCGGTTTCCGATCAAGCCGCCGCTAAAATTGAGGACTGGTATCTTAAAACCAAGCACAAGCGTCACCTGCCAGTCAGTCCATTGGATACCTGGTGGAAAGATTAGCCTTATTATGGGGTCCAGGCTCGGCCATTGCCGAACGCTGGGCCCTATAATGATTAATCAACCAATGCAGCAAAAAGATTAAAAAGAAATGAGTTATGGATCGCTATGGAAAAAAATGATCTTAAATTAATGAGCCAGCAGCTGCCAGAATTAAGCGACCGGCAGATTGAAGCCGCTTTGAGTCTTTTGGAAGAGGGCAATACGATTCCATTCATTGCTCGTTATCGAAAAGAGGCAACCGGCAGCCTGGATGAGGTTCAGCTGCAGGGAATTCAAGAGCAGTGGCATCGGGTAAAGAATCTGCGTGATCGTCAGCAGACCGTGATCAAAGCAATCGAGGAACAAGGCAAGCTGACCCCGGCTTTAAGAATGCAGATTGAAAATGCTACCGAGCTGAATGTTGTTGAAGACCTGTACCTGCCTTATAAGAAAAAACGCCGTACCAAGGCACAGATTGCTCGTGAACAGGGCCTGCAGCCGCTTGCGAACTGGATCTTTATGGCTAAAGGAAATGATCTGGACGGCAAGGCTGCTGAATTTATCAGCCAAGACGTTCCTGATGTTCAGGCAGCTTTGGAGGGGGCCAATGAGATTCTGGCCGAAACGATCAGTGAAAGCAGTACGATTCGCGCTTGGCTGCGCAACTATACCAAGCAGCATGGCGAACTGATCGCGACGGTTAAAAAAGACGGTCAGGAACTTGATTCAGAGGGCGTCTATCAGCAATATTATGACTTTTCCGCGCCTTTATCGGCAATGAATTCCTATCGCGTCTTAGCCATTAATCGTGGGGAAAAAGCTAAGGTCTTAAGCATTAAGATTCTTGCCGATGAGCAGATCGTCCAGAATTATCTGAATTTCCGGCTGGTCAAAAAAGGCAGTGCTCAAAACGCTGCCGAGTTTGTCAAAAACGCGGCTGCCGAAGCCTACAAGCGTTTCTTGGGACCAGCAATCGAGCGGGAATTGCGGCGCGAACTGACTGACCAGGCTAATGAGCAGGCAATCAAGGTTTTTGGTGAAAATCTCTATCATTTGCTGATGCAGGCCCCAATCAAAGGCAAGGTGGTTTTGGGCTTTGATCCGGCATATCGGACGGGCTGCAAGCTGGCGGTTCTGGATCAAAATGGCAAGCTGCTCAAAGTGGCCGTTATCTACCCGCACAAGCCGGCACCAGAAAATCAGCGTCAGCAAGCAGAAGGACAGCTGCTGCAGCTGATTGAGGACTACCAGGTTGAGATGATTGCAATCGGTAATGGGACGGCCAGTCGTGAGTCAGAACGCTTTGTGGCGCAAACAATCAAAAAAATCAAGCGCCCCGTTTATTATGTAATCGTTAATGAATCGGGCGCGTCAGTCTATTCAGCCAGTCAAGACGCGCGTGACGAATTCCCAGATTTGACGGTGGAAAAACGCAGTGCCATCAGTATTGGCCGGCGTCTCCAAGATCCATTGGCCGAGCTGGTAAAGATCAGTCCAGAAGCCATTGGCGTTGGTCAGTATCAGCATGATCTGCCTAAGACGGCACTGAAAGTTGAACTGGATGCCGTTGTTGAACGGGCCGTCAATCGGGTCGGCGTTAATCTCAATACGGCCAGTTATCAGCTGTTGGCACACATTGCCGGGCTGAATGCCACGCTGGCAAAAAACATCGTACGATATCGCAATGAAAATGGCCGCTTTACCAGCCGCATGCAGCTAAAATCGGTTCCCCGCCTAGGACCCAAAGCTTTTCAGCAGGCGGTGGGCTTTTTGCGAATCGTGGATGGCGATGAGCCGTTGGATAACACTGATATTCACCCGGAAAGCTATGCAATTGCTCGTCAGTTGCTGCAGGCAGCCGGCATAACCAGTGAACTGGGCTCATCGACTGCTGCTCAGCGGCTGCGGCAGTTGGATATCAAACGGTTCGTCAGTGAAAAAGTCGGCCTGGCAACGCTTAAAGATATCATTGCCTCGCTTTGTGAGCCAGGACGAGATCTGCGTGACTCGTTGCCAGCACCGCTTTTGCGTCAAGACGTTTTGACGATTGAGGATCTAAAGCCAGGGATGCAGCTGCAGGGGACGGTTCGCAACGTCGTAGATTTCGGTGCCTTTGTTGATGTCGGTATCAAGCATGATGGGCTGGTTCACGTCTCGCATCTGACCAAGAGGTTCATTAAGGACCCGCGTCAGGTCGTAGCAGTCGGCGATATCGTTGACGTCTGGGTGCTGAGCGTAGACTTAAAGCGCCAGCGCGTACAGCTGACGATGGTTCAGCCAAATGAGTGACCAAATGACTGACGAAGAGCTGCAGCGATTGACTCAGACCTGGTCGCTGCAGGCATTTCAGCGACCATTTAAGCACCGGATCTGGTTTAACCGTCGCTTAAAGACTACCGGCGGCCGTTATCATTTAAAAGATCATCATATCGATATCAATCCCTTGATGTACGAAGAGTTTGACCTGGCCAATCTGCGCGGCGTCGTGTTGCATGAGCTCTGTCACTATCATCTGCATCTGGCTGGTCATGACTGTCACCATACTTCTGAATTCAAGGCGCTTTTAAAACGCGTCGGTGGTCTGCGCTATGCTCCAGCGGTTAGACAAACTGAGCAACGATTTAAGTGGCTCTATCAATGCAGCGGCTGCGGCATTCGGATTGGTCGCATGCGACGCTTTGACGTGCAGCGTTTTGTTTGTCGGCGCTGCGGCAGTCATTTTGAACTTTTAAACAAAAAATAGTTTGCCAACAAGTAGCATTTCTGTTAAAATGTTATTTGTTGATGCGGCAGTGGCGGAATTGGCAGACGCGCAAGATTAAGGATCTTGTGGTCGTTTTAGACCGTGGAGGTTCGAGTCCTCTTTGCCGCACTACGATTGCACTTGGCGTTAGCCAGGTGCTTTTTTTATGTTTTTGAGTTCGCCCTTGAAAAAGCAGGGGCGGACTTTTTTAGTTGATTTTTTAAGAACTGGAGCGGTTTTTCAATTAATTTAGTAAATTTTTTAGTGAAACAACACTGTTTTATCATTCATGAAAGCGCTATACTAAATAGACAGAGAATAATTTGATTTGAGGAGGCGCTTTTTAATGCAAGCAGATTTAAAATGGCTGGATGATCCACAGACGTTCCGGGTCAATCAGCTGCCAGCCCACAGTGATCATCAATGGTATCTTGATTATGCCGAAACTGGTCAGCAAAGCAGCAGCTTTACCCAGAGTTTGGATGGTCAGTGGCGTTTTGCCTTTGCCAAGGATCCGCAAAACCGCATTAAGGAATTTTATGCACCGGACTATGATGTCAGTCAATGGGATCTGATCAAGGTTCCCAGCATGATCGAATTAAACGGCTATGCTCAAAACCAATACACCAACATCTGGTATCCATGGGCCGGCAAGATCTATCGGCGCCCAGCCTATGCCTTGAGTCCTGATGATCTGCAGGTCGGCTCATTCAGTCAGGGAACTGATAACACCAATGGCTCATACGTCAAGCACTTTGATCTAAACGAATCACTGCGCGGAAAAAAAGTTCGTGTTCGGTTTGAGGGTGTTGAGCGCGCGATGTATGTCTGGCTGAACGGTCATTTCATCGGCTATGCAGAAGACAGCTTTACGCCCAGCGAGTTTGACCTGACGCCTTATTTGAAGGACACGGACAATGTTTTGGCAGTTCGCGTCTATAAGCACAGCACGGCTTCTTATCTGGAAGACCAAGACATGTTCCGTTTTTCTGGGATCTTTAGAAGCGTCAAGCTGTTAGGTCAGCCTAAGCTGCATTTGGAAGACTTGGATCTTAAGCCACGCGTAACTGATGACTTCAAAACCGGCATCTTTAACGTGGATCTAAAGCTGCAGGGACAAGATGGTCAGGTTTTGATCAAAGTCTTTGACGCCCAGGGCAATCTGGTCGTTGATGAAAGAAAATCGGCTGCTGAACGTGTTGCCGTACATGACATTAAAGTTAAGGATGCTCATCTCTGGGATAATCATCACCCATACCTCTACCAATTGTTTGTCGAGCTGCGCGATCAAGCCGGTCAGCTTTTAGAGGTCGTTCCTTATCGATTTGGCTTCCGGCGAGTGGAAATCAATGCTGATCACGTGGTTCTGCTTAATGGTCAGCGTTTGATCATCAACGGCGTCAACCGTCATGAATGGAACTGCCGGACGGGACGCTGCGTAACGATGGCCGACATGGAACAGGACATGGCCACGTTTAAAGAAAACAACATCAATGCCGTGCGAACCTGCCATTATTCAGACCAGATTCCTTGGTACTACATGTGTGATCAAGAAGGGATCTACATGATGGCTGAAAACAATCTGGAAACTCATGCAACCTGGCAGAAAATGGGACAAGACGAGCCTTCATTTAACGTGCCGGGCTCCATCCCGCAATGGAAAGAAGTCGTAGTTGATCGGGCCCGGACCAACTATGAAACGTTTAAGAACCATACCGCGATTTTATTCTGGTCGCTGGGCAACGAATCATATGCCGGCGATAATCTGGCAGCAATGCAGAAATTCTATAAAGATCATGACGACAGCCGCTTGGTTCACTATGAAGGCGTCGTGCACACGCCAGCCTATCGCGATCGGATTTCTGATTTTGAAAGCTGGATGTATCTGCCGCCAAAGAAGGTTGAGGAATATCTGCAGAATAATCCCGACAAGCCGTTTATTGAATGCGAGTACATGCACGACATGGGAAATTCAGACGGCGGCATGGGGTCATACATTGAATTGATCGACAAGTATCCGCAATACGTTGGCGGATTTATCTGGGACTTTATCGATCAGGCACTGCTGGTTCACGATGAGATCAGCGGTCAAGATGTAATGCGCTACGGCGGCGATTTTGATGACCGCCACAGTGACAATGAGTTTTCCGGTGATGGACTGATGTTTGCCGACCGGACGCCAAAGCCAGCAATGCAGGAGGTAAGATACTACTATGGACTGCACAAATAAGATTCATGTCGTTTATGATGATGGCCTGTTGGGACTGAACGGTCAGAACTACCAATATCTGTTCAGCTACGAAAAGGGCGGTTTGGAGTCAATGCGTTTTAATGATAAGGAATGGCTGTATCGGCCGCTTTATCCAACCTATTGGCGAGCAACGACCGACAATGACCGCGGCAATGGCTTCAACTTTAAGAGTGCCCAATGGCTGGGAGCAGACTTGGCGCCTAAGTGTATCAAGATTGATCTGACCGTTGATGACCGTCACTTTGATCAGCTGCCGATTGCTCCGTTGACCAATCAGTTCAGTAATCAAGAGTTTGCAAAACAGGTTAAGATTGAGTTTACGTATGAGACGGCGACCAATCCTTCCGCTCGCGTCAAGTTAGCATATCTAATCGATGCCCGTGGCAAATGTCGTCTTACGGCTCATTATTTTGGCCAGGCCGGTCTGCCAGAGCTGCCCGTCTTTGGTGTACGGCTGATCATGCCAACGCTGGCCACCGAGTTTGAATACGATGGCTTGTCTGGTGAAACCTATCCTGATCGAATGGCTGGGGGCGTCAAGGGAACCTGGCACGTTAAAGGAGTTCCGGTGACGCCTTATCTGACGCCGCAGGAAATGGGGATGCACATGCAAAACGCGTGGCTGAAAATCGTGCGTGACCAGACCCAAAACAACGCGGACCATGATCAGCAGCCGTTTGCCCTGATGATCAGGCAGACCGAGCAGCCATTCAATTTCAGTCTGCTGCCATATACCGCATCAGAATTGGAAAACGCAACGCATATTGAGGAACTGCCGCTTAAACGCCGCACTGTTTTGGTAGTGGCAGGGGCCGTGCGTGGCGTCGGCGGAATCGACAGCTGGGGGGCCGACGTTGAGGAACAGTATCACCTGCCAGCTGATCGCGACTATCAGTTCAGTTTTGAAATTGAGCCGGCAATAATTGAATAGATTTGATGAAAATGGGAATTTGATTAAAGAAGTTCCCATTTTTTATTTTTGAAAGCATTTGGCGGGTGTAGAATTGATCATGTTAGTTTGCATAAAGAGAGGAAAAAAGATGTTAAGCATATTCTGGTCAAGCCTGTCGGGAGTATTGATCATCTTAATCATGATTGCAGCTGGATTTGTCATGAATGAACGCCACTGGTTTACCCCCGACTCACCCAAGGCCATTTCAAAGATCGTTACTCAAGTTGCCTTGCCGACTTACATGATCAGTACGATTACAACCAAATTTACGGCGGCTGAGCTAAAGACGCTGTTGCCGGATCTGCGCTACCCGGTTTTATCGATGCTGATCCTGTTTGCATTGTCGTTTGCCGTCGCTAGAGCATTGGCTATCAAAAAGAGCCACATTGGTCTATTCAGTTCAATGTTTTTTAATTCCAATACGGTTTTTATTGGGCTGCCGATCAACCTGGCTTTGTTTGGCGCGCGTTCGGTTCCATACGTGCTGGTCTATTACATGGCCAATACGACTTTCTTTTGGACGCTGGGTGTTTGGCTGATTCAGCATGATGGTATGAAAGAAGCCAAGATTGATTTCAAGCAGGCGCTGGGCAAGCTGTTCTCGCCACCGCTGCTTGGCTTTATGCTGGCGGTAGTTCTGGTAGCTTTGCATATTCGGCTGCCTAAGTTCATCATCAGTACCTGCGCTTATCTGGGTAATTTAACGATTCCAATGTCAATGCTGTTTATCGGTATCGTGCTGTCCAATGCCGGGCTGTCAAAAATTCGTTTTACACGCGATGCCTGGGGAATTTTGCTGGGCCGGTTCTTGTTGGCGCCACTGCTGATGACGATTTTGGTGCTGCCGAGCAACATGCCGCTGATGATGAAACAGGTCTTTATTCTGCAGGCGGCAATGCCAGTCATGACTAATGCGCCGGTCGTTTCGCGAATGTATCATGCTGACTACAACTATGCTGCAATTATGGTAACTGAGACCACCACGCTTTCAATCATCGTGATTCCAATTTTAATGGTGGCAATTAAAACCTTGGTCCATTAGTTAATGGCTAAAGTTGCTGAATCTTCAATTAAGCATAAATAAGAAATGAGCGGTCAGCCTGTCGAATCCAGACGAGCTGGCCGTTTGGCATTTATCTTTAAGAAAAAGTTTTATTGGTCTGATTAGTCGTTTCGCTCGGTGATTTGCGTTATAGTTAAAGCAGCAGCATAAGGGGGAAGTTTATTGATGACGGCAACACTGGTAATCGTTAGACATGGTCAGAGTCAGGCCAATAAGGATAACGTTTTTACGGGATGGAGCGATGCACCGCTCACCAAATTGGGAATTCAGCAGGGCAAACAGGTTGGCGATCAATTGGCAAAATTAGGCCTGCAGTTTGATGATGTTCATGTTTCCTACATGCAGCGGGCAATTATTACGGCCAACTTGATTCTGGAAAAAATCGATCAGCTCTGGTTGCCGATTCATAAGACTTGGCGACTGAATGAGCGTCATTATGGAGCTTTAAGCGGCTTAAACAAGGACGCGGTTAAAAAAGAGGTCGGCGCGGCAACTTTGCATCAGTGGCGGCGCGGCTTTTTAAAACGACCGCCAATGCTTAAAAAACGCACCCATGAACGACGCTATGATCGTTTAGGGGTAAAGGTGCCGCTTAGCGAAAGCCTTAAGATGACCCAGGAGCGGCTGTTGCCATATTGGCAGGATCAGATCGCCCCACGACTTCTGGATGGCAGAAATCAGCTGATCGTTGCGCATGGCAGTTCGCTGCGAGCCTTGATCAAATATCTGGATTCGATTGCCGACGATCAGATCGATCAAGTAGAGGTGCCAAATGGTGAGCCGATTTTATACCGGTTTGACGATCACTTGAACATTATCGAGAAAAAATTTATTACGGATGGTGAACAGCATGTCAATTAAAGAAATCTCCAACAATCCTACACTGGCCGGTCAAGTCAGACTGATTGAAGATATCGTCTATTCAGCAGCTGATGGCGAGGCACAGAAAATGTCGATTCTGGCACCATGGACGCAGCGCTACAAGGATTTACCGCAAGCCAAGCGACCACTGCTGGTTTTTGTTCAAGGCAGCTCTTGGACGACCCCGACTTTAGGTGAAAAGATTCCGCAATTAGTCCAGTTCGTCCATGCCGGCTATATCGTGGCAACCGTTCAGCATCGCAGCGCCTTGGATGGACATGCTTTTCCGGCGTTTTTACAGGATGTCAAGACTGCGATTCGCTATCTGCGAGCCCATGCTGCTGAATATCAAATTGATCCTGATCGGGTTGGCATCTGGGGAACCTCGTCTGGGGCCAACGCTGCACTTTTAACCGCGCTGACGCCGAATGATCCGCGTTATGAGACGGCTGACTATGCTGATCAGTCGGATGCCGTTGATGCCGTAATCAGCTGTTTTGCCCCAACGGACGTTGCTGATACGTTTGATTTTTCCAAAAACGTGCCCGGCTCGGATGCCATGCAGTTTTGTCTGTTTGGTACCGATCCAACAAAATGGTCAGCCATCAAGCGGGAAATGAGCCCATTATATCAAGTCAAGGATAATCAGCAATATCCGCCATTTCTGCTGATGCACGGGGATGCTGACAAGACTGTGCCATATCATGAAATGGAAGACATGTATCATGAGCTGGAAAAGCATCATGTCGCCGTTGAGGCCTACCGAGTGCGGGGTGCCGTTCATGAGCGCGACTTCTGGAGTCAGCAGATTTATGACATTGCCCGCGAGTTCTTGGATCGCAACGTTAAATAGACTAAAAAACTCATTGCCTGATTAGACAATGAGTTTTTTGATTGCAGCTGTCAAGCCGTTGTTAGGCTAAAGTTCCCATTGGATCCCATGGCTTGAGGACGATTGGTTCTTGAGCCTGGTCAGCCTTGAGTTCATCACTGAGATATTTTTTGTTGACGACGATTTGGTAGACGTATTGATCCATCCACTCATCACTCATGACAAAGTAGCCTTTTTCACCGACTTTTGGTCCCCATGAATTCTCAACCTTCCATTTGGCTGGCTTGCCATCGACCAGATCAACCCCGGTCAAGACCATGGCGTGATCCATCATTGACTGATGATAGTCCAGCATGTCAGCCTTATTCATGGTCAGTTTTGTATCGAACAGATCTTCATAGCCATACGTGTTGAGAGCCAGAATTCCCAGCTTGGTTTCGGAATATTTGACAACGTCAGAGCCGAACCAGACGCTCTCGCCATTTTGCAGCTGCTTGACGGCCAGTTCCTTTAATTCCGTCATTGAAAGGTTTAAGTGCTTGACTTGACGACCACCAACCACGTTTCCCAGCATCTCGATCGTGTAGGTCTTGTGGTAGGCCTTGTCTTTGGTTGGTGCCTGAATGATGGAGACGTATTCGCTCAGATCCCAGCCAACGTACTTATCAAAGAATGCTACCGGTGTCAGATTGCTGTCGCGATGGAACTGCTTGTCTTTTTTAGTCCGATATTCAAAATCAAAGGTCTGTACCGGTTCGCCAAAAGCATATGCCAGCATGCGGTAGACGGTGTTGAGCATTTCTTTGCGCGTGGCGTTGATCTGGGATTCGCTGGCCTGGTCATGAACCAATCGACGCAGAATTACGGCATCATGACGCAATTGATTGTTCAAAACAGCATTGATTTCGTTTGAGCGGCTGGAATTGTAGGTTTCGGGCTGAGCCGACTTAGGTACGACCCCGTACTTTTCAATCAATGCACACAGCATGTCCCATTGACCACCATCAGATTGGGGTGCATCCAAAAGCCAGGCTACCTTGCGATCGTCAATATCCAGATCGGCAGTCTGAATGATGTTTTCATAAAACCAGTTGGCCTTTTCAAACTTGTCCCAGAAGAAGGCATAGGATTGTGACAACTCGAAATCATCCGGCAGATTGAAACGGTTCTGCATGTTGTGACGCATCGTGTTTAAAGCAGCAAACAGCCAGCAGCGTCCCGACTGTTTTTGATCGGCGACGTCACCGGTTGCCAGATCAATTGAAAAGTGCTGGTCATTGTCGGCAATGGCATGCCAGTCAAAGCTGGCGGCCTTGACCCCGTTTTTGGCGACGGTCCGTTCAAGAATCCGAGTCTCTTGACGGTTGGCATAGTCTTGCTTGAAATCTTTCAGTTGGTCGGCATTAATGACAAAACTCAAAAAAATCACTCCTTTAAGATAATGACTTAATTATAGTCGAATGTCTGATTCACGCCAAAAAAGTAATCAAAAAAGGCTCACCGGGCATTCTGCGCGGCTGAGCCTTTTTAATTATGCCTAGCCGAAAATCCCGTGACTTTAGTCATGGGATGGATAGGCTCACTCAACGTCCATTTGGACACTTTTTCTTTTGGAGTGCATTGTATTTTTGATTGTTGATATAGTTTTCTACTACATCTTTACTCATATTGCCAAGCGTACTCATATAGTAGCTGTGAGACCATAAATGACCACCCCAATATTGTGATTGTCGAATTTCTGGATGTCGTTTGAGAAAGATGAATGCACTACGCCCCTTTAGTGCTTTGATAGCGTTGGTTAGCACCTTGCTAGGTGGAAAACTGATCAGTACATGAACATGATCCAGGATGACTTCCAGCTTTTCCATCACAATATCGTTATCTTTTCAACCATTCGCAATATGTCTTTCATTTCGTCTATCAGTTCCTTAGTTGAAAAAGTCTGGTGACGATACTTAGTTACCCAGATTAAGTGATAATGAAAATTATAGACAAAGCGACGAGTATAAACTGCGTCTTGAATCTTTTCTTTAGTCATTAAGAACGCCTCAATCGTTATAGTCATTAGCTGATGATATAATCCAATTAAAGGAGGTGAAAAAATGAAGTCAATGGCACAGTTAGAATATCATTATGGATTGAAGATTCGCATCTATCCGAGTGATTATCAGAAACAAATAATCAAGGTTAACAGCGATGCCAGTCGTTTCATCTATAATGAGATGGTTGCGATCGGTAAAGAACTCTGGCAATTAAACCGAATCAAACTGTCGATTGACACGGTTCAGGATCGGATCCAACAGCTAAAGCTTCGTCAAAATGCTAAGCAGATGTCAAATCATTTCCAGTTTTTAGAAGATAAGCGTATTGACAGTCTTGCTAAGGCTAATGCCATTCAAAACTATCACAAGGCTTGGAACGCTTTTCGCAAGTTTCATGAAGCTGGTGTGCCAAAATTTCATCGTAAAAGCTATGCCTGGCGATACCAGACCAACTGTCAATATCCAAAACAAAAGACGGCCCGGCTAGACAACGGTACCGTCTGCTTTGAAGATCGCAAACATATTGTGGTGCCTAAACTAGGACGTTTGCGGATCAAAGGCGCTCAGCAGCGACTATTGGATCGTCAAGGCGAAACACGCATCGGTACGGTGACCATTTCCAAAGATGCAGCCGATCGGTTCTTTTTGTCGCTGCAATTAGGTTCCGATACACCGTTTGTTCCTAAGCTTAGCCGCACTAATCGGCAAATTGGCATTGATCTAAATACAGAAAACTTTCTGACTGCCAGTGATGGTCGAACCATTGCTAACCCACGCTACTATCGAACAATCAAGGGAAAATTAGCTAAAGCACAGCGCACTCTTTCACGCCGCCAGCGCCGGGCTAAAAAAGAGCAGCGTTCCTTGCGAGAAAGCAAAAACTACCAGAAGCAGCGTTTGTTAGTCGCTAAGATCCATGCACGGGTATTTGACCGCCGCCATGATTTTCTCCAACGCACGTCTACAGCATTGATCAAGAACCAAGATCTCGTTGTAGCTGAAGAATTGAGGAGTAAGAATCTGTTAAAAAATCATGCCTTGGCAATGAGCATCAGTGATGTTGGCTGGCGGTCTTTCTTGGGTATGTTATCATACAAAGCCGACCTTTATGACCGTCAATTTATCACGGTCAGCCCTAAAAACACGACCCAAGCCTGTCATGACTGTGGCTTTGTAATGGGAAGTGACGGGACCGAAAAGCTGACACTGGCAGATCGTGAATGGATATGTCCAAAGTGCCATGTTCATCATATCCGTGATTACAATGCAGCACTGAATATTTTAGAAAAAGGACTCCAGAAACAACAAAAAGCCTAGTCAAAAAACTAGGCTCATTCCTATGGCAACCTGGGAATGTAAAAGGCATTGGTAATTAGATGATCACTGCTCAAGCAACTGCGGCTGTTTGAGTAAATCGTCCGTATCTATGCAAATTGTGGTTCAGACACTCAATACAGGGGTGTTTGCCCACAAGCCATCGACTTTAGCCGATGGTGGTTGACTTAGCGGGCATGCAGGATTTCTGGCCCATTTTGCCGACCAACGATAACGTCATTGACTCGGTTTAAGAACAAGCCGTGCTCAACAACGCCAACCATGTGAATCAGTTCTTCGGCCATGGCTTGCGGATCATCGATTTTGCCCAGGTGCAGATCGATGATGTAGTCATTTTCATCGGTACGGTAGCGCTGATCGCCATCCATCCGCCAAGTTGGCTGGTAGCCCTTAGCAGCCAGCTTGTTAAAGACATGCTGAGCACCGAACGGGATCACCTCAACTGGCAGCGGGAAAGCTCCCAGCTGGTGAACCATCTTGCTTTCATCAACGATCCACATGTAATGCTTTGAGATGTCGGCAACGATTTTTTCCCAAAGCAGGGCGCCACCGCCACCTTTGATGCCTTGGAAGTCGTCGCTGATTTCATCTGCGCCATCAATCGTGAGGTCGATGTGGTCGACTTCATCAATGTCTTTGATGGTGATGCCAAGACTTTGTGCCTGCTTGGTCGTGCGATTGGAGGTCGTGACGCCGACGATGCTCAAGCCTTCATTTTTAACGCGTTCGCCCAACGCGTCAACCATGTAGCGAACAGTCGAGCCAGTACCCAAACCAACGATCATGCCGTCTTTGATGTATTCAACGGCAGCTCGGCCAACAAGCGATTTTAATTCATTTTGGTCCATATAGAACGCTCCTTTATTGATTAAAGCGATCCTCCGGCAATAGCAGATCCTGGTATTCCGGATGATCACGGAATGCCGCTTTAACATATGGACACATCAGTTTAACTGTCAGATGGCGTTCATGGGCATAATCGACGAAGCGCTTGGTAAGCTCGGCCGCCAGTCCATGGCCACGACCTTCAGGAGCGACAAAAACACGCTCTGCTACGACGCGGTCAGGGTAGCCGGCAACAGGCGGAAAGCTGATGTCGCCGACCCATTTGCCATTATCATCGATAGCACTGATGCGATGCGGTTCCGTTACAAATTGCATTTTTGTCCCCTCCATCATTAATAAATTCAATCCAACTTGATTTTCCATGGTTCTGAAATGATTGTCAAGGATTAACATGCTACAATTAAATGCTGGACTAGTTTAAAGATAAATTACGATTAAAATATAAAAACTGAACGGAAAAATTCTAGAGGTGAAGAAATGAAAAAAAGAGGATTTGAGATTGTTGCCAAGTATGCTGATGCCGGCCTAAGCCTGCCGCAGCGGCAAACCAAACAGGCAGCCGGCTATGATTTTGAGGCAGCAGCTGATTTTGTGGTGCCTTCGATCTGGAAACAGGGCCTTTTTAAAGCGCTGCATGCCATTAAACATGCTGCCAAGCCGGGAGAAGAAGAGCTGACGGCTGGCGATCAGGCGCTCAAGCCAGTGCTGGTGCCTACTGGGATCAAGGCTTATATGCAGCCTGATGAGGTGCTGATGCTCTTTAATCGTTCCAGCGGTCCTTTAAAGCGGCGGCTGATTCTGCCCAATGGCGTTGGAATCATTGATGCTGACTACTACAACAATCCAGCCAATGAAGGCGAGATTTTCGTACAGCTACTGAACTATGGTCTCTTCGACTACCATGTAAAAAAAGGCGAGCGAATCGCACAGGGCATCTTTATGCCATACTTAACGGCTGACGATGAGTCAATGCCTAAAAACGATCGGGCGGGCGGCTTTGGCTCAACTAAAAAATAATTCCAGATAACCAGTTTTTATCAAGAAAGGAAATGCATATGGCGAAAGTCAAAACCCAGTATATCTGTCAAAACTGCGGCTATAATTCGCCGCGTTACCTTGGCCGCTGCCCCAACTGCGGTCAGTGGAATACTCTGGTTGAAGAACGCGTTGAGACGGCAAATGCGCAAAGTACAACGCGGCACTCGTCGACTTTGACGGGAATCGTTGCCAAACCGCAGCGCGTTAAGGATATCGATGCGCAAAAGCTGCCGCGCGTCAAGACTAAGCTAAATGAGCTTAATCGTGTTTTAGGCGGCGGCATCGTACCAGGATCACTGATTTTGATTGGCGGGGATCCGGGAATCGGCAAGTCAACGCTTTTGCTGCAGGTTTCAGGCCAGCTCAGCGATGAGGGGCATTCCGTTCTGTATGTTTCGGGTGAGGAAAGCGGTGCGCAGATCAAAATGCGTGCCGAACGGCTGGCAGTAGCCGGCGATGATTTCTACATCTACCCTGAGACCAGTATGGACAGCATTCGGGCAACGATTGACGATCTGAATCCTGAATACGTGGTGATCGATTCGGTCCAGACCATGCAGGCAACCGATGTCAACAGTGCGATCGGGAGCGTGTCGCAGATCAGAGAGGTTACCGCGCAGCTGATGCAGATTGCCAAAAGCAAGAACATTACGATTTTTGTCGTTGGCCACGTTACTAAAGGCGGCGCGCTGGCAGGGCCTAAAATCTTGGAACACATGGTTGATACCGTTTTGTACTTTGAAGGCGATCTGCATCATACCTATCGAATCTTGCGGGCGGTTAAGAATCGTTTTGGCTCGACCAATGAACTGGGAATCTTTGAAATGCGCACGGCAGGGCTGGCAGAGGTCAAAAACCCATCTGAGATCTTTTTGGAAGAGCGGCTCCAGGATGCCACTGGCTCAGCCGTCGTGGTTTCTTTGGAAGGAACGCGGCCAATCCTGGTTGAGATTCAGGCTCTGGTTACGCCGACTGTCTTTGGCAATGCTCAACGCACGGCGACGGGCTTGAATCGGAATCGGGTCTCTTTGATCATGGCGGTTTTAGAAAAGCGTGCCAACCTTATGCTGCAGAATCAAGATGCCTATCTTAAGGCAGCCGGGGGCGTGAAATTGGATGAGCCAGCGATTGATCTGGCGATTGCCATCGCGATTGCCTCCAGCTACCGTGACAAGGGGACGCGTCCTGATGATGCCTTTGTCGGCGAAGTTGGGCTGACCGGTGAGATTCGTCGTGTCAGCCGCATTGAGCAGCGGGTTGCTGAAGCGGCTAAGCTGGGCTTTAAACGAATTTTGGTTCCTAAAAACAATCTGCAGGGTTGGAATCCGCCAGCTGATATTGAAGTGGTCGGCGTTACGACTATAAATGAGGCATTACGACTCGCATTAGCGTAAAATAGAAATTACGACACCATAACGATTTATCAAAGGAGGGCTGCAGGTGAGAAAGAGAATTATTAGACTGCTGTTCGTAATCGTGGGGGCGGCAATTGGTTTTTACTATCTACCACCGATTTGGATTGCCATGCGTAATCAGCTTGGCGTTCAGCTGGCACGGCCAATTGAGTCAGCAATTGATTTTTTGATTGGAGCACTTGTTTTTTGGCTGATTTCTCTGCTGCTGACTGACTGGACGATCAAGATGCTGAAAAGGGCAGAAAACGCACTGACTAAAAAGAGTCTGACCTATCTGCTCTTTGGGGCGATTTCAACAATCTTTGGCTTGATATTGGCGATTTTGATCTCAATTCCACTGTGGCGATTGAGTATTCCCGTTGTCAATAATGTCTTGCCAGTACTTTTGATGATCCTGTTCAGCTATCTGGGCTTTCATCTGGGAACCACGCGTCAGGATGAATGGCGCAGACTTTTAACGCGACGTGGACGAGATGATCAAGAAGCCCAGGTAATCAAGCGTCAGGATGAAAACTATCATCACTATAAGATTTTGGATACCAACATCCTGATTGACGGTCGCATTTATGATTTGGTCAAGACCGGCTTTTTGGAAGGGACGCTTTTGGTACCGAATTTTGTGCTTTATGAGCTGCAGTATATCGCGGATGCCGGCGAAAGCATCAAGCGCGTACGGGGACGACGCGGCTTGGATATCTTAAACAAGCTGCGCAGCGAAAAGATCGTTCCAGTTGAAATGTATAAAGGCGACTTTGAAGATATCAAAGAAGTCGATGAAAAGCTGATTGCGCTAGCCAAGAAGGTTGATGGCGTGATCGTTACCAACGACTACAATCTAAACAAGGTCATTCAATTCCAAAACGTACAGGTGCTTAACATCAATAACCTGGCCAAATCATTGCGACCGCGCGTGATTCCAGGTGAACAGCTGACGGTCGTAGTCGTTAAGAAAGGGACCGAGCGTCAACAAGGGGTTGCCTATCTAGATGATGGTACGATGGTCGTGGTTGAAGATGGCCGCTACTACATGAACGAGCAGCTGGACGTTGAGGTAACCAGTGCGCTGCAGACTGATGCCGGCCGGATGATCTTCGCGCGTCCAGTGCATTCAGCGTCATCGCACGGCATTGACGGCAGCGAGCGTCAAGAGCAGAAACGATTGGCAGAATCAACCAAAAAGACCGATCATAAGAATAACGATCGCAATAATCGCAAAAACTAGTATTTGCAATTTAAGCATTGCACGGTACACTAGAATAGAAATATTTTCAATTTTTATGAAAGAGGCGGAACAACTTGTCAAAAAACGAAATTCGGGTTCGCTATGCGCCTAGCCCGACTGGACACCTGCACATTGGTAACGCACGGACGGCGCTGTTCAACTACCTGTTCGCACGTCACTACCATGGTAAATTCATCATTCGGATTGAGGATACTGATACGAAGCGTAACATCGCGGATGGCGAACGCAGTCAGCTGGACAATCTGAAGTGGATGGGACTGGACTGGGATGAAGGTCCTGACATCGGTGGCGACTATGGTCCATATCGTCAATCAGAACGCAAGGACATTTATGAAAAGTATGTTCAGGAACTGATGGACAAGGACCTGGCCTACAAGTCCTACATGACCGAAGATGAGCTGGCTGAACAACGGGAACGGCAAAAAGCGGCTCACCAGATGCCTCATTACGAATATGAATATGCTGGCATGACTGATGAAGAAATCAAGCAGGCGCAAGCAGATGCTGAAGCAAAAGGTCTAAAACCGGTTATTCGTTTCCGCGTGCCAAAGGATCACACGTATGCTTGGGATGATATCGTTAAAGGGCCATTGTCATTTGACTCGGCTTCAGTTGGCGGCGACTTTGTCATTATGAAGCGTGATGGCATGCCAACCTACAACTTTGCCGTAGTCGTTGATGATCATCTGATGAAGATCAGCCACGTCTTCCGTGGGGATGATCATGTTTCCAACACGCCAAAGCAGATGATGATCTACGAAGCTTTAGGCTGGGAAGCACCAAAGTTTGGTCACATGGCGCTGATCATCAACAACGAAACGGGTAAGAAGCTCTCCAAGCGTGATGAATCCGTGCTGCAGTTTATCGAACAGTACCGCGACCTGGGATATCTGCCAGAAGCCATGGACAACTTTATTATTCTGCTGGGCTGGTCACCAGTTGGCGAAGACGAGATCTTCTCACTTAAAGAATTCGTCAAGATGTATGATGAAACGCGTCTGTCCAAGTCGCCAGCTGCCTTTGACCGCAAGAAGCTGCGCTGGATCAATAACCAATACATGAAGAATTCCGACGTGGATGAAGTCTTTAATGTTGCCATGCCGCTTTTGATCAATGCCGGCTTGATTGAAAAACATGCTGATCCGTACAAGATCGAATGGATGCGGCGGATCGTTGAAATCTTCAAGCGGGAAATCTCTTATGGTGAAGAAATTCTTCAATATGCTAAGCCATTTGTCGAAGAACCACAGATCCTGACTGACGAAGCCAAAGAAGAAATGAGTGCTGAAACGGTTGCCGTCGTGCTGCGCGATTTCCGTGACAAGATTGCTGCCTTGGACTTTATGGATGCCACATCCATTCTGCGCTGCATCAAAGGCGTGCAGAACGATACCAAGGTTAAGGGACGTAAGCTGTGGATGCCGCTGCGGATCGCGATCACGCATGAAACTCACGGCCCACAACTGCCGGAAAGCATTGAACTGATTGGTCAAAAGACTACGCTGGCTCGTCTGGACGACATGATCGACCGAGTAGAGAACGGCAAGCTTTAAGATTTTGATGACTGACGACCAATTTGGCGTTAAATCAAACTAAAAATGGGATCCGATATTCGGCTTGACCGAATCAGGATCCCATTTTGTTTGACTTGAATGTTTGGATAATTCAAGATGATGCGAGGTCAAAAGGAGGAAGACATGCGAATCACTCCCGCACAAAACGATGCGCTGCAGATGCTGGCAGCCTTGGCGACCTTGATCTTTATGAGCTGGTCTTTAAAATACTGGCCGGCTTTTTATCGTTTGGATCAAAGACTGCATGATCAGATACCTAATCGGCAAAACAGTTCTTTTTGGCGCGGTGTGGCTTGGATTGGTCAGCCTAAGCTCACGGTCGGCTATGCGTTTGTCTTAGCCGGTGTTTTATGGCTGACTGATGATTTAATCACGGCGTTTTGGGCCTTGGCAACTCTGGGCAGCCTGGACGCACTGGGGATTGGCGTTAAATTGTATTTTAAGCGCAAGCGGCCTGACCAGCATCTGCCAGGCGACGATGGCTATAGCTTTCCCAGTGGACATGTTTTGGGAACGACGGTTTTGGTGCTGATGATCTGGGCACTTTGGCCGACGCCATGGACAGGAAGCTTAGGCCTGGTTTGGCTAATGTTGGTTGCGGCATCCAGATTGGTCTTAAGAGCTCACTATCCAAGCGATGTCTTCAGTACGATGGTGATGGCTGCCGGCTGGGTGGCGCTGTTAAGAAGATTGTATGCACCATTGGCTGAGCTGGTGACCAGGCTGTTTTAGCATTAGGCAAAAGAAAAAGCAGCGGCCGGGGGAGCCACTGCTTGAGGAGTATTACGAAGATCTTGGGGGAGATTTCGTAAAAATGTGTATTTTTCGGTTACTATTGGGAGGAGTAATTGAAAAATAATAGGTTTCGGTTAAATTGATTGCAGCCAAGCTATCTCGTTTGACTACATCTGTAATATTAGCACCCTTTTATGAAAAAAGTATGAACAAAGACTTAACAATTTATTTTTAATGCGCCAACCAGGAATCGCAGTGAATTGTGGTAAAATACTGTTATTGCAATTACTTTTAAAGGAGGATTACAGCGTTATGTTGACTATTTATAATACGCTTACCCGTAAAAAAGAAGAATTTAAGCCTTTGCACCCTGGAGTTGTTAACATGTACGTCTGTGGTCCCACGGTCTACAACTATATCCATATCGGCAACGCGCGCAGTGCCATTGCCTTTGATACCGTACGCCGCTATTTGGAGTTCAAAGGCTATCAAGTCAATTACGTCTCTAACTTTACCGATGTTGACGACAAAATGATCAAGGCAGCTGCAGAACAGGGCATTACGGTTCCACAGCTGGCCGACAAGTTTATCAAGGCCTTTATGGAAGATACGGCCGCTTTAAATATTGAACCAGCTACCAAGCGACCGCGCGCGACAGAAAGCATTCCTGAAATCATTGACTTTATCAAGGTCTTGATTGAAAAAGACTATGCTTATGTCAAAGATGGCAACGTTTATTATCGGACGCGCAAGTTTAAGCATTATGGCGCGCTTTCCGGACAGTCGATCAATGATTTGGAAACTGGCGCCAGTGAGCATATTACAGCTGAAGAGATTCAGCAAAAAGAGGATCCTTTAGACTTTGCGCTTTGGAAAGCTGCCAAACCAGGTGAGATCAACTGGGATTCGCCATGGGGGCAGGGACGGCCTGGCTGGCATATTGAATGCTCAGTCATGTCAACGCGCTACCTAGGCAAAACGATTGATATTCATGCAGGAGGTCAGGATCTGCAGTTTCCGCACCATGAAAATGAGATTGCGCAAAGCGAGGCGGAGACTGGTCAGCAGTTCGTCCGCTATTGGATGCACAATGGCTTTGTCACGATTGGCAAGGACAATGAAAAAATGAGCAAGTCACTGCATAACTTCATTACGGTGCATGACATCATCAAGCATGTTGATCCGCAGGTGCTGCGCTTCTTTATGGCAACCACTCAGTATCGGCGGCCAATTCAATATAGCGAGGCCAATCTGCAGGATGCACAAAACAATCTGGAACATATCCGCAACACCTATGACAACCTGACCTATCGCCAGCGCGATGCTCAAGATGGCAATGACGATGAAGTTGCCCAGCGAGTAGCGGCGTTTACGCAGCAGTTTATTACGGCAATGGATGATGACATTAACGTCCAAAACGGGATTGCTACGGTCTATGAGCTGGTCAAATATGCCAACGTCTATGCCCAAAAGCCGGTTGTTAAGGCTGAGGCGCTCAAGACGCTTAAACAGGAGCTGGAAACGCTGCTGGGGATCTTTGGCGTACGTTTGGAAACGTCTAATTGCGAAATTGATGATCAAGCTATCAAAGATCTGATCAGCAAGCGTAATCAGGCACGGGCTGCTAAGAACTTTGCCTTAAGCGATCAGATTCGCGATGAGTTAAAAGCGCAGGGGATTATTCTAGAAGATACCCCGCAAGGAACGCGCTACAGAAAGGAATAAAATGGAAAAAGCCGACTATCAGCAATTAAATGGTATTGCCCTGGCTTATCTGGGGGATGCCGTCTATGAGGTATTTATTCGTCAACATCTATTGGCACTGGGAATGAGCAAGCCCAATCGTTTGCAGCATCAAGCCACCCACTATGTCTCGGCCAAGGCGCAGGCTGCTTTGATTGAGCTGATGAAGGCCGATGATCTCTTGACTGAGGACGAATGGAGCTATTTTAAGCGTGGCCGCAATGCCAACAGCTATACTCATGCCAAGCACACCTCGGTTCTGACGTATCGCATGTCAACTGGATTTGAAGCCTTATTTGGCTATCTGCAGCTGTCAGGGCAGTCTGAACGAATCAATGAATTGGCGCAATGGTGCATTAAGCAAGTAGAGGCAGGAAGAACAAAACATGAAGACTGATGAACCAGAATTTATTATTGGCCGTCACCCAGCAGTAATGGCGCTGAAATCTGATCAAGAAATCAACAAGGTTTTCATTCAAAAGGACTTGAAAGCCGATATTATTGGTCAGATCGTCAAGCTGGCTAAGGAGCGGCATTTGGTGATTTCAAACGTCCCTAAGAACAAGCTGGACCAAATGACCAATCATCAAAATCACCAGGGGGTTGCGCTGGCAATTGCGGCTTACCGGTATGCAACGATTGACGATCTGTTTGCCAACGCCGAAAAACATGACGAGGCACCGTTTTTCTTGATTTTAGACGAGCTGGCAGATCCGCATAATCTGGGTTCAATTCTTAGAACGGCTGACGCAGCGGGAGTTCATGGTCTGATCATTCCTAAGCGGCGTTCTGTTGGTTTGACCTCAGTCGTTGCCAAAACGTCAACCGGAGCAATTGAGCATGTTCCTGTAGCGCGGGTAACCAATCTGGTACAAACGGCCAATGAGCTGAAAGAACGCGGACTGTGGCTGTTTGGCACGGATATGCAGGGGACCGATTACCGTCGCTGGGATGCTAAGGGCCCAGTTGCCTTGGTAATTGGCAATGAAGGAAAAGGGATTTCGCCGCTGCTGAAAAAAACATGTGATGAAATGCTGACGATTCCAATGATTGGCCATGTTCAAAGTCTGAATGCCAGTGTCGCAGCCAGTCTTTTGATCTACCAAGGCTTTAATTCGCGTCATCCGCTTTAAAATCATGCCGCAGTGTTGGCTGACACTGCGGTTTTATTTTTATTGAAAAATTGAGGTGATTATTTTATGAAACGACGCAGACTGGTAGTAATTTCGCTCGATTCAATGGGGTTTCGCGATCTAAACGAGCTGCGCGAGCTGACACCGAATCTGGCACGCTTAATTGAACAGGGAACCTGGGTTAAAAAGGTTCGGGGAATCTTTCCGACTTTGACCTATCCATCGCACACGTCGATCATTACTGGCCAATATCCGGCAGTTCATGGAATCGTCAACAATACCAAGCTGCAGCCGACCAGGCAGTCGCCAGATTGGTATTGGTATCAGCGAAAAGAAATCAAGGCTGCAACGCTTTATGACGTTGCCCATTCTGCGGGACTGAAGACAGCAGCCTTTTTATGGCCGGTAACTGCTGGCAGCCGAATCGACTGGAACGTAGCTGAGATTTTTCCCAATCGAATCTGGACCAATCAGGTATTGGTCTCATTAAAAGCCAGTTCACCATGGTTTTTGTATCAGATGAATCATAAATTCGGTCATTTGCGCAAAGGAATCAAGCAGCCCTGGCTGGATGATTTTGTGACGGCAATGGCATCCTGGACGTTAAAACACAAAAAGCCGGATCTAACCTTGATTCATCTGGTCGACATGGACAGTATGCGGCATCGCTATGGCGTAAGATCAGATCAAGCCAAACAGGCACTGCAGCGCTTGGATCAAAGAGTCGGTCAGCTGATTCAGGCAACTAAGGATGCTGGAACGTTTGAACAAACCAATTTTGTCTGTCTTGGCGATCATTATCAGATTGACGTCAGCCAGATGATCCACCTTAATACGCTGTTTGCTAAAAAAGGATGGCTGACTCCGATCAAGAACCAGCAAACCTTTAAAAACAATTGGCGGGTAATGGCCAAAACCTGCGATGGCGAAACTTACGTCTACGTGCGGCCAGGAATCGATCACGATGAGGTCAGACGAGAAATTGCTGGGATTAAGGGAATTGAAAAGATCTATGACAGTGCTCAGGCGGTTAAACTGGGGGCTGATCCGCGCTGTACGTTTTTGGTTGAGGCCAAAGCCGGTTGGTACTTTACTGATGAGGCCCAGCGTCCGGCAGTCGTTGAATCGGTCTTGCCGTCAATGATGGGCAAAAGCGACCGCTACCGTGGCGTGCATGGCTATGGGGCTGATAAGCCAGACTATTTTACGACCGCCGTTTTTTATGGACCGGATATCAAAAAAGGAGCCTGGGTTGAGCACGCCGATTTGGTAGATGAAGGGCCGACGTTTGCTGAGCTGCTTGGCTTAAGCTATCCCAGACCAACTGCCGGCAAGCCGATCAAAGGAATTTTAAGGAAGTGAAACATGAAATTTAACAAACAGCAGTGGCAATGGATCTTTTATGACTGGGCAAATTCAGGCTATGGCATTTTGGTCGTAACCGCGGTCCTGCCAGTATATTTTAAAGCGGTTGCTCACCAAAATGGGGTCTCAGCCGCGCTCTCAACGGCATTATGGGGATATGCCAACAGCGCGGGAACTTTGGTCGTTTCGCTTTTAGCACCTTTTTTGGGAGCAATGGCGGATTATCCTTATGCCAAACGACGCTGGCTGAACTGGTTTGCTGGCTTGGGCATCATTATGACGATGATTCTGGGGATTTTATCGCCAAATGCCTGGCAATGGCTGCTGATCGTTTATGTCTTATCAGCAATCGGCTATTCAGGCGGCAACCTTTTTTATGACAGCTTTTTGACCGATGTGGCCGATTATCGTCAAATCGATGCTCTGTCATCAACTGGGTATGGCATGGGGTATCTGGGCGGCGTCATGGCTTTTTTGATCTTTTTGACAGTTGAGCTGGGTCATGGCTTTGGCTGGCTGAACGATTATGGAATTGCGCGCTTCAGCTTTATCTTGGCTGGCCTTTGGTGGATCATTTTTGGCATGCCGTTTCTAAAAAATGCTCATCAGCGCTATAGCGTGCCAAAAGAACAAAAACCGATTGCTGCCAGTTTTGCCCGCGTGATAAAAACCATGCGGCATATTCGGCAATATCGAGCCGCGTTTTGGTTTTTGGTTGCATACTTCTTTTATATTGACGGCGTCGATACGATTTTTACGATGGCAACCTCAATTGGATCTGATATGGGAATCAATACTACCATGCTGATGATCGTTTTATTGGTCGTACAGCTGATTGCCTTTCCGTTCTCAATCTGGTACGGCTGGCTGGCCAATCGCACTTCAACGCGGCGGGCTTTATTGCTGGGAATCTGCGTCTACTTGTTTATTTGTCTACAGGCTCTGCACTTGAAGACGCTGCGTGATTTTTGGATTCTGGCGGTTTTGGTTGGTACCAGTCAGGGTGGGATTCAAGCATTGAGCCGTTCTTATTTTGGCAAGTTGATTCCTAAAGAAAACAGCAGCGAGTTTTTTGGCTTTTACAATATTTTGGGGAAGTTTTCAGCAATTATTGGTCCTGTTTTGGTTGGACTCGTTACGCAGCTGACGGGCGAGTCAACCAAGGGAGCTGCCTCATTGGCTGTCTTATTTGCGGTGGGTCTTTTGATCTTTTTGAGACTGCCTGCACCTTCAGATTAGCTTAGCTTTCTATTTATAAGTAAAAACGGTATGGATGTAAATATATGAAAGTATATTTACTCCTTGTAACCGTTTTACTTATCATGTATATTAAAAATAACAAGCAGGGGTGCAGACCTTAGACGGAAATCGCCGGAGCAATGCATCAGGTAAAGATGCACTGCTTTTCTATCAGTTTACTGATCAGTCAAGGCAACCCGAATCCATTTGCTAACGAGAGGAAGAAAATGACGAAAGCGAGAATCGGTGACGCTGATTTTCTAGCGTCAGCCGCTGAAAAAGCAATTTTACGCGAAGCAAAAAGTGGCAATCCACTGGCAATTCAAAAACTGTTCGTTAGTTATCAAAGGCTTTTTTGCTATGCATGGCAAAAATATCATCCAGCTGATCTGTCTTTGCATGATTGGCTTTCAAATATGTATCAGCTGCTTTATCAGGTCGTTTTGCATTATGATGATCAAAAGAATGCATCGTTTGGCCACTATCTCTATCGTTCTTTGGAAAACTTTGCCAAGGGACAGTATCGCAAGTGTCGTGCCCAAAAGAGAATTCCGGCAGACTGTCTGGTGAGTCTGAGTGATCAGCTGCCAATCGCCAGTCAAGAGTCAATGGAGGAACGAATCTATTGTCGTTTGATTTTTGAAAACTTTTTAGATTACGATCTTTCGAATTTTGAACGTGAGGTTTTAGTAGCCAGTCTGTTTATGGACATGCCGGCACTGTGCAAAAAGTTCGGCTGTCATCGGCGGACGATTCAATCGGCTTTATCACGGTGTCGAAAGAAATTGATTTTGGCTTTGCGGGCTTAAGTGAGTTGCTTTTATACCTGGGTCCATGATAGGCTAGACAGGTAAAATTGGAGGCATCAGATGACTCAGAAAAAAGCGGCACTGGAATGTACCAAATGCGGTGCGCGCAACTACACGATAACGGTCAAGCCTGATCGTGAATCGCGTCTGGAACTAAGCAAGTTCTGCAAGCACTGTGGTGAATATACTTTGCATCGAGAAACAAAATAAGGGACGATTTCAATGAAACTTACAAAATTCGTAAAGAGCGTCAATGCTGAAATGCATAAGGTAGTCTGGCCAACTGCTAAAGAAACGCGGCGGGACACGACTACGGTAGTTTCGCTGACGATTTTCTTTATTATCTTTTTTGCGATTATTGACTGGCTGCTGCACCAGTTCATGCTGCTGATTGTTGGCTAATTATTGGTCAAATCGCACAGAATCTGGTATACTGCTGTTTGGTTAAGGAGACTTCGCTTTAGGCGGGGTTTTTTATTTTGAACTTTTTTGGTTTTACAAAAATGGAGGAACAACGTGGAATCAACTGAAAAGCGCTGGTACGTGCTGCACACGTATTCTGGCTACGAAAACCGAGTTAAGAGCAATTTGGAATCCCGGGCTCAGTCAATGGGAATGCAGGACTATATTTTTCGGGTTGTCGTACCTGAAGAAAAGGTTCGTCAGGTTAAAGATGGTGAAGCTAAGGAAATTGAAGAAAAAACTTTCCCTGGCTATGTCTTGGTCGAAATGGTTATGACTGATCAGGCATGGTACATCGCTCGGAATACTCCAGGTGTAACCGGCTTTTTGGGTTCTCACGGTGGTGGCTCCAAGCCAACTCCACTGCTGCCTGAAGAAGTCGATCGCATTTTAAAGCGGATGGACGACTCAGAAGAAGCACCACGCACTGATATTGACGTTAAAGTCGGTGATACGGTTAAGATCATTGCTGGGCCATTTGCTGACATGGTTGGCAAGGTAACCGAAGTCGATCATGATAAGCTGAAACTGCGGGCTGAGATTGAAATGTTTGGCCGGCTGACTTCAGCTGAGGTTGGTTTTGATCAAATCGATTCAGTTGAATAATCAAGACATTTTTAATAACTGGCTATTGAAAAAACAGTGATTTAGTGGTATTCTTCTCGAGTATGCTATTTAACGCATACAGTGGGAGGGGCAAATCTTACTACCCCATCATTACCACAACACGGACTAAGGAGGTTTTGTCTCGTGGCAAAAAAAGTAGCTAACATTGTCAAGTTGCAAATCCCTGCAGGTGCCGCTACGCCGGCTCCTCCAGTGGGTCCTGCACTTGGTCAAGCAGGTATTAACATTATGGGCTTCACTAAGGAGTTCAACGCACGGACTGCTGATCAAAAGGGTATGATTATCCCTGTTGTAATTACGGTATACGAAGACCGTTCGTTCGAATTCATTACGAAGACGCCACCTGCTGCTGTACTGCTGAAGAAGGCTGCTGGTGTTGAACACGGTTCCGGTGAACCTAACACGAAGAAGGTTGCTACTGTAACCAAGGATCAAGTTAAGCAAATCGCCGAAACTAAGATGCAAGATCTTAACGCCGCTGACGTTGAAGCAGCGATGCGCATGATCGAAGGTACGGCACGGAGCATGGGCTTCGTCGTTGAAGGCTAAGCTTTCTCGTACCGGACTGATTCATGAAAGTGAACAGTCTTAGTGGGAGGTATACACTCCGTTAGACCACATTTGCAAGGAGGAAAACATCAACATGGCTAAACATCGCGGTAAGAAGTACCAAGACGCCCTGAAGAAGGTTGATTCCAAGAAGGAATACGCTGTCAGCGACGCGGTACAATTAGTAAAAGACATTGACTTTGCAAACTTCGACTCAACCCTCGAAGTTGCATTTAACTTGAACGTAGACACGAAGCAAGCGGACCAACAATTGCGTGGTGCCGTAGTGCTGCCAAACGGTACTGGTAAAGACCAAACCGTTGTTGTGTTTGCAAAGGGTGAAAAGGCTAAGGAAGCTGAAGCTGCTGGTGCAGACTTCGTTGGCGACCAAGACCTGGTTGACAAGATTCAAGACGGTTGGCTGGACTTTGACGTTGCCATCGCAACGCCAGACATGATGCCACTGGTTGGTCGTCTGGGTCGGGTATTGGGCCCTAAGGGCTTGATGCCAAACCCTAAGACGGGTACGGTTACGATGGACGTAGCCAAGGCCGTTTCTGAATCCAAGGCCGGCAAGGTTACCTACCGGACTGACCGTGACGGCAACGTTGCTGTTCCATTCGGTAAGGCATCCTTTGACACGGACAAGCTGGTTGAAAACCTGAAGACGATTGAAGAAACGATCGTTAAGGTTCGTCCGGCAGCTGTTCGCGGTGCTTACATCAAGCACGTTTCGGTAGCTTCGACTTTTGGTCCTAGCGTAACGATTGACCTGGCTAGTTTCTAAGCCGACGGTTCAAAATTGAAAAGGTCATCAATTAATTTTGATGACCTTTTTTTGCCTGAAATCATGTAAGCGCTAACATTATGTGCTATAATATAGATGTAGCAAAGGTAGCAACCAAATGAGGTGATGCCTAATGGTTAAGATGATTCGAGCAGTAACAGAATAGCTTCACCATAGGATAAAAGAATGGAGCTGATACCAATGGGCTGTGAAAATAGTTAGTCATTTCAGGTGAGCGATCGAGGTGGTATCTGATGATTAAGATGATTCGAGCAGTAACAAAATAGCTTCACCACAGGACAAAAGAATGGAGCTGATACCAATGGGCTGTGAAAATAGTTAGTCATTTCAGGTGAGCGACCGAGGTGGTATCTGATGATTAAGATGATTCGAGCAGTAACAAAATAGCTTCACCACAGGATAAAAGAATGGAGCTGATACCAATGGGCTGTGAAAATATTTAGTTCTCGCTTAGCTGATCAGGTAGGATTGATGTCCATTTAAAACGGGGCGATCTTATGTTTAAACCACCATAAAAATTAAGATGATATAAAAAAATGACGAATCGATGAATTAATTGGAAAGCAATATGATAAAAGAAACTGAAATCAAAAAGCGATCGTGAGAGTAAAACACGATCGCTTCTTTAGTTGTTTAAAATTAATTATTAGCTGATTGATCAAGCTTTTTGACAATCCAAAATACGGGCAGCCCGATTACGACCACGCCGGCAAAAAGCATGACACCGGCTGGATCATTGATGATTTCGCTGATCAAGACAAAGATGCCGCCAGCAATTGCAATAATTGGAATCCAGGGATAAAGCGGTGTGGAGAATGGACGGGGTGCTTCATTGGTCTTGCGAAGAATGAAGATGCCAAAGAAAGCTAAAATATAAAAACAGTAGACGGTAAATACGCATAGATCCGACAAGTGATCAGGATCAAAAAACAGCATCATAATGGTAGCCAACAGAATAATGAAAAGCGTTGCGACAACCGGTGATTTTCCTTTAGGGGTCAGATAAGACAAGGCCCGGGAAAATGGAATGTCGCGCCGTTTAGCCATGGCATAGACGATTCTTGGGAAAGTCAGCATCTTACCGTTGATCGTTCCCATCATTGAAATGATAATACCAATGGACAAAAGCTTGCCGCCAATCGTCCCAAAAGCTTTAACCGCGAGATAGGCAGTCGTGTTCTCCCCTAATCGATGGATTGTTTGGACTGGCAAAAAACGGAGAACGCCAATTGTAATTAAGGTATAGATCAATAAAACGGCGCTGATTCCTAAAATGATCGCTTTAGGCAGCAGCTTTTGTGGATTTTTCATTTCACCACCCAAATTGGCGATTAGAATCCAGCCATCATAGCCAAATAAAGTTGCTAGGATGGCAACACCGAAATTACCAGCCGATTGATGTACCTGGCTGAGCGTCTGGCCAAAAGCGTGCTGATGTCCCCAAAATAGGCCAAAAATAATAATTGCAGCAATTGGAATCATTTTGGCAATCGTAGTAATTACGGAAAATGCTGCTCCAACACGGTTTTCCAGCATATTCATAGCACCGATGGCAAGAATCGTTATCACAGCGAGGGGAATTCGCCAAGCGGAGCTGAGACCAAAAAGATTAGCCATCAAAATACTCATAAATCCAGCTACGGAAGCAATAATTGCAGGACCGTAAACGATAATCTGCATCCAACCGGCTAAAAAGCCCCAGATGCGACCGTAAAGATTCTCGATATAGACATACAGGCCGCCGGTATATGGCATCTGCGAACCGATTTCGGCAATCGTCAGGCCAGCCGTTAAAGTGATGATACCTCCTAAAACCCAAGCGAGGATGGCCATGGTTGAAGATCCGGCACTATCCAGGACCGAGCCTTGTTTAAAGAAGATGCCGGAACCGATGATGGTGCCAATTACGATCGAAAGTGCTGAGCCGAACCCTAACGAGCGTTTCAGCTCTGTTTGTGGCTGTTTTTCCATATAAAGATCCTCCATTCATTTTGCCAACAAAAAACCGAGCTGCTCAACTGCTGAGAAAATTCTAAAGCAGTTAAGCATACTCGGTGCTGCCGTTGATTTGAGTACGTCAAAATTCCTCAACTGCTTTTAAATTGAAGCTGAGGATGAGGATTGATTGATTTTAAAATAGTGTTGAATCATTAAACGCACCTCTTGACGCTGGAAAAATTTACAAAACTTACAATAACATGAGAAAAAATTAAACGCAACTAATTATAATTGGAAATAATTTGGAGGAATGTTATTGCAATCTTGATCTAATCCTGTTATACTAGCAAAGTTGATTAAATATGACTCTGCCTAAGACTCAGGTGGCTCTAGCCTTAATTAATGCCTGCCGAGGAAGAAATGAAATGTTCCTTCTCTATGTCTGCCGGTCATAGGGATTTTTTTAAATCCGATCAAAATACATCGCAGGAGGTGAAATTCATGAGCGAAGCAACGATTGCTAAGAAGGCTGAAGCAGTTAAGAACGTCAACGAAATGCTGACGAATGCTGAAACGGCCATTGTTGTTGACTACCGTGGTCTGACGGTTGCCGAAGTTACGGATCTGCGTAAGCAGCTGCGTGATGCTGGCATCAAGATGATGGTTATCAAGAACAAGATTCTGGAACGTGCCGTTGAAGGTACGGACTACGAAGATCTGAAGAGCACGTTCGTTGGTCCAACGGCCGTAGCCTTCTCTGACGAAGATGCTATTGCCCCAGCAAAGATTCTGAAGAAGTTTGCTGACGACCACGAAGCTCTGGAAATCAAGGGTGGCTTCATCGAAAAGAAGGTTCAAACCCTCGACAAGATCAACGAATACGCTACGCTGCCAAGTCGCGAAGACCTGCTGTCCATGCTGGCAAGTGCTCTGCAAGATCCAATGCGGAAGATTGCCCGTGCAGTCAAGGCTGTTGCCGACAAGAAGAGCGAAGAAGAAGCTGCCTAAGTTTCTCAGCGTACCCGCTAAATTTAAAGATCTGCGCTTAAGCGCATAAACCGAAATATTGGAGGAAAATAAACATGGCTTTTGATAAGGATGCTATCATTGCTTCTCTGAAGGAAGCATCAATCTCTGACCTTAACGACCTGGTTAAGGCTATCGAAGAAGAATTCGACGTTTCTGCTGCTGCTCCAGTTGCTGTTGCCGGTGCTGCCGGTGGCGAAGCTGCTGCTAAGGACAGCTTCACTGTTGAACTGACTTCTGCAGGTTCTGCAAAGGTTAAGGTCATCAAGGCTGTTAAGGACATCACTGGTCTGGGCCTGAAGGACGCTAAGGACCTGGTTGACAACGCACCATCCGCTGTCAAGGAAGACGTTAAGGAAGACGAAGCCAACGACATCAAGGAAAAGCTTGAAGCCGCAGGTGCTACTGTTACCCTTAAGTAGTCTCAGCTTAATAATAAAAAAGACGATCGCAGTGCGGTCGTCTTTTTTATTATCATTATCTAATGTCTATTAGTAGATTATAATTTTATTTATATAAAAAATACCTTTGTAAATAAATTTACCTAATATTAACTTGATTAGTGGGGCGTTTCTTTACTTTGACTGTCTATCCTAAAACTTGACAGGAGGGATTGATTTGAGTGAAGAAAATCAAAAGAAGCTGTTTGGCATTTCAGCAATTATCTGCATTATTTTATTAACGATTGCCTATTTTGGTGATTTAGCCATCAGCAATACCTTAATTAATTATCACAGCTGGGTAGGGACGTTTTGCCAGACTTTTGGCGAGTTTCCGGTTTATCTTATTTTTGCCTTATGTGGACAGATTGCGATGACTTATGCCTGGCGGGGTGACTGTGAAAAAATACTGGCAGGACCGTTGTTTATTGGCGGGCTTGCACTGTCGCTTTGGCAAAGCAAGCAGTATGTTAATGAATTCTTAGGCTATCTGTATTCGGCACAGACCAATCTTAAAAATGGCACAGCGATAGCAATGGCCAACAGCGACTCAGCAACGGGCGGCTATGCAGGCGCAACGATTATAATGGTCTGGCTGCTGTTTTTCGTTATATTTACGCTGTTGGTACAATGGTGGCTGAAGAACAAAACGACTAAACAGCTGACACGCTATATGAAAATCGCCGTTTTGGCGTCATTGACGGTTTGGTTTGCATTGGAAGTTAATCTGACCTTAAAAGATCTGTGGGGACGCTATCGCCCATATGAACTCACGAGTGGCAATCATGAATTTACCAATTGGCTGACGATCAATGGCGTTAATGGGCATAAGTCATTTCCATCTGGGCATACGATGGCGGCAACGCTATGCATCGTTTTTTCATGGTTCGTTTCCAACAATAAGCGTAAGAGCTTTTTCATTGGCGGCATCGTTTATGGTGTCGTGATCGCTCTGAGCCGAGTAATCGTGGGCGCACATTTCTTTTCGGACGTTACGTTCTCGTTTTTCCTGACCGCACTGATTATCTTCATCATGAATGGTCTTGGCAAAAAGCTAATTGAAAATTTTTAAAAATCAGGGCTGTGATCATCGAGGTGACCACAGCTTTTATTTATGTGTTAAATAGCTCAATGGTGAGCTAATTTGTGAGAAATCGAGACGGATTTTAAAGATTATCATACAAATAATCCCTATTTTGACCATTAAAAATAAAAAATAGCTGAAAAAAGTTGTGAATCAGCGTACAAAAAACGTGAAGAGAAATCGTTTAAAACCAATATGATGGTCCTACACAAAAATATTTTTAGGCTTTATTCTTACTGTGACAAGGGTTGACGTTATAACATTGTAATCGCTTTCTATGATATCGGTATTGTTATTTATTTCACAAAAAGTGTTTACAAATCTAGAAAAAAGAGTATAGTAATAATTGTTCAAAGGATAACAAAGTTGTTGAAAAGTAATTAATCGAGAAGGAGCTAGTGCAATGACAGTTAAAGCCAAAGCCACTGTTAAGGCCACTGAAAAGCCTAAAGACAAAGAACAAATCGCTGAAGAACTGATTAACGGCTTGATTGATAAGAGTGAAAAAGCTCTTGATCAATTACGCACATTTAGCCAAGAACAGGTTGACAAAATCTGTCAAAACCTTGCTTTGGCCGCTGAAGAACATCATATGGATCTGGCTGTTTCAGCCGCTGAAGAAACTGGTCGTGGGGTAGCTGAAGACAAGGCTATTAAGAATATCTACGCCAGTGAATATATCTGGAACAATATTCGTAATGACAAGACGGTTGGCATTATCGATGAAGATGATGAAAACCAAATGATTACGATTGCTGATCCACTGGGGGTAATTGCTGGGGTCGTGCCAGTTACCAACCCAACGTCAACGGTTATCTTTAAGTCAATTATTGCCTTAAAGACGCGGAACACGATTATCTTCTCATTCCACCCACAGGCCTTTAAGTCATGTCTGAAGACTGGTCAGATCTTGGAAGCCGCTGCTGAAGCCGCTGGGGCACCAAAAGACGTAATTCAGTGGATTCCACAATGCAGCCGTGAAAATACGACAGCACTGCTGCAAAATCCTCGCATCGCTACGATTCTGGCTACTGGTGGCCCTGGACTGGTTAAGGCAGCCTACAGTTCTGGTAATCCTGCCTTGGGTGTCGGTCCTGGTAACGGTCCTGCCTACATCGAAAAGAGTGCCAACATTGATCGTTCCATCTACGACATCGTATTATCAAAGACCTTTGACAACGGGATGATCTGTGCTACTGAAAACTCGGTTGTCATTGACGACGAAATCTACGACCAGGTTAAAGAAGCCTTTAAGAAGTGGAACTGCTACTTCTTGAAGCCAAGCGAGATTCCAACGTTTACCAATGGTTTCATCGATCCTGATCGGCACCAGGTCCGTGGTCCGATTGCTGGTCGTTCTGCAAATGATATTGCTGAAATGTGTGGGCTGAAAAACGTTCCAGCTAATACCAAAGTACTGATTGCCGAGCTGGATGGGGTTGGCCCTAAGTATCCACTGTCAGCTGAAAAGCTTTCGCCTGTACTGACGATGTACCGTGCCAAGAGTCGTGAAGATGCATTCCGGATCTGTAGTGAACTGCTGGCCTACGGTGGTGAAGGTCACACGGCAGCCATTCACACCAACGATGATGAATTGATCAAGGAATACTCACTGAAGATGAAAGCTTCCCGAATCATCGTCAACTCGCCATCAGGTCTTGGTGGTATCGGTAATATCTACAACAACATGACGCCATCATTTACGCTGGGGACGGGTTCATACGGCAGCAACTCGATCTCACACAACGTTTCTGACTGGGATCTGCTGAACATTAAGAAGGTTGCTATGCGTCGTGATAATCCACAATGGGTACAGATTCCGCCAAAGGTCTACTTCCAGCGGAACTCACTGAAGTACCTGAAAGAAATTCCAAATATCAACAAGGCATTTATCGTTACCGGTCCAGGAATGATTAAGCGCGGCTACATTCAGCGGGTTATTGATCAGCTGCGGCTGCGCAACAACCGGGTTCAATATGAGATCTTCTCTGATATCGAACCTGACCCATCAACGGATACGGTTGACAAGGGTGTTGCCTGGATGAATGACTTCCAGCCAGACACGATCATTGCACTGGGTGGTGGTTCACCAATGGACGCTGCTAAGGCAATGTGGATGTTCTATGAGCACCCAGACACGACTTGGAATGGGGTTCGGCAAAAGTACCTTGATATCCGTAAGCGGGCCTACAAGATCGGTCGGCCAAAGAAAGCACAATTTATCGGGATTCCTACGACTTCTGGTACCGGTTCTGAAGTTACGCCATTTGCGGTTATCACCAACTCCAAGACGCATGTCAAGTACCCACTGGCTGACTACGCCTTGACGCCAGACATCGCAATTGTCGACTCACAGTTCGTTGAATCCGTGCCAGCCAACACGACGGCCTGGACAGGTCTGGACGTCTTGACGCACGCTACTGAATCATACGTTTCCGTAATGGCAACCGACTACACGCGTGGCTGGTCGCTGGAAGCCATTAAGGGCGTTATGGAAAATCTTGAGGCATCCGTCAAGGGTGACAAGCTGGCCCGCAAGAAGATGCATGACAGCTCTACGATTGCCGGTTTGGCCTTTGCCAATGCTTTCTTGGGGATCACGCACTCTCTGGCTCACAAGATGGGTGGGGCCTTTGATCTGCCACACGGTTTGGTAATTGCGATTGCACTGCCGCAAGTAATTCGTTTCAATGCTAAGCGGCCAACCAAGCTGGCAATGTGGCCACATTACGAAGACTACCGTGCTGACAAGGACTATGCAGCGATTGCTCGTTTCTTAGGCTTGAAGGGCGATACGACTGAAGAGTTGGTTGAAGCATACGTACAAAAGATTATCGAACTGGCTCATAAGTGTGGCGTAACGCTGAGCTTGAAAGCTAATGGCGTTAAGCGCGAAGACTTTGACAAGGTCGTTGATCAACTGGCCGTTCTGGCTTATGAAGATCAATGTACGACGGCTAACCCGGTTGAACCACTGGTCAGCCAGCTTAAGGAACTGTTGGAACGCTGCTACGAAGGCACTGGCGTCGAAACTGAAGAATAGGCTGTTGATTTCCAAGCACTCTCAATTAATCTTCTCAACTTAAAATCTCAACTTTAAAAGACGGTCGCGGATCCATGACCGTCTTTTTTGATTTTGATTAAAAAAATATGAGAAAAAGGTTGACAATTCATTAAGAAGGATTTAGAGTATTAAACAAGTTAATCAACGGAACAAAACACGATGATCCGGAGAGTAAGGTTATGGCTGGCTGATCAGCGACCCCGATGAAGTGTGAGCGGGGACAGGAGCCATAACTGGAAAGTAGCCGGTGAGTGGCCGATGCGACGTAAGAAGTGTCGGACGGGTGCGCCCGTGATCGCGCCAGCGTATGAACACGTACGCGTTGAGGCTTAATTGGCGACGATTGAGCAAAAAAAGGTGGTAACACGCGAAAGCGTCCTTTTCAAATCATGGTCTGATTTGAAAAGGACGCTTTTATTTTCCGTTGATCACGAAATCTTAGCTAAGATCTCTTTTTAAAATTCATTTGTTGATTGAAAGGGGATTAATTTTTATGAATACGAATAAATTGACTTTCCGCAATGCTTTATTGATTGGATCATTAATTTTTGGGATGCTTTTTGGTGCCGGCAATCTGATCTTTCCAGTTCATTTGGGTCAGATGGCAGGGGCGCATTGGCTAAGCGCGGCTGGCGGCTTTTTGATGTCAGGAGTGCTCTTGCCGCTGATGGCGCTGCTGGCAATCAGTATTACGCGCTCCAACGGAATCTATGATCTGGCGCGTCCTAATGGTGCCTGGTATGCACTTATTTTTCTAATTTTGGTTCATGCAACGCTGGGACCTTTGTTTGCCACGCCACGGACGGCAACCGTTTCATATGCGATTGGCATTGCACCGCATCTTTCGGCCAGTGCCAACACCTGGGGAATCTTGATCTATTCAGCAGCTTTCTTTGGCCTGACGTACTACTTCTCTACACGTGAAGGACGAATTACTGATACGATCGGTAAAATGCTCAATCCGCTGTTTTTAGGCTTGATGTTTATCATTTTCTTTATGGCATTTATCAGCCCCATGGGACATGCTGGTTCAGCTGCCATCACGGCTGCTTATCGGCATGCTTCATTTACCAACGGCTTTTTGCAAGGCTACAACACGATGGACTGTCTGGCTGCTTTAGCATTTGGAATTACGGTTATTACGGCGATCAAGGGATTAGGGATCAAGCGTCAGCGCGACATCTCCTGGGCAACGGCTAAGGGAGGAGCTTTAGGTATCTTTGGCATTGCTCTGATCTACATTGCCTTGATCTGGCTTGGTGCTACCAGTCTGGCTCACTTTAAGATGGCTGATAACGGCGGGACGACTTTGGAACAGATTGCCAACTACTACTTGGGCACGGCAGGCGATGCAATCTTGGCAGTTTTGGCAACAACGACCTGCATGACCAGTGCAATGGGGCTGGTAGTTGCCTTTTCACAAGATTTTCACCGGCGTTTCCCTAAGATTTCCTACAAGGCATTCCTGCGCTTCAACTGCGGTCTCTCATTCTTAGTTGCCAATCTGGGCTTGGATCAGATTATTGCCTGGTCAACGCCAATCTTGATGTTCTTGTACCCATTGGCAATTACGCTGATCATCATGGGGATCATGTCGCCGCTCTTTAAAAATGATCCGCTGGTTTACCGCATCACGACTGGCTTTACGCTGATTCCGGCTTTCTTTGACATGATGAATGCAACACCGGCCATTCTGCATAATACGGCTGCCGTTCAGGCAATGATCAGCTTTGCAGCTAAATTCTTCCCATTCTTCAGTCTTGGCTTCGGCTGGCTTTCATTTGGCATTGCTGGCCTGGCATTGGGCTTGATCATTCACTTTGCTAAGGAACGGCTGGCTTCACCGGCAATCAGTGAGGACTAGGATCACTGAAATATCCATCAAATAAAAACGTGCGAATGCAGCTGCTGCATTACGCACGTTTTTTATACTAGTCTTTTTCGTTGATGTCTTTGCCGGCGTTAGGATCAGCAACATGGTAGTCGCTGTCATGCATGGCCTCAACCTCACCGAGTCGGTAGCCGTTGCCGACCTGACTGAAGAAGTCGTGGTTGGAGGTTGTCGTTGAAATACCGTTCATTACGACAGGGTTGACATCACTGGCCGTATCTGGGAACAGCGGATCCTGTCCCAGATTCATCAAGGCTTTATTGGCGTTGTAGCGAATGAACGTCAAGACTTCATCGGTCCAGCCAACTTGGTCGTACAGCAGGTGAGTGTATTTTTCTTCGTTATCATAAAGTTCGTATAAGAAATTGTACATCCAGTCTTTCATATCCTGCTGCTGTTTTTCGGTCAGGTCCTTCATGCCGACTTGGAACTTATAGCCGATGTAGGTGCCGTGAACGGACTCATCACGCAGGATCAGCTTGATGATTTCTGCCACGTTGTTAAGCTTATTGTGACCCAGGTAGTACAGTGGCGTGTAGAAGCCGGAGTAGAACAGGAACGTTTCCAAAAAGACGTTGGCAACTTTTTTCTTTAAAGGACTGACGCTTGGATCTAAGTAAAGATTACCGATCCGCGTCGCCTTGTTTTGCAGATATTCTTCAGTATCAGACCAGTCAAAGATCTCGCTGATTTCTTCAGGGGTGTTCAGCGTGGAAAAAATCGTGGAATAAGACTTGGCGTGGACTGATTCCATAAATTGAATATTGTTAAGTACGGCCGTTTCGTGCTGGGTCTTAACGTTTTCCTTCAGTGCCGTCAAACCAGCTTCCGACTGCAGCGTATCCAAAAGCGTCAAGCCACCAAAGACGTGACCGACGACCCACTGATGATCAGTATCAAGCTCTCGCCAATCATCCATGTCGTTGGAAACCGGGATCCGAGTATCCAACCAGAACTGTTCGGTTAGTTTTTCCCAGGTAGCCTTGTCGATCATATCAGAGACTTCATTCCAATTGATCGCCTGGTAGTTTTTAAGCGGTACAAAATTCTCAATCTTCATTATTAAACGGGGCTCCTTTAGTCTTTAATGATTCCAATAAGTTAGATAACGCAGCTTTCGCATTGGTTGGCGCCGATCTCATCTTGATCATCGGTAAACGTCCGAATGTAGTAGATGGATTTAATGCCTTTTTGATAAGCATAATGGCGCAGGATGTTTAAGTCACGCGTTGTCATCTTATCAGTCCGATTATTTTTCCATTCGTACATCCCGGCTGGAATCGTGGAACGCATAAACAGCGTCATTGCCAGTGATTGATCAATATGTTCCTGAGCAGCCGCATAGGTATCGATCACGCTGCGCATGTCGGTATCATAAGCCGACTTGTAGTATGGCATGGTATCGTTGCTGAGGTATGGTGCCGGGTAGTAGATCTTGCCAATCATTTTTTCTTGCCGTTCCTCAATTCGATTGATGATTGGGTGCAGGCTGGAAGTCGAGTCGCCAATGTACGACGTCGATCCATTCGGGGCAACGGCTAAGCGATAGGCGTTGTAGAGACCATCTTTTTGCACGGCCGCTTTGAGTTCCTGCCAGTCCTTAATGCCAGGAATAAAGATGCCTTCAAACAGCTGCTTGACCGTTGCCGACTTAGGACCCCAGTCTTGACTGACGTATTTATCGAAGTAGGAGCCATCTGCATAAGTGCTCTTTTCAAACTCGGCAAACGTTTCATGACGTTCACGGGCAATGTCGTTGGAGGCTTTGATCGTCCAATAGTTGAGCAGCATAAAGTAGACACTGGTAAATTCCAGGGCGACTGGCGAGCCGTATTGAATATGGTGCTTGGCCAGGTAGCCGTGCAGTCCCATGGCACCGAGACCGATCGCGTGAGCCATGTCGTTGCCGTGCTCGATTGACGGAACGACGTCAAGGTGCTCAATGTCGCTGATATGGGTCAGTCCCCGTACCATGGCGCTAACTGAGCGGCCAAAGTCTGGCGTTTCCATCATGTTGGCGATATTGGTGGAGCCAAGATTGCAAGAAACGTCGGTCCCCAGCTTGGCAAACGTCTGATCATCGTTAACGATTGACGGCCGCTGAACCTGAGCAATTTCTGAACAAAGGTTGCTCATTACGATCTTGCCGTCGATTGGATTGGCACGGTTGACGGTATCCAGATTGACGATGTATGGGTAGCCGGACTCCTGCTGCAGCTTGGAGATCTCATCTTCCAAGTCGCGAGCGTTGACCTTATATTTGGTAATGGCATCGTTAGCGACCATATTCTCATATTCATTGGTGATGTCGACGTACGAGAATGGCACGCCATAGATGCGCTCAACGTCATAAGGACTGAACAAGTACATCTCTTGATTGGCTTCAACCAGTTCGTAAAATTTATCGGGAACGGTAATCCCAAGCGAAAGCGTCTTGATTCGAATCTTTTCATCAGCATTTTCTTTCTTGGCAGACAAGAAGGCTACGATATCAGGATGAAAGACGCTTAGATAGACTACGCCAGCGCCTTGCCGCTGACCCAGCTGATTTGAGTAGGAAAAAGAGTCCTCCAAAAGCTTCATGACTGGGACGACCCCGCTGGCGGCACCTTTGATCTTTTTGATTGGTGCGCCCGCTTCACGGAGGTTGGAAAGGTTGATGCCAACGCCACCGCCGATCTTGGAAAGCTGCAGGGCGGAATTGATCGTCCGTCCGATTGAGTTCATATCATCGGTTGCCTGAATCTCAAAACAGGATACGAATTCGCCGCGCCGTTTGCGACCAGCATTTAAAAAGGTTGGCGTAGCTGGCTGATAGCGCTGGTGAATCAATTCATCGGCCAGCTGCATGGCCAGTTCCTCATTGCCGTCAGCCAAAAACAAGGCGTTCATGGCAACGCGATCAATGTAGTTTTCCAGGTAGTATTCCTTGTCGTTGGTTCGCAGGGCATACTGAGCGTAAAACTTGTAGGCCGCCATAAATGAATGAAAATGAAAATCCTGGGCCTTTAAAAAGTCGTAGAGCTTTTCGATGAATTCAAAGCGGTACTTGTGCATAAAGCCGGTTTCGATATAATCGTTTTCTTCCAGCCAGTCATAGCGTTCCTTTAATGAAGCAAAGCGTTTGGTGTTGGGCAAAACGTTTTCTTTGATAAAATCAGCTAAGGCTTCGTGATCCTTATCAAGCTGGATTTGACCGTCTTTAGGAATGTTGAGTTCATTATTGAGGTCGTAGTATTTTACTTTGGTGAGGTCGATATCTGATAGTGCCATGGATAACTCCTTTTTCCAGTGCAATAAAAAGCGGGCATCGTGCAAAATGATTGAACGATCCCCGGGAATAACGCGGTATAATTGACAATTAAGCCAATTGCTTCAGCATGTCAGGACGGAAGCCGGTAAAGGATTGACCGTCAGGCAGCTTGATTACTGGCGTTGCCTTAAAACCGTCAGCTTTCAGTTGATCAACATATTCTGGATGCTCGTCAATATTGTGTTCAACAAAGTCAACGTGGTGCTGCGTTAGAAACATTTTGGTCATCTTGCATTGAATACAGTTGTTTTTAGAGAAAACAGTAATCATAAATCTCAATCCCCTTTAACTTTTCGTTGAATTAATGTTTTATAGTATAGCGGGTTATGGAGAAATTACAAGCATTGACATACTACATAATGTGCGCTTGCAAAACGTCAATACAACATGTAGTGGCTAGGCGATAAGGGATTGAGGTGCTGACGGCTGCGGCAAATTTTTTATTTTCAATGAAGATTGCTTCATAACTCACACGGTAGAAAAATCACAAAAACCATTATACACTGATTAATAATAATTGATAAGGGAGAAAAATTTTGCAACCGGAAGATTATATGGAAATGGCGTTGGCAGAAGCAAGACAGGCTGAATTAATGGATGAGGTACCGATTGGGGCCATCGTTGTCTATCATGGCAAGGTGATCGGTGCTGGTCATAACATGCGGGAGAGATTTCAAAATGCAGCCTATCATGCCGAACTGCTGGCCATTATGGAAGCCTGCGAGTATCTGGGAAGCTGGCGACTGGAAGAATGTGATCTGTACGTAACGCTGGAGCCGTGTATGATGTGCAGCGGTGCCATTATGAACTCACGAATTCGTACTTTATATTATGGTGCCAAAAATCCTAAAGCCGGCACGGTCGACAGCCTGTACCACCTGCTGAGCGATTCAAGATTCAATCATCAAGTTGAGATTAGATCAGGAGTCAAAGAAAAAGAATGTCAGCAGCTGCTCAAACAATTTTTTAAACGGGTTCGCAAAGCACGCAAAGCCGCTAAAAAAGCAGCTCAGCAAAAGAATTAACAGAAGACTGGCATTTAGTTTTAAAATAGTGTAAGATATTATTTGCCGTAAGGTCATGGGGCAAGGTTGTGCCTACGAATCGTGTCAGGTCCGGAAGGAAGCAGCACTAAGTTCGCTACAGCTTGTGCCCCATGTTTTTTTATGAAGATTAACCGCTGTGTGGATCGTTTCGCACGGCTTTTTTTATGTACAAAATATTTTTTCAATCGAATTGCGACGATTTTACTAGTATAATAACGATAATACGGATTTTTACCAGAAAGGAAGCAGTCAAGATGAGCTATCAGGCGCTTTACCGAGTTTGGCGGCCACAGCGATTTGACGAGATCGTTGGTCAGCAGGTGGTTACGCAGACTTTAAAAAACGCGATCATAACCAAGCAGATCAGTCATGCTTATTTGTTTGCCGGGCCAAGGGGAACTGGCAAGACCTCAGCGGCAAAAATCTTCGCTAAAGCCATTAACTGTCATCATCAGCAAGACGGCGAACCTTGCAATGAATGCGAGATCTGCCGGGCGATTACTAATGGACAGCTTGGCGACGTGATTGAAATTGATGCTGCTTCCAACAACGGGGTCGAAGAAATACGCGATATCCGCGACAAGGCCAAGTATGCGCCAACTCAAGCCGACTACAAGGTTTATATCATTGATGAAGTGCACATGCTTTCAACCGGGGCGTTCAATGCCCTTTTGAAAACCCTGGAAGAACCGCCAGCCAATGTGATTTTTATCCTGGCAACCACCGAGCCGCATAAAATTCCGCTGACTATCATCAGTCGGGTACAGCGGTTCGATTTTCGACGGATCTCAGCTCAGGATGCTTTTGAGCGCATGCAGTATATCCTGGATCAAAAGCACGTTGAATATGAAAATGACGCGCTCTGGGTAATTGCCAATGCTGCTGAGGGTGGCATGCGTGACGCACTGAGTATTTTGGATCAGGTCTTGTCGTTTAGCGATAACCAAGTCAAACTGGACGACGCGCTTTTGGTTACCGGCAGCGTCACCAAGCAGCTGCTGAAAAAATACTTTGATGAGACGACCAGTCATCAAAGTGCCGCGGCCCTGCATACAATGAAAGAGATTCTGGATCAGGGTAAGGACGGTCAGCGCTTCATCGAGGACTTGATCTCATTTATTCGCGACGTGCTGCTTTATCAAGAATCGCCACAGCTGGTCAACGTTGCGGGCTCTGGACTTAAGGAAGCCGATTTTCAGCAGTTGAGTCAGGCTGCCAGTGCCGATGAGCTGTACCAAATGATCGACGAGTTAAATGAGATTCAAGAAGAGATGCGCTTTACGACGCACCCTGACGTCTATTTGGAAGTCTTGACGGTCAAGCTTAGTCAAATCAAGCCGCAAGATAATAAAACGAGTGCGTCGGATCCCCGGCTTAATCAGACGATTGGTCAGCTGCAGCAAGAGATTCAGCAGCTGCAGGCAGCAATTGCCGGCTTAAGACAAACCGGCAGCGGCTCGGCATCCCGTATTGTCCGACGAGCAGGCAGCAATACTGGCAATAAAATTCAGCCTAAGATGACGGTCAAGCTGGATCGCGTCTACCCAATTCTGGAACACGCCACTAAGCAGAATCTGCGCGGGCTGCAGGAAATCTGGGGTGATCTGCTTAACATGCTGGATACGCCGCAGCGAGCTCTGATCAATACCTCCCAACCGGTAGCGGCCAGTCCGCAAGGCGTCGTGGTTTCATTTGACAGCAGTTTTTTGCTGCAGCGTGCCAATAGCGGCAGTCTAGCAGCAGATATGGAAGCTGGCCTGCAGCGTCTGTCTGGCAATGAGATGCGCGTGGCATTCGTGCCGATGGATCAGTGGCCAAAGATTCGCCATAACTATTTGGTAGAGCATGGCTATTTAAATAATGGCAAGGCCGGTACTGCTAAAAAAGATTCAACAGCTCAGTCAGCGCCAGCCACGCCGGTTAAAACCGATCCACTGGTTGATAAGGCCAAGCAAATGTTTGGCGATTTGGTAAAGATAGAAGATAATTAAGCAATAACATAAGCAAAGGATGGATAATAACTATGATGCGCGGAATGAACATGCAACAAATGATGAAGCAGGCTAAGAAGATGCAGCAAAAGATGATGGAAGAACAGCAGAATCTGGCCAAGGAAGAATTTATTGGCGTCTCGCCTGATGAAATGGTCAAGGCCACTTTTACCGGCGACAAAAAGCTGACTGACCTGCAGATTGATCCGCAAGCCGTTGATCCTGATGACGTTGACATGCTGGCCGATCTGGTTTTGGCAGCCGTTAATGATGGTCTGGAAAAAGTCGATGCCGCCACGCAGCAAAAATTCGGCAAGTACACTAAGGGCTTAAACATTTAAGGAGGCTTGGCGATGCAGTATCCTGAGCCAATTGCCAAACTGATCGACAGCTATATGAAGCTGCCGGGAATTGGCGAAAAAACCGCGACTCGCCTTGCTTTTTATACACTGGGGATGGACCAAAAAGACGTTGAGGATTTTGCCAATTCGCTCTTAAGCGTAAAAAAAGATCTGCACTACTGCAGCATCTGTGGCTTTATTACCGAAGACGATCCTTGTCCAATCTGCCGCGATAAGTCGCGTGATCGTTCAACGATTCTGGTGGTTGAGCATTCACAAGACATTATGGCAATGGAGCGGATGCACGAATACCATGGCCTCTATCATGTCTTGCACGGCTCCATCTCACCAAGCGAAGGAACGGGGCCAATGGACATCAACATCCCGGCTTTGCTTAAGCGCCTGCAGAAAAATACCGAGGTCAAAGAAATCATTGTGGCAACCAATGCCTCATTGGATGGCGAGACCACGGCACAATATCTGGCCAAGCTGATCAAGCCGGCGGGCATCAGAGTCACCCGCTTGGCCCATGGACTGTCAGCTGGCGCCAATATCGACTATACTGATGAGGTAACCTTGTTCAGAGCAGTTCAAGGCAGGACGGAAATGTAGGTGAAGATCATGTTTTTTAAGCATCGCAATCCCCATGCCGTTGAAGAGCTGGGTAATCAAAAACTGTTGGAACTGATCTACAATGTCAAGGATAGTTGGGATCATGCCAAAGAAACCGAGCACGCTGTCTATGAAGGGCAGGTTGACAATGAGCTCTACAGTCGAACCAAGCTGCAGGAGCAAAAATATCTGTACCTTTATACCAAAGCGCGCCGCAATCATCTGCACGGCTATTTAAACGACAGCGTAATCAAGCAGTAGTTGAGGAACGACAATGGACGGTAAATTTATTTCATTTGAAGGGCCAGATGGAGCAGGTAAAACCAGCGTTATGCGCCAGATTACGGCTGACCTGCAAAAACAGCTGGGATCGGATGGCGTTTTGTATACCAGAGAGCCAGGCGGCAACCATATCGCTGAGCAGATCCGGGATGTCTTGTTTGACGCTCGCAATATCGACATGGATCCGCGCACGGAAGCACTGCTGTTTGCCGCAGCACGGCGCCAGCACCTGGTTGCCGATATCATGCCAGCGCTAAAAAGCGGCAAGGTAATTCTCTGTGATCGCTACGTTGACAGCTCAATTGCCTACCAAGGCGCTGGTCGTGGCCTGGGCGAGGATAACATCTGGCAGATCAATCAGTTTGCAATTGATGGCTTGATGCCGGAACTGACGATTTATCTGGATATTGATTCCGAACTGGGCCTTAAGCGAATCGCGCAGAATCGTGCTGATCAGGTCAACCGCCTGGATGAAGAGACACTGTCTTTTCATCGCAAGGTCAGAAGTGCCTATCAGAAGCTGGCGCGCCAAAACCCTGATCGCATCGTTACGATTGACGCCAGTCAGCCGCTGACGCAGGTGATTTCAGCAACTCGTTTGGCAATTCATCAGCGCTTTGAGCAACTGTTTTAATTAATGCGACTTTTTAAGGAGGGCTTATTATGAAAATGATTATGGCAATCGTTCAACCAAAAGATGCCGGCAAGCTGCGGGATGCTTTTATCGACAACAATATCGGTGCGACCAAGCTGTCATCGACGGGCGGCTTCTTAAGAGAAGGCAACACCACTTATATGGTAGTCGTAGAAGATGATCGGGTTGATGAAGTATTGGAAATCATCAAGCATAATGCCAAGTCGCGTGAACAGTACATGACCCCGGCAGCCCAGATCGACAATGGTTCATCGGCCATTCCGATTAACGTTCAGATTGGGGGAGCAACGGTCTTTATCCTGCCAGTCGAAAAATTTTTACAGTTTTAATTTGCAAAACGGTCAAGACGAGGTGATCCAAAATGGCAAATGCCACGCAATCAAAATGGCAAGCTGAACGGCTGCAGCCAGCAATCAGTCAGCGTCTAAAAAAAACCATGGTTCAAGGTGAACTGGCACATGCCTATTTGTTTGCAGGCCCGTCTGGATCAGGGAAAAAAGCATTGGCGCAGTGGCTGGCCCTGCGCCTTTTTTGTGAACAGCCACAAGCTGGTGAGCCGGATGGAACCTGCAGCGAGTGTCAGCGAATTCTTTCTGGCAACCATCCCGACGTGGTTACTGCAGCTCCAGAGGGTCGGCAGATCAAGGTCGATACGATTCGGCGCTTAAAGGCAGAATTTACCAAGAGTGGCGTAGAAGGCAGTCAAAAACTGTTCATCATTGAAGATGCCGAAAAAATGACGACAAGTGCCGCCAATAGTCTGTTAAAATTTATTGAAGAGCCATTGCCTGGCATCTATATTCTGCTTTTGACGACCAATAAAAGTGCAGTTTTGCCAACGATTCGTTCGCGTACCCAGATTATTGAGCTGCAGCCGCTGCCTAAAAAGATTCTGCAGGAGATGCTGGATCAAGCTGAGATTCCCGTTGGCCTGCAGTCGATTGCGTTAGGGTTAACCGATTCAACGGCGCAGATTAAAGAATGGATGGAAGATGACTGGCTCAGTCAAGCGGTTCAAGCTGTCGTCCAGTGGTACAAGGAATGTGGCCGGGCTGATCTGATAGCCTTTGTCACGGTTCAGACAACGCTTTTGAAAGTACCTGGCGATCGTGAAAAACAAGCATTGATCCTGGATTTGATGGCTTTGATCTGGCGCGATACGCTGATGGTGGCCAATGGTGCTGACGAAATTGATGATCTGCATTTCAATGATCAATTGACGATGGTCAAAGAAATCGCGCAGCACTATCGATTGGACCAATTACTGAAAGTCAGCGAACTGACGCTTGAAACCAGGCACTTAATGGATCAGAACATTTCATTTCAAAATACGGCCGAGCAGCTTTCACTGCGCATTATCAATGTCTTGCAGCGATAGAAATGGGGAAAGACACAAATGAGTGAGCGAGTAGACAAAAGCAAGATTTATGAACGATTCACCAGAGTTACCAAGCAAACCAAGGATCTGGTCGACAGCATGGAAGAACTGCAGTCAATGATGACGGCGGTTCTAGAAGAAAATGCCGAGCTGTCGATTGAAAACGAGCATCTGCATCAAATGCTCAAACAAAAGCATCAGCAGGCAACCAAGGACGGCTTGACCGACTCAAGACGCAACCTGCAAAAGTTGTATCAAGAAGGCTTTCATGTCTGCAATGAATACTATGGCAAGCGACTTGATGAAGACGATTCATGCGCGTTTTGTCTGGATGCAATCTATGGGCGTCACGATCAGCCGCAAAAGTAAGGGTGGTATTTATGCAACAGATTCGCAGCTTTACTGATAATGAAACGGGACGACTCTATTTGGTGCCAACGCCAATCGGCAATCTTGACGATATGACGTTTCGGGCCGTCAAGACGCTGGCGGCAGTTGATTTGATTGCTTCAGAGGACACGCGGCATACGCAGATGCTTTTGAATCATTTTGAAATTGATACCAAACAGATCAGTTTTCATGAGCATAATACCGAACAGCGGATTCCGCAGCTGATTGAGTTCTTAAAACAGGGCAAGTCGATTGCACAATGCAGTGATGCCGGCATGCCATCAATCTCTGATCCAGGTCGAGAACTGGTTGCAGCAGCGGTTGAAGCCGGTCTGCAGGTCGTTGCACTGCCTGGCGCCAATGCGGGGATTACGGCCTTGATTGCCTCTGGCCTTAATCCGCAGCCATTTTATTTTTACGGTTTCTTAAGCCGCAAGCATCAGCAGCAGATTGTAGAATTGACGCCGTTAAATCAACACCAGGAAACGATGATCTTTTATGAGGCACCGCACCGACTGGCAAAAACGCTAAGTTCAATGGCTGAGGTCTTTGGGCTGGATCGCAGAGCAGTCTTGGCAAGGGAACTGACTAAGCGCTATGAGGAGTTTTGTCGCGGGTCGCTGGAGGAATTGATTCAGTGGGCAGATGAGCATCAGATTCGTGGAGAGTTTGTGATTCTGGTGGCCGGCAATGATCATCCCGACCAGCCAGTTGATGATGCGGCCAACCTCAGCCTAAAAGAGCAGATCGACCAAGAGATTCAGCATGGCCTTTCAACCAATGCAGCCATCAAGCTGGTTGCCAAGCGCAATCAAATCAAGCGCCAGGATTTGTATCGGCAGTATCATGAGCTTTAAGATGAGGTGAGACAATGGCATTGAAAGCCCCTTTGGCATATGAAACCAAGCATCATTTAAGTTACTACGAATGCGATGCAACCGGTCATCCCAGCTTAAGCATGCTGATCAGTATGGCCGTGCAGGTATCAGAAGAACACGGCAATTCGCTGGGCCTGGATACGGCAGCCGTTCAAAGCTATGGCGGCGGCTGGGTGATTACCAGCTATGAAGGATCCTTTGCCGCACAACAGCCGATTAATGGCGAAGAGGTAATCTTGGGTACGCGGGCGATTGCCAATAATCGTTTCTTTGCCCTGCGCGAATTTTGGATTCAGTCAGCTGATCGTCAAGTTGAGTATGTGCGCTTGACCGGGCTGTTCGTTTATATGAACCTGCAGACGCGGCATTTAATGTCGATTCCGCAAGCAGTTATTGAGCCTTATCATGGTCCGGAAAAGAAGCGGCTACCTAGATTGGCTAAGGCTCGCGAACTCAAAGACGTTAGATTTAAAAATGACTATCATGTTCGATTCTTTGATATTGATTCAAACCGTCACGTCAATAATGCTCGCTATTTTGACTGGATGCAGGATCCACTGGGGACCGAATTTTTAACGCACCATCAGCTAAAACATATGACGATGCGCTATGAAAAAGAAGTGCGCTATGGTCAGACCGTCACCAGTGAGATCAGCAGTCCCTATCGCAATGAAAATGGAGAGTTGACCACTGATCATCGAATCGTTGTTGATGGTCAGCTGGCGGCGGCCTCAACAATGATCTGGTATGAATAAAATTACGTAAAATCGCGTCTGCCAAGCTGACAGACGCGATTTTTATTACGATGAGCGGCTTTGACACGATATGTTTTTGGCTTTTCGTATTATTTGTATTATTTACACTGCAAAAAAGTTTTAAGGCCCAAACAGGCTGAAATTGGTGGTATTCTTTATATATAACAGATAAAAAGGGCATTCATTGAATAAAATCATGTGAGGAGTGTTAATTTGAAAAATTCGTTATTTGGGATTATTTTCCTAGAGCCGGATCGCTTGACGCTTCGGATTGTAGAGCTCCCAACCCTTAAAATCATTACCGAGGTCCAATCAGGGGCCTTGATCGTTGGCAGTCATAACGTTGCCAACTATGCACAAAACATGCAGGCTATTGTTGATAATCTTCAAGGTTTTCAACGAATTCTGCGTGAATATCAAGTTGAAAAATTTGCCTTTTATGGCTCTTTAGAAGATTTAAACATGGTCGAGGCTCGCTATATTGCTGATCAATTAAAAGTCAGGACCGATTTGAACATTGAATGGCTCAGCAACAATCAGCTGATGGCCAGTGCCTTGGCAGCCGTAATGGCCCAGATGCCGCGCTTCAACGAACTCAGTAAAAAGGCGCTGTATATTTTGACGATTGGTCTGAACACGACGCGGCTTTCCTATTTCCGCCATGGCAAGTTTCAGACGTCGTGGGACATCGATTTGGGTGAGGCGCGCGTCAATCACCTGGCCCAAACGCTGCGCCAGACTACAACGACGCCAAGCGAGATTATCCTGGACTATATTTCAAGCAAGCTGGAATACCTGGTACCAGAACTGCGCCATGTCAAAAATTCCAATCTGTTGATTCATAACGTAGGAACGATGGCCCAAAGCTACGTTAAGCCTGATGAGATGCTGGGCAAGGTGCCGCGTGACGATTTTGAAAAACGCTACCAGCGGATCGTCAGCTCGTCTAATCAGTTCATTATCAATCATTACAACGTTGATGAGCAAAGCGTCAACTGGGTATTGCCCAACTACCTGGTGATTTCGCGCACCATTCATCTGTTGGATGCACAGCGGATCTATGCCACCAGTCTGCGCATTTTGGATGGTCTGACGATTATGCAGCTGGGAGATCGCTCGCTGGTCGATAATATGATTCGCACCTCTGCAGCCAACATGGCGCAACGCTATGGAGCTGATACGGCGCATTCAACGTTTGTTACCAGAGTTGCCCTGCAGCTGTTTGATGCCCTGCAGCCGATTCACCGACTTGATCGGCATGATCGCCTGCTCTTAGAGATTGCCTGCAAGATTGAAGATATCGGCAACTTTATCAATCCACAAGGGCACTATCGGCATTCGCAATACATCTTAGAAGCTAATCCGCTGATCGGTCTTTCGGCTGATGATAACCGTACGATTGCTGAAGTAGCGCGCTATCACAGTTCTGAGAGCCCTGACGTTGCACAGGCTCACTATCGGCATATGGATGATGATATTCAGATGCCGGTTGCCAAATTGGCGGCAATTCTTAGGGTAGCGGACTCGCTTGATGACTCGCGTCTGCAGAAGATTTCACGAATTGAGCTGCGCCTGCAGGATGAACGCTTGCTGATCACGGCTCATGCCAATGACGATCTGGTCTTGGAAAAGTGGGCCTTTCAGCGAAAGAATCAGCTGTTTACCGACGTCTATGGTCTAAAGCCGGAATTGATTGCCAAGGAAGGGGAATGAAATGATGTATAAAGATTTCTATCAGCCGCAAAACTACGTCAACCGTGAGCTTTCTTGGATTGACTTTAATGGTCGGGTTTTAGAAGAAGCGCTGGCCCCAGAAAATCCGCTGCTGGAACGAGCTAATTTCTTGGGGATTACGCAAAGCAACGTGGACGAGTTCTTTATGGTGCGAGTTGCCTCGCTGCATAAGCTTTCGGCCGCCAACGTCACGACAACCGATGCTTCCGGCATGACGCCTAAAGAACAGCTGGACGCGGTTAATGAAAAAGAACATGGCATGGTTGAGCAGCGCTATCAGATTTATAATGATCAGCTGCTGCCAGAACTGGCATCGCAAAATATTCAGATTCTGCATGTCAGAAGCTTGGATGCGGAACAATATGAATACGTTCGTCGCTACTTCAATGAGGAATTGATGCCGGTGCTGACGCCAATGGCTGATGATACGTCGCGGCCATTTCCTTTTATCTCCAATAATTCGCTCAATATTGCAATCAAGCTGGAACGCGATCCAGAAAGCCTGCACGTTAAAGAGCACGAAATTCTGGAAGGCGATCAAGAGATTCAAGGCCGCTCCCAAGAACCTCATGATGAGAATACCGAAAACGAAGAGAAATTTGCAACGGTCCGCGTTCCTGAGATCTATAAGCGTCTGGTCAAGCTGCCAGGCGAAAACCAGTTTGTCTTATTGGATGAATTGATCAAGGAATTTCTTTCGGTGCTTTTTCCGGGCTACCGCATTATTTCTTCTGGTACCTATCGGGTCATGCGGGACATGGATCTGGACGTTGCTGAAGAAGACACGTCTGATCTATTGCGGGCCGTTCAGCATCAGCTGCGGGAGCGTGAACATGGTCATGTCATGCGTCTAGAGGTTGAGCGTGATATTGATCCATGGCTGGAAAATCATCTGATCAAGAACCTGCATGTAAACGAAACAGCGGTCTACCGTGTCAATGGACCAGTCGATCTGACGTTTTTAAAGAAGCTTTCAGGGATGGTCAAGGGGCATGATGAGCTGCGCTACCAGCCGTTCAAGGCACATCTCGATCCGCGCTTTGATATGGATCATAATATCTTTGAGGCAATTCGCGCCAAAGATCATCTGGTTCAGCATCCTTATGATGATTTTCAATCGGTCGTCAACTTCATTCATCAAGCGGCTACTGATGATCAGGTCCTGGCAATTAAGATGACCTTGTATCGAGTCTCTGGCAATTCGCCGATCATCAAGTATCTAGGAATGGCTGCTCAGCAAGGCAAGCAGGTTACGGTTTTGGTTGAAGTCAAGGCGCGGTTTGACGAACAAAACAACGTTCGCTGGGCGCGGCGTCTAGAACGAATGGGCTGTCACGTTATCTATGGTCTGGTTGGCTTAAAGACGCACTGTAAGCTGGCATTGGTCATTCGACGCGACGAGGACGGCATCCGGCGCTACATGCATCTGGGGACTGGTAACTATAATGACGTTACGGCTCACTTTTACACTGATATGGGACTGTTTACGTGCGACTACGAGCTGGGCGAGGATATGACCAATCTGTTCAACATGCTTTCAGGATTTGCGCGGCCACGCTACTTCCATAAGCTGCGAGTCTCACCAGATGGCATTCGTGAGTTTATCGATGGCAAGATTGATGAGCAGATCAAGCTTGCCAAGGCCGGCAGTCCAGCTTTGATTCGCATGAAGATGAACTCGCTGTCTGACAAACAGATCATCGCGCGGCTTTATGAAGCGGCCGCGGCTGGCGTTAAGATTCAGCTGCTGATTCGCGGAATTACTTGTCTGCGCAATGATCTGCCCCAGCTGCATGAAAATATTGAGGTCCATTCAATCGTGGGCCGTTTTTTGGAACATTCACGAATCTATTACTTCAAAGGCAACGGCCATGAAGAGATCTATCTGGCCAGTGCCGATATGATGACGCGCAATCTGAATCGGCGGGTTGAAGAACTGTTCCCAGTCTTAGAGAGTGATACCAAGGCGCGGGCAATCGATATTTTTGACAAGATGTGGCAAGACAATGTCAAGACACGGATTCTGCACGGCAACAAGTATGAGCGAATTGACCGCGGTAAGGCACAGCCGTTTAGCTGTCAAGAATACTTTATTGATCAAGCGCAGGCGGCTAACCGAGCTGATAAAAAGGAAACGGAACAGCATCAGGCAGCCAGTGCCTTTCAGCCAATGACGCGTCATGTATCCAAGCTGCATTTGAATGATGAAAAAGAGGACAATGCGCATGATTAATCTGGCGGTTATTGATCTGGGCTCAAATTCAGTTCGGCTGCGAATTACCGAGATTGACGAGTCTGGCAATTATAATTTGGTAAGCTATGAAAAAGAATATGTTCGTCTTTCAGAAAACATGGGGCCAGAAAAAATGCTCAAGCCGGCGCCAATGGATCGGACGATAAAAGCACTGCAGCATTTTAAGCAGCTCTGTATGACGCTGGAAAACGTTCGGGTGATTGCGGTTGCCACAGCTGCCGTTCGTCAGGCGGCCAACCAGACCGAATTCCTAAAACGGGTCAAGGCAGAGACTGGTTTTAGCTTTAAGGTGATCTCTGGTGAGCGGGAAGCTTATCTGGACTATGTTGGCGTTACCAGAACCTTGCCGATTGAAAACGGGTTGATTATTGATACTGGCGGTGCCAGCATGGAATTGATCTATGTCGATGACGGACAGGCTGAAGAAATCATCAGTCTGCCGATTGGCGCAGTTCTGCTGTCGCAAGAGTATCACTTGGAGGATCGCATTAAAGCAGCAGATCTGTTTGATGCCATCGTCAGAGTTGATCACGCACTAGGACCTCAGCACTGGCTGCAGCGGGCCCGACACCAAGAAGTCGTGGCCCTGGGCGGCAGCAATCGGGCCTTAGCTAAGATCTATCGCTGGCAGCTGGAGGCTCAGGGCAAAGGACGTCAGCCAGTTCATGGTCTTAAGATGTCAACGGCTGATGCCAATCGAATCATGCACTCGCTGCTTGCAATGGATAAAAAGCAGCGGGCTGATGTTCATGGGATTGCTTCTGAGCGGGCTGACGTAATTATTGGCGGTCTGCTGCCATTAATGGCGATTCTGCGGCAATTGGACGTCAAGCAGCTGACTTTTAGCAATAATGGGCTGCGGGAAGGCTTAATGTTTAAGTTCTTGGATCACGAGATTATGAGCAGTATCGTGCAGCCGCTGTCTGATTAAAATTTTTAAAGAATGATTTAGATAAGGTTTTTACTAAAATTTTATGTTATAATTTTACCAAGAGAGAAACGATGAGGTAAACCTGTCAAGTTAAGGGAGGAAAACACTTTGGCTATTTTAGTTGCAGGTGGGGCCGGATACATTGGCTCACACATGGTTAAAGATTTAATTGAACATGGTTATGACGTTGTCGTTGCAGACAACCTTTCAACGGGACACAAAAAGGCCATTAATCCAAAGGCCAAGTTCTACTATGGCGACATTCGCGACCGTGCCTTTTTGGACCGGATCTTTGTCAATGAAGAGATTGAAGCCGTAGTTCACTTTGCGGCCTTCTCAATCGTTCCCGAATCAATGAGTGAGCCTTTGAAGTACTTTGACAACAATACGAGTGGGATGGTTACGCTTTTGGAAGCCATGCGCGACTTTGGCGTTAAATACATTGTCTTCAGCTCAACGGCCGCTACTTATGGTACGCCTGAGCACATGCCAATCAAGGAAACTGATCCGCAAAAGCCAATCAATCCATATGGTCTGTCCAAGCTGATGATGGAACAAATGATGGCATGGGCTGACAAGGCTTATGGCATCAAGTTCGTGGCTCTGCGCTACTTCAACGTGGCTGGAGCAGCTCCAGACGGTACGATTGGTGAGGATCATGGTCCCGAAACGCACTTGGTTCCAATCATCATGCAAGTTGCTCAAGGCAAGCGCAAAGAACTCAGCATCTTTGGCGATGACTACGATACGCCGGATGGTACCAACGTGCGTGACTATGTTCATGTTATGGATTTGGCTGATGCTCACATTCTGGCTTTGCAGTACCTGAAGAAGAACAATCAGTCCAACCAGTTCAACCTGGGTTCTTCAACTGGTTTTTCCAACAAGCAGATGCTGGAAGCGGCTCGTGAGGTTACGGGTAAGGAGATTCCAGCCAAGATGGCGCCTCGTCGTCCTGGGGATCCAGACTCATTGGTTGCTGCCAGTGAAAAGGCACGTGAAGTCTTGGGCTGGAAGCCGAAATTTGATGACGTGCACGATATCATTGCAACGGCTTGGAAGTGGCACTCCACGCATCCAAAGGGCTACGACGACCGCAATAATTAAAAATCAAATATTAATCGCTTAATTAAGAATGGGTACGGTAAGAGCTAAAAAGCTTGCCGTACTCATTTTTCAGTTGTGTGATAAAATTGCTAAGTACGAAAGGAACGAGAAACTAATGAAAATACTTGCAATCGATACCTCTAATCACCCAATGAGCGTGGCATTGGTAGAAGACGACCAGCTTCTAGCCACCACGACGCTTAATATGGTCCGCAATCACAGCATTTTTCTTTTACCGGTAATTGATGATCTGTTTCAAAAAGTTCAATGGCAGCCCCAAGACTTGGATCGGGTCGTAGTTGCCCAGGGTCCGGGATCATATACCGGCATCCGCATTGCAGTAACTACTGCCAAGGTGCTTGCAGATACTTTGGACATCGAATTGACAGGCGTCTCCAGCTTAAAGACGGTGGCGGCTAACCTGCCTTCAGCAACTGACGCCTTGATCGTGCCATTTTTTGATGCACGACGCGGCAACGTTTTTGCGGGGGTCTATCAGTGGCAAGATGATCAGCTGGTCAGCGTACTGCCTGATCAGCACCTGTCAATTCAGGCCTTGCTGGATCAGTTGGCAAAACTTGAAAAACCGGTCTTAATGGCAGGCGAGCTGACTGACCGTTTGCAAAAGCAGCTGAAAAACGTGCCTGAGCAGCTGAAGTTTCTACCGACTGCATTCAGCATTCCGTCAACCTATCAGCTGGCCTTGCTGGGTGAAAAGGCAGCACCGGTTAAAGACATTGATGCATTTGTGCCGCAATACTTAAGAATTACCGAGGCCGAGGCGGTTTGGCACCACCAGCACCCCGACGCTCCGCAGCAGGATTATGTTCGAGAAGTTTAAGAACTGGCTGGAACAGGTTGGCGGAACTGACCGGATGCCAATGACGTTTGCCAGCCGTTCGATCAGACTTAATCATCAATCTGGTACGATCAGCCAGGCCAAAGAAGCTGATATTACTGCCATGGTGCATATTGAGGAACTGATCTATGGCGTGGCACCGTGGAATCGAGCGGCATTTGCAGCGGATCTGAAGAAAAGTGATCGGCTGTATCTGGTGCTGAAAAATGCCAATGGGGACGTCCTGGGCTTTATCGGCTGTTCATTTGACTGGAATCGTGCTGATGCTCATATCACCAACTTTGGCGTGCATCCGGCTTTTCAAAGACAGGGACTGGGAACCTACCTGCTGCAGACGACTAGACAGATTGCTCTGGCACAAGCAATGCGCACGATGAGTCTGGAAGTCAGAGTCTCCAACTATCAGGCACAGCGGCTCTATCGACGGATGGGTTTTATGGATGGCGAGCTCAAGCGGCATTATTACCTGGACAATCATGAAGACGCGTTGGACATGGTTGCCCAGCTTGAAGAAGTGAAAGGATAGAATAAAGTGGCAAAAAGAAATTTGATTTTGGCGTTTGAAAGCAGTTGTGATGAGACCAGTGTGGCGGTCATTGAAGATGGGCAAAAGATCCTGAGCAATATCGTAGCAACCCAGATTTTGAGTCATCAGCGTTTTGGCGGGGTCGTGCCTGAGGTGGCCAGCCGTCATCATATTGAGCAGATTACCAAATGCATTGATAAGGCACTGAACGAGGCAGCCGTTGACTATGACGACTTAAGTGCGGTCGCGGTTACGTATGGTCCTGGTCTGGTTGGTTCGCTGCTGGTAGGCGTGACGGCCGCCAAAATGGTTGCCTGGGCTCATCAACTGCCATTGGTGCCGGTTAATCATATGGCTGGCCATCTATACGCGGCTCGTTTTGAAAACCAGTTTGCCTATCCGCAGCTGGCACTTTTGGTTTCGGGCGGCCACACGGAACTGGTTTACATGGCTAGTGAACATGAATACGAGATTATTGGCGAAACGCGTGATGATGCGGCCGGAGAAGCCTATGACAAGATTGGCCGAGTATTAGGCGTCAACTATCCAGCTGGTAAGACGATTGATGAGTGGGCAGCCAAAGGATCCGATACGTTCCATTTCCCGCGGGCGATGGAAAAAGAGGACAACTATGACTTCAGCTTCAGTGGTCTTAAAAGCGCCTTTATCAACACTGTACACAATGCCAATCAGCGTGGTCAAAAGCTGGATAAATATGATCTGGCGGCCAGCTTTCAACAAAGCGTAGTCGACGTATTGGCAGAAAAGACGATGCGGGCTTTGAGCGACTACCATGTCAAACAGCTGATCTTGGCTGGGGGCGTAGCAGCTAACCACGGACTGCGCAAACGTTTGGAGCGCGATTTAAAAGAGCAGCATCCAGAAGTAGAGCTTTTGATGGCGCCATTGAAACTATGTGGCGACAACGCGGCTATGATTGGGGCAGCCGGTTGGGTAAACTATCTGCATGGTGATCGCGCTGGTTGGGATCTTAATGCAGTTCCTGGGCTTTCGTTTGCAAGAAGCAATGCCAACCCGGATCTGGCAGCAAAATAAACTAGACAGCATTAAAAGAGCTTATGTTTTTGTTACAAAACATAAGCTCTTTTTTGGTAATAAATTTTGATAATCAAAATATTTTTATAAAACTTTTCCACAAGATATGACTGATAATTCATATTTATTAACGGGCATCATACTTGTACTCAATAATGGTATTTTGAGACATCAAAAGATATTTTAGTGTTTTTGATAACCGCTTTCATAGGGCGGATGAAGGTTGACTAAAAATTTGAATGACATATAATTCGATTATCGAATACTTTGATACTCGAAATACTTTTTTGAAGGCAGGTGACAAAATTGGCACTGATGACGGCACAAGAAATCATGGATCTGATTCCCAATCGCTATCCGATCTGCTATATCGATTATGTCGATGCCATGGAACCTGGAAAGAGCATTACCGCGACAAAAAACGTTACGATCAATGAATCATTTTTTCAAGGTCACTTTCCTGGCAACCCGGTTATGCCGGGAGTCTTGATAATTGAAACACTGGCCCAGGCAGCATCGATTCTGATTCTGAAATCACCAGAGTTTTTCAAGAAAACGGCATATCTGGGAGCAATTCACAATGCTAAGTTTCGCCAGATGGTGCGGCCGGGCGATGTCGTAAAGCTTGAGATCGAAATGATTAAAAAGCGGCGGCAAATGGGGATTGTCAAGGCAGTAGCCAAGGTCTTGGACAAAAAGGTCTGCAGCGCTGAATTGGTCTTTGTAGTGGCGGATCGCCAAGCTAAGATTTAGCCGCGGTTTAGTCTATAATGTATTTTGATAATCAAACTATTTGAGCTGTTAAGCAAAGGAGAAAATACATTATGAATGACGACTACCAAGAAATTAACCAGGCATTGGTGCGGGTCTATAACGGGATCTTATGGGTTGAAGAACACGAGCTGCGTAAAAGCATGTTTCGTGATTTGACGATCAAAGAGATGCACGCAATCGATGCAATCACCATGTACAATCACCAGACTGTTTCGCAGGTTGCACAAAAGCTCCATGTCTCACCAGGCACGATGACGGCAACGGCTGATCGGCTGGTGAAAAAGGGCTATGTAGAACGCTATCGTGATGAAGAGGATCGGCGCGTGATTCGGCTTGGCTTGACTCATAAGGGCCGCGTACTGTTTCGTGCGCACCGTGCCTTTCACAATATGATGGTTAAGGGCTTTTTAAAAGATATGAACGATGAGGAACTGAAAGTCGTTCGCAAGGCGTTGCGCAACTTGGAAGATTTTCTGGATGAACATGCCTGAGAGGATGAGAAAGCCTTTGGAAGACTTAAAAATCGTACAGACGGCCAGCTGGGTTCCTGATCAGGTCATTGATAATGATGACTTGAGTCGGATTATGGATACCTCTGACGATTGGATTCAATCAAGAACCGGAATCAAGCGGCGGCATATCAGCAAGCATGAGAACACGGCTGATCTGGCGTCTAAAACCGGTCAGCTGCTCTTAGAAAAAAGCGGCTGGCAGGCTGAGGAGCTTGATCTGATTTTAGTAGCTACCATGTCGCCAGATGCCTATACGCCTTCAACAGCCGCAATCGTTCAAGGCCGGCTGCAGGCGAAAAATGCAGTTGCCTTTGACGTTTCGGCGGCCTGTTCGGGATTTGTCTATGGCTTGGCAGTTGCCAGTCAGATGATGAGTACGGGAATGGTAAAAAAGGCCATGGTAATTGGCAGTGAGGTCTTAAGCAAGCTGATTGACTGGCATGATCGAACGACTGCCGTTTTATTCGGTGATGGTGCTGGGGGCGTCTTATTAGAAAAAGTGCCGGTTAAAGCACCAACCCTATTAGGACTGCAGCTAAAGACCTTTGGCGAGCTGAGCAATGAGCTGAGTGCCGGCATGACGAGTTCGGGAAATACCTTTCCTAAACCGCTGACTGAACTGACGCCATTTAAGATGAATGGACGCGCGGTCTACCGTTTTGCCACGCATGAGGTACCTGAATCAATTTTGCAGGCCAGTGCTCAAAATAAGCTGACGCTGGATCAGATTGATGTTTTTTTGCTGCATCAGGCCAATGCCCGCATTATCAAGCAGGTAGCCAAGCGCCTCAAGCAGCCTTTAGAAAAGTTTCCCATCAACATTGCTGAATATGGCAATACTTCTGCTGCCAGCGAACCAATTCTTTTAGACGAATGCGTTGAAAAAGGAATGATCAAACGAGGCGATATTTTAGCCTTGAGCGGGTTTGGCGGCGGTCTGACGACGGGAACGATTATTTTAAGATACTGATTTTGAACAACTGAAAAGAAATGAGGATAAACAAATGACTAAAGAAGAAATTTTTGCAACGGTAAAAGAAATCGCAGCTGAAGAACTGGATATCGATGAAGCCAAGATCGTGCCAGATGCCAAAATCAAAGAAGATCTGGAAGCAGACAGCCTGGACGTTTTTGAAATCATGAACGAACTGGAAGACAAGTTTGACATTGAACTGGATGTTGAAGATGGTGCCGAAACGATTAACGATGTCGTTGAACTGGTAGCCAAGCAGCTGGCAGCCAAGGAAGACTAAGATGCGGCTAGGGATTCTGTTTAGCGGGCAAGGAGCACAAAAACCGGGAATGGGCTGTGACCTGCTGGCTGATGAGACGTTTTCAAAAACGCTGGAGCAGGCCAGTGAGGCAGCTGAACTTGATATCGTCAAGCTTTTGAAGAGCGAAAATGGCGAGCTGAATCAAACCAGATACGTTCAGCCGGCACTGGCAGCTTTTAGCCTGGGAATCTGGCGGATGCTGCAGCGTGACCTGCCCAAATTGCCGGCAGCTGGCATGGTCGGCTTGTCGCTGGGGGAATATCCGGCTTTGATGGCGGCTGAATCCTTGGCGATTGATGCTGGATTTGCTCTGCTTAAGGATCGTGGTCAATATATGCAGACAGCTGCAGATAAAGTTGCCAGTACGCTGGCGGCGGTCATTGATTCGGATGTCGAACAGGTTGAAAAAATCTGTGCGCAGTTGCCAGATGTCTGGGTTGCCAATTACAATTCGCCACGACAACTGGTGATTGGCGGTACTCAAACAGGGATTAAAGAAGCGGTGGAACGGTTAAACGCAAATCAGGCAGCCAAACGAGTGATTAAGCTGAATGTCAGCGGTGCTTTTCATACGCCGCTGTTTGACGGTGCTCGCCAACAGATGAAAGCCCGCCTGCGCGACGTTGAATTTAGCCAGCCAAAGGTTCCCGTGATCAGCAATACGATCGTGGCTCCGTTTCAAGCTGAAGAAACAGCGGCTATTCTGGAGCGTCAACTGGCGGCACCAACTCATTTTGGCCAAGATCTGCAGTATCTGATTGATCATCAAAAGATTGAGGGAACGCTGGAAATTGGTCCCGGCAAGACGCTCAGCAAATTTGCCAAGCAGGTTGACGCTGGTTTGACGCGGGAACATATCGAAACGCGGCTGGATTATGAAAACTTTGTAAAGGAGCATGCCCAATGGAGCTAACCAATAAAACGGTATTGATTACCGGCAGCTCAAGAGGAATCGGCGCGGCAACGGCACTGGCATTTGCCAAGGTGGGCAGCCGCGTAATCTTGAATGCCCGTCATGAACTGCCAGCCTCATTAAAGCAGCAGCTGGATGAGCTTGGTGCTGAATATTGCTTTTTGCCAGGTGACGTCAGTGATGAACAGGTTGTTAAGAAATTGACCAAGACCGCGTGGGAAAAGTTTGGCGGAATTGACGTATTGATCAATAATGCCGGCATTACGCGAGACCGTCTGCTGATTGGCATGAAGACGGCAGATTTTGATGAAGTTCTGCAGGTCAACTTGAAAGGGCCGTTTTTAATGATTCAGGCGCTGCTTAAAAAGATGTATAAGCAGCGGGCAGGGGTCATCATCAATCTGGCCAGCGTCGTTGGTCTGCATGGTAACGCCGGCCAGGCCAACTATGCTGCCAGCAAGGCGGGAATCATTGGCCTGACTAAGACGGTAGCCAGAGAAGGCGCACTGCGGGGAATTCGCTGCAACGCTATCGCACCAGGGATGATTGCCAGCGATATGACGGCAGCCATGCCACAAAAAGCACAGGACCAGATTTTAGAAAGCCTGCCTTTGAAACGCTTTGGCGAACCGGCAGAAATTGCGCAGACGGCTTTGTTTTTAGCCCAGAATGATTACGTAACCGGTCAGACGATCGTGGTTGATGGCGGGATGACGATTTAGGAGAAGCTTATGACAAGAGTTGTAATTACAGGGATGGGGGCTGTTTCCCCAAACGGCAATGGCTTTGATGAGTTTGTTGAGCACACTTTAGCTGGAAAGATCGGCATCAAGCCAATCACCAAGTTTGACGCTGCGCCAACCGGAATTACGGTAGCTGGTCAGATTGATGATTTTGATCCCAGCGAGGCAGTTGGTAAAAAAGCGGCTCGCCGGATGGATCTTTATTCACAGTATGCCATTCAGACAGCGGCTGAAGCAGTTGCGATGGCTGGCATCAATGAAGAAAATACGGCACCTGAGGATCTGGGCGTTATCTATGGCTCGGGAATCGGCGGTTTGACCACGATTCAAGAGCAGGTAATCAAAATGCACGACAAAGGTCCCAAGCGAGTTTCGCCAATGTTTGTGCCAATGGCGATCGCTAATATGGCCGCGGGCAATATTGCGATTCGCTTCAATGCGCAAAATATCTGTACTTCAATCGTAACAGCCTGTGCAACGGGAACCAACTCGATCGGTGAAGCCTATCGTCAGATCAAGGAAGGCCGCGCGCAGGTCATGATTGCCGGTGGCTCAGAAGCTTCAGTCAATGAAATCGGGATTGCCGGTTTTGCTGCTTTGACCGCACTCAGCACGACGACGGATCCTTTGAAGGCTTCCCGGCCATTTGATAAGGATCGCAATGGCTTTGTCTTAGGCGAAGGTGGCGCGGCAATGGTTTTGGAGAGCCTTGAGCATGCGCAAAAGCGAGACGCTCAGATCTTAGGCGAGATCGTTGGCTATGGCGCAACGGGCGATGCCTATCACATTACTTCCCCTGATCCAGAAGGCCGTGGTGCATCAAGAGCCATGCAGCAGGCAATTGACGAGGCGGGAATTGCTCCAGAAAAAGTCGACTACATCAATGCTCATGGTACGGCAACCCATGCTAATGATGCTGGCGAGGCACTGGCTGTCAATCAGGTCTTTGGCAAGGACAGCCAAGTACTGGTCAGCTCAATCAAGGGCATGACCGGGCACCTGCTTGGGGCAGCCGGAGCAATTGAGGCGGTCGTTACCGTTGCTGCGTTGCAAAAAGGCGTGCTGCCGCCCAACGTTGGCTGCGAGAATCAAGATCCGGCCTGTCAGGTCAATCTGGTTGATCAAACCAATCAAAATCAGCCTGATGCAGAATATGCCCTGAGCAACTCATTTGGCTTTGGTGGACATAATGCCGTATTGGCTTTTCGAAAATGGAAGTGATTTTTAATTGGAATTAAAAGACGTTCAGCATTTAATGAAGGCGTTTGAGGCCTCAGATACCAGAGAGCTTAAGATTGATGATGGCTCGTTCCATCTTTATCTGAGCAAGAATCAGCAGGCAACTGCCAAGACTGATCCAAGCCCGCAGCCATCCCATGCCGAGCCGGTACGTCCCGTGGCTGCTGCAAGCACTCAGCAGATCAAGGCGCCGTTGGTTGGGACGGTCTATCTGCAGGCCAAGCCAGAGCAGCCAGCCTACGTCAAGGTTGGCAGCCAAGTTCACAAAGGCGATGTCGTCTGCATTATTGAGGCAATGAAGATGATGACAGAGGTTAAAAGTGATCAAAACGGCATCATCAGCGCAGTCAAGGTTAAAAATGGCGAGCTGGTAGAGGTTGATCAGCCTTTGTTTGAAGTTACGGAGGGTTAGTCAATGACTGAAACGATTTTGGATTCAAACGCGATTCAAAAGATCATTCCCCATCGCTATCCGATGCTCTTGATCGATCGCGTAATCGAGTTGGAACCAGGCCAAAAAGCCACGGCAATTCGCAATGTTACCATCAATGAAGAAGTCTTCAACGGTCATTTTCCGCAAAATCCGGTGCTGCCAGGTGCACTGATCGTTGAATCATTGGCGCAGACGGGAGCCGTAGCACTTTTGTCAGAGCCTGAGTTTGCAGGCAAGACGGCTTATTTTGGCGGCATCAAGTCGGCTGAGTTTCGCAAGGTCGTTCGTCCCGGCGATACGTTAAGACTTGAAGTCGAGCTTGAAAAAGTTCGCGGTCAGGTCGGACTGGGCAAGGGCGTAGCGACGGTTGATGGAAAAAAGGCCTGCACCGCAGAGCTTACCTTTTTGATTGGCTAGGTGAAAAGCATGTTTTCGAAAGTATTAGTAGCCAATCGTGGCGAGATCGCAGTACGAATCATCCGCTCGCTGCGGGAACTGGGTATCAAATCGGTGGCCATCTATTCAACCGCGGATCGCGACAGTCTGCATGTCCAGTTAGCCGACGAGGCCGTTTGCGTAGGCGGATCGCGGCCACAAGACTCGTACCTGAATATGCAGAATATCTTGGCAGCTGCAATCGGTACGGGCGCTCAGGCAATTCATCCTGGCTTTGGCTTTCTTTCGGAAAATGCAGCTTTTGCTGAGATGTGTGAAGCCTGTGGGATTGTCTTTATCGGACCGAAAGCATTGACGATCGATCTGATGGGCAATAAGGAACATGCCAGAGAGCAGATGAAAAAAAGCGGTATCCCGGTAATTCCTGGCAGTGATGGCTATCTTAGCAATGTTGAAAGCGCCAAGCAGGCTGCCGCAGCAATCGGTTATCCGGTTTTGCTAAAAGCAGCGGCAGGCGGCGGCGGTAAGGGAATTCGACGCATTGAGAATCAGGATCAGATGCAGCAGGCGTTTGATGAGGCTCAAAGCGAAGCGCGGCTGTCGTTTAATGATGATCGCATGTATCTGGAAAAGATTTTAGAAAACGTCAAGCATATTGAGGTTCAGGTCTTTTGTGACGATTTTGGCCATGCCGTCTGGTTCCCGGAACGTGACTGCTCTTTGCAGCGCAATAAGCAGAAGGTAATCGAAGAAAGTCCATGCTCCCTGATCAGTGAAGATGAGCGGCAATATCTAGGAAAACTGGCACTTAAGGCAGTTCAGGCGATTGACTACCGCAATACTGGGACGCTGGAGTTTTTGATGGATCAAGCGCATCATTTTTACTTTATGGAGATGAACACGCGGATTCAAGTTGAGCACACCGTTACGGAAATGGTAACCGGCATTGATTTGGTCAAGGCCCAGGTAATGGTTGCAGCCGGCGCCAAACTGCCTTTTAAACAGTCCGACATCAAGCTGCATGGTACGGCCATTGAATGCCGCATCAATGCCGAGAATCCACAAAAAAACTTCATGCCTTCAACGGGGACAATCAACTACCTATATCTGCCGGTTGGCAATCTGGGCATGCGGATTGATACCGCGCTTTATCCACAGGCCAAGGTAACGCCTTATTACGACTCAATGATTGCCAAGGTGATTGCACTTGGTCATGACCGTAATGAAGCTATTGAGAAATTAAAGCGGCTGTTAGGCGAGATGGTGATTACGGGAATTACGACCAACCAGAATTTTCATCTGGCAATTCTCAACGATCCCGAATTTTTGCGCGGAACGATGACGACCAATTATCTTGAGCAGGACTTTATGCCTCGTTGGAAAGGAGAGACTCAGCAGTGAAGCTTTATGTGCAGAAGAAAAACACGCTAAGCGAACGCCATGTTAAGGCGGATCAAAAAGCAGATGCCAAGGTTCCAGATGATCTGCTGCGCAAATGTCCGCAGTGTGGACTGACGATTATGAGCCGCCAGCTGGACTGCTACGCTGAGTGTCCACAGTGTCATTACGGCTTTCGCATTGGAGCTCGGCAGCGCTTGGCCTGGCTGACAGATGAGTTTGACGAGCTGGACATGGATCTGCAGACCAAGGATCCACTGGCTTTTCCAGGTTATCAAGATAAGCTGAAGACTGCTCAGAACAAGACTCAGCTCAACGATGCCGTTTTGACCGGTGTGGCTAGGATTGGCGACCAGCAGGCAGCTTTAGGCATCATGGATCCAGGCTTTATCATGGGGTCTTTAGGAACGGTTGCTGGCGAAAAGATTACGCGGCTGTTTGAACATGCAACGCAGCATCGACTGCCGGTCATCATGGTTACGGCATCTGGCGGGGCCCGAATGCAGGAAGGAATTCACTCTTTGATGCAGATGGCTAAGATCAGCAATGCGGTTGCCACACATGATCAGGCTGGGCTGCTTTATGCAGTCGTCTTAACCGGACCAACGACGGGTGGAGTTACGGCCAGTTTTGCCATGCAAGGCGATATTACTCTGGCTGAGCCGCACGCATTGGTAGGCTTTGCCGGCCGACGGGTAATTGAGCAGACGATGCATCAAAAGATTCCTAATGACCTGCAGGCTGCTGAAAATCTGCTGAAACACGGTTTTGTAGATGCAATCGTCAAACGCACGGATGAAAAGGCAATGCTGGAACGCCTGCTTAAGCTGGGAGGTGCCATGCATGTCTGAAAAAACGGCGGTTGAAATCGTTAAGGCCGCGCGCAGTGAAGAAAAGATCACCAGTGCAGAAATTTTAACGCAATTATTTTCTGATTTTATTGAATTGCACGGTGATCGCAATGGAACTGATGATCCGGCGATTAAAGGCGGCATTGCAGACTTTCACGGTCAGGCAGTGACGGTGATCACGACTGATCGCGGTCAAAGTATTGAAGAACGCATGGACTGTCATTTTGGCTGTCCGGAACCGGGTGGCTATCGCAAGTCGCTGCGCTTGATCAAGCAGGCGCAAAAGTTTGGTCGACCGGTCTTTTGCTTTGTCAATACGCCGGGGGCCTACCCTGGTCAGTCAGCAGAAGAAAATGGTCAGGGATCGGCAATTGCTCAGAATCTACTGGAGATCAGCAAGCTGGCGATTCCAATCATCACGGTGGTCTTTGGCGAAGGCGGCAGTGGCGGTGCGTTGGCGCTGGCTTGTGGCGATGAGGTCTGGATGCTTGAAAACAGTACTTATTCAATCCTTTCGCCAGAAGGATTTGCCTCGATCTTGTGGAAAGACAGCTCACGCGCGGCTGAGGCAGCTGAGATCATGCAGTTGACGCCGCAAGCCTTGAAAAAGCAGGGCGTCATTGAGGGGATCATTGCCGAGCCAGCCGATCATCAAGCCGTCATTGCCAATCTTGATGCGGTTTTGACTCGTGAGCTGGCAGTACTGCAGAAACTAACGCCAGCTGAACTGCTTCAGCGTCGCCAGCAACGTTTTAGAAAGTTTTAGTGAGGGAAAACAATGGAAGGAATTTTAAGCAATAAGCAAATCGTCGTCATGGGCGTAGCCAACAAGCGCTCGATTGCGTGGGGATGTGCTCAGGCGATGGAAAAGCAGGGGGCAACCGTGATCTACACCTATCAAAACGAACGGATGAAAAAAAGCGTCAGTCGTTTGGTTGGGGATGAAAAACGTTTGGTCGAATGCGACGTTGCCAACGACGACAGCATCCAGAAGGCTTTTACGGCAATTAAGCAGCGATTCGGCAAAGTGGATGGACTGGTCCATGCCATTGCCTATGCTAAAAAAGAAGAATTGAGCGGCTCGATTCTAAACGTCAGTCGTGAGGGGTATGCGCTGGCGCAAAACGTTTCGGCGTATTCTTTGATTGCCGTTGCCAAGGCAGCTCATGAGCTTGACCTGCTCAACGATCCTGCCAGCATTGCTACTTTGACCTATTTTGGCTCAGAGCGCGCAATTCCTAACTACAACGTCATGGGAATCGCCAAGGCAGCCTTAGAAGCCAGCGTTCGCTATTTGGCGCGCGACATGGGCTCGCTGGGCGTGCGGGTAAATGCCATCTCGGCTGGGGCGATGAAGACTCTGGCGGTTACGGGAATTGACAACCACAGCGATCTTTTGAAGATGTCACAGGAGCGGACGACTGATGGGCAGTCCGTTACCTTAGAAGAAATCGGCGGGACCTGCGCCTTCTTGATGAGTGACCTGTCAAAAGGAATTGCCGGCGACGTTATTTATGTTGATAAAGGCGTTCATTTAATCTAACGTGCAAAAGGATTCAGAGTTCTGAATCCTTTTAATTTTTGCTAAAAACAGGAAAGTTATTTAAAAAATTAAAAAATGGTTCGGCTTTTATTGGCTGATCTTAGCGATTTCTCATTTTTTAGTCAATCAACCTAAAAATTTATGATATAATTTTGCCTTGAGGTAGGGAGAAAGTTCGTTACTGTTGACGATTGATCAAGGTGGTGTATTTCGTGAAGAAAGTTTTAATTGCCAATCGTGGCGAAATAGCAGTTCGGATCATTCGTGCCTGTCATGAGCTGGGCTTGAAGACGGTTGCTGTTTATGCCAAAGAAGATGAATACGGCGTCCATCGTTTCCGGGCGGATGAGGCCTATCAGATTGGCGCAGGTAAAAAGCCAATTGAGGCCTACCTGGATATGGATGACATTATTCGAGTCGCTAAGCAGACTGGTGCCGATGCGGTCCATCCTGGCTACGGTTTTTTAGCTGAAAATGAAGAGTTTGCGCAAAAATGTGCGGATAACGGCATTATCTTTATCGGGCCAACCGTTCGTCAGCTGCAGCTGTTTGGCGACAAGGTTGCGGCTAAGGAAGTTGCGGTCAAGGCAGGCTTAAAGACGATTCCAGGTACGGATGAGCCGGTCCAGTCAATTGATGAGGTTCGTGAATTCGCGCATACGCATGGCTATCCGATCATGATCAAGGCAGCCATGGGCGGCGGCGGTCGCGGGATGCGAATCGTTCACGATGATGATGAGCTCGATGGCGCCTACGATCGTGCCCGCAGCGAGGCCAAGCAGTCATTTGGCGATGATGAGCTTTACGTTGAAAAGTATCTGAAGAACCCTAAGCATATTGAAGTGCAGATTCTGGCTGACCAGCATGGGCACGTTATGCACCTGTTTGAGCGTGACTGCTCGGTTCAGCGACGGAATCAAAAAGTGATCGAGTTTGCGCCTAGTCTGGCCCTAAGCGAAGAACGACGCCAGGCAATCTGCCAGGCAGCCGTTAAGCTGATGGAAAGCGTGCACTATCAAAATGCCGGTACGGTTGAATTCCTGGTCACGGATGAGGACTTTTACTTTATTGAGGTCAACCCGCGGATTCAAGTTGAGCATACCGTTACGGAATTGATTACCGATGTCGACATCGTCCAGTCGCAGATTCTGATTGCCGATGGTGCCGATCTGTATCAGGATCTTGAGCTGCCGGCCCAGGATCAGCTGAAGTACAACGGCTACGGGATTCAATGCCGGGTAACGACTGAAGACCCAGAAAACAACTTTATGCCGGATACTGGCCGCATCGAAACCTATCGTTCACCTGGTGGGATGGGCGTACGGCTTGATGGGGGCAATGCCTATGCCGGGGCTGTAATCACGCCATACTTTGATTCGCTGCTGGTTAAGGCCTGCGTTCATGGTCGAACTTTTAAGTCAGCAGTCCGGCGTATGATTCGAGTGCTGCATGAGTTCCAGATTCGCGGCATTAAGACCAACATTCCGTTCATGCTCAACGTCTTGCATCATCCAGTCTTTGAGGCTGGTCAGGCGCATACGACGTTTATTGATCAGACGCCAGAGCTGTTCGATTTCAAACATGAAAAACCGGATGCAGCCAAGCAGCTGCTGACCTATGTTGGTGACGTTACCGTTAACGGCTTTAATGGCGTCAAGGCGCGCGAACAGGTTCATGCTGCCGAATTAAAGGCGCCAAAGATCAACCTTGAGCGTCATAATGGACTGCCAATCGTCAATGCCAAGGATATTCTGGATCGTGACGGAGCTGAGGCGGCAATGAAGTGGGTCAGCGCCCAAAAGCGGGTTCTGATCACTGATACGACGATGCGGGACGCGCACCAGAGTTTGTTTGCCACACGGATGCGGACCAAAGACATGCTGCCGATTGCCGACCTTTACGATCACGCCATGCCAAACGTCTTCTCAGCTGAAGTATGGGGCGGGGCAACCTTTGACGTGGCTTACCGCTTCTTAGGCGAGGATCCATGGCAGCGGCTGAAGATTCTGCGTGAAAAGATGCCGCATACCATGCTGCAGATGCTGTTGCGGGGATCGAACGCCGTTGGCTACAAGAACTATCCTGACAACGTCTTAAAGAAATTCATCGACAAGAGTGCTGAAGATGGCGTTGACGTCTTTCGAATCTTTGACAGCCTGAACTGGATCGAACAAATGCAAAAGAGCATTGAATACGTTCGGCAGACTGGCAAGATTGCTGAAGGGACGATGTGCTATACGGGCGACCTGCTCAGCCCAGACGAGCATAAATACACGCTGGACTACTACAAGACGCTGGCTGGTCAGCTGGTTGATGCCGGGGCCCAGATCATCGGCATCAAAGATATGGCTGGACTGCTCAAGCCACAGGCCGCCTATGAACTGATTGGCGAACTGAAGAGCAAGTATGACGTACCGGTTCACCTGCATACGCATGACACGACTGGCAATGGGGTTGCAACCTACGTTCAGGCTACCAGAGCCGGCGTTGACGTGGTTGACGTAGCTTCCAGCGCGCTTTCGGGAACGACGAGTCAGCCAAGCATGAGCAGTTTCTACTATGCTTTAGCTGGTAATGAACGGCAGCCAGAACTGGATATTGAAACGGTTGAAAAGATCAATGACTACTGGGCACAGGTCAAGCCGCTCTACCAAGACTTCATGAACGGCATTACGTCACCACAGACCGACATTTATCAAACGGAGATGCCTGGTGGCCAATACTCCAACCTGCAGCAGCAGGCTAAGTCGCTGGGACTGGACGACTTTGATGAGGTTAAGGCCAAGTATCGTGAAGTTAATGCCCTGCTTGGCGATATCGTTAAGGTTACGCCAAGTTCTAAGGTAGTCGGCGATCTGGCCATCTTTATGATCCAAAACGGCCTGAATGCCGAAAACATTATCGAACGCGGCGAAACGCTCGACTTCCCAGAATCCGTAGTCAACTTCTTTGCAGGTGATCTTGGTCAGCCATATGGCGGTTTTCCAAAGCAGCTGCAAAAAGTCGTCTTAAAGGATCACCCAGCGATTACGGTTCGTCCCGGCAGTCTGGCACAGCCAGTTGACTTTGATCAGATGACCAAGGAACTGGCTGAGCAGCTGAAGCGCCAGCCAACCGCTGAAGAAGTCATCAGCTATGTACTGTACCCAGACGTTTATCTTGATTATGTCAAGCGCAATCGTCAATATGGCAAGATCGGCGTCCTGGACACGAATACGTTCTATCAAGGAATGCGCCCAGGCGAAAAGATCTACGTCAATCTGCGGCCGGGTCGTACGGAGATTCTTGAGCTCAATACGGTTTCTGACATGGACGTTGACGGCAACCGCCACTTACTGTTCTCCGAAAACGGTCAGCAGCTGGTCTTGACGGTCAAGGATCAGACACATGCGGCCACGGCCAAGGTCAGCGTGCCAAAAGCCGATCCGCACGATCCAGGTCAGATTGGGATGCCGCTTAATGGGACGGTCGTTGACGTGATGGTCGAAAACGGTCAAGAAGTCAAGAAGGGCCAGACGCTGGTCGTAACCGAGGCCATGAAGATGGAAACAACGATCAAGGCCTCGTTTGACGGTAAGATTGATAAAGTCTATGCCAAGGCCGGCTCGACGATGGAAAGCCAAGACCTGCTGATTCAAATGAGTCCTTTAAGCTAATACAGCTTGACAGTATTAATTTATAAAGCGAGGTTAAAACAGTGGAAATTTCAGAACGCGTAAGCAACATTCAACCCTCAGCAACGCTGGCTTTGTCTGGCAAGGCCAAGGCAATGAAGGCGCAAGGCATTGACGTCTTGAACCTTTCAATCGGTCAGCCAGATTTCAATACGCCTAAGCACATCGGACAGGCTGCGATTAAGGCAATTGAGTCTGGCAAGGTTGATTTTTACACCGCGGCAGCCGGCATTGAGCCGTTAAGAAAAGCAATCGCCGATAAAGAAAACGCCGATCATGGCACAGACTTCACGGCGGATAACGTGGTAGTAATGAATGGTGCTAAAATGACGCTGTACGCCCTGGGACAAGCACTGTTTGATGAAGGCGACGAGGTCTTGATTCCTTTGCCATACTGGGTAACCTATGGCGAACAGGTTAAGCTGGCCGGTGCCAAGCCAGTCTTTGTAAAACCGGCAGCTGGTCGCCTGACCGTTGTTCCTGAAGAATTAGAAGCCGCGCGAACGCCTAAGACGAAGGCCATGATCTTAAACACGCCTAACAATCCATCTGGTGCCGTCTACACGCGCGAACAATTGCAGGCGATTGGCGACTGGGCCGTTGAGCATGATATTATCGTGATTGCTGACGATATCTATGGCAAGCTGGTCTATAACGGGACCAAGTTTGTCTCGCTGCTGGACCTGTCACCAGCGATCCGTAAGCAGACGATTCTGGTTAATGGGATGTCTAAGACCTACTCGATGACCGGCTGGCGCGTTGGCTATGCCATTGCTGACGAACAGGTAGTCAAGGGTCTGAAGACGTTCTTGAGTCATGCAGCCGGCAACATGGCAGCCGTCAGTCAATATGCCGCTTTGGCAGCTGTTACCGGTGATCAGGCCTGTGTTGAAGAAATGCGCGCTACCTATGAGGAACGCATCAACACGCTTTATCCGTTATTAAACGAGATTCCAGGCTTTAAGCTGGATGTAAAGCCGGCCGGAGCTTTCTATGCCTTCCCTGACGTCAGCGAAGCCGTTAAGCTGACCGGTTTTGCCTCGACTGATGAGTTTGTCAACGCGCTGCTCGATGAGGCTCACGTGGCAGTCGTTCCGGGCGCGGCCTTTGGAATGGATGATCATGTACGGATCAGCTATGCAACCAGCATGGATGTCTTAAAAGAAGCGGTTCAACGAATTCAAGCCTTTATGGCAGACCACCAAAAATAATCGATCAATAACCAATGAGCTCAGTTCTAATTTGAGCTGGGCTCTTATTTTAAAATTCTTGTAACCCTAAATTTAAGATAAGGGTTACAAGTTGAAAGAAGGAATAAAATGAAACGTCAAAATATTGTTCATTTAACGCAGACCGCCTTGATGACGGCAATCTTAATCGTTTTAGGCATGATCCCAGGTATTCCGCTAGGGTTTATTCCGGTCCCAATCGTACTGCAGAATATGGGGGTCATGATGGCCGGTGAGATTCTGGGGCCGAAAGAAGGAACGACCTCAGTGGCTCTGCTTCTGCTGTTAGTTGCGGTTGGCTTTCCTTTCTTGACTGGCGGCAGCGGGGGAATTGCCGTTTTTGCCGGTCCAACTGGAGGCTACCTTTTGGCCTGGCTGTTTGCACCGCTTTTGATCAGCAGTCTGCGGCAGCGTTTTGGCAGTCATTGGAATTGGTGGCAGGAATTTTTGATGATCGTGCTGGCCGGCGTGCTGTTTATTGATGTTACGGGATCTGTTTGGCTCAGCTGGCAGTCGCACATCAAGCTGACGGCGGCATTGATGTCCAATCTGGCATTTATTCCTGGCGACCTGATCAAAGCCGGCGTGGCAGTAGCCGTTGCTCGTCAGCTGCGGCGTGTACCAGTATTGAATCTTGGCTAGAAAAGAGGAATCGCAATGGGGACTAAAGATGAGCTGCTTAAAATTTTCTTGCTTAATGAGCAGCAATGGATTTCAGGCAGTCAGCTGGCGGAGCGCTTAAAGATCAGTCGCGAAAGCATCTGGAAAGGCGTCGCTGCCCTGCGCAGGCAAGGACACCAGATTGAGAGTCAGCGAGCGCTTGGCTATCGATATTTAGGAACGGATCATTTGGATGCAGCGGTAATCAAGATGCAGACTCGCGATGAATTTAATGGCGAGATTCATACGGCATCAAGCATTGATTCAACGCAAAACTGGGCTAAGCAGTATCTCAGCAGTCATCAGCCCAGCCAGCCAGTCGCGTTTTTAGCTGATCAGCAGACGGCCGGCTATGGCAGACGCGGCCGCCAGTTCTATTCGCCGCAAAAGACAGGCTTGTATTTTAGCTTGGTTTTGCCGCATAATCCAATGAGCGCGCTGCCTAAAATTGGCCTTTTAACAACCGGAGTCGCCGTTGCAGTTGGTCGAGTACTGAAGCAAACCTTTCCTGATCGTGATTTTTCATATAAGTGGGTTAATGATATCTATATGAACGGTCACAAAGTCTGCGGTATTCTGACTGAGGCAACGCTGGAACTGGAATCGGCATCGTCGGCAGCATTAATTGTAGGAATCGGGATTAATCTATCGACCGTCGATTTTCCGGCGGCAGTGGCTCAAAAAGCCGGCAGCATTGCCCCTAGGCAGATCATTGATCGAAATCAGCTGGCTGCCAGGCTTTTGGTTGCAATCATGAACGTTTATAGTGAATACGATTCAGGAAAATTCCTGCCAGAGTATCGGGCTCATTCGTTGGTCTTGAATCGGCCAGTCGTCTTAAAAATCGGCAATGATGAAGCAGTTGGCAAAGCCGTCGACATTGACGATCAAGGCGGCCTGGTATTGGAGTTGGCAGATGGCACGAAAAAGTCGTTTATCAGCGGCGAGGTGACCAAGGTTGATCTGCCAGGGATGACGTCATAATGGAAATTCACGGTTTAGATTTAGATCAGGCTGGCCGCTGTCGGCACTATCACTTGGCAGTTGACGTTGCGGCCTTGAAATGCAGTCGTTGCCAAAAATACTATGCCTGCTATCGATGTCATGATGCTTTAGAAAACCATCATTTCATGGCCTGTGAGCGAGACAACTGGCCAGTCTTATGCGGTGTCTGTGGCTGCTTGATGCAGTTTGCACAATATCAGCAGGGAAGCTGTCCGCGCTGTGGGCATGATTTTAATCCTGGCTGCCATCGTCACTGTCGGATCTATTTTAAATAACAGGTTTTTCTCATTGATTTTTAATTAAAATAAGATTAGAATATAAGGCGTTGATTAAGAAGTGAAATAAATCAGGCCCAATGACATGTTTTAATTAAGTTTTAGGAAAGGATCAGTGATTGAGATGACGCTGCGATATACGGTTTTAGGTGCAGGTGCGATGGGATTGCGCTTTGGGGTGCTGCTGCAGGAAAATGCGGGTGCGCAGGTTGATTTTGTCGACAACTGGGCACCCGAAGTTGAAACCATCAAAAAACAAGGTGGGGTCTATGTTTCCCGTGACCATGAAAATCGGCATCTGGTTCCGGTCAATATTTATTCACCAGAAGAGTATCAAGGCGAGCCAGACGTTTTTATCGTTTTTGCCAAGCAGATGACGCTGCAGGACCTCTTAGAGCGCTCGGCCCATTTCTTTAAGCCAGAAAAGCAGTACGTTTTTTCAGGCATGAATGGGATGGGTCACGTTGAAAAACTAAACAAGTATTTTCCCAAAGAGCATGTTTTAGCCGGAACCTGTCTGATCGGGACTGTGCTAAACAAGGCTGGCGACGTTGATTTTATTGGCAAGCCAGGTGCTGGATCAATCAATGTTGCCAACGAAACGGAAAAGCCGGATGAGCGCACGCATGAGATCATTGCCGACTTTAAGGCTGCCAATCTGAATCCGACTTTGACGACCAACTTCTTGGGAACTTTGATGACCAAGGTTGTCTTTAACTCGGTTGTCAATACGATCTGTACGCTGTTTGAGATTCAGATGGGTCAGTTTATCGATTATCCTGGTGCTGAACGGCTGAGCAAACAATTGATTAATGAAGCCTATGACGTGACTGAACGAGCTGGCATCAAGCTGCTCAATGATCGTGAGACCGAATGGAAGACGGTTGAATACGTCAGCCGCGTCGGCAATCCACTGCACTATCCTTCAATGTATCAGGATATGCATAATGGTCGAAATACCGAAGTCGACTACATCAATGGCTACATTTACGAATTAGGCAAAAAGTACGACTATGAAGCCACGACGCATGACTTTCTGCGCGGCTTGGTTCATTTGGCGGAAAATACGCGTAAGTTCCGTCAATAAAAAGACCGCTGGATCAAATCTGGTCCAGCGGTCTTTATTTATGTTGATCGGCAGCGTATATGCTTATTGATTTTCTTGATCAAATATCTCCAGGGCTTCGGCGGCTTCAGTCCATTGCAGCTCAACGTCTTCGCTTTGGGCTTTTAAGGCATCCAGCTTTTTTTGCAGATCGGTCAGCTGAGCGATGTCGACGGCGATTTCAGGCTTGGCCATCTCAGCTTCGATCGCGGCCTGCTTGGTCTCCAGTTCCCCCATCTGATTTTCTAATTGATCGACCTGCCGCTGCAGCTTGCGTCGGGCACGCTGAGTTTCTTTGCTTTGCTGATAGGAAAGCTGACCGGTTGACTGTTTGACTTTGGCTGCTGGCTGTGTCTGCTGCTCCAGTTTTGCCTGTTGGGTCAGATAGTCGTCGTAGTTTCCTTCATAATGCGTCATGTTATGAGCCGTCATATATAGGATATCGGTAGCGACCTGGTTTAAGAAGTAGCGGTCGTGCGAGATAAACAGAACCGTCCCATCAAATTCGTTAATGGCTGTTTCCAAGACTTCGCGGCTGTCAATGTCCAAGTGGTTGGTTGGCTCATCCAGGATCAAAAAGTTGATTGGCATAAATGAAAGCTTGGTCAGCTCCAGACGTGCCTTTTCCCCACCTGAAAGCGCGCTGACCGGTTTGTAGACGTCATCGCCAACAAATAGAAAACTGCCCAGAAGCGAGCGAATGTCTTTTTCGGAAACTTCAGGATGGTCGTCCCAGACTTCTTCTAAAACGGTCTTTTCAGGATGCAACTGCTGCTGTTCCTGGTCGTAGTAGCCGATTTCCAGATTAGCGCCGAATTTGATCGTCCCGCTAAGTTTAGGAATCTTTTTCAAAAGCGTCTTTAAAAGCGTTGATTTGCCAATTCCGTTTGGACCGATAATACCGACGCGCTGACCTTTGCGAACCTTAAACGACAATGGGCCAGCCAGCTTTTGATCTTGATAGCCGATATTGAGTTCATCGACATCCAAGACCTCGTTGCCCGAAGCGTGGTCACTGTGGAATTGAAAATGAATCGAGGAATCATCGGTAGTCGGCCGCTCCAAGCGATCCATTTTTTCCAGCTGCTTGCGGCGAGCCTGGGCACGTTTGGTAGTTGAAGCTCTTACGATGTTGCGATTGACAAAATCCTCCAGCTTGGCAATTTCTTTTTGCTGCTGCTCATAATGCTTCCATTCAGCCTGCAGCCGTTCACGCTTATGGGTTACGAACTGCGTATAGTTGCCGGTATAGTGGATCAGCGTATGATTGTCAAGATCGTAAACGTCGGTGACTACGCGATCTAAGAAGTAGCGGTCGTGAGAGACAATCAAAAGTGCGCCCTGATAGCTTTTAAGATAGTCTTCCAGCCAGCTTAAGACGCCCATGTCCAAATGATTGGTTGGTTCGTCTAGGATCAAAAGGTTGGGTGACTGCAGCAGAATCTTTGCCAGGGCCAGCTTGGTTTTTTGACCGCCAGAAAGCGCATTGACTGAAGTATCATACATTGCTTCATCAAAACCAAAACCGTGCAGTACTCCTCGCATGCGAGACGCATATTCATAGCCGCCCTGTTTTTTGAACTGCTCGGATAAACGGTCATAGCTTGCTAAAACGTCTTGGTAGTCCGTAGCTTTAGGCGTCAGTGTCCCCAGTTGATTCTCCAGTTCATGCAGCTGTCTTTCCATTTCGTGTAAAGGAGCAAAGACGCTGTCTAATTCGGTCCAGATTGAGTTTTGGCTGTCAAGTCCTTGATTCTGAGCCAGGTAGCCAATCGTCAGGTCGCGGGCGTGAGTAACCGTGCCTTCGTCAGGTTCAGTTAAACCGGCAATGATTTTCAAGAAGGTCGTTTTGCCCGCACCGTTGCGTCCGACCAATGCAGTTCGGCCATGTTCTTGAATCTGCATATTCATATTATGAAACAAAACATCGCTGCCAAAGCGACGTTCAACATTATTGGTTTGCAATAGCAGCATAATTCAACCTCATTTTTTAAAGTAGATAGTCAGTTAAGATTGTAGCACAAGATCAGACCAGGTCGCGAGCTGGAGAACAGGACTGATTAGTAATGTTAAATTTTGAATTAATGTCGCAAAAAATCACTTGTCATTGTCAAAACATCCATGATCAGCTGATGACATGGATTTCACAAATCATTAATGGACATGCAGTGAAGCCTGTAGCATAATAGAGAACATGTTTAAATAAAAATCGATTCTTTTCTTGGAAAATAGTTCACAAACTTTAGCGGAGTTGTTAAAATGATTAAGGAATAATTTTCACAAACTAGAATCTGAATTGGAGGAATCTATTAATGGCAACGCGTAAAATTCCCCGTGCCACGGCTAAGCGGTTGCCGGTCTACTATCGGTATCTGAACGTTTTGCTTAATGCCAATAAACGGCGCGTCTCATCGACTGAATTATCAGAGGCGGTTAAAGTTGATTCGGCAACGATTCGACGCGACTTTTCCTATTTTGGCGAATTGGGCAAGCGCGGCTATGGCTATGATGTGGAAAAGCTTTTGAACTTTTTCAAGGGTATCTTGAATCAAGATAAGCTGACCAGTGTGGCTTTGGTTGGGGTCGGCAGTCTGGGCAGCGCCTTGATGAACTACAATTTCCACCAAAGCACCAATCTGCGAATCAGCGCGGCTTTTGATCCTAAACCAGCCTTAGCAAATACCGTTAAGAGTGGGATTCCTGTCTACCCGGTTGGCGAGATGAAAAAGCAGCTGCAAGAACAGCAGATTGATGTCGTTATTTTAACGGTGCCTGGCGAAAAGTCGCAGGCTGTTACTGATGAGCTGGTCGAAGCCGGAGTTCATGGTATCTTGAACTTTACGCCGGTTCGTCTGTCAGTGCCAAAAGACGTTCAGGTACAAAATATTGACCTGACCAATGAACTGCAGACTCTGATCTACTTTATTGAAAATAACAATACTAAAGACAGTCAAAAATAACTCAACGCATGGCGAGCAATCGTCATGCGTTTTTTGATAAAAAGTCAAAAAGTCAAAATGCCGTTAGAATGGCAACTAAAGCGATTTCTATAAAATAATAGTCAAAATTGGTCAAAATAATTGTTGCATTTTAGCAAGATCATGATATAGTAGATCATGTAATTAGCACTTGGGTGATAAGAGTGCTAAAAAGAATATCTGAATTATTAATGATGATTGATGGAGGGATTAACGTGTTAAAACCATTAGGAGATCGCGTTGTTCTTAAAGCGGAACAAGCTGAAGAAAAGACGGTTGGCGGAATTGTCCTGGCTAACAATGCCAAGGATAAGCCAACGACGGGTACGGTTGTAGCAGTCGGCGAAGGCCGTTACCTGGACAATGGTCAAAAAGTTGCTCCAGCCGTTAAGGAAGGCGACCGCGTCCTGTTTGACAAGTACGCAGGCAATGAAGTCGAATACAATGGTGAAAAGTACCTGGTCGTTCGTGAAAAAGACCTGGTTGCCATCGTTGACTAAATAGACTTGTTTTCGCATTCGATCAATATTAATGAGGTGAAAATCTAAAATGGCAAAAGAAATTAAGTTTTCTGAAGATGCACGCAAGGCAATGCTGCGTGGGGTAGACAAGCTGGCCAACACGGTTAAGACGACGATCGGTCCTAAGGGTCGCAATGTTGTTTTGGAACAAAGCTATGGCGCGCCTACGATTACTAACGATGGGGTTACGATCGCCAAGAACATTGAATTGGAAGACCACTTTGAAAACATGGGCGCCAAGCTTGTTTCTGAAGTTGCTTCCAAGACCAACGACAACGCCGGTGACGGTACGACGACGGCAACCGTTTTGACGCAAGCCATCGTTAACGCTGGGATGAAGAACGTTGCTGCCGGTGCTAACCCAGTTGGCATTCGTCGCGGTATCGACAAGGCTACCAAGGCTGCCGTTGAAGAACTGCACAAGATGAGTCATGAAGTGCAAAGCAAGGATGACATTGCGCAAATTGCCTCCATCTCTGCTGCCAACCCTGAAGTCGGTGAACTGATTGCCGATGCCATGGAAAAGGTTGGCCACGATGGCGTAATCACGATTGAAGACAGCCGTGGCGTTGACACGACGGTTGACGTGGTTGAAGGGATGAGCTTTGACCGCGGCTACATGTCTCAATACATGGTAACCGACACGGACAAGATGGAATCTGATCTGGACAATCCATACATTCTGATCACTGACAAGAAGATTGGCAACATTCAAGACATTCTGCCATTGCTGCAGGCTGTTGTTCAAGAAGGCCGCTCGCTTTTGATCATTGCTGACGACATTACCGGTGAAGCTCTGCCAACCTTGGTATTGAACAAGATTCGCGGGACGTTCAACGTTTGCGCGGTTAAGGCGCCAGGCTTTGGCGATCGTCGTAAGGCTCAATTGCAGGATATCGCCATTTTGACTGGTGGTACCGTAATCTCTGATGACCTGGGCATGAGCTTAAAGGATGCTACGATTGCTCAACTTGGTTCTGCCAACAAGGTTACCGTAACCAAGGACAACACGACGATCGTTGACGGCAACGGTGCTAAGGATGCAATTGCTGAACGAGTTGAACAGATCAAGCAGGCAATTGCCAACACGACTTCTGAATTCGACAAAGAAAAGCTGCAGGAACGTCTGGCCAAGCTGTCTGGCGGGGTTGCCGTAATCAAGGTCGGTGCTGCTACTGAAACGGAACTCAAGGAAAAGAAGTACCGCGTTGAAGATGCTTTAAACGCTACGCGGGCTGCCGTTCAAGAAGGCTTCGTACCTGGTGGTGGTACTGCTTTGATCAACGTAATTCCTGCCTTGGAAAACGTTGAAACCGAAAGCGACGATGAAGCAACGGGTGTCAACATCGTTAAGAAGGCATTGGAGGCCCCAGTTCGTCAAATCGCTGAAAACGCTGGTGTTGAAGGCTCAATCATCGTTAACCGTTTGAAGAGCGAAAAGCCAGGCATCGGCTACAACGCTGCCATTGACAAGTATGAAGACATGGTTGCGGCCGGCATCGTTGACCCTACCAAGGTTACGCGCTCGGCACTGCAAAACGCTGCTTCGGTATCAGCAATGCTTTTGACTACTGAAGCCGTTGTTGCTGATAAGCCAGAACCAAAGAATGATCAGCCAGCTGCTCCTCAAGGCGGCGCCGGTATGATGTAATCCATTGCCAAACAATGAATAAAAAGCGTCTCAACATTATTGAGGCGCTTTTTTGCGTTTAGTGACTGCTTAGTGGTATTCTGTTAGGTATGTCCATTCAAACCAATGGACGCTATTTTATTTAGTGGAGTATTTTTATGTCATCAAAAATGCCTAGTCAGAAAATGTCTTTAACATCAGTCATTTTACTGGCTCTGAATTCATTGATCGGATCCGGATGGCTGTTTGGTGCTGGCGAGGCGGCTAGGATTGCCGGGCCAGCAGCAGTCATCTCTTGGATTTTAGGGGCGATCATCATCATGGTGATTGCTTTTAATTACGTTGAACTGGGTGCGATGTTTCCTGAAAGCGGCGGGATGAGTCGCTACGCTCAGTACAGTCATGGCCCGCTTTTAGGTTTCATAGCGGCTTGGGCCAACTGGGTCTCCTTGATTACACTGATCCCCATCGAAGCGGTGGCTTCAGTACAATATATGAGCTCATGGCCATGGAGCTGGGCTAATTGGACGCTCAGATTTGTCAGTCAAGGCAGCATTACCAATCAAGGACTGCTGGTGGTCTTTGCGTTTATGATCGTTTTTACGCTGATCAATTTCTGGTCAGTTAAGATCTTGACGCATTTTACTGGTTTGATCTCGATTTTTAAGCTGCTGATGCCAACCTTGACGATCATCGTGTTAATGCTGAGTGGTTTTCACACTAGTAATTTCGGCCAAAGCATCCATGAGTTTATGCCTTATGGCAGCCGTTCGATTTTTGAAGCGACTACGGTAGCCGGAATTATTTTTTCTTATGATGCCTTCCAGACGGTTGTCAATCTGGGTGGTGAAATGAAGGATCCACAAAAAAACATTTACCGTGGCGTCGTAATCTCATTGACGATTACGGCAGTATTATATGTTCTGCTGCAGATTACCTTTGTAGGAGCAGTTAAGCCATCGCTGTTAACGGCGCACGGCTGGCATGGTATTGATTTTGCCTCGCCATTTGCGGATCTGGCAATCTTAATGGGAATCAATTGGCTGACGATTCTGTTGTATATTGATGCGTTCGTCTCGCCATTTGGCACCGGGGTTGCTTTTGTTACCAATGCTTCCAGAACGCTGGCGGCAATGGCACGCGGTGATCATTTGCCAGCCTGGCTGGGACGACTTCAGCGCCGCTATATGGTACCTCGCTTTGCTATGATCGTTAATCTGATTCTGGCAGCGGTTTTGGTCTGCATTTTCCGTAATTGGAGCGCGCTTGCCAGCGTCATTTCGGCCTCGACTTTGATTGCCTATCTGACTGGACCGGTAGCTGCGGTTGCCCTTAGAAGAATTGCACCCGATCTTAAGCGGCCGTTTAAGCCCCGTTCTTTAAAATGGATGGCGCCTTTGTCGTTTGTCTTGACCAGCCTGGCGATCTATTGGGCAATGTGGCCAACGACGATTGAGGTAATTTTTGTGATCTGTTTGGGTCTGCCAATCTATGCTTATTATGAGATTCGCTATCATCACGCTTCATGGAAGATCCAGCTGAAGGGCTGTGGCTGGCTGCTGGGCTACCTGCTGTTTATCTCGGTGATGTCTTATCTGGGCAGCGCTGGCTTTGGCGGTCAGAACTGGATTCAGTATCCGTTTGATTTTGTCGTGATCATTTTGTGCTCGCTGGTATTTTACTGGTGGGGCATCAACAGCAGCGTTGAAGGTGAAGATCTTGTATTGGGACGGCGCGTCAATGCTCATGTTGATCAGTAAAAAACAATTTTCTAAAACTGTTGCGTGATCAATCTGCCCTGGGTGGTATTAACCATTTACGTGGTGTAGAATAACTGTTGACTTTATATTTTAATAGAGTGAAGGAGAAAAAGAATATGTGGCGGTATTTAAAACGCGTCCTCATTGGCAAGCCCTTGAAGACGCTGGATGAAGGCCAGGCCCATTTAACAAAGTTTAAAGCTTTGGCCTTGTTATCGTCGGATGCTTTATCATCCGTTGCTTATGGTACTGAACAGATTACAACCGTTTTGGTAACGCTGTCGGCGGCGGCAATCTGGTACTCATTGCCGATTGCAGCGCTGGTTTTGATTCTGCTGGTAGCAATTACGCTTTCCTATCGGCAGATTATCAATGCCTATCCCAGTGGTGGCGGTGCCTATGTCGTAGCCACTGAAAACTGGGGCCGGACGGGTGGCTTGGTTGCCGGCGGGTCGCTGCTGGTTGACTATATGCTGACGGTTGCGGTTTCGACGACTTCTGGTACGGAAGCGATTGTTTCTGCGGTTCCGCAGCTTTATAAGTATTCGGTACCGATCTCGGTGATTATCGTCCTCTCGATTATGATTCTGAATCTGCGGGGATTGAGCGACAGTGCCAATTTCTTAACGGTTCCGGTATACTTCTTTATTATCATGATTACCGCGATGATCATCTGGGGCTTTTTCAATATTGCGACTGGTCATCTGACCTATCATGCAACGGCCTCGTTTGGAACGCCGGTTGCCGGGATGTCGGCGGTCCTGTTTATTCGGGCTTTTTCAGCCGGTTCTTCCTCATTGACCGGGGTTGAAGCTATTAGTAATGCCGTACCTAACTTTAATGAGCCCAAAAAGAAGAATGCTGCTAATACTTTAGCAATTATGAGTCTGATTCTGGCAGCCTTCTTTGGTGGGATTACGTTCTTCAGCTACTACTTCGGTATCGTGCCAAATTCCCATGCTACCGTGCTTTCGCAGATTGGTTCCGTAATCTTTAATGGCCACGGGATTGGATTTTATCTGCTGCAGCTTTCTACGGCGATGATTCTGGCCGTAGCTGCCAATACCGGTTTTTCAGCCTTTCCGATCCTGGCTTTTAATATGGCTAAAGACAAGTACCTGCCACATGCCTTTATGGATCGCGGGGATCGCTTAGGGTACTCTAATGGAATCATTGCCTTAGCCATTGGTGCGATCGTAATGATCTTGATCTTCCATGGTAAGACTAATATGCTGATTCCTTTGTATGCAGTTGGCGTTTTCGTTCCGTTTACGCTTTCGCAGTCTGGGATGATCATTCACTGGTTCCGACACCGACAAGGACACTGGCTGGGCAAGTCGACGATCAATCTGGTTGGGGCACTGATCTCGGCATGTCTGGTGGTCTTCTTGTTCTGGCAGCACTTCGGCAATGTTTGGCCATACCTGATCATCATGCCGGCTTTGCTGTTTATGTTCTACAAGATTCATAACCACTATATTAAAGTTGGCATGCAGCTGCGAATTGCGGAAAAAACCAAAGTTCAGCTGCATGACTATGATGGCTCGACGGTGATTGTGCTGATCGGTAACGTTACGCGGGTTACCAAAGGCGCCATCAACTACGCCCGGTCGATTGGCGATTACGTAATTGCCATGCACGTTTCGTTTGATGAGAACCCCGGCAAGGAACACAAGACGGCTAACGAGTTTAAGGCAGAATATCCTGACGTGCGGTTTGTTGATATTCATTCCTCATACCGTTCGATTGCTAAACCGACGCTGCGTTTTGTCGATGTCGTTGCTAAAAGGGCTGCGGCCAAGAACTATTCAACAACGGTTCTGGTACCGCAGTTTATTCCAAACAAGCCTTGGCAGATGGCACTGCATAACCAGACCAGCGTCAGACTGCGGGCTGCTTTAAATTCACGCGAAAACATCGTGGTCTCAAGTTACAACTATCACCTGCATGAATAGATGAGCGGGATGGTTTTAAGCCAATGGAAAAATTTTTTAAAAATCGGCAATGGCTATGGGCAGCGATGGGAGCAATCGGTATTTTTCTGATTTCGAGTTTTTCGATTCGTCATCAGCATTTTGTCTCCGATCTGGGCGGCTTTTTAGGCTGTCTGTTACTGGTTGGTGCCTATCTGGGGTTCAACTGGCCAAAGATCAAGCAGCACGATGTAAAAACCATTGCTTCCATGAAACTGATCTTAGTCCTGGTCGCAATTTTAATTGTGTTAGAAGCAGTGCAGCAGCTGCTGGGTTAATTTGAAAGAACTGGCATTGAAGCATCAATGCCAGTTTTTTTAGCATTGAGTTTATGATTTTATTTTGACATTTGGCCAATCAGATTCTAGTATGAAAATGTTAGTTGGCTAACAAAAGGAGAGGCATATGCACTATTTAGAAAAACAATTGCATCAGACTGCCAATCATCTGGCTTGGCAGTTTGACCAATTTGCTGCTGAATATGATTTAACGGGACAGCAGCTTTCTACGATTGACTTCCTGGCTAATCAGCCGCAGTGGCAAAGTACGCAGCATGCAATCGAAGTAGAATTTAATATTAAGCGTTCAACGACGACTAAAATGCTGCAGCGAATGGAAAAAGCGGGACTGATTGTCAGAAAGACGGCCAATCAGGATCGCCGCAGTAAAATCGTTGCCTTGACGCCACCAGCCAAGAAACTGGCTAAAACGGCCCAACAATATCTAAAAATGCGTCAGCAGCGCTTGGAAAAACGGTTCTTGCCTCAAGAACTGGCAACATTTGAACAAATTTTGGCATATCTGCAGGAAAAGAGTGATGTTGGTGAAACAAACGGAAAAAATCAATAAGCAGGTCTACGCGGCGATCTTGGCAACGGGATTGATGTCGTTTAGCGGCGTGATCGTGGAAACGGCGATGAACATAACCTTTCCCACTTTAATGCGCGAGTTTGATATTGCAACGAATACGGTTCAATGGATGACCTCAATCTATCTTTTGATCGTGGCAATCATCGTACCGCTGTCGGCAGTCTTGAAGCAGTCTTTTACAACCAAAAGCCTGTTTTTATGCGCCAACCTTTTGTTTATCATTGGTGCCTTGATTGATGCCTTAGCGGGAAATTTTGCTTTTCTGCTGATGGGGCGGGCAATTCAAGGGATTGGGACCGGGATTGCCTTGCCATTGATGTTTAATATCATATTGGAGCAGGTACCGCAAAGCAGGATTGGCTTTATGATGGGACTGGCCAATATGATTACCGGGATCGCGCCGGCAATCGGGCCAACTTTTGGCGGGGTTGTCGTCAGCAGCCTGGGTTGGCGCTGGGTCTTTTACTTTTTGCTGCCGTTGCTGCTGGTCTCATTAGGACTGGGAATCTGGGGCATTCAGCAAAAATCAGCGATTCAGCGCCAAAAAATTGACGGGATCAGTTTTGCTGGCATTGCCATGATGTTTACTGGCTTGGTTTTTGGCTTCAGCAACCTTAGCAGTGGTAAGCTGTTCAGCTGGCAGGTTGGCGGCTCGCTATTGTTTGGCCTGCTTGGCATGATGATCTTGATTGCACGTTCCCTTAGGATTACGACGCCAATCTTGAATCTAAAGCTATTTAAGAATCATACCTTTTCTGGTCATGTGCTGGGCTTTTTCCTGACGCAGATCATCTCACTGGGCTTTGCCTTTTTATTGCCTAACTATATTCAGCTGGTCAATGGCAATTCAGCGCTGCTGGCTGGAATGCTGGTCTTGCCAGCCGGATTCGTCGGTGCGTTTTTTGGCCCGTTTGGCGGCCGCATGCTGGATAAGTATGGACCGCGCAAGCCGATTCTGGCTGGTTTTGCCAGCTGTGTATTTTCATTGACGCTGTTTGCGGTCTTTAGTCGCCATTTGGATAACACGTTCATTATGCTGATCTATATTTTTTATATGGGCGGCATGGGGCTCTGCATGGGATGTGTCATGACCAGTGCCTTGAACGCGCTGCCATTTGATGAGCGGACGCAGGGCAATGCCATTATGAATACGCTGCAGCAGTTTGCTGGTGCAATGGGAACTTCGCTGTCGGCAACGGTGGTGGCTCAGAGTCAGAATCACCTGCGGATTGGAACGGCCAACGCCACGGCAATTGGAACCCAGCATGCGTTTATTATGCTGCTGATTTTTGGCCTGATCGTATGGCTGAGCTACTTTGAATCAGTTCCTAAAGCAGACTAAGCCAGCCAGCCAAACCAAAACAGCCTTGTCAGTGGAGAATTCCATGCTGGCAGGGCTGTTTTGCAATTATTGTTTTTGATAGGGCAGTTCATGAATCCGAGTTGGCCCTTTTTTGATCGTCAATTGGTCGTTAAAACGCTCAGTCAGCTGATTCAGTCGTTCCTCAAGCTGGGATTCGTCAACATAGACACTGACGATTACGCTGGCGCCGTATTCTTCTTCGGCAATTTCCAGGTTTGCCTGTTTCAAATAATAAAGCAGCGAGTCATGCAGTGAATAGGCGACATCAATCTTTAAAATTGCCTGCTCAACGCGCTCAACCAAACCGGCCTGCTCGATTGCCTGAGAGACTGAATTGCTGTAAGCCCGGATCAAGCCGCCAGCTCCCAGCTTAATGCCGCCAAAGTAGCGCGTTACTACTGCCAAGACGTTATGCAGCTGATTTGCCTTGAGCGCCTCCAGCATTGGCACGCCGGCAGTTCCGCTTGGCTCGCCATTATCGCTTTCTCGCTGAATCTGATCATGGTCGCCGATCAGGTAGGCAAAGCAGTTGTGAGTTGCCTTGCGATGCAGCTTATTGATCTTGGTAATTGCTGCTTGGGCCTGTTCTTCTGATTCAACGCGAAACAGGCTGCAGATAAAACGAGATTTTTTGATGATAATCTCATTGGTCGTATCTTGGGCAATGGTTAAAAATGGCGCGGTCATAAAAATTCCTCTTTGTTGATTTGATTTGAATCCATGCAATTTGGCATATGGTATCTTAAGGAGGCTTTAAAATGATTGAAGACTATTTTGGCCGGCGGGTCCTGGTGCCAATCGTTGACATGCCAAGTAAGCCATCAGCTAAAATTGAGATCTTACCAACGATCAAGATTGTAAAAAACGCGGCTGTCTGTCAGCGATGTGGTGCCAAAAGCAGGTTGACAGATGCCGCATTGCCAAAGCATGAGTATTATTGTCCAGTTTGTTTGAATCTGGGACGAGTTGATACATTGAGTAAATTTTACCATGTTGCCGAGCCAAATCAATTTAGTGCACCATATCCGCAGTTGATTTGGCAGGGAAAACTGTCGCCGCTGCAGTCTGAAGTTGCTGAAACGGTAACGGCGAGCATGCGGCAGCACGAAAAGCGTTTGATATGGGCGGTAACGGGGGCCGGTAAGACGGAAATGATGTTTAAGGGTCTGGCTGATCGTCTGCAGGCAGGTGAGCGGATTGCCTGGGCCTCGCCGCGAGTTGACGTTTGTCTGGAGATTTATCCCCGTTTGAACAAGGCTTTTCAAAACTGTAAGATCGCACTGTTATACGGCCACGCCAAAGAAGCCTATTGCTACCGGCAGCTGACTGTTTGTACCACCCATCAGCTGCTGCGCTTTTATCATGCATTTGACAACTTGATCATTGATGAGGTCGATGCATTTCCGTTTGCTGCCAATCCACGGCTTTTTTTGGCAGCGCATAATGCCGTCAAGCCAAATGGAGGCATGATCTTTTTAACGGCCACGCCTGGACGAGAATTGTTAAATGCGGTCAGCAGGGGACGATTGGCGGTCAGCTATCTGCCTTTACGCTATCATGGACATCTGCTGCCAATGCCTAAGGTCAGTCTGGTTATCAACTGGCGTCGTCAGCTGCAGGCGGGTCATCTGCCGATCAGAGTCAAACAGATGCTTTTGCATGAGATTAAAGCTCATCAGCATTTTTTGCTCTTTGTGCCGCATGTCAAGGATCTGCCGATAATTAAAACGGCCCTGCAAAACGACTTGACAACGAGTAAATTTGCGACCGTTCATGCCAGTGATCCGCTGCGTCAAGAAAAGGTTCAAGCGATGCGTGAGCAAAAATATCTTTTTTTGGTGACTACCTCGATTTTGGAGCGGGGCGTTACGTTTCCAGGAATCGATGTGATGATTCTAGGCGCTGATGATGAAGTGTTTTCCGCATCGGCACTGGTTCAGATGGCTGGCCGAGCTGGTCGTGCCAAAGAACGCCCTACCGGCACCGTCTGTTTTTTCGTGGGTGCAATGAGTCGACGCGTCCGTGAAGCATTGCGCCAGATTGCCTATATGAATCAAAGGGGGGCGCGGCTGCTTGCTAAAATGCCTTCTTTGCGGCGCGACGATTGAGAGCCGGCCGACTTTAAAACAGCTGCTGCTGCCCGGAAAGCTGCCTGAGCCGCACATCTGTTTACAGTGCCGCAGTCGTCTCTTGTTGCGATCAAACGCGCATCCCTGTCCTGGTTGCGGACGAATGCTGGCGCCGAAAGAATCGATCTGTTGGGAATGCCGGCAATGGCAAAGTCAATATGGCTGGCTGCTGAATAATCACAGTCTGTATGTCTATAACGATCTTATGCGGGAATTTATGAAAAAATTTAAGTTTCAAGGCGACTATGGCCTGCGCTTTGTTTTTCAAGAGACGTTTAATCATTTTCTGCAGGAGTTTGCATATGATGTCTTAGTGCCGATTCCAATCTCGCCGCATACCTGGAAAACGCGCGGCTTTAATCAGACGACGGCACTGCTGACACTGCCTTATACTGAGGCCTTAAAAACGATTGCGGATAATAAGCAAACACAATCAGCCAAAACACGGGAAGAACGTCTAAAAACACCACAGATTTTTGAATTAATGAATCCGCAGAAAATTGCTCATCAGCGGGTTTTGCTGGTTGATGACGTGTATACCACTGGTCGCACGCTGTATCATGCGGCCGTACTGTGCCGACAGGCCGGCTGTCAGACCGTTATCAGCGCGACGCTGGCCAGTTAAGATTCTGTAAACGATTACAAATTGAATTTGTCTATTAGAGCAAATTCATCTATAATAGAAATAGGATATGAGAAGAGTGGTCCTTCTGATATCAATCAGAACAAGCTTTTTGCTTGGACTGGAAGGAGATGAATATCTGTTGGCAAATCTGGCGAACATTGCGTAATAGCAGATAAATGGCGCAAGCAACCAAGCCATTTTGAAATAGCTGCGGCAGAGGCTATCGCCGTAGACAGCTGCTTGAGGCAAGAGCAGTCGTCTTAGGAGTCATTGACAGGCAGAATCACTCGTCAGTGGTAAACGCAGTGGACGCGAGTGAATCGCGTTAAGCGTCAGCATTTGGATAACAGAGAAGTGCAATGCTAAAATTCAATATTCGTGGTGAAAACGTCGAAGTTACCGAATCGATTCGCGACTATGTCATCAAGCGGATCAGCAAACTGGAAAAGTTCTTCGAAGATAACGTTGAGGCAAATGCGCACGTTAATCTGAAGGTCTACCCTAACAAGACCTTCAAAGTTGAAGTAACGATTCCGCTCCCATACTTAACGCTGCGGGCGGAAGAAACTTCCAGCGACATGTACGGCAGCATTGACTTGGTTACCGACAAGCTGGAACGTCAAATCCGTAAGTACAAGACCAAGGTTAACCGCAAGTCCCGTGAAAAGGGCTACAAGAACATGGACTTTGTACCTGATGTTGAAGACGAACCAGTCAGTGACGATTTAAAGATCGTACGGACCAAGCAAATCTCCTTGAAGCCAATGGACCCAGAAGAAGCTGTCTTACAAATGGACATGCTGGGACATGACTTCTTTGTCTTTGAAGACGCTGAAACCAATGGCACCAGCGTTGTATACCGTCGTAAGGATGGTCGCTACGGTCTGATTGAAATCAACTAGTCCGTAAACAGCGGAAAGGAATGGCATTTTTAGCCGTTCCTTTTTTATTTGGTCCGAGATTTTCATTGATGGGGCCTGGTTGAACAGTTTCATGTTCATGTCGCTTGTTCCATGTTAAAATGGGAAATATGAAAATAAAATGATAATGGGTTAGATTGCACTTGATGATTTAGCCTTTTAGAATCATTGTAATGGAGGAAATGACGCTTAATGGCGAACGTACTGAAAAAGTGGATTGAAAGCGATCGACGAGAACTGCGCCGGATTGATAAGATTGCCAATCGGGTGGAAAGCTACGCCGATCAAATGAGCAAGCTGACGGATGAACAGCTGCAGGCCAAGACGCCGGAATTCCGGGAACGCTATCAAAAAGGCGAATCACTTGACGACATGCTGCCAGAAGCCTTTGCGGTTGCTCGTGAGGCTGCCAAACGAGTTTTGGGACTGTACCCTTTTCACGTCCAGATTATGGGGGGAATCGTTCTTCACGAAGGCAATATTGCAGAAATGAAGACTGGTGAAGGTAAAACCCTGACGGCTACGATGCCGGTCTACCTCAACGCAATCTCTGGCGAAGGGGTACACGTCATCACCGTTAATGAATATCTTTCCAAGCGTGATGCAACGGAAATGGGGCAGCTGTACAACTGGCTGGGTTGCTCAGTTGGCGTCAACAACTCTGAGATGGACCCTGATGAAAAGCGCAAAGCCTACCAGTGCGATATCATGTATTCAACCAACAGTGAGATTGGTTTCGACTATCTGCGTGACAACATGGCCGTCTATAAAGAAGATCAAGTGCAGCGCGGCTTGAACTTTGCCATTGTCGATGAGGTTGACTCAATCTTGATCGACGAGGCGCGGACGCCATTGATTATTTCCGGACCAGGTACGGGGACATCGAAGCTTTATCAGCAGACCGACCGTTTCGTCAAAAAGCTGAAAAAAGACGTTGACTACAAGATTGATCTGGAATCCAAGACGGTTTCACTGACTGATGAAGGGATCAAGAAAGCTGATAAGTACTTTAATCTGGATAACCTCTACAACCCAGAGAACACGGCTTTGACGCACCACCTTGATCAAGCTTTGCGGGCCAACTACATCATGCTGCGCGACAAGGATTACGTGGTCTCTAAGGATAAAGAGGTCTTGATCGTTGACTCGTTTACTGGACGGATCATGCAGGGACGGCGCTTTTCAGACGGTCTGCATCAAGCCATTGAAGCCAAAGAGCACGTGCCGATTCAAGAAGAAAACAAGACGATGGCCAACATCACCTACCAAAACCTGTTCCGGATGTATAAAAAGCTTGCCGGGATGACGGGGACGGCCAAGACCGAGCAGGAAGAGTTCCGTGAGATCTACAACATGGAAACCATCTCGATCCCAACCAACCGTCCCGTTGCACGGATTGATGAGCCGGACCTGCTCTATCCAACGTTGGAAAGCAAGTTTAGGGCTGTCGTCAAACGAATCAAGGCGCTGCATGAAAAAGGCCAGCCAGTCTTGGTCGGGACGGTTGCGGTGGAAACTTCGGAATATCTGTCAGCAATGCTGGACAAAGAAAACATTCCGCATGTGGTCTTAAACGCTAAAAATCACGCCAAGGAAGCCGATATTATTAAAAATGCCGGTCAGGTTGGCGCAGTTACCATCGCTACCAACATGGCCGGTCGAGGAACCGACATCAAGCTGGGACCAGGCGTACGTGAACTGGGCGGGTTGGCGGTTATCGGGACTGAGCGTCATGAAAGCCGCCGAATCGACAACCAGCTGCGGGGACGCTCGGGACGTCAGGGTGATCCGGGAATCTCTCAGTTCTATCTGTCACTGGAAGACGATCTGATGCGTCGCTTTGGTGGCGATCGCATCAAGGCCTTCTTGGAACGGATGAAGGTTGAAGACGAAGATGCCGTGATCAAGAGTCGTTTCTTGACGCGGCAGGTTGAATCAGCTCAAAAGCGGGTTGAAGGTAACAACTACGACTCACGAAAGAACGTTTTGCAATATGATGACGTTATGCGAGAGCAGCGTGAGATCATTTATAAGGAGCGTCAGCAGGTCATTACTGAGGAAAAATCCTTGAAGTGGGTCTTGATGCCGATGGTTGAGCGGACGATTCAGCGTGAGGTTGATCAGCATACGCTTGGCGATCAAAAAGACTGGAAGCTGCAGGAAATCGTCGACTTTGCCGTTGAAACGCTGGTAAAGCCGGATCAGATCAGCGTCAAGGATCTGCAGGGCAAGTCGCAATCAGAGATCGTCAAGTACTTGATGAGCCTGGCCAATGGCGTTTACAAAGACAAGCAGCGTCAGCTTTATGATCCAGCGCAGATGCTTGAATTTGAAAAGGTCGTTATTTTGCGGGTCGTGGACTCTCACTGGACCGATCATATTGACGTGATGGATCAGTTCCGTCAGTCGGTCGGGCTGCGGGGCTATGGTCAGCTTAATCCGCTGGTCGAGTACCAAACGGCTGGCTACCATATGTTTGAACAGATGATTGCCGATATTGAATATGAAACAACGCGTCTTTTCATGAAGTCGGAAATCAGACACAACGTTGAACGATAAAACCAAACAGGTACGGCAGCAGGGCGCCAGGCACGGTACCGCTGTCGTATTTTTGCTTATTGAAAGGATGAATCACTTTGGAACTAAGTGAAGCCAAGAAAAATTTAGAAGCAATGCAGGCTGAGGTTGCACGCTTCGGGAGGTCTCTTTGACCTGGATGCCCTAAACGAGCGCATCGCCGAAAACGAGCACCGGATGACGGATCCGAATTTTTGGAACGACAACGAAACCGCTCAAAAAGTTATCAACGAGAATAATGATTTAAAGGCCAAACGCGACACCTACGTTCATTTAAAAGAACAGCTGGAAAATCTGCAGACGACGATTGAGCTGCTGAGCGAAGATGCCGATGATGAGCTGCAGTCAGAGTTTGAGCTTGATTATGCGGCAACGCAAAAAGAGCTGCAGGAGTATCGTCTGACGCAGCTGCTGGATGGACCGTATGATGACAAGAACGCAATCTTAGAAATTCATCCCGGCGCTGGTGGTACCGAGGCCCAAGACTGGGGTGCAATGCTGCTTAGAATGTATGTACGCTGGGCGGAGCGGCACGGCTTTGTCGTAGAGACGGCCAACTATGAAGCTGGCGAAGAAGCCGGGATTAAAAGCGTCAGTCTGCTGATTAAGGGGCGCAATGCCTATGGAATGCTGCGCAGTGAAAAAGGCGTGCATCGGCTGGTAAGAATCTCGCCGTTTGATGCGGCCAAGCGTCGGCACACCTCATTTGCCAGTGTTGACGTTATGCCGGAACTGGACGACAGCGTACAGATCGATATTGACCCATCCGATCTGCGCGTCGATACCTTCCGTTCATCGGGTGCCGGTGGTCAGCACATCAACAAGACCGAGTCAGCCGTCCGGATTACTCACCTGCCGACCGGGATCGTGGTGGCCTCGCAGGCTGAGCGCTCGCAGCTGCAAAACCGGCAGACGGCTATGAGCATGCTGAAGTCCAAGCTTTATGAATTAGAAGAAGAAAAGCAGGCTAAGCAGCGCGCTGAGATTGAGGGCGTTCAGCTGGATATTGGCTGGGGATCTCAGATTCGCTCCTATGTCTTTCAGCCGTACACGATGGTCAAAGACAACCGCAGCGGCTATGAGACTCATGACGTGCAGGGGGTAATGGATGGCAACCTGGATCCATTTATCAATGCCTACCTGCAGTGGAGATTAAGCAAAAAGAATCCGCATTAAAGCAGATTGTGGTGAAAGCGAAAACAAAGTAAGATAGATAAAGAAAGGAAGGAAAAATCTTGACCAGAGAACAGCGTTACAAACAAAAGCGGCGGCTGACTCGTTCGGCAAGCGATCGCTATCTTGCCGGCGTTTTTGGCGGCTTGGGCCAGTATTTTAAGATCAATCCAAAATGGCTGCGAATCGGCTATGCGGTTTTGACGGTTCTGACCTCAATCGTTCCCGGAGTTTTGATCTATCTGCTGATGGCAGTTATCATGCCGGCAGATCCACAACCTTTCAATTTCTTTGATTGGCTGAATCGGGCCAAGACTCCTGAACAAAAGCAGGAGCCGCGGCGAGTACTGCATGATGTTGAAGAACATGACGTTAAATCAGGAAGGAAAGATTAATGGGCTTTTTCAAGAGCGTTTTGATTGATGCCGTTTTGTTTATTGCCTTGGCCGGACTCTTTGCCCAGACCGGCATGTTTTACGTTTCCAGCGTTGGCGTGGCATTGTTGGCCAGCTTGGTTTTAGCGGTCTTGAATGCACTGATAAAGCCATTTCTGCTGCTGATTTCTTTGCCAATCAACGTTTTGACGCTGGGGCTTTTTAGTATTGTGATCAATGGCTTTATGCTGCTTTTGACCTCAAGCGTTGTTGGCAAGAGCGTCTTCTACTTTTCATCGCTGGGGTCGGCCATGCTGATTGCTTTGATTATGTCAGTATGCAATACGATTATTGCCAACCACTTTGTAGAAAGTTAATTATCGGGAAGTGAATAAAAATGCCAGAAAGCGTAACTGTTGAAGAGTTAGTCAAAAACGTCCGACTCAAAGTGCTGCAGGGTGAAGACTATCTGCAGCGTCCAATCGTCACCAGCGATATCTGCCGGCCTGCATTGGAGTTTGCCGGCTACTTTACCCACTATCCAGCTGAGCGCATTCAGCTGCTGGGAATTACGGAAACCTCATTTGCCAAGGATATGACGCAGGCGCATCGGACTGAATACATGACAAAAATGTGTATGCCACAGACGCCATGTTTCGTAATCTCAACGGACCTGCCGATTCCAATTGAACTGTCAAAAGCTGCCGAAGCGGCCCATATTCCGATTTTAGGCACGCATTTGACGTCATCACGGATTCTAAGCAACATGACCTCCTATCTGGTGGGATGCTTGGCCAAGCGTCAGTCGCTGCATGGGGTCTTGGTTGATATTAACGGGATCGGGGTCTTGATTACCGGTGATTCCGGGGTCGGCAAATCAGAAACGGCCTTGGAGCTGGTGCGGCGTGGTCATCGTCTGGTTGCCGATGATCGAGTTGAAGTCTATGCCAGAGACGAACAGACGCTGGTTGGTTCAGCACCGGCTATTCTTGATCACTTAATGGAAATTCGCGGGATCGGGATCATTGACGTGATGAATCTGTATGGTGCCGGAGCCATTATGGAAAGCGACATCATCAATTTTATCGTTCACCTGGAAACTTGGACGCCGGATGCCCAGTTTGATCGATTGGGCGACCGCGGTGATACGCAGACGATTCAAGGCGTCATCATTCCTAAAGTCTCAATTCCGGTTAAGACAGGGCGGAATCTGGCCATCATTATCGAATCGGCAGCAATGAACTACCGGGCTGAAACGATGGGATACGACGCTACCAAGACCTTTGATGACAATTTAAATCGCTTGATTCAGCAAAATTCGGCCCACGATACGCAGGCAAAGGAACAAAAGCAGGAAAATGAGCATGATTAATACGCTCTTAAGCTTGGATCCAATTGCCTTTCAGTTGGGGGCAATTAAGATTCACTGGTATGGTATCATTATTGCAACCGGTGTCGTTCTTGCGCTGTGGCTTTCAATTCGGGAAGGCAATCGTAAGGGAATCGATGAAGAATATTTTTACGACTATCTTTTGTGGGCGCTGCCAATTGCTGTGATCTGTGCCCGCATCTACTATGTTGCATTTCAATGGCCGTATTATTCTAGGTTTCCAGGCGAGATTATTGCCATCTGGGATGGAGGCATTGCCATCTATGGTGCGATCTTGGGTGGCTTTTTGACGCTGTATTTCTTTTGTCGTGCCAAGCAAGTATCAGCCTGGACGATGCTGGATATCATTGCACCAACCGTTATCATGGCACAGGCAATGGGACGCTGGGGAAACTTTTTCAATCAAGAGGCATTTGGGAAGGTTACGACTCTAGCGGCATTAAAAGCTCAGCATCTGCCAGCCTTTATCATCAATCAGATGTATATTGGCGGGCATTATCGCGTGCCAACGTTTTTATATGAATCGCTATGGGATCTGGCAGGCTTTTTGCTATTGGTAAGTCTGCGTCATCGTCCGCATCTGTTCAAGCAGGGCGAAATCTTTTTGACCTACGTTATGTGGTATGCATTTGGCAGATTCTTTATTGAAGGAATGCGCACGGACAGCTTGATGCTGGGACCTTTGCGAATCTCGCAGGTCTTATCGGCAGTCCTTTTTATCGGCGCATTAACGGTTTGGATAGCGCGGCGCCATTCAAAACAATTACCATGGTATGCCGCATCGTTGAAAGGAGAAAAATAAATGAGTAACAAAATTGCTGTTTTAGGTGCTGGATCTTGGGGCAGTGTGCTGGCCAATCTTTTAGTCGGCAATAATGAAGAGGTCATGCTTTGGTCACGCGACTCAGAACAGGTAGTCACGATGAACCGCTGGCACATCAACCCTCAATACATGAAAGACTTTAAGTACTCGCCTGATCTAAAGGCAACCGATGATATGGAAGAAGCCGTTCGGGATGCTGAATACATCCTGATGGTAATTCCAACCAAGGGACTGCGTGAGGTTGCCGGCAATCTAAACAAGATTCTGGTTAAGCTGGATCAAAAGCCGCTTTTGATCCATGCCACTAAAGGGCTGGAACAAGAAACCTACAAGCGGCCTTCTCAAATGCTGGCTGAAGAAATTGATGAGGATCATCGGCAAGACATTGTCGTCCTTTCAGGTCCAAGCCATGCAGAAGACGTTGCCATCCAGGATATGACGGCAGTTACGGCTGCCTGTGCCAATCTGACGGCTGCCGAGCGTGTCCAAAAACTGTTCTCCAACAACTTTTTCCGGGTCTACACCAACGATGACGTAATTGGTGCCGAATTTGGTGGAGCCTTAAAGAATATTATTGCAATCGGTGCCGGCGCGCTGCAGGGACTGGGCTACAAGGACAACGCACGGGCTGCCCTGATTACGCGTGGCTTGGCTGAGATTCGGCGGCTGGGCGTGGCATTTGGCGCTAATCCATTTACGTTTATCGGCCTTTCTGGTGTCGGCGACTTAGTGGTTACGGCAACCAGCAAGAACTCACGCAACTGGCGAGCTGGCTATCAACTGGGTCAGGGTCGCCAATTGGAAGATGTCATCAGCAACATGGGAATGGTGATTGAGGGAATCTACACGGCCAAGGCTGCCTATGAGCTGGCTCAAAAACGCAATGTCAAGATGCCGATTACTGAGGCGCTTTACCGGGTGCTTTATGAAGGTGAAGACATTGAAACGGCTATTACCAATCTGATGAGTCGGAAGGCTACTTCAGAAATGGAATAAATAATTTGCCATAAGTATGGTAAAATGTAAGCGTGTAACTATTCTGCTATGAAGCTGAAAGGATTTTTTGATAATGAAACAAGTTCGTAAAGCAATTATTCCTGCAGCTGGCCTGGGGACGCGGTTTTTACCAGCTACCAAGGCCTTAGCTAAGGAAATGCTGCCAATCGTTGATAAGCCAACGATTCAATTTATTGTTGAAGAAGCCCGCAAGTCAGGCATTCAAGATATTGTTGTCGTTGATGGCAAGAACAAGCGCTCGATTGAAGATCACTTTGACTCCAACCCAGAGCTGGAAGACAATCTGCGCGACAAGCACAAGGATGAGATGCTGAAGCTGGTTCAAGAAACCACTGACATCAACATTTACTTTATTCGTCAATCTCACCCACGTGGCTTGGGGGATGCTGTTTTGACAGCACGCGACTTTATTGGTGACGAACCATTCGTCGTGATGCTTGGCGATGATTTGAACAACATCAACAACAACGGCACGCCATTGACCAAAGAGCTGATCGACAGCTATCACGAAACTGGTGCCTCAACTCTGGCCGTAATGCGCGTGCCTCATGAAGATACCTCTAAGTATGGTGTGATCAACCCAAGCAAGGAAGTTAAGCCAGGGCTTTTCAACGTCACGAGCTTTGTGGAAAAGCCAGATCCAAAAGACGCGCCAAGTGATCTGGCAATCATTGGCCGTTACGTCTTTACGCCAGAAATTTTTGACGTTTTGGCTAAGACCAAGCCAGGCAAGGGCAACGAGATCCAATTGACGGATGCCATCAACACGCTGAACAAGACGCAGCGGGTATTTGCCCATGAATACAAGGGCGATCGCTACGATGTCGGCAACAAGTTTGGCTGGATCGAGACCAACATTGAATATGGTCTGAACCACCCAGAAGTTAAAGACGAGCTGCGCGAATACATTAAAGAGCTTGGGGCTAAGATGTCTGCTGAAGACAAGGCCAAGAAGTAATTAAAAAGACGGGATGCTGATAAAAAGCATCCCGTTTTTTGCTAACTAACAAAAAGTAAGCAAAACGATAGACAAATAATCCTAAACCAAGTAAGATATCATTAATCATTATTTATACGGAGGAACAACATGGCAGAAGAAAAACAAACCAATTATGACGTAATCGTGGTTGGCGCCGGTCCTGCCGGGATGACCGCGGCTCTATATGCCTCAAGAGCCAACTTATCCGTTTTGATGCTGGATCGGGGGATTTATGGCGGTAATCTGAATAACACGGCCGCAATTGAAAACTACCCAGGCTTTAAGACGGTACAGGGACCTGAACTGGCACAGGATATGTATCAAGGGGCGACGCAGTTTGGTGCCCAATATGCTTATGGTACGGTTGAAAAAGTTGAGCTTGCTGGTGATTTGAAGCAGCTGACGACCGACATGGGCGACGTCTTTACTGCTAAGGTATTGGTAATTGCAACGGGAACGCAGCAGCGGCATATGGGGGTTCCTGGTGAAGAAGAATATGGCGGTCGCGGCGTATCCTACTGCGCGGTATGCGATGGCGCCTTTTTTAAGAACAAGCACGTGGTCGTCGTTGGCGGTGGCGACTCGGCAGTTGAAGAGGGGATATATCTGACTCAGCTGGCAAAAAAGGTAACGGTAGTAGTTCGGCGTGACCAGCTGCGAGCTCAGCCGCTGATTCAAGAACAGGCTAAGCAAAACGACAAGATGGAATTCATCTTCAATACTCAGGTTACCGAAGTGCTTGGCGATGACAATAAGGTCGTGGGCGTTAAGACGCATGACTCCAAGACTGGCAAGGATGCAGAAATGCAAGCCGATGGGGTCTTTATCTATGTTGGCAGCGTGCCGATGACTGCTCCATTTAAGGACTTGGGCATCTTAAACGAGCAGGGCTATGTTAAGACCAATGATCTGATGGCAACCAGTCTGCCAGGCGTTTTTGCTATTGGTGACGTTCGTGAAACGCCGCTGCGGCAAATTGCAACTGCGGTGGGCGATGGCGCAATTGCCGGTCAGCAGATCTATCAATACTTAATGAATCATTAAAATAAAAAAAAGGATGGGATTTAGCCCCATCCTTTTTCTTTTATTTGCCTTCCTTGGCAGCTTCTTGACTTTCAGCGTACTTTTGCTTGATGTAGTTGGCAGACGTCTGCAGTTTTTCCAGCTCTTCGTCAGTCAGATCCAGTTGAACCTGTTCCAAAATGCCATCGCGGCCAACTACGGCAGGGTAGGAAAGATAGGTTCCATATTCCTCACGATAGTTGGATACTGGCAGTTCGGTGTGGGCGTCGGAAAGAATCGTGTTGACCAGACGAACGGCAGCCGTTGCAACCCCATAGTTGGTGTACTTCTTGCCGCGGAAAACGGTAAAGCCGCCAACTCGTGCCTCATGATCCAGACTGTCCAGATCCAAGCCGCGGTCCTTAGCCAGTTCAGTAATTGGCTGATCTAATACGCGCACCGTTGACCAGGCAGTAAATTGAGAGTTCCCGTGTTCACCCAGGTTGTAGCCGGTCACGGAACGAGGATCCAGATGCAGGCGCTGAGCAACGGCCCGCTTCATCCGTGCCGAGTCAAGCAGCGTTCCTGTACCAATGACATGATTCTTTGGCAGACCGGTAACTTCTTGATAAATTGAGGTGATCACGTCAACTGGATTGGTAATTACGACCATCTTGCCATGGAAGCCAGATTCTTTAATCTTTTGAGCGACTTCACGGACTTGAACGCGCGTAAATGGCAGTTCGGCAAAGCGGTCATCGTCTTTGTTGTCCTGCAGCTTGATATTGCCAAGTGCTGAAACCACAACGTCAGCATCTTCCAATTGCGAATAGTCATTAACGAAGATGTTAGTGTGGTTCTTCAGGTTTGGCATTGCGTCGTAGAAGTCCAATGCGTCGGCTTTGACTTTAGCTTCGTTTTTGTCAATCAGTACCAGGTCGTCAACAAAACCACAGGCCACAATATAGTGAGCAACTGCGGCACCAACGTTTCCCATTCCGATAACAGCAACTTTTCGACTCATACGGACATCTCCCTTTAAATTAGAATCAAAACTTATTTTTTAATGTTTTTCTAATATTAACGCTATTTTTTATAAATGTCTATGAAAATTTTGCTGAAAATAGCAAAGATTTATTGATTTGACCATGCTAAGATTAGAAAAACAGATGAAACGATTGATACGAAAGGATGGGTTGCCTTGGGATATTATCTAATCAGCGACTTGGATCATACCCTGCTTAATGAACAGGGAAAGCTGAGTCCAAGAACGATTCTTACGGTTGTTAAAAGCCAGCTGCCATTAATGCTGGCTTCAGCGCGGATGCCGATTCAAATGCTTGACCTGATCAACCAGCTGCAGCTGACTGGACCACAGACGGCTTTAAATGGCGCGGTTGTTTTTCAGCCGGCTGTTCATGAATTTAGGGTTTTAGAGCAGCACGCGATTCCGGATCAAATGGCACAAAAGCTGCAGAACTTGGTTAAAGCTGAATTTCCCGAGCTGAACTTTACCTGGATGGATGCCGAAAGCTGGCATGTTTCTAAGCTTGATCAGCAGATTGAAACCGAGATTTTTTATACGGGCATTCAGCCAGTTTTTGATGCCGATCAGCGGCCGCTAAAAAACGCGCTGCAGATTTTGATGATTATTGAAGATTCAAAACGGCTAAAAGAGGTCAAAAAACGGCTTATCGCGAACCATTCAAATGAAATCGCGATTCATGAGGCCGGCGATGGTTATTTAACGATCAACGCCGCAGCTGTCGATAAAGGGTGCGCTGCTCGCTATCTGATTGAGCATGAACTGGCGGACTATGATCAGCTGGTCGCATTTGGTGATGATGAAAATGACCTGCCCATGCTCAAAAGCGTTGCTCATCCAGTTGCTATGGCAAATGCCAGTCAAAGTGTCAAAGAAAGCGCTGAAATAATTGCTTTAAGCAATGAAGAGGATGGTATAGCCCAAATTATTGAACGAATTGCACCAAACAAGTTCTAAGTGCGGTATACTTAAGTTACTGTGATACAGGTGATTATAATTTAAGGAGATGTCATTGTGAGTTGGAAAGATACCTACCAGACTTGGCTTGATCGCAAAGACCTGGAACCAAGCTTGAAGCGTCAATTGGCAGCAATGAAGGACGAAAAAGAAATCGAGGATGCCTTTTATGGTCCGCTTTCGTTCGGTACGGCCGGCATGCGGGGATTGATGGGCCCTGGTATCAATCGGATGAACGTCTACACGGTTCGTCAAGCTACAGAAGGCCTGGCTCAATTCATGGATACGCTGGGTGATGAAATCAAGCAGCGCGGGGTTGCCATCAGCTATGATTCCCGGCATAATTCACGCTTGTTTGCCCATGATGCTGCTCGTGTCTTGGGAGCCCACAATATCAAGGTCTACATCTATGACAATCTGCGGCCGACCCCAGAGCTGTCATTTGCCGTTCGTTATCAGCATACTTATGCCGGCATTATGATTACGGCCAGCCACAACCCTAAGGAATATAATGGTTACAAGATCTATGGCGAAGATGGCGGTCAGATGCCACCTAAGGAATCTGATTTAATGACCAGCTACATCCGCAAGATTGATGATATTTTCGACATCAAGCTGGCAGATGAACAAGCAATGCTCAACAGTGGTCTGGAAACCATCATGGGCGAAGATGTTGACGCTGCCTATCTGGAAAATGCCAAAACGGTCACGATCAACCATGAGCTGGCTAAAAAGTACGGCAAGGAAATGAAGTTTGTCTTTACGCCGTTGTGCGGTACGGGACGGATGCTTGGCGAACGGGCCTTGCGTCAAGCCGGCTTTACCAACTATGAGGTTGAGCCGTTTGAAGGTCAGCCAAACGGGGACTTCCCTGGCCTGGAACATCCTAACCCAGAATTTCCAGAAGCATTCGTTCGTTCTGAAAAACTGGGCAAGCAGGTCAACGCCGACATTCTGATTGCCACTGATCCGGATGCCGACCGTTTGGGATGCGCAATTCGGCAGCCAGATGGCGAATATCTGCTCTTGACTGGTAATCAGATTGCTTCGATCATGCTGCACTACATTTTGGAAGCGCACAAGCAGGCTGGAACGCTGCCAGCCAATGCCGCTGCCGTTAAGTCAATCGTTTCGACTGAATTTGCCACTAAGATTGCTGCTGATTATGGCGTTAAGATGATTAACGTTTTAACCGGCTTTAAGTGGATTGCCGATCAGATTCACCAATACGAAACCAAGCACAACCACACGTTTATGTTTGGCTTTGAAGAAAGTTTCGGTTACCTGATCAAGCCATTCGTTCGTGACAAGGATGCCATCCAAACGCTGACGCTGCTGGCAGAAGTGGCTGCCTACTACCGGAGCCGCAACATGACGCTGTACGATGGTCTGCAGGAATTGTTCCAAAAGTACGGCTACTTCCAAGAAAAGACGATTGCCAATACCTATGCCGGTGTTGAAGGTCCAGCCAAGATCAAGAGTCTGATGAAGAAGTTCCGTGAAGAAGCGCCAACGCATTTTGCTGGTCAAAAAGTTGCGGTAACCGAAGACTTCTCCAACAATACCAAGACGCTGGCTGACGGCACGGTTGAAGAGCTGGGAATTCCTGAATCAAATGTATTGCGCTACGTTTTGGCTGATGGTACCTGGATTGCCATTCGTCCTTCTGGTACGGAACCAAAACTCAAGTACTACATTGGTACGAGTGCTGATACGCTGGCAGGCGCCAAGCAGAAACTTGCTGACTTTGAAAAGGCACTGCAAGAATTTGCTGAAGCCTAGCTAAGCTGAAAACGACTTGCGGGAAACCACAAGCCGTTTTTTCGATTAACTATCAATATGAAAGCAGGTGATCGGATGGGAATGCACGAGTATTTAAAAAGTTTAAGCGATCTTGAGATGATCAATCGTGCGCCGGGATACTTTAAGTTTGAGCAGCATAACGTAGCGGCGCATTCATTTAAGGTTACGCAGGCAGCACAGATGCTGGGCGATATTGAAGAACAATCCGGCAATGAGGTCGATTGGCGCTCGCTTTATGAAAAGGCCTTGAACCATGATTATACGGAACGTTTTATCGGCGATATCAAAACGCCAGTGAAGTATGCCACGCCTGAGCTGCGCGAGATGCTGGCCAAGGTTGACGACTCTTTGACGGAAAACTTTATCGAAACCGAGATTCCGCCAGAGTTTCGCCAGGCTTATCGTCGTCGGTTCAGTGAAGGCAAGGATGACAGCTTGGAAGGGCGGATTCTGTCGGTAGCCGATAAGATTGACCTGATGTATGAATCGTTTGGCGAGATTCAAAAGGGCAATCCTGAGCCGGTCTACATGGATATCTATCGCTCTAGTCTGGAGTCGATCATGGAGTTTCGTGAGATGGCCAGCGTAAAGTACTTCTTAAAAAAGATTCTGCCAGAGCTTTTAAAAGACAATGCCGGGACACAAAGCCAAACCCAATTGGCCGTGATTACCACGCAGATAATTCAGCGCTGACCAAAAAAGATTCTGCTGGGCAGGCAGAATCTTTTTTAGTGGATTAATCTGAATGGGACCAGCAATTGGACGTGTCGCTGGCTGGCTGTCAAAGAGCTGAACGAATCTGCGGATAACAACGCATTAAAAAGACCTTTTTGAGCTGGAATCAGCAGATAGGGCCAGGCTGCCTGCAAGCTTGTCATAACTGGCGATGATAAAACAATCTCGCTAAACCAGCGATGAGCCAATGCAAATGCGATATCGTTTAAGGCAGCGGCAAAGTTCTGGACGTCATTGATGTGAGCCAGATCAGCGTCTTGGTTCATAATTTCATGATCATGCGCCAGATCGCGAGCCAGGGCAATCAATGGAACGATTCCCGTCTGCAGCAGAAAATAGTCCTGCTCGTCATGCGATTGACCATAATAAAGCTGCAGCGTCTGCCAGGGCTGCTGAGTGCCAATAACGTCAAGCAGCGCGGCCACGACTGCTTTTGTCTGAACGACGGTTTGATCAGACCGATCACGCGTCGAATTGGCATAGCTGGTCAGCAATTGATTGGCAAATCTGGTTGAGCCAGCGAATCTTTTAGGATCGGTCATGAATTCTTCGGTAAATGAAGGGATCGAATGATGAATCCTTTGAGCCGCAATGCGACTGCGCTGTTCGTCAAAAGCAGTGAAGGTATCAAGTCCCAGGGGTGAGTAAAAAAATTCAGTCTCGCCTGGTTTGAGCGGTGAAGATGAAAAAGTCTTTAAAATGTAATCATGAACTGGATCGCTGGAGAATTCCTGCAGCAGCTGTTCAAACAATTCATCTGGAATCATACGCGCCATCCTTTCTAATCTGGCTCTTCGCCGGCTAGATCAGCATCCAGCGACATTGCCATGATAACTCGGCCGTGCAGATTCCAATAGTCGGCACGGGTCGGAAAGTCGTCTTGAAGCGTCCACCGTTCAAAATGACGATCCGGCTGTAAAAACAAGGTATCACTGGCAGCGGCCTCGCCTTGATCGGGCTGTTCGGTCATTTCCAGCGCCAAGGTATGGAACAGAGTAAAGACCCATTGATCAAACTGATGATAGTTGGTTGAAAAAAGATCGTTGGCGGAAAAATTGAAAGCCGCCTCCATTGAATGCGCTAAGTGATACAGTGGTGCAAAACCAGCAGTAAACATCTGGTAGTCATGATGCATTGGATCGGTGCCAAAAAAGCACAGCAGGGTATGATCCAATGAAGTCGTGCCTACATGATCCAGCAGCTGGGCACTGACTCGCCAGATATGAATCGGCTGGCCAGTCAGCTCCTCCATCCAGCGCGTGGCCTGAACCGTTGAGTAGCGATAGTCGTTTTCATTGAAATCCTGGCTAAAGCTTTGGGAAAATGCCAGCTGCTGAAGATTTTCGGGAATGCCGGCTTTTTGCTGTGCCAATCGGGAACGTTCATTCAATTCTAGCCGTGCACGATCATAGGCAGTAATCGTTGCTTTAGTGGGGCGAAAAACAAATTCGGTCCGCCCCGGTTCTAAAAGCGGTGAGCGAAAAAATCCCGTCAGATAATTGGTATGCTGATTGAAGCGATAGGTAAGATATTCACGTTCTAGTCCTTCACACATAGCTGGCGTAACAAACATGCCAAACATCCTTTCCGATAGACTGGTAAGATAACTAATTCTTTCACGTTTTTAGCGGTTTGACAAATAAATGCAATTTGCGCGTCAATCACCTATAATTTAATTATGCCTAGCCGAAAATCCCGTGACTTTAGTCATGGGATGGATAGGCTCACTCAACGTCCATTTGGACACTTTTTCTTTTGGAGTGCATTGTATTTTTGATTGTTGATATAGTTTTCCACTACATCTTTACTCATATTGCCAAGCGTACTCATATAGTAGCTGGGAGACCATAAATGACCACCCCAATATTCAGATTATCAAATTTCTGGATGCCGTTTGAGAAAAATAAATGTCCTTTGAGCGATAGTGCTGGTTGGCGCCTTGCTAGGTGGAAAACTGATCAGCACATGAACATGATCCGGCATGACTTCCAGCTTTTCGATTACAATTTCGTTATCTTTTGCGACCATTCGCAATATGTCTTTCATTTCGTCTATCAGTTCCTTAGTTGAAAAAGTCTGGTGACGATACTTAGTTACCCAGATTAAATGGTAATGAAAATTATAGATATATCGACGAGTATAAACTGCGTCTTGAATTTTTTCTTTAGTCATTAAGAACACCTTAATCGTTATAGTCATTAGCTGATGATATAATTCAATTAAAGGAGGTGAAAAAATGAAGTCAATGGCACAGTTAGAATATCATTATGGATTGAAGGTTCGTATCTATCCGAGTGATTACCAGAAACAAATAATCAAGGTTAACAGCGATGCCAGTCGTTTCGTCTATAATGAGATGGTTGCGATCGGTAAAGAACTCTGGCAATTAAACCGAATCAAACTGTCGATTGATACGGTTCAAGATCGGATCCAACAGCTAAAGCTTCGTCAAAACGCTAAGCAGATGTCAAATCATTTCCAGTTTTTAGAAGATGAGCGTATTGACAGTCTTGCTAAGGCTAATGCCATTCAAAACTATCACAAGGCTTGGAACGCTTTTCGCAAGGTTCATGAAGCCGGTGTGCCAAAATTTCATCGTAAAAGCTATGCCTGGCGATACCAGACCAACTGTCAATATCCAAAACAAAAGACGGCCCGGCTAGACAACGGTACCGTCTGCTTTGAAGATCGCAAACATATTGTGGTGCCTAAACTAGGACGTTTGCGGATCAAAGGTGCTCAGCAGCGACTATTGGATCGTCAAGGCGAAACACGCATTGGTACGGTAACCATTTCCAAAGATGCTGCCGATCGATTCTTTCTGTCGCTGCAATTAGGTTCAGATACACCGTTTGTTCCTAAGCTTAGCCGTACTAATCGGCAAATTGGCATTGACCTAAATACAGAAAACTTTCTGACTGCCAGTGATGGTCGAACCGTCGCTAACCCACGCTACTATCGAACAATCAAGGGAAAATTAGCTAAAGCACAGCGCACTCTTTCACGTCGCCAGCGCCGGGCTAAAAAAGAGCAGCGTTCCTTGCGGGAAAGCAAAAACTACCAGAAGCAGCGTTTGTTAGTCGCTAAGATCCATGCACGGGTATTTGACCGCCGCCATGATTTTCTCCAACGCACGTCTACAGCACTGATCAAGAACCAAGATCTCGTTGTAGCCGAAGAATTGAGGAGTAAGAATCTGCTAAAAAATCGTGCCTTGGCATTGAGCATCAGCGATGTTGGCTGGCGGTCTTTCTTGGGTATGTTGTCATACAAAGCCGACCTCTATGACCGTCAATTTATCACGGTCAGCCCTAAAAACACGACCCAAACCTGTCATGACTGCGGTTTTGTAATGGGAAGTGACGGGACCGAAAAGCTGACACTGGCAGATCGTGAATGGATATGTCCACGGTGCCATGTTCATCATATCCGCGATTACAATGCAGCACTGAATATTTTAGAAAAAGGACTCCAGAAACAACAAAAAGCCTAGTCAAAAAGCTGGGCTCATTCCTATGGCAACCTGGGAATGTAAAAGGCATTGGTAATTAGATGATCACTGCTCAAGCAACTGCGGCTGTTTGAGTAAATCGTCCGTATCTATGCAAATTGTGGTTCAGACACTCAATATCGGGGTGTTTGCCCACAAGCCATCGACTTTAGCCGATGGTGGTTGACGACAACGCTACCTCAAGGAGGAATTGAAATGGATAAGCCAACGCGTCGTCGGATTGATGGCCAGATCTTATTATCAGGGCTGGCTAATTTTGCCATGTTTGTCGGCGGTTTTTGTCTGGCCGGCAAGCATATGGGCTGGATGGCGGCTATGCTGCTGATCTATTTAGCAGCGACCGGACTGCAGTTTTATCTAATGGGTAAATTAGCCGTTGAACAGCGTCATGATGATTGAAAGTGCGCTATACTGGATAAAAGAATAATTTAAAAAGGAGCCCTTTGCCAATGATTTTGACTTTTGCCGTCAATGGTACGCTATTGGACGAAACGCCATTTTTTGAAAAATTAAAAGCACTTGCTGAAGAACCAAAACTGGATGCAGAACAGGTTGCTTTTGCCTATCGTTTTTATCAGGCCCGTCTGCAGTATGGCCAGGCCTATCAAGATGCCAAGACGATCTTAAAACAGACCTTGATGCTGATGGATGTTCAGTTTAATGATCGGGGCTGGTTTGCTCGTCACTACGAAGAACTGCTGGCTGCAAAAAAAGAACTGTCGCCATTTGATGATGCGTTAAAAGCGCTGCCGCTGCTCAAGCGCCACAATAAGCTATATGCAGTTGCCAACACTGACAATGATATTGCTCAGGCTCAGCTGCAGGCGCTTGATGAATGGCTGGATGGTATTTTAACGGCTGAACAGGCACAGTCCTACCAGCCGCAAGCTGCTTTGTTTGAGCGAGTTGCTGAAAAGCTTGATTTTGACCATCAAGCGCATGCTCACATTGGCAGCGACTATTGGCAAGACATTAAGCCAGCTGCGGATCGTTCCTGGCATAATGTCTGGATCAATCGTCAGGCAATGGCCAACTCGCGGATGTACAAGCATAACAAGGCTTTGCCGACTCTAGAGAAGTTGCCGGACTATATCGCACGGGTGGCACCGGATATGGAAGAACGTGCTGGGCGCCAGTCAAACTAAGCAAGATAAGCTGCCAGAACAAAGGCAGCTTTTTATTTTGAAATGATCTGAAAATGACAGTGCAAAGTAAGCACACTATAACCAACCGCATATGATTAAATCCCAAGTTCTCCTATACTTGAAGACATATTCAAGGAGGAGGACTTTTTATGAAGCAAGATTTTGTCGAAGTTGATATACCACGAACAAAGAAGCCGGTTACTAAGCGCTCACGCTTGACTGCGACCGTTTCACTGCACCAAGTAAAAATTAATGTCTACCAAGAAGCAGATCCCGCTCTGGTTAGTGAGATCATTAAAGCAGTAGCCGCTTATGCTGGTTAACTGGAGTGCCCCTCAGCACGTCTACATAGTTTGTGGCAAGACCGATCTGCGGAAGGGGATTGATGGTTTGGCCATGGTGATCGCAGAGAATTATGGCTTGGAATTAGATAATGATTCGTTATTCCTATTTTGTGGCAATCGTAATGACCGCTTCAAAGGCTTGTACTGGGACGGCGAAGGATTCATCCTGCTTTATAAACGCTTTGAAAATGGTGGACTGCGATGGCCGCGACATCGAGAAGACGCAGTGGCATTAACCAAGAGTCAGATTAAGGCATTGTTAGAAGGCATCTCGCCACTGCCTCAGAAACGAATCAGGCCGGCTATTAAGGGACCAGGGTATTAACAAGTTCCTCTTTTATTTGCCTCCATTATCTGATAACCTAATGGTCATCAGATAATAAAGGAGGTGATTGGTAATGGCTGAGAAGATCACTTTAGAAGAAGCCTTGCGTGAAAACAAAGAACTAAAGGCTAAGATTGCGGAACTGACCGAGATGGTAAACTATCTGCAAAAGCAACTTTTTGGAAAAAAAACTGAAAAATTAAGTGCTGGCCAGTTGGATCTGTTTGATGACAACGAACAGGAAACCGTGCCAACGAATGATTCAACAGTAGAAAAGTTGACCACTACCGTTACCAGTCACCAGAGAAAATGCAAATCAAAGGAATCACGTAAACAATTGCTTGATTGCCTAGAACAAGTTGAAGAACTTCATCAGCTAAGCGAGCAAGAACTGACTTGTGATCAATGCGGTCAAATGATGACGGTTATCGGCAAACATGAACAATATCGTGAAGTTAAACTGATTCCTGCCCACTTGTGCTGCAAAATCGTATGTACTGAAACGGCTAGATGCGAACACTGTCAAGATCCGGAAACCGACAATGATGTACTCGTTCAGGCAAAGACGCCACAGCCCTTGTTTCCACACAGTTACCTTTCAAGCTCGGTAATCGCCGAAGTACTTTTTGAAAAGTTTGGTCTGGCAGTACCGTTTACCCGCCAGACGCAGTATTGGGAGCGCCTCGGACTTCCCATCACCAGCAAACATATGGCTCGTGGGGTAATTGAAGCTGGCGAAAGGTTTGGGCAAAAGATTTATGAACGTCTGCGTCAAGAAATCAAGGCAGCACCTGTGGTGCAGCTTGATGAGACGCCATTTCAAGTTCTGGATCTTGATCAATCACATGGCTACTTCTGGTCAGCCTGTTCTACGGCAGAATTCAGTCCACATCAAGTATCGTATTTCCACTATGCCCCTTCACGATCAGGAAAGGTTATTACAGAAATCTTAGGTGATGACTTTTCTGGCGGTATTATGTGTGATGGGTTTAGTGGATATTCTGATAATCGCTTACCAGAAGCGTATTGGGGGACCTGTCTGGTTCATATCAATCGCCAATTTAAGCGACTGCTTGATCCAAAGATTACCCGCTTTCAAGGGCAAAGTATTGCGAGTGACGCCGTGCGGATCCTTGCCAAAGTATTTCACATCGAAAAACGGTTGAAATATTCATCAGCAAGTGAGAAGGCAGCCCAAAGGCGTCAGCATTTAAAAGCGATGATTGATGATTTCTATCAGCTGATTGAAGAAGCCTTGACGAAATCGCCACTCAAACCGCTACGCAATGCAATCAAAAATGCCCTCAAATTGAAGAAGCGGGTTTACCAGATGTTCAGGCATGGAGAGCTGCCATTGCATAATAATCACAATGAGCAACTGATTCGTCCCACCACGCTGGTCAGAAAGAACAGTCTGTTTGCGAAGTCCACGGCTGGGGCCAAAGCCAATGCGATCTGGTATAGCATCGTGCAAACCGCAAAACTAAATCATTTGGATGTCTTTAAATATTTAGAGACCCTGCTTAGCGCCTTTACAAAACGCGAAACGCCAGAAATAGAGGCTTATTTGCCATGGGCTCGTGAAATTCAAGAAAGCTGCAAAGCCTAATTGATAAATGAACAGCGGTCGACCACGCAGAAATGCGCCGGTCGACCGCTGCTTTTTTGTTCTTTAATTTTTGAAATTGGTCACCGCTTAGTAGGCAACACGGTTCAATATGGTGTGCTTACAGTGCAAATCATTAGACGAATAAACGTTCGTGTGATAGACTTGTACCGATTTTATTAAGGTAACAGCCATCAACCGTCTGCAAGGGGGAAAAATTTTGATTTATCGTCAGCCAGATCGACCATTTGAATTGATTTCCGACTACCAGCCAACCGGTGATCAGCCCGAAGCCATCGCGCAACTGACGCAGGGGTTAAAAAAAGGCGAGCACGCGCAGATTTTGCTGGGAGCCACGGGAACAGGCAAGACGTTTACGATTTCAAACGTTATTGCCAAAGCCAATAAGCCAACGCTGATTTTGTCGCATAACAAAACGCTGGCTGGTCAGTTATATGGTGAAATGAAAAAATTTTTCCCTAATAATGCAGTTGAGTATTTCGTTTCATACTATGACTACTATCAGCCTGAAGCCTATGTACCATCCAGTGATACCTATATTGAAAAAGATGCCTCAATCAATGATGAGATCGACAAGCTGCGGCACGCGGCAACCAGTGCGCTTTTGGAGCGTAATGACGTGATTGTCGTTGCTTCGGTTTCCAGTATCTTTGGCTTGGGTGATCCGCGCGAATATCGTGATCACGTTCTGTCGCTGCATGTCGGCCAAGAAATTGAGCGTAATCAGCTGTTAAGAGATCTGGTCGAGATTCAGTTTGATCGCAATGATATTGATTTTCAGCGGGGCCGGTTTCGCGTGCATGGCGATGTCGTTGAGATCTTCCCGGCTTCACGCGATGAGCGGGCACTGCGCGTCGAGTTTTTCGGCGATGAGATTGACCGAATTCGTGAGGTTGATGCCTTGACTGGCGAGATCATCGGTGATCGCGAGCAGGTCTCGATCTTCCCAGCTACGCACTTTTTGACCAGCGATGACATTATGGATACTGCCTTGCCGCAAATCGAGGCTGAAATGAAAGAACAGGTCGCAAAATTCACCAAGGAAGGCAAACCGCTGGAAGCCGAGCGAATTCAGCAGCGGACGACCTATGACATCGAAATGATGCGTGAGATGGGCTACACCAACGGCATTGAAAACTACTCGCGCTACATGGACGGCCGCAAGCCAGGCGAGCCGCCGTTTACGCTTTTGGATTTCTTCCCTAAGGATTTTCTGCTGGTCGTTGACGAATCACACCAGACCATGCCACAGGTGCGGGGAATGTATAATGGCGATCGGGCCCGCAAGCAGCAGCTGATCGACTATGGATTCCGACTGCCCAGTGCATTGGACAACCGGCCGCTTAAGCTGAGCGAGTTTGAGGAGCGGGTCAATCAGGTCATCTACATGTCAGCAACTCCTGGACCATATGAGCAGGAACAGACTGATCACGTCGTTCAGCAGATCATTCGGCCAACTGGACTTTTGGATCCTAAAGTTGAGGTTCGCCCGGTTATGGGACAGATTGATGATCTGGTTGGCGAAATCAATCAGCGGATCGCAAAAAATGAGCGGGTCTTGATTACTACTCTGACCAAGAAAATGTCAGAAGACTTAACGGATTATCTAAAAGATCTCGGTTTAAAGGTCAAATATCTGCACAGTGATATCAAGACGCTGGAAAGAACGCAGATCATTCGTGAACTCCGGTTGGGCAAATTTGATGTATTGGTCGGAATCAACCTGCTGCGAGAAGGTCTGGACATTCCGGAAGTTTCGCTGGTTGCAATTTTGGATGCGGATAAGGAAGGCTTCTTGCGTAATGAACGCTCCTTGATCCAAACCATTGGGCGGGCTGCCCGTAATGCCAACGGTCAGGTCATCATGTATGCCGATACGATTACTGACTCGATGCAGGCCGCTATTGATGAGACGAAACGGCGGCGTGAGATTCAAGAAGCCTATAATCAGGCGCACCATATCGTGCCTAAGACTATTATCAAGCCGATTCAAGAAGCAATTACTGCAGTTAAGCCGGCTGAGGATGCTGGTAAGATCGAGCATGATACTGAGTTTACGGTTAAAGATTTCAAGGCTTTGGCAAAAGACGAGCAGCAGAATCTGCTGGCTGAGCTGACTGAGCAGATGCGTTCAGCCGCTAAACGACTTGACTTTGAACAGGCCGCCACGCTGCGCGACACAATCATGGAGCTTAATGCGGCAGTCAAGAATCCAAAAAACAAACAAGCTAAACATTGAAGCTAGGGGGGGTTGGCAATGGCCAACGATAAAATCGTGGTGCATGGCGCACGTGCCCACAACCTAAAAAACATTGACGTGACGATTCCTAAAAACAAGCTGGTCGTAATTACCGGGCTTTCCGGATCTGGAAAAAGCTCGCTGGCCTTTGATACCTTGTACGCAGAGGGACAGCGGCGCTATGTGGAGAGCTTGTCGGCCTATGCGCGACAGTTCTTAGGGCAGATGGACAAGCCAGATGTTGATTCGATTGATGGACTGTCACCGGCGATCTCGATCGATCAAAAAACGACTTCTCATAATCCGCGCTCAACGGTTGGGACGGTAACCGAAATCAATGACTTTTTACGGCTGTTATGGGCTCGTGTAGGAACGCCAATCTGTCCTAATGATGGCAGCGTGATTGCCAGCCAGTCCGTTGATCAGATGGTTGATCGGGTCATGGAACTGCCAGAGCGGACACGGCTGCAGGTGTTGGCGCCGATTGTTCGTGACAAGAAAGGAACTCAAAAAAGCGTTTTTGAAAAAATCAAAAAAGCTGGGTTCGTACGGGTTCAGGTTGATGGTCAAACCTATGATCTAGAAGAGGTTCCAGCACTGGACAAAAATAAGAAGCACACCGTTAACGTCGTGGTTGACCGGATCATTATCAAACAAGGCATCCGTTCACGCCTGTTTGACTCGTTTGAAGCTGCCCTGCGCTTGAGTGACGGCTATGCCACGGCCGATGTGATTGGCGGCGAACCGTTGCTGTTTTCTGAACAGTATGCCTGTCCAATCTGCGGCTTTACGGTTGGCGAGCTGGAACCGCGGCTGTTTTCGTTTAACGCGCCGCTGGGGGCCTGTCCGGAATGCGAGGGGCTGGGCAGCAAATTGGAGGTCGATGAGGAGCTGGTCGTGCCGGATCGGAAAAAAACGCTGCGTGAAGGGGCAATGCTGCCTTGGAATCCCATTTCTTCACAGTATTATCCCAAAATGCTGGAACAGTTTTGTGACTCAGCAGATATTGATATGGATGTTCCATTTGAGAAACTGCCTGCCAAACAGCAAAAACAAGTGCTTTATGGCAATGGCGAAACCACTTTCCATTTCCATTATGAAAATGACTTTGGCGGCGTGCGGGATGTTGACGTTCCATTTGAAGGCGTGATCAATAACGTTAAGCGTCGCTATCGGGAAACCAATTCTGACTTTACGCGCGAACAGATGCGCAAATACATGACTGAGCTGCCTTGTCCGGCCTGCCATGGCTATCGTTTAAATCAAAAAGCACTGGCAGTTAAGATCATGGGCCAAAACATTGGTGAGGTCTCAGAACTGCCAATCAGCAAGGCAATTCCGTTTTTTGAATCGGTTGAGCTTTCACCAGCCAAGGCCAAGATTGCTCAGCCGATCTTAAAAGAAATTCTGGATCGGCTGACTTTTATGGCCAATGTTGGCGTTGAATATCTGACCCTGAGTCGAGCCGCACGGACGCTTTCTGGTGGCGAGGCGCAGCGGATTCGGCTGGCTACCCAGATCGGCTCGAACCTTTCTGGAGTAATGTATGTCTTGGACGAGCCTTCAATTGGTCTTCATCAGCGCGATAACGATCGCTTGATTGCCTCACTCAAAAAAATGCGTGATCTTGGCAATACACTGATTGTCGTTGAGCATGATGAAGACACGATGCGGGCTGCCGACTATATTATTGACATTGGTCCTGGTGCGGGCGAAAATGGCGGTCAGGTCATGGCGGCCGGAACGCCCAAGCAGATTATGCGCTCACGTAAATCACTGACTGGTCAGTATCTTTCAGGCAAACAGCAGATTCCGGTACCAGCAAAGCGGCGAACGGGCAATGGCAATTTTATTGAGCTTAAAGGCGCGCGAGCCAATAATCTTAAAAACATCGACGTTAAGTTTCCGCTGGGTGAATTCATATGCGTTACCGGGGTTTCTGGCTCTGGCAAGTCGACACTGGTCAATCTGATCTTAAAACGAATCCTGGCACAAAAACTCAATGGTGCATCGGCAAAGCCGGGACGCTATCAGTCAATCAGCGGTCTGGAAAACGTTGAAAAGGTAATCGATATCGACCAGTCGCCAATCGGCAGAACGCCACGCAGCAATCCGGCAACCTATACCGGCGTTTTTGATGATATTCGTGATCTGTTTGCCCAGACCAATGAGGCTAAGCTGCGCGGATATACCAAGGGACGCTTTAGCTTTAACGTTAAGGGTGGTCGCTGTGAGGCCTGCCGAGGCGATGGGATTTTAAAGATTGAAATGAACTTTTTGCCGGATGTTTATGTACCATGCGAGGTCTGTCACGGTACGCGCTATAATTCTGAAACGCTGGAAGTTGAGTATAAGGGCAAAAACATTGCTGAAGTTTTGAAAATGACGGTTTCAGAAGCTTTGGAATTTTTCAGTGCAATTCCTAAGATTCGGCGTAAGCTGCAGACGATTGAGGATGTTGGTCTGGGCTACGTACAGCTGGGGCAGCCGGCAACAACGCTTTCTGGTGGGGAAGCCCAGCGAATGAAACTGGCCAGTGAGCTGCACCGTCAATCACATGGCAAGAGCTTCTATATTCTTGATGAGCCGACAACTGGTCTGCATATGGCTGATATCAAGCGGCTGTTGGGTGTCTTGCAGCGCTTGGTTGATGCCGGGAATACGGTTTTGGTGATTGAGCATGATCTAGACGTGGTGAAGTCAGCGGATTGGCTGATTGATCTGGGTCCAGAGGGTGGCGAGGCTGGCGGCTTTGTCGTAGCAGCCGGAACGCCAGAAACGATTGCCGCAGTACCTGAAAGCTACACAGGGCAGTACTTGAAGCCAATGCTTGAACGAGATCGGCAAAGAAAGGCGTAAGCACACCACAATGGTACGGGTTGAAAAATACACGAAAAAATGAGGCATCTCGCTGCTTGGCGAGATGCCCCATTTCATTATCCTAGTGATTTTATTTGCCGCAAATCTGCTGAACGGTTGGATTCCATGGCAAATAAGCCTTCAGATCCAGGTTCTGAGAGCGCGTGTAGGCTTCAAAGATCAATTTCAGATATTTGAAGATATCCAGATTATTTAGTTTGGCCGTCTGAACGATCGTATAGAAGATCGCATTGGCTTCCGCACCGGCTGTAGATTTCGCAAACAGGCTGTTTTTGCGAATGATGGTCGACGGTCGGATGCTCTGCTCAACCGAGTTATTGCTTAACGGCAGCTCGCCAATCTCAAAGATCTGATATACACGATCCTTAAGTTTCAAGGCGTTTTTGACTGCGTCTTTCAGCTTATGCATCGGATAAGCAATCCCTTCAATAAAGCGATAGAAGGCATCCAACAGTGGCTTGACCAGTTTTCGTCGCTGCGCTTTTTTCTCAGCCGGCGTTTTATACCTCAAGTTATTTTCCTTATGAAACACTCGGCTAAGCAGCTTTACGGCTTGCGTTGCCTGGGCATTATTCTTTAACGTGAGGCCTTTGACCAATTCAATAAATGGTCGGCGAATATGTATGAGACAGCTGCCAAACGTTGCTTTGGGCAGCTGCTCTTGGCCGTAGCCACGATAGCCGTCACACATAACCGCTCCCGTATAGTCAGGAGTCAGTACGTCACTGATGACTTTTCCTGAACGAGTCGGCGCATAGTGAAAGTAGGCTATCTGATGTTTTGCGAACTCCTTCGGTGTTCGCAAAGCCCAGAAAAAGGACTTGCTTTTCCCGCTGTCGAGCACTTGAAAAGGAGTCTCATCCATATGAACAACTTTCTCTTGTCGCAATTGGCTGACAAGAACGTCGCTCAATGGTTTTAAAAACCGCCTGGCACCTTTAATCACCGCATTTGCCATTTGCTTGGAATCCAATTCAAGATTAGCTGCTTGCCACATGCGTTCCTGACGATTAAACGGCACAGCCAAATCAAATTTGTTAGCCGCAATCGTTGCCAGGATGCTGCTTGAGATATAGCTGTGATTAAACAGCGGACTCGGCGTCTTGGCCGTAACCAGCTTATCGCCACCGTTGGGATGACAATGCTGACACTTGTATGTCTTCGCATAAACGTTCCTACAAACGGTATGTGCTGGAACGTATACCGCTTCGCGACTTGCCAATCGGCGGCCAATCTGCTTCATTTCTTGATGACAGTCAGGACAAGTTTTATCATCCAGGTCGTATTCACAGTTCTCCTGTGGCAGACTATCCAGATTTTCTTTCCGGCTGTTGCTTTTCTTTGGCTTAGGGTGACGACTGGATTCTCGCTTTTCTACCGCCGCATCTGAAGGTTCTTCGCTATCAGTTGCTTCAACCTGCTTCTCTTCAAATAAAGAGAGCTGATCTGGGTTTAAAGACTCATTTTTTTTTGCGAATTGGCGATGCTGTTGAAGCTGAAGGGCTACCTTCAACTGATTGATCAGCTCGTTTTGTTGCTGAATCACTTCAGACAATTGCTGAATGACCTGCAAGGCTTCTTCAAGATTCTTGGGCTGTTGTGCTTGAGCCATAGTTCGTCACCTCCTAACGCTTCTGAATGCTATTAAGCATATCAGAAATGTTAGAAAATTAACAGACTAAAATCAATATAAATGCCCATTTGATACGGGTTTGACCCGCTTAACAGGCAACGGAGAGATACCTTCCAAAAGCAGCTTGATTTGACGGCGGCTTAACTGGACGGCATCATTGCGATGCCGTGGCCAGCGCAGACCACCATTTTCAAAACGTTTATAAAGCAAGATGAATCCTTCACCGTCCCAATAGAGTCCCTTAAACCGATCATTCCGCGTACCGCAGAAAAGGAATAGGGAATCATCAAACAGATCCAGATCATAGTTTTCGGCGACCACTGCCGCTAAGCCATCAATACCTTTGCGCAGATCGGTTTTGCCGCAGACGATAAAAACATGCTTCGGCTGGGTCCAATTAACTAGCATGATCAATGAGGAGTTTAATCAGATTTTCGATCATCGCAGGATCAGCGTCTTGGTAGATGTTAAGCCGCACCTTCTGAATCGAAAGTGAGGCTACCAGCACGCGCCGGTTAGTCTTGCGGTCGTTTGAAGTGGCGCTGACTTCAACGATTTCATTTTGAGCCATCAAAAAGACCTCCTATATGAGTTTCCTCAAGTATAGAAGGTCCGCGCGGCGGTTGGAATACGTGTTGTTATGGTGTGCTTACAGAAAGGCTCAGCAGGAAAATAAATGAACTTTAATATAAAGTGGGATTAAGCTTAGCTGCATAAAGGTGCGCTAAGCTTTTTCTATGTTTATGATTGAAATTGCAATGCCATTATATTAAGATTAAAACATTATAATTTCGTTAAAAAGAAGTTAAAATGGAGGTCTTGCAGATGGATCTGAATAACATTCATACCGGAAAAAACATCTCACTGAATGGTCATACGATTTTGATTGGCTTGATGGCGGACCCGATTCGTCATTCGATGTCACCAACCATGCACAATAATGCTTTTGCCAAGCTGGGGCTTAATTATGCCTACCTCTGTTTTGAAATCGACAATCAAAAGCTGCCTAAAGCCATTGATGCCATCAGAACGCTGGATATGCGCGGCTCAAACATCTCAATGCCCAATAAACAAAAAGTAATCCCTTACCTTGATCGCTTGGATGAGTCAGCTGAACTCTGCCAAGCCGTTAATACCATTGTCAATGATCATGGTGTCTTGACAGGGTACACGACGGATGGAATCGGCTTTATGCAGTCGTTAAAGGATGAAGGACTGGATATTGCCGGTCAAAAGATGGTGCTGACTGGTGCTGGCGGGGCCGGAACACCGATTGCCATGCAGGCAGCTATTGAGGGAGTTAAAGAAATCGCCTTATTCAACATTGATGACGACAAATGGGCAAATGCCGTCCGCAATGTTAAGATCATCAACGAAAAAACGGGTGCGCATGCCACGCTGCATCATCTTGAAGACCAGGCCGACTTTAAAAAAGAACTGGCCAGCTGTGATATCTATGTGGATGCAACCGGCGTAGGGATGAAGCCGCTGGAAGACATGACTTTGGTTGCGGATCCAACATGGTTTCACCAAGACATGATCGTTTATGATACGGTCTATGCGCCGCGTGAAACCAAGTTAATGCAGGTTGCCAAGCAGGCTGGCGTCGATCACGTCTTTAATGGGCTGGGAATGATGCTGGAGCAGGGAGCAGCGGCCTTTAAGCTTTGGACTGGCCAGGATATGCCGGTTGAATACATTCGCAATCTGCTTTTTAAAGAGGAAGACTAGATGAAAAAAGTAAAGCTGAATAACGTCGTCTTAGGCGATGGAAGCCCTAAAATCGCCGTTCCAATCGTAGCAGCCGATCAAACAGCGATGATTGAGCAGGCACGAACGGTTTTGGCCGCCCAGCCGGATGTCGTTGAGTGGCGGATTGATTTTTTGGCTGACGTTTTGGATTCGGCCAAACTCAAAACAGCTGCGCTTGACCTTAAACAAGCGCTGGGTGAGACACCGCTTTTGACTACGTTTCGCACGGCCAAAGAAGGCGGTAATCTAGCCATTGATGAGGAGACATATTTTCAGATTTTGCGTTTGGTGGTTGAAAATGAGCTGACGACGGCCATCGATGTTGAATTGTTTCATCAAAAAGAAACCGTTATGCGAATCGTTGAATTGGCCCATGTTCATGACATCAAGGTAATCATGAGCAGTCATGACTTTAAGCAGACGCCAACCGCCTGTGAAATCTACTATCGACTTCATAAAATGGCTGATCTGGGAGCTGATGTTGCCAAAATTGCCGTGATGCCTCAAAATCCGGCTGATGTTTTGACGCTGCTGTCGGCTACTCACCAGGCCCATGAAAAACTGGACCTGCCTTTGATTACCATGGCAATGGGAGATCTGGGCAAGGTAACGCGGATTGCTGGTGCGGTTTTTGGATCAGCATTGACGTTTGGCACGGTTGGTACGGCTTCAGCACCTGGTCAGCTGAGCATTGCTGATTTAAGGCAGGCCTTAGCAAATCTAAGACTTTAACCAAGTGAAACTTAGGCATTCTGGAAGCTATTGGTCGCTTCAAGGGTGCCTTTTATTAGGTGGAAAAGACTTCAAAATTAAAAGACACGCCCGGGTATGATACAATGGAAACCGTATTTTGAATAGAGGTGACAGCTTCGTGGCAAAACCACTGCAAGTCGTGATCATTACTGGGATGAGCGGTGCCGGTAAGACGGTTGCCGTTCAAAGCTTTGAGGATCTTGGCTACTTTGTAATTGATAACATGCTGCCGAATCTGGCGGAAAAATTTGCCGACGTGATCCAAAACGCTGCTGAATTTGACAAAATGGCGATGGTAATGGATTCGCGCTCACAGGAATTTTACGATCAGATTCTGCCCTGCATTCAGCGCTTAAAGAGTCGTACTGATCTGCAAGTTGAGATTTTATTTTTGGATGCCAGCGATGTTGAGCTGGTTTCGCGCTATAAAGAGACACGCCGCTCACATCCATTATCACGGCAAGGTGGCGTCTTAGAAGGAATCCAAAAAGAACGGACATTATTGAGTGATTTAAAGAGTCAGGCCGATGTTGTAATTGATACGACTGAACTGACGCCGCGTAATCTGCGTGTAAGAATTGATGATTACTTTGGCGATGGTCAGACCAGCAGCTTTTTTGTTGAAGTGATGTCATTTGGCTTTAAGTACGGCTTGCCATTGGATGCTGATATCGTTATGGATGCCCGCTTTCTGCCCAATCCGTTCTACTTGCCTGAGCTTAAGCATCTAACCGGCAATGATCAGCCAGTGCAGGATTACGTCATGCAGAGTCAGCTGGCTAAAGATTTCTACTCACATTTAAAAGCTTTGCTGAAGGTTGCTTTGCCAGGCTATATTCAAGAAGGAAAAAGCAGCTTGACGATTGCGATTGGCTGTACGGGTGGGCAGCATCGTTCAGTGACGATTGCCAACCTGTTAAATCAAGATCTGCGCAAAGGCGGCTATACGGTCAATCTGCATCATCGCGATGTTGATAAGGCAAAATAAGGAGGTATTTGAATGATCCATAAACCTAAAATCGTAATGATTGGTGGTGGGACGGGACTTCCTGAGATTCTGCATGGTCTTAGAGATAAAGACGTTGATGTGACGGCAATCGTGACGGTAGCTGATGATGGCGGCTCCTCAGGAATCCTGCGCAATTACGTCAACGTGGTGCCACCTGGTGATATCCGTAATGCATTGGTTGCCTTATCGGAGCTTTCTGAACTGGAACTAGAGATTTTTCAGTATCGTTTTAACAGTACCGATCAGTTTTTAGCTGGCCATGCAATCGGCAACCTGATCATTTCGGCGTTGGCTGAGATGAAAGGCGGCGATATTTTTGCGGCGGTCCAGGAATTGTCATCACTGATGAAGATCAGAGGACATATCTATCCCGTTACCGATGAGCCATTAACCTTAAACGCTGAATTTACAGATGGCTCGACTCTAAGCGGCGAGTCAGAGATTACGGCCGCTCATAAACGGATTCAGCGTGTCTGGATTACACCGTCCAATAACAATGACCATCATCAAGCAGCGGCCGTTAAGCAGGTCATTGATGCCATTATGGATGCCGATCAGATCGTCTTGGGACCTGGGAGTCTGTTTACCAGTATCTTGCCTAACCTGATGATTGAAAACGTCGGCAAGGCTGTTTGTGAAACCAAAGCAGAAGTCGTCTACATCTGCAACATCATGACTCAAAAGGGTGAAACCGACAATTTCTCTGATGCCGATCATGTACGCGTGCTTAATTCGCATTTAAAACAGAACTTTATAGATACCGTTTTGGTAAATATCCAACCGGTACCTAAAGACTACATTGATTTCAAGGAATGGAATGAGATTTCCCAGCCGGTCAAGCATGATTTTCAAGGATTGCGGGATATGGGATGTCGGGTAATCTCCAGTAACTTCCTGCGCTTAAGGGATAACGGCGCCTTTCATGATCGCGACAAGGTGGTGGCTGAACTGCTGAATCGTCTGCATGGCGTACATTATTAACTAAGAGGAGGATCGCGCATGTCATATGCCAGCGAGGTAAAAAAAGAGCTGACGGGGCTGCAGGTGCACTTGGATAATGCCAAGGCCGAACTGATGGCGCTGATTCGGATGAATGGATCTTTGGGAATTGCTAACCGCAACATGATTCTTAACGTCCAAACAGAAAGTCCCGCCATTGCCAGAAGAATCTATTCGCTTTTAAAGCAGTTTTATCAAGTCGAAAGTGAGATCGTCGTCCGGCGAAAAATGAAGCTGAAAAAGAACAATCAATACGTTGTAAGGCTTCGCTACCATGCGCAAGAGATTCTCAGTGATTTGGGAATTTTAGAAGGCTTTCAGATCAAAGAAAAGGTCCCAATGGCGCTGCTTAAGGATGATTTAATGATTCGTTCATACCTGCGCGGGGCTTTTTTAGCGGGTGGCTCGGTCAATAATCCGGAAACCTCGCGCTATCACCTGGAAATCTATTCATTATATGAAGAACATAATGAGATGATTGCCCAGATGATCAATCGCTACCGCCTAAATGCCAGAACCACGGCGCGTCGCAGCGGCTATATCGTCTACTTAAAGGAAGCGGAAAAAATTGCGGAGTTTCTTCAGCTGATCGGTGCCACTAACGGCATGCTCAAGTTTGAAAATATCCGAATCGTTCGTGATATGCGTAATTCCGTCAATCGCTTGGTTAACTGTGAAAATGCCAATATGGATAAGGTAGCCAATGCCTCTAATCGTCAGATCGAAAATATTCGTTTGATCGATTCAATGGTCGGTTTGGACAGCTTGCCAGAAAAACTGCGGGCAATTGCTGAAACCCGGCTTGCACATCAAGAGGTCAGCTTAAAAGAGCTGGGCGTTTTGGTGCCAGGCGGCCCGATCTCAAAATCAGGAGTCAATCATCGGCTGCGCAAGCTAAATGCTTATGCCGATGAGCTGCGGCAGGCAAAGAGCAATTAAAAAACCACGACTGGATAGCAGTCGTGGTTTTTTAGCTATTTAGGTCAAACGATTACTTCAGTTTGGCGCTGTTCTCCATGATTCGTAAGCACACCATATTGAACCGTGTTGCCTACTAAGCGGTGACCAATTTCAAAAATTAAAGAACAAAAAAGCAGCGGTCGACCGGCGCATTTCTGCGTGGTCGACCGCTGTTCATTTATCAATTAGGCTTTGCAGCTTTCTTGAATTTCACGAGCCCATGGCAAATAAGCCTCTATTTCTGGCGTTTCGCGTTTTGTAAAGGCGCTAAGCAGGGTCTCTAAATATTTAAAGACATCCAAATGATTTAGTTTTGCGGTTTGCACGATGCTATACCAGATCGCATTGGCTTTGGCCCCAGCCGTGGACTTCGCAAACAGACTGTTCTTTCTGACCAGCGTGGTGGGACGAATCAGTTGCTCATTGTGATTATTATGCAATGGCAGCTCTCCATGCCTGAACATCTGGTAAACCCGCTTCTTCAATTTGAGGGCATTTTTGATTGCATTGCGTAGCGGTTTGAGTGGCGATTTCGTCAAGGCTTCTTCAATCAGCTGATAGAAATCATCAATCATCGCTTTTAAATGCTGACGCCTTTGGGCTGCCTTCTCACTTGCTGATGAATATTTCAACCGTTTTTCGATGTGAAATACTTTGGCAAGGATCCGCACGGCGTCACTCGCAATACTTTGCCCTTGAAAGCGGGTAATCTTTGGATCAAGCAGTCGCTTAAATTGGCGATTGATATGAACCAGACAGGTCCCCCAATACGCTTCTGGTAAGCGATTATCAGAATATCCACTAAACCCATCACACATAATACCGCCAGAAAAGTCATCACCTAAGATTTCTGTAATAACCTTTCCTGATCGTGAAGGGGCATAGTGGAAATACGATACTTGATGTGGACTGAATTCTGCCGTAGAACAGGCTGACCAGAAGTAGCCATGTGATTGATCAAGATCCAGAACTTGAAATGGCGTCTCATCAAGCTGCACCACAGGTGCTGCCTTGATTTCTTGACGCAGACGTTCATAAATCTTTTGCCCAAACCTTTCGCCAGCTTCAATTACCCCACGAGCCATATGTTTGCTGGTGATGGGAAGTCCGAGGCGCTCCCAATACTGCGTCTGGCGGGTAAACGGTACTGCCAGACCAAACTTTTCAAAAAGTACTTCGGCGATTACCGAGCTTGAAAGGTAACTGTGTGGAAACAAGGGCTGTGGCGTCTTTGCCTGAACGAGTACATCATTGTCGGTTTCCGGATCTTGACAGTGTTCGCATCTAGCCGTTTCAGTACATACGATTTTGCAGCACAAGTGGGCAGGAATCAGTTTAACTTCACGATATTGTTCATGTTTGCCGATAACCGTCATCATTTGACCGCATTGATCACAAGTCAGTTCTTGCTCGCTTAGCTGATGAAGTTCTTCAACTTGTTCTAGGCAATCAAGCAATTGTTTACGTGATTCCTTTGATTTGCATTTTCTCTGGTGACTGGTAACGGTAGTGGTCAACTTTTCTACTGTTGAATCATTCGTTGGCACGGTTTCCTGTTCGTTGTCATCAAACAGATCCAACTGGCCAGCACTTAATTTTTCAGTTTTTTTTCCAAAAAGTTGCTTTTGCAGATAGTTTACCATCTCGGTCAGTTCCGCAATCTTAGCCTTTAGTTCTTTGTTTTCACGCAAGGCTTCTTCTAAAGTGATCTTCTCAGCCATTACCAATCACCTCCTTTATTATCTGATGACCATTAGGTTATCAGATAATGGAGGCAAATAAAAGAGGAACTTGTTAATACCCTGGTCCCTTAATAGCCGGCCTGATTCGTTTCTGAGGCAGTGGCGAGATGCCTTCTAACAATGCCTTAATCTGACTCTTGGTTAATGCCACTGCGTCTTCTCGATGTCGCGGCCATCGCAGTCCACCATTTTCAAAGCGTTTATAAAGCAGGATGAATCCTTCGCCGTCCCAGTACAAGCCTTTGAAGCGGTCATTACGATTGCCACAAAATAGGAATAACGAATCATTATCTAATTCCAAGCCATAATTCTCTGCGATCACCATGGCCAAACCATCAATCCCCTTCCGCAGATCGGTCTTGCCACAAACTATGTAGACGTGCTGAGGGGCACTCCAGTTAACCAGCATAAGCGGCTACTGCTTTAATGATCTCACTAACCAGAGCGGGATCTGCTTCTTGGTAGACATTAATTTTTACTTGGTGCAGTGAAACGGTCGCAGTCAAGCGTGAGCGCTTAGTAACCGGCTTCTTTGTTCGTGGTATATCAACTTCGACAAAATCTTGCTTCATAAAAAGTCCTCCTCCTTGAATATGTCTTCAAGTATAGGAGAACTTGGGATTTAATCATATGCGGTTGGTTATAGTGTGCTTACCATGATTCCGTCAAGCAGACCATAATCAACGGCTTCTTGGGCCGTTAAGTAGTGGTCGCGTTCCGTATCACGTTCGATTTGTTCAATTGGCTGGCCAGAATTTTCAGCCAGAATACCATTGATCATCTTACGCGTCTTTAAGATTTCTTCGGCCGCAATCTGAATTTCAGTTTGCTGACCTTGTGCGCCACCAGAAGGCTGGTGAATCATAACCGTTGAATGTGGCAAACCGAAACGCTTGCCTTTAGCACCGGATGATACCAGCACGCTGGCCATTGATGCGGCCATGCCGATTACGATCGTCTGGACATCAGCCTTGATGAAGTTCATCGTATCATAGATGGCCATCCCTGAGGTTACGACGCCACCAGGTGAGTTAATGTAAAGGTAAATATCTTTGGTAGAATCTTGCGCGTCCAAGAATAACAGCTGCGCAACGATTGAGTTTGCCATGTCGTCTTCAATTGGACCGGACAGCATAATGATGCGATCCTTCAACAGACGTGAGTAGATGTCATAGGCGCGTTCGCCACGCGATGACTGTTCAATGACCGTTGGAACTAGGTTCATGCTTTGGCCTCCCTCTTAATTAGCAGTAGTCAGCATCGATTGCTAACTTATGTGAATACTATACTCGATAGGTCAGAAAAGGTCAAATGTTTTGTCAGAAAAAAAGGCACTGCTGCTAACGATGCTGATATCGTTAGCGGCAGTGCCTTAATACTGGTTGATAATATAGGTATAGTTATTTCAGATCGGCTGAGATCATGCTCAGTTCTTGGTTGGCGATTTCGGCATCCAGCATTGCGCGATCATCGTTTTCGATCATTTTCTTGAGTTCGTTTAATTCGTGCATGTTCTTTTTAAACATAAGTCTCATCTCCCCGTTTAGTTGAAATTGTGAATGAATTAATTGTTAACCTCTGTGATGTCTAAGACTATACACCAAATTGGTATTATTGACAAGTGCCTGTTTAAGGCGATTTGATGTTTTTATAGGCAAATTGGTATAGGTCAAATCAATGGAAAACGTTTATCAATTTTTAATTGTGAAAATAGTGCTACCGTTTCCAAAATTGATGCTGAATAGCCTTTGTGTTGAAAAAGATCAAAAGTGAGCAAGATGTCCAAGATTCAAATCGACCGTCCAAAAATTTTTTTAAATTTATTGCTGATCAGTTGGTTGCAATAATAGTTGTTGATTTTTAATAACCTGACCTTTATAATTGGAATGTTGATTATTTACGTTAGATATAAAGGAGGCATATTGCAATGCGTAAAGCACATCCATACGGCGTACAAGGCCGTCGCCCAGTCGCAGACCGTTACACGCGGGCTAAGAAGGAAAAGAAAATCGAAGCGATTCGCAAGTGGGCTAAGCAAAAGCCAGCTGAAGAAAAGTAATTTGCTTTTCCGTTTAAAAAGACCTCGTCCAGGATTATGGATGAGGTCTTTTTAATTATGTCGTGATGTGTTTTTGACTTCGTGGCAATAAAAAAGCACTGATCAGTCTGACCAGTGCTTTTTTATATTTAAGTGCGCCCCCCGGGAGTCGAACCCGGATCTCGAGAACCGGAATCTCACGTGCGATCCATTACACTAAGGGCGCGAAATGATTTTAAGCTCGCTGAATTAACACGAACGTTTATTATAATATCCCCAGTGATGATAAAATGCAAGCAAAAAATGAATATTTTTACAAAAAAATTGGATGAAGCTGGTTTCTCTAAAACTGAACACATTTCCATGGACAAGTTAGTCGGTTTTGAGTATTATAAAAAACGTAGGTTAGTGCGATTGTTTAGCTAACAGCCAAAATTCCGAATTTTTTCCTTAAAAATGTCAATTTTGGATAAAAATATATGTTAAACTAAACAGGAACATTGAATTATTTTCCTAAAGGAGGAAATTGCAGTATGACTGTAAAAATTGGTATTAATGGCTTTGGCCGTATTGGTCGTTTGGCATTCCGTCGGATCCACGAACTGGGCTCCAAGGACATCGAAGTGGTAGCAATCAACGACTTGACTACTCCTTCAATGCTGGCTTACCTGCTGAAGTACGACTCTACTCACGGCAAGTTCCCTGGCGAAGTTTCTTCTACTGACAAGGGCATCGTTGTAGACGGTAAGGAATACCCTGTATACGCTGAACGCGATGCACGGAACATTCCTTGGGTTAAGAACGATGGTGTTGACTTCGTTCTGGAATGTACTGGTTTCTACACTTCTGCAGAAAAGTCACAAGCACACCTGGACGCTGGCGCAAAGCGTGTGCTGATTTCTGCACCTGCTGGTAACATCCCAACTGTTGTTCCAGGCGTTAACCTGGACACGCTGAAGGCTGACGACAAGATCGTTTCTGCTGGTTCTTGCACGACCAGCTGCCTGGCTCCAATGGCTTACTTCCTGAACAAGGAATTCGGCGTTAAGGTTGGTACCATGACTACGATCCACGCATTTACTTCTACGCAAGCCATCCTGGATGGTCCTCGTGGCAAGAAGATGCGTAACAACCGTACTGCAAGCACGAACACGATTCCTCACTCTTCTGGTGCTGCCAAGGCTATCGGCCTGGTTATTCCAGAACTGAACGGTAAGCTGTCCGGTCACGCACAACGTGTTGGTGTTGTTGATGGCTCCCTGACTGAACTTGTTTCCATTCTGGACAAGAAGGTTACGGTTGACGACGTAAACAACGCTATGAAGAAGGCAACTGAAGGCAACGAAGCCTTTGGTTACACTGAAGACCCAATCGTATCTTCCGACATTATCGGCTCTACTTTTGGTTCCGTCTTTGACCCATCCCAAACTGAAATCATGGAAGGCGAAGATGGCGCACAACTGGTTAAGACGGTTGCTTGGTACGACAACGAATACGGCTTCACTTGCAACATGATCCGTACGCTGCTTCACTTCGCTACCCTGTAAAGCGAACTGAATAGTATCAATTGAAAGGCGGGAGGAGGAAACTCCGCCCGCCTTCTTTGCAGATTAAGGAGGAATTGGTCAATTATGGCTAAAATGACTGTTGAAGATCTTCCATTGGAAGGCAAAAAAGTTTTGATGCGCGTTGACTTCAATGTGCCAATCAAGGATGGTGTCGTTGGTGACGACAATCGAATCGTGGCTGCTCTGCCAACGATCAACTACGTTATCGATCATGGCGGTCGAGCAATCCTGTTCTCTCACCTGGGTCGGATCAAGAAAGAAGAAGACAAGCCAGGTCTGTCGCTGCGTCCAGTTGCTGAACGTCTCTCCAACCTGCTGAACAAGCCGGTTACTTTTGTTCCGGTAACGGAAGGCAAGCAGCTGGAAGACGCCATCAGCCAAATGAACAATGGTGACGTACTGCTGGTTCAAAACACGCGTTACGAAGACGTTAAAGACGGTGAATACGTTAAGCGTGAATCAGGCAACGACCCTGAATTGGGCAAGTACTGGGCATCATTGGGCGATGTTTTTGTAAACGATGCCTTTGGTACTGCTCACCGTGCTCATGCTTCCAACGTTGGTATTGCCCAAGCAATCGGCGCTGGCAAGTCAGGCGTTGGCTTCTTGATGGAAAAGGAAATCAAGTTCTTGGGTGACGCTGTTGACAACCCAGTTCGTCCTTTTGTTGCCATCTTGGGTGGTGCCAAGGTATCTGACAAGATTGGCGTTATCGACCACCTGCTGGACAAAGCCGACAAGATCATCATCGGTGGTGGGATGGCTTACACGTTCTACGCTGCCAAGGGCATTAAGACTGGTAACTCACTGGTTGAAAAAGACAAGATCGATGTTGCCAAGCAAATTATGGACAAGGCCGGCGACAAGCTGGTTCTGCCAATTGACAATGTGGTTGCTGATGCCTTTAAGAATGACGCCAACACTAAGGTAGTTGAAGGTGACATTGACGATGGCTGGATGGCATTGGACATTGGTCCTAAGACGATTGAACTGTACAAGAGCGTTTTGGCTGATGCCAAGACGGTTGTATGGAACGGCCCAATGGGTGTCTTTGAAATGAGCAACTTTGCCAAGGGTACGCTGGAAATCGGCAAGTTCCTGGGTACGTTGACTGATGCTACGACGATTGTTGGTGGTGGGGACTCCACGGCTGCAGCCAAGCAATTGGGGATTGCTGACCGTTTGAGCCACATCTCAACTGGTGGCGGTGCCTCATTGACTTACTTGGAAGGTAAAGAACTGCCAGGGATCGCAGCGATTTCTGAAAAGTAAAGCTAGATAAGCGATTGATTAGCATAGTAGCGATTCAGTCGCTTTTTTTGCTAAAATTAAAGCGGCGGAAAAAATTAAAAAAGGGGGCTTTTGCATGCGAGTACCAATCATCGCTGGCAATTGGAAGATGAACAAAACGGTTTCTGAATCAGTTGAGTTTGTCAACTATATTAAAAATGAATTGCCGGATCCCAGTGAACGAGAAATCGTCCTGGCTGCACCGACGCTTTCATTAACGTCGATGGTACAAGCCGCGAAAGATACGCCGTTAAAAATCGCTGCTGAAAACTGCTATTGCCGGATTGCAGGTGCGTACACCGGCGAAACCAGTCCGCGCTCATTGTCTCTGGCTGGCATTCATCATGTCATTCTGGGACATTCTGAACGGCGTCGTTTATTTAATGAAACTGATGAGCTGATCAATCAAAAAGTCCAGGTTGCCTTGCGCAATGGCTTGTGTCCGATCGTCTGCTGTGATGATACGATGGGACGACGAATTGCCGGTAAAAAGGTTCGTTGGGTAGTCAGCCGCATTCTGGCAGATCTAAAGGGACTGTCACCGGCTGACGTTACCAAGGTTACGATGGCTTTTGAGCCAAGCTGGGCAATCGGTACTGGCCAAAGTGCTGATCCTGAACAAGCTGCTGAGGGCTGTTATCTGATTCGCCAGACGATTCGCGATATGTATGGTGAAGACATTGGCAACGCTGTCCGAATTCTTTATGGTGGCAGCGTCAATGAAACCAATATCAAAGCCTTGATGGCCTATGATGATATCGATGGCGTTTTGGTTGGCGGTGCCAGCCTGGATCCTGATCGTTTCTTAAAGCTTGTAAACTCTTAAGATAAAGCTTGTTTTAAATTGTTCTGAATAATACAATGGAAAGCGGAAGAACTTTCCAATTTTAAAATGACAGAGGAGAGATTCATCAATGTCACTCATTACTGATATTTATGCTCGTGAAGTCTTGGACTCACGTGGTAACCCAACTGTTGAAGCAGAAGTCTACACTGAAGCCGGTGGCGTTGGCCGCGGCATCGTGCCATCTGGTGCTTCTACTGGTGAACACGAAGCAGTTGAACTTCGCGATGGCGACAAGAACCGTTTCGGCGGCAAGGGTGTTTTGAAGGCCGTTGCCAACGTTAACAACGTAATCGCCAAGGAAATCGTTGGCATGGAAGTTACGGACCAAGTTGCCATCGACAAGGCTATGATCAAGCTTGACGGTACGCCTAACAAGGGCAAGCTGGGTGCTAATGCTATCCTGGCCGTTTCCTTGGCTGCTGCACGGGCTGCTGCTGATGAGCTGCAAGTGCCACTGTACAACTACCTTGGCGGTTTCAATGCTCATCTGCTGCCAACGCCAATGATGAACGTCATCAATGGTGGTGCCCACTCCGACAACAAGGTTGACTTCCAAGAATTCATGATCATGCCAGTTGGTGCACCAACTGTTCGTGAAGCAATTCGTTGGGGTGCCGAAACTTTCCACGCCCTGAAGAAGGAACTGGAAGCTGCTGGTAAGGTTACCTCAGTTGGTGACGAAGGTGGTTTTGCTCCTGACTTTGCCAACAACGAAGAACCATTCCAATACCTGATCAAGGCAATTGAAGACGCTGGCTACAAGCCAGGCAAGGACATTGCTATTGCCTGCGACGTTGCTGCTTCTGAACTTTGGAACGACGAAGACAAGAAGTACAAGCTGCGTTGGTCCACTGGTGAAGAATACACTACTGAAGAATGGATCGAATACTTGACGGGCATCATTGAAAAGTACCCAATCGTATCCGTAGAAGACCCAATCGACGAAAACAACTGGGATGACTGGGTAACGATTACCAACAAGCTGGGTAAGAAGGTTCAACTGGTTGGTGACGACTTCTTCGTTACGAACACTGACTACCTGCGCAAGGGTATCAAGATGGGTGCTGCCAACTCAATCCTGATCAAGTTGAACCAAATCGGTACCTTGACGGAAACGGTTGAAGCGATCGAAATGGCTAAGGAAGCTGGCTACACGGCAATCGTTTCCCACCGTTCTGGTGAAACCGAAGACACGACGATTGCTGACCTGGTTGTTGCTACTAACGCCGGCCAAATCAAGACTGGTTCCATGAGCCGGACTGACCGTCTTGCTAAGTACAACCAACTGATGCGGATCGAAGACAACCTGGGCGATGTTGCTCAATACAAGGGGATTCACTCCTTCTACAACCTGAGCGAACAAGCTCGTCAAGACATCGAAAACCGTTAATATCTAAATTAACGATTTTAAAAGCGTTTGGATTTTTCCAAACGCTTTTTTTGATTGCTTTGATTTGTGCTAGACTGATTAGGTAAAAAATTTTTTAGGTGTGAGAAGAAAGTGAAAACAACTAGAATTGCAGGACTCAGTTATTCAAATCTGCGCCAAGCAGGCCGCGCCGTTTTAATTGGCTTGGCGGCAGGCTTGGTTGTCAGTCTCTTTCGCTGGGCAATTCAAAATCTATTGGGTATGGTTATCAAAGCATTTGCCTATTTTCATGGGCATCCGGTCTGGCTGCTGCCTTGGATTGGCATGAGTATTTTTATTGCACTGCTTTTAGGCAACCTGGTTCAAAAAAATCCGGATATTAAAGGTTCAGGGATTCCGCAAGTTGAAGGTCAGCTGACGGGGCAGTTTGATGAAAAATGGTGGCCGGTTCTTTGGCGTAAATTCTTTGGCGGCATCATCAGCATCGGCTCGGGGCTGTTTTTAGGCCGTGAAGGACCCTCGATCCAGCTGGGAGCTGCGGTTGGTCAAGGGATTGCCGAAAAAAATGCCAGAACTGAAATTGAAAGACGAGTCGGCATTGCCAGCGGTGCGGCAGCCGGGCTTTCGGCAGCCTTTAACGCGCCAATTGCCAGCACGATGTTTATTTTAGAAGAGGTTTATCATAATTTCTCGCCGCTGGTCTGGCTGTCGGTATTTATCAGCTCACTGTCGGCTAATCTGGTTTCGATGGCGTTCTTTGGCCTGGAACCTGATCTGAACGTGCCGCATGAGGTGCTGTTTCCGGCTTCACAGTATTGGCATCTGATTTTGTTGGGGATTTTACTGGGCTTGCTGGGCAGACTGTATCAGGTCGTTATCTTACAGCTGCCTAAATGGATGCACCAGATAAAATTTCTCAAACCAGTCTGTTATCCAATCATCCCGTTTCTGCTGGTAATTCCAATCGCCTGGTGGTGGCCAGTAACGCTGGGTGGTGGCAATAATCTGGTCGTTGCGCTGCCTAAGATGCCGGCTGAGCTTAAGGTAATGCTGGGTTTATTGGCTTTGCGCTTTGTCTTTTCGATGATCAGCTATGCTACTGAGCTGCCAGGGGGGATCTTTTTACCGATTCTGACGTTAGGTGGCATTATTGGTGCTCTATATTGCGTAATCATGATGCATTGGGGATTGATTCCGGCCAGATATCTGCCCAACTATGTAATCTATGCCATGGCCGGCTACTTTGCCTGCATCAGCAAGGCGCCGTTTACTGCTATTCTTTTGATTACCGAAATGGTCGGCACGATGACGCATCTTATGCCACTGGCAATCGTCTCAATCGTGGCCTGGCTGGTCGTTGATCTGATGGGCGGCACGCCAGTATACGCGGCCATGTTTGCCAATATGATGCATAAACAGCCACAAAAAGAACTGCTGGGGCTGACACAGATGACCACGCCAATTTTTGTCGGCTCTAGGCTGGATGGCTGTCTGATCAAGGATTTTGATTGGCCGGTCGGTGCTCTGATCACCTGTATCTATCGTGGTGAAAATCAGCTGATTCCACATGGCGATACGCGACTGAAAGCGGGCGATACACTGGTTGTCCAGCTGCGGGGCAAAAATCACATTGCCAATCAGGCTCGAATCAATCTGGCAGCCCGACAATCAGCGCATGATTAGCCAAATGACTGGAAATATGGTATTATTTAACGGATATAGCGGGTGAAATAGGAGGAAATTTTTTTGTATAATACGATTATGACCCTCTTCTTGATTGTCTGCGTCATTTTGATTGCTTGCGTAATGATGCAGCCAGCCAAGAATGACAACGATGCCATGTCCGCTTTGACCGGGGGAGCTGGCGACCTGTTCAGTCGGCGCAAGGCTCGCGGTTTTGAAGCGGTTATGCAGATTGCTACGACCATCTTTGGTGCCCTGTTTTTTATCCTGGCACTGGCGCTGGTCTATGTTTCTTCACACTAGTTTAAGTGCCTCCTGCCAATATCAGGAGGCTTTTTATTTATTTTAAAGAGGTATATGGATGACACAATTACAACTTGAAATACTCAAGCGTTTACTCGATCATCAAGAACTCAGCTTTTCGGCTGAAAAAATTGCCCAGCAGCTGGGAATGAACAGAGCAGATCAATTTACGCCGATCGTTCAGGCACTGGCACAATTGGAACGGGATAAAAAAGTCATGGTAACCGATCAGGGTGAATTTAAGGCGGTTATCAAGCCTAAGACGATCAGTGGGGTCTTTCGCGGCAATGCGAAGGGTTTTGGCTTTGTGGCTTATGATCCGGAGCAGCCAGACATTTATGTCAATCCTGATCACACCATGCATGCAATGAGCGGTGATGAGGTCGAAGTCAAAATTCTGCGTGCTCCCGAACCTGGCAGCGACCAGGGACCAGAAGGACAGGTAACGGAAATCCTGACGCGTCATTATGAGCATGTAGTCGGTGAGTTTAAAAACATTACGATGGGAAGCTTTATTGGCGAGATCATCTTAAAAGACAAAAAGCTCAGCAATTTCCGCTTTTTTGTCACTGATGATGGTCTGCACCCAGAGGACAACGAAATCGTCAATGCCACGATTTCATCATATCCAAGCGATGATTCGCCGCAGATCATGACGGGGATGGTCACCGAGGTTATTGGCGACAAGGATCAGCCTGGGATTGATATTCTCTCCGTTGTCTATGCCCATGACGTTCCGCATGTCTTCCCACAAGCAGTCATGGATGAGGCCAATGCCATTCCTGATCACGTGCTGCCTGAAGAAAAGAAGGGGCGTAAAGATATTACCGCTCAGCCGCTGGTTACGATCGACAGTATTGAGTCCAAAGATCTTGATGATGCCGTCGTGGCTTGGAAGCTTGATAACGGCAACTATCATCTGGGGGTTCACATTGCTGACGTTACGCACTATGTTAAGCCGGGCTCGGCACTGGATAAAGAGGCCTTTAAACGAGGAACTTCAGTCTACTTAACGGACCGTGTAATTCCAATGCTGCCAAAGCGACTTTCAAACGGCATCTGTTCCTTGAATCCGAATGAGGAACGATTGGCAATGAGCTGTGAGATGGAGATTGATCCCCAGGGCAACATCGTCAAGCACGAGATCTTCCCTAGTGTAATGCGTTCTCATGCTCGGATGACCTATAAAGCCGTCAACGCAATTTTAGAAGATCATGATCCACAGGTTATCAAAGAATATGAAGAATTGGTGCCAATGTTTGAAACAATGGGCGAGCTGCACCAGATTCTTTTAAAGCATCGGCATGATCGTGGTGCCATTGACTTTGATGCGCCAGAAGCCAAGATCATTGTTGATGAGGAAGGTCACCCAACCGACATTCAGCTGCGCGAGCGGGGAACTTCTGAACGAATGATTGAATCCTTTATGCTGGCAGCCAACGAAACCGTAGCCGAACACTACTACAAGCTGCACGTACCGTTTTTGTATCGGATTCATGAAACGCCGGATGCCGATCGAATCAAGAGTTTTGCTGAGCTGCTCAGCGTCTTTGGCATTGAAATGAAGGGTGACTTGAAAAACGTCAAGCCCAAGATGCTCCAAGACGTCTTAAAGAGCGTGGCCGGCAAGCCAGAAGAACAGATGGTCCAGGTGATGATGCTGCGCAGTATGCAGCAGGCCAAGTATGCTGATGAAGAAGTCGGTCACTTTGGCTTGGGAGCCCAATACTACACGCACTTCACCTCGCCAATTCGGCGTTATCCTGATGAAATGGTGCACCGCTTGATTAGCTGGTATGCTGAAAACGGCACGACAGAAAAAGCCAAGGCCAAATATCGCGACTGGCTGCCAGAAGTAGCTGAGCACACCTCGGTTACCGAGCGGCGGGGCATTGATACGGAACGCGACGTTGACAGCATGAAGAAGGCTGAATACATGGAAGATCATGTTGGCGAGACGTTTGATGCCGTTGTTAGTTCCGTCATGAAGTTTGGCTTGTTCGTGGCTTTGGAAAATACCGTTGAAGGCCTGATCCATATCAGTGTCATGAACGATGACTTCTACGAGTATCTGGAATCCAACATGGCATTGGTTGGCCGCCGCCATCACCATATCTTCCAAATCGGTCAGCCAGTCAAGGTTAAGCTGATTCGAGTAGACAAGGATCAGCGCGAGGTGGACTTTGAACTGGTTAACCCTGAGGAAGCGCCGACAACCAAGCTGCGGGTGCCGCGTAAAAACGATGGCCGCTTTAATGGGCGAGGACGCGGCAGTCGTGACGACAAGCACGGCAGATTCAGCCATGGCGAGCGAGACAAAAAAGACGGTAAGCGTTCCTACCGCAGCAATGGCAACGGTAATGGGCGGCGCAGCAATCATCTGTTTGATCGTGGGCCTTCACGTCGGCATGATGGCGGCAAGCGTTCCCAGCGCGGCCATAACAATGGTGATCGCCGCTCGCGTTAAGCTATGACGGGAGGGAAACAAGATGGCAAAAAAATCCCATCACGAAAAAGATGATAATCTAATCGCGCAGAACAAAAAAGCGCGTCACGACTATTCAGTTTTAGAGACTTATGAAGCCGGGATCGCTTTGACTGGGACTGAGATCAAATCGGTCCGAGCTCGGCGCGTCAATCTTAAAGATGGCTTTGCTCAGCTTCATAACGGTGAATTATGGCTGATGAACGTGCATATCAGCCAATATGACAACGGCACCTTCTTTAATCATGATCCGCTGCGCAATCGCAAGCTGCTGCTGCATAAAAAAGAGATTAAAAAGATTGCCGGTGAGCTGTCGACCAAAGGGATTACGCTGATTCCACTGAAAATGTATATCAAGCATGGCTATGCCAAAGTACTGCTGGGATTGGCCAAGGGGAAGCATGAATACGACAAGCGCGAGTCGATCAAGAAGCGTGAGCAGGAGCGCCAGATCGAACGTGTTTTGAAACATTACTAAATCAGATTTTGCGCAAAATAAAACGGGCGTGCATTCTAAAAAAGATGCACCCCGTTTTTATTCTGGCTGATGATTGCCGATGTTTTGATCATTAAGCAGCGTTTTAGGCACGAATCCCATGCTTAGATCGCCCTGGTCAGTTGATGACATCGGATTCAGCTGACGCAATCGTTCCCGCAGCGGCTGGCGATCATGATGTCTGGCCCAGCGGTTGATGATGGTGGCCGTTAAGATCGCTAATGGCTCATCGGCTTGATTGGTGACGCTTAAACAGCTGCAGAAGCCACCAGTATTTGACACCGGCTCAACTGCAAAGATCAAGCGGCTGCCGCAAAAGACCTTGAAGCGTCCACTTACTAATGAGCCGACGACAATCCAGTTGAGACCGTGGATATAGATCAGTTCATGAAAAAGTCCCAGTGATTTGCCGATCGTGCCAACTTGACGCCGATTTAAATAAAGAGCGAATTTTGGCGTAAGACCGAGCGTTAATTGCTTGGCTTCGGCTAACAATTCACCGCTCATCGTATATAATGAAAGTGCATCATAGCGAATCCCCCATTTACCGGCTAACAGGTAGCATGAATGGCCGCTTTCGTCATGAATGACGGTAGCACTGTTCAAGTCGGTTGAACGGTCGCGGATGTACAATTGCCGCATGACAGAAATCACCACTTTTCCTAAATATCTAACTACCATTTTAACAGCTGTCGGCAATAAAAACAGTCAATTAACGCGATCAAAATAGGTATCGTATTTGTAATAATCATGTTAAAATATTCACGAGGTGCTGACTTTGAAACAACTTATCCATAACGATTGGTGGGGCGTGCTTGAGCCCCAGTTTGAATCTGCCTACTATGCCCAGCTGCATGCTTTTTTAGCTGACGAATATGCCCATCAGACGATCTATCCAGAGATGCATCATATTTTTGAAGCCTTTGAATGGACTCCCTTTTCAAAGGTAAAGGTGGTAATCTTAGGACAGGATCCCTATCATGGACCGCACCAGGCACACGGCTGCAGTTTTTCAGTTTTGCCAGGCGTTAAGATTCCGCCTTCTTTGCAAAACATCTATAAAGAGCTGCAAGACGATCTTGGCTATCCGCCAGTTGAGCATGGCTATTTAAAAAAGTGGGCCGATCAAGGCGTGCTGTTGTTAAATTCCGTGCTCACCGTTCGGGCTGGTCAGGCGTTCTCGCACCGCGGTCATGGTTGGGAGCAGCTTACGGATGCAGCGATTCATGCGTTGTCTGAACGGCCGCGACCAGTGGTGTTTATTCTTTGGGGCAAGGCAGCCCAATCAAAAATTCCTTTGATCAACACGCAGACCAACATTGTTCTGCAATCACCGCACCCCAGTCCTTTTTCTGCCAACCGCGGCTTCTTTGGCTCAAAGCCCTTTTCTAAAACCAATGAGGCCCTGGTGGCAATGGGTGAGACACCGATTGACTGGCGTCTGCCCGAACATGTTGATATTGACGCACAATTGAAATGAGGTTATGAATAATGGATGTATTTGAACACTTAAAGTCACAGCTTTCATCACAAGACAAGCGGATCGTTTTTCCAGAGGGTGAGGATGAACGGATCTTTGGCGCAGCAGCTCGTCTAGCGCATGATGGTCTGCTGACGCCGATTCTGCTGGGAAATGAAGCCAAGATCAAAGCAGCTGCCAAACAGGATGACATTGATCTGACGGGGGTTGAAATCATGGACCCGCAGACCTACCCAGCCGCTGACTATCAGGCAATGCATACCGCGCTTTTAGAACGGCGTCACGGTAAGAATACACCAGAACAGGTCGACGCAATGCTAAAAGACGTCAGCTATTTTGCTACGATGCTGGTCTACATGGGCAAAGTTGACGGGATGGTTTCTGGCGCGGTTCACTCAACTGGCGACACGGTCCGGCCCGCTTTGCAGATCGTTAAGACCAAGCCTGGCATCAAGCGGATCAGCGGGGCATTCTTGATGCAAAAAGGCGATCAGCGCTACATTTTTGCTGACTGTGCCATCAACATTGAACTGGATGCGCCAACGATGGCTGAGGTTGCCGTTGAAAGTGCCAAGACGGCCAAACTGTTTGGCATTGATCCCCGTGTTGCCATGCTGAGCTTTTCAACCAAGGGATCAGCAAAAGGCGAAATGGTTACCAAGGTTGCCGAAGCGACTAAACTGGCCCAGGAAGCAGATCCAGAACTGGCTGTTGACGGCGAGCTGCAGTTTGACGCGGCAATCGTTCCAGCCGTTGCAGAATTGAAGGCTCCTGGATCCAAGGTTGCAGGTCATGCCAATGTCTTTGTCTTCCCAAGTCTGGAAGCCGGCAACATTGGCTACAAGATTGCTCAGCGCTTGGGTGGTTTTGAAGCTATCGGTCCGGTTCTGCAAGGTTTGAATGCACCAATTGCCGATCTGTCACGGGGATGCAACGAAGAAGACGTTTATAAGGTTGCTCTGATTACGGCTGCTCAGGCACTGTAAACGCAAAGGTCGTTTGACAAAAGTCAAGCGACCTTTTTGATCTACGGGCAGGATACGATAAAATAGGAACTATCGAAGGCCATGATCGTTGATTTGATCAAAATGGTCAATTCCAGCAAAGGATAATGATAATGACTCAACTAACTTTACACAATCGAGAAGCAACGATGGCGGTAGGAAAGAAACTGGCTCCGTTTTTGCAGGCTGGCGACGTAATCGTATTAAATGGCGATCTGGGAGCTGGCAAGACCACTTTTACCAAAGGACTGGCAGCTGGTCTGGGTATTTCAGACGTGATCAAGAGCCCGACTTTTACGATTATTCGTGAATATCAATCAGGACGCCTGCCGCTTTATCATATGGATATCTATCGACTTGAGAATGGCGGGGCTGAAGACTTAGGACTGGAAGAATATTTTGATGGCGATGGCATCAGTGTGGTTGAATGGGCAGAATTTATTGAAGACGAATTGCCGGCAGAATTTTTGGCAATCAATTTTAAGCGGACTGATGATGAACAGACCCGTGAGCTGAGTTTTGAACCGCATGGACGGCACTTTGAATCATTAGTGGAACGCTTGGTGGCAGATTATGACTGAAACGGTTGGAATCAAGCTGGCCACGCCAGATGATGCACAGGCAATCCTGAACCTGCTCAAACAGCTTTCTCAAGAGAGCTCGGCCATCTTGGTGCCGCATCTGGACACGCTGACGGTCGAACAGGAGGCGTACAGTCTTTATGATATTAACGACAGTACTGACTCATTGATTTTACTGGCTCAGTACGAAAATCATCCCATTGGTATCGTTACGATCATGGAACTGGCTGATCGGCCGCAGGTAGGCGAGCTGGGGGTGGCGGTCTTAAAGGACTTTTGGCGAAACGGGATTGGCAGCCTCTTAGTTGATGAGGCTACGTACTGGTTTGCAAACTACAGTACCCTGCAAAAGCTGGTATTGGACGTTTTTAGCGATAACGTGCCGGCCATCAAGCTTTATCAAAAGTATGGCTTTGTCAAGACCGGTGAGGCTAGGGTGACTGATCAACAAGGTCAGCAGCGTGCGGCAGTTCTAATGGAGTTTCAGCCCGCGGCAGCTGATCATGAATAATCAAGCAACGCGGAACGGCAGCTGGCTGTTTCGCGATTTTATTTACTTATTATTTACTTAGATTTACTAAATAAGGTATAATAAAAGCACGCAACTAAGCAGAAGAGGTGAGCAAATGGTTACCATCAAAGAGATTGCCCAGCGCTCTGGCTATTCACCAGCTACGGTCTCGCGCCTGCTCAATAACGATCAGACGCTTTCAGTTACCCAAACGACGCGCAACAAGATTTTAAAAGTTGCCAACCAGCTGGGGTATTGGAAAGACCGCAAGAAGCCAGCAGTTGCACCCACGATCGCATTGCTGTTTCGGATGAACAACCAAGAACAGCTGCAGGACTCATATTTTGCCAGTCTTAAGGATGCCCTGCTGAAAACGATTGAAGATGCCGGCATGCAGGTCAAGGTCTTTCAATATGCCGAGGAGCTGATTGATCAGGCAGACGAATTTCAAGGCTTTTTATGTGTTGGTGACGACAACGTTGAGCTGAACGTTTTTAAGCGACTGCATCGGCTGCTGCCAGCGGGGGTGTTTGTTGACACGGATCCATTGCCGCATCTGTTTGATTCAGTACAGCCCAATCTGTCGATGACGGTGCGTGATGCCCTGGAACAGTTTGCTGATGCCGGCTATCAGCGGATTGCCTTTATTGGCGGTATCGGTCCACAGATCGGTAAGCGGCCAAGACAAAGAGACTCACGGGAAACGGCCTTTAGAGTCGTGGCTGAGGAACTTGAATTTAAACAGGCGGATGTCTTTTCCAGTGGCTCGTTCAGTGTTTTAAACGGTCGCCAGTTGGGAGAAGCGGCCATCAAGCAATACGGTGATCAGCTGCCGGAGGGCTTTTTAATTGCCTCGGATACCTTAAGCGTTGGGGTACTCCAGGCGTTTAACGATGCTGGAGTGATCGTACCGCGTGATACCAGCATCATCAGCATCAACAACAGCGATATTGCCGAATACGTATCGCCGCCGCTTTCGACGTATAACATCAATCAAAAGGTGATTTCCCGTATGGCGCTGAATATTCTCCGGGATGCAATCGCTAATCCAGAGCGGCCGCACGTTCATGCATTGGTTGATACCAATTTAATTATGCGTGAAAGTTTTAAACTGAAATAAAATGAAAGATATATCTGTGATAATGGCTGGATCGAATAAATCATTTACTAAATATGGTAAATGATTTATTTTTTATGATAAATTATTTACTTTACTCGTTAAATGCGTACAATATTAGTTGTAAGCGATTTCAAATAAATGCATTTAGAACGAAACGATCGATTACGAGATGGATTTGAGTGAGAGTAAATAAAGGGAGGCATTATCGTGGATACTACCACCAAGACTGCAGCGCCACGGCAGCATTTAAGCAAGCAGCAGTGGATTTCTCGTTCGGCATTTTGTTTTGGGAATGTCGGCCACTCTGCTTTTTATGGCGTTATGAGCAATTATTTCATTATTTTTGTTACCAGCGGCATGTTTGCTGGATTAAGCAAATCAGTTGCCAACCGTTTAATCGGACTGATTACCGGCTTGATTGTCGGGGTACGGATTATTGAGCTGGTTATCGATCCGCTGCTGGGCAATATCGTCGACAATACGCACACACGCTGGGGCAAGTTTAAGCCTTGGATCTTATGGGGCAATATCGTTAGTGGGGCCTTGCTTTTAGTCCTGTTTACCGGAATTTTTGGCTTGGCAAAGGTCAACTGGGTCCTGTTTGCGATTTTATTTGTCGTGATCTTCATTACGTTTGATATTTTCTATTCTTTTTCTGATGTTTCCTATTGGGGCATGGTACCAGCGTTGAGCGAAGACTCGCATGAACGCAGCATCTATACCTCACTGGGGGCCTTTGCCGGCACGATTGGCTGGAATGGCTTGACGATTATCGTAGTGCCAATCGTTACGACTTTTACCTATCTGGCAACTGGGCATCGTACTGAAGGTCCAGCCGGCTGGTTTGCTTTTGCGGCAATCGTTACGCTGCTGGCGTTGCTGAGTGCTTTGGCGGTTTGTTTGGGAACTAAGGAAAACGACAACATTATTCGGCAATCAGCCAAACAAAAAACCTCGATCAAGGACGTCTTTTCAGCAATTTTCCATAACGACCAGATCATGTGGCCGGCACTGGCATACCTGATGTATTCTTGTGCCTATGTTATTACCAATGGGGTCTTGTTCTATCTGTACAAGTTCGTTATCGGCGAACCCGGTCATTTCTGGGTCGTTGGGGTAATTGCGACGATCGTTGGTTTCTTTGTCAGCCCGCTGTTTCCGATTTTTAACAAATACGTACCAAGAAAATGGCTGTTTACGATTGGTCAATGCTGCATGGTAGCGGCCTACCTGATTTTTATCTTTGGCCGCAGCAACGTCTATGTAATGGATCTGGGGTTGGTTTTGTTCAACGTCAACTGTGCTCAGCTGGTAACGGTTTTGACGCTGACGGATGCGATTGAATATGGCCAGCTTAAGTCTGGTCAGCGAAACGAAGCCGTTGTTTTAGCAGTACGGCCGATGATTGATAAGCTGACGGGCGCGATCTCAAATGGTCTGGTTGGCTGGATTGCCTTAGCCTGTGGCATGACTGGCAGCGCTACGGCAGCTGATATGACTGCCAAGAGCATTCGTACGTTTGATGGCATGGCCTTTTACATTCCAATGGTTTTGGCGCTGCTGTCAATCGTCATTTTCTTAAGCAAGGTTACGCTGAGCGAAAAAAAGCATGCTCAAGTCGTTGAAGAATTAAAGAATGAACTTGCGGCTGGCAACGGTGAAGAAGCAGTTGAGAATGTCTCTGCCGATCAAACGACGTTAACGCTTTTGGCTCCAGTCGATGGAAAAGTCGTTGATCTTGCTTCCATAATCAATGAAGACGGCACGAAAGGCTTCCCTGGCAAAGGCTTTGCGATTAAGCCAGCCGATGGCCGCATCTATGCACCGTTTGATGGTACGATCAAGTTTGCCTTCTCAACGCAGCATGCCTTTGAAATTGAATCAGCTAACGGCATTGGCCTGGTAATTCACGTGGGTATTGGTACGGTTAATATGCGTGGTGCCGGCTTTAATATTCATTTCCAAGAAGGACAGACCGTGCATGCCGGTGAGCTGTTGATGGAATTCAACCGTGATCTGATTTTACAAAGCGGTTATGATGATATCGTTGTCGACTTTTTAACACAGCCGCAAAAAGTTCAGTTGCAAGAGCTTCGGCTTGGAGCCAAGGTTGAGCATGGCCAGCCAATTGCCAAAGCAGAATATAAAAAATAAAGGCTTGGAGGGAGAAGTATGAAGCAGGGACTGCCGACCGTTCTATATGGCGGTGACTATAATCCTGATCAATGGCCAGAAACAGATTGGGATGACGATATCAAGGTCTTTAAGCAGGCCGACATCAATTCGGCAACGATCAACGTCTTTTCATGGGCCCTTTTAGAACCGCGTGAAGGCGAATATGATTTTAAAAAACTGGATCATATCGTTGCAAAGCTGAGTCAGGCTGACTTTAAGATCGTTATGGCAACTTCCACGGCCGCGATGCCTGCCTGGATGTTTAAAAAGTATCCGGATGTCGCCAGAGTTGACTATCAAGGGCGACGGCACGTCTTTGGTCAACGCCATAATTTCTGCCCAAGTTCAGCCAACTATCGCCGATTAGCAGGTCGATTGGTTGATCAATTGGCCCGGCGCTATGCTGGCAATTCGCATATCGTGGCTTGGCACGTTAATAATGAGTATGGCGGCAACTGCTATTGTGAAAACTGTCGCCGGGCTTTTCAAGAATGGCTCAAGCAGCGCTATCAAACGCTGGATAATCTAAATCAGGCTTGGGACAACAATGTCTGGAGCCATACGATCTATGACTGGGATGAGATTCAAGTTCCCAACGAGCTGGGCGATGCCTGGGGAGCAGAAGGCACGCATACGATCGTGGCTGGGCTGTCGGTTGACTATCTGCGTTTTCAGTCGGATGCAATGCTTTCGTTATATAATCTTGAAAAACAGACGATTGAAAAATATGACAAGCAGACACCGATTCTGACCAATTTCCATGGCACGCCTAATAAGTGGATCGACTATCATGCCTGGGCCAAGGATCAAGACATCATTGCCTATGACAGCTACCCAGCCTATGACGATCCAGCCTATGTGGCCGCGTTTCGCTATGACTTAATGCGGGGATTGAAACACCAGCCGTTCATGCTGATGGAATCAACGCCTTCGCAGGTCAACTGGCAGCCATACAGTCCGTTGAAGCGCCCTAATCAAATGCGGGCAACGGAACTGCAGGCTGTGGCTCATGGTGCTGACACCGTTCAGTATTTTCAGTTGAAGCAGGCCGTAGGGGGATCCGAAAAATTTCATGGCGCCGTAATCAGCCATTCGCAGCGAACTGATACGCGCGCATTTCAAGAAGTAGCACGCCTGGGACATGATCTGAAAAAAGTGGGTGCCGATTTTAAGGATGCCGCGACCCCGGCCAAAGCAGCCATTGTTTTTGACTGGAGCAATTTCTGGGCCTTTGAGTACGTGGCCGGGATTACGCAGGATCTGCAGTATGTGCCTTTGATCATGGACTATTACCGTCAGTTTTATCAGCACCAGATTCCGGTTGACGTGATTGGCGTTGACGATGACTTTTCACAATATGATCTGATCGTCGCGCCAGTATTGTACATGGTCAAAAAGGGACTGGGCGAAAAGATCAGCGATTATGTGCAAAATGGCGGCCATCTGCTGACAACCTATGCATCAGGGATGGTTGATGAATCCGACAACGTCTACTTGGGCGGCTATCCAGGTCCTTTAAGCAAGGTATTGGGCATCTGGGTTGAAGAAACTGATGCGACGGTACCAGGACAAACCGTCAAAGTAGCTTTTGATCAGTCAGCGCAGCGGTATGAAGGGCGGCTGCTGTGTGATCAGATTCATCTGACGGGATCAAAAACTCGGGCATTGGCTCATTATGCCAGTGAATTTTATGCCGGCACGCCAGCCGTAGTCGAAAATGTATTTGGCAAGGGACTGGCTTGGTACGTTGGCACGCGTTTAGATGATCAGGGACTTGGCAAAGTAATTGAGCACGTCATTGATCGGACTGGGCTTACCGGCCTAACCAGCCAAACAACCGATCTTGAAATTACGCGGCGCGTTAAGGACGGACAGGAACTCTACTTTGTGCTTAATCTGCGCAATGAGTCGCGCCTGCTGCCAACCGATCTGCAGCAGGCCGGCTTCGTGGATATCTTGACCGGAGCCGCTCCGAAAGCCAAACTGGGGCCATGGGACGTTGAGATTTTAAAACGCGGCATGGATCAATAGGCTTTCTCAAGACATTAAAACTCTCTTGATCGGCGGTCAGCCGGTCCAAAAAAGCACCGTCAAAACTGACGGTGCTTTTTTGCTGAATCGATGACTAGACATTAACGATAAACGGCTTGATCATTTCCGGGCCGAACTGGCGATTTTGCGTCAGCAGGATATTGGCGCAGGCCTGAGCATCATCAAGCGCGTTATGGTGATGATGCAGCTGAATATTCAATGCATCACAGATCGTATTGAGTTTGTGGTTAGGCAGCTGCGGCCAGAACTGGCGACTGGTCTTTAGCGTGTCCAATGATAAGAAGCTGGGAACCGGCAATTCATAATGAGTCAGCGTATTTTTGAGAACGCTGTTGTCAAATGAGGCGTTATGGGCAATCACCAGCTTGTTGGCATCAAAGAATGGCTGAATATGCTCCCAGACTTCAGGAAAGACAGGGGCATTGGCAACGTCTTTTTCATGAATGCCATGGATCTGAACGTTGCGCCAGAAAAAAGGCGTCTGTGGATTGATCAAGGTGTAGAACTCATCAACGATTTGATTTTGACGAACGACGACTAAAGAAAGCGAGCAGGCCGACCAGCGTTTGCCACTGGCAGTTTCAAAGTCCATCGCAACAAAGTTCATTTTAATTCCCTCCTATAACTGAATGTCTAATTCGACGGGACAGTGATCACTGCCAAGAATCTGATCATGAATCTTGGCATCGATCAGCTGTGAGTCAAGATCGGCTGAGGCAACGAAATAATCAATCCGCCAGCCAGCATTGCGCTGACGAGCGTGGAAACGATAGCTCCACCAAGAATAGCTGTGCTCTTGATCAGGATAAAAATAACGGAACGTATCAGTAAAACCGCTTTTTAGCAGCTTGGAGAAGTCAAAGCGCTCTTCATCGGTAAATCCTGGATGATGATGATTGCTCTGCGGATTTTTTAAGTCGATTTCTTGATGGGCCACGTTGAGATCGCCACACCAAACGATGCTTTTTTGCTGACTCAGCTGATTAACGTATTCATAAAAAGCTTCATTAAAATCGTGTCGAAAATCCAAGCGCTTCAGTTCAGCACCGGAATTGGGCACATAGGTATTGATCAGATAGAAATCAGGATACTCTAAAGTGATGACACGGCCTTCATGATCAAACTCTGGTACATTAATGCCATAGTGAACGCTAAGCGGTGGCTGTTTGGCAAAGATGGCCGTACCCGAATAGCCTTTCTTTTCGGCATAGTTCCAGTATTGATGATAGCCGGGCAAATCAAGATTCAATTGGCCAGGCGCTAGTTTGGTTTCTTGGATGCAGAAAAAATCCGCGTCCATTTCAGTGAAAACCTGTAAAAAGCCATGCTTGATTGCGGCCCTTAATCCATTGACGTTCCAAGAAATAAATTTGGTCATTGCAGTCAACCTCGCAAATAAATTATCTAGTACTATTGTAGAGGTTCGGATCGTCAATTTCCAAAAGAATGCTACAATAAGAAAAGATTGACGAATTTTTGTTGAGAAAGCGAGAGAACGAATTTATGGCAAATAATCTGATGCAGGAATTTCCTGATATTCAAATCTTAAAAGACGAGCCACTTTCAAAGTACACCAATACTAAAACTGGCGGTCCGGCAGACTGGCTGGCGTTTCCTAAAGACGTTGCGGAAGTTCAAAAGCTGGTTCAGTTTGCCAATACCAATGCCATGCCATTGACGGTAATCGGCAATGCCAGCAATCTGATCGTGCGCGATGGCGGTATTGAAGGTCTGACCATGATTCTGACCCAGATGAATGGGATTCAAGTTGAAGGCAATCGCGTCATTGCTCAGGCTGGGGCCTCATACATTGAAACGACCAAGGCAGCTCGCGACCATTCGCTGACTGGCCTTGAATTTGCTGCTGGCATTCCTGGCAGCGTTGGTGGGGCAATTTTTATGAATGCCGGTGCCTATGGTGGTGAAACCAAAAACGTTGCCAGTGAAGTCACTGCAATGCTGCCAGATGGAACGATCAAGCACTATAACAATGAAGAGCTTGATTTTGGCTATCGGCACAGCGCGGTTCAGGATAACCACGGCATCGTCTTGGAAGCCGTGTTTGATCTCAAACCAGGGAATCAAGCTGAGATTACCGCGTTGATGGATGATCTGAATGCACGGCGAGCCGCCAAGCAGCCGTTGGAACTGCCATCTTGCGGTTCAGTCTTCAAGCGTCCAGAAGGCTACTTTGCCGGCAAACTGATTCATGATGCTGGTCTGCAGGGATATACCTCAGGCGGCGCGCAGGTTTCAACCAAGCATGCCGGTTTTATCGTTAATGTTGATCATGGTACGGCAACGGATTATCTAAACGTAATTCATCATGTTCAAGCAACCGTTAAAGAAAAATTCGGTGTCAGCTTGGAAACTGAGGTCCGCATTATCGGCCGGGAAGCTGAATAAAAAGTCTTGTGAATTTGACTGGGATTGTCACTGACGATCCTGGTTTTTATTTTGGCAAAAAAAATTCCCGTCCCAGTTGGCGACGAGAATCATCAATTATATCAAATCAGTCTGCTTGATCACGTGCAGGCACCAGTAAATCAGCAGCTGCAATATGGTCATAATCAAGACAAATTCAATCATCGGCCAGCTCCAGATGCTTAACAGCTGCCTAAAGAACCATGATGGCGTTATAAAAAGGTAGATTGAGTGCAGACGCAAAAAACGGCCAATATAGATGCCAATGCCGGCTAGAAAAGAGAAGCAGCCAACCCAAATTAAATGACTATGGGAAAATTTAGGCGTCAGCATTTTTTCTAACAGTCGACTGAGGCGGGCCATCTCGACCGTGCCAAAGATCGCACAGCTGAATGCCGACAGAACCATCAGCGCAAAAATCAGCCACATCTTAGGATCAGTACGTAAGATGCCAGTAGTACTGGTATGCGGATGCAGCCATGAAAGATGGAAGAGATCAGTCATGACGTAGGGAGCATTGGGATAAAAAATCAGCCATAAAAACAGCAGCGACCAAAAAGCCAGTGAGCGTCGATCGGCAAAATGCTGGACCCAAAAACTAAACTCGATTGGCAGATAGGCTAGAAAAACGTTCAGAACCATAAAATTAAACGGCGACTTTAACAGCAGCTGCAGAGTTGCCAGCAGAATCAAAAAATAAAGTCTTAATTTCCATTGATAAGACAGTCTAGGCAAAAAACCACCTCTTTAAAAAACTTACGCCTAGCATAACAGACAATCGACTTGACTGGTTAAATAACGAACATTTTTAATGATATAATCATATTTAAGAATTTTATTTTAAGGCAGAAGGGAGAGATATATATTGCAGTTTCTTGCATCACTCCTCAACTGGCATAATCTGGTCAATCTGATTGATATTTTAGTCATCTGGTTTTTGATTTATGAGTTGTTGATGCTGGTTCGCGGGACTAAGGCCGTGCAGCTGTTCAAAGGGATTCTGATTATCATCCTGGTTAAGCTGATCAGTTGGTATATCGGGCTCAGCACGGTTTCTTGGGTGATGGATCAGGTCATCAACTGGGGGGTCATCGCCATTGTCGTGATCTTTCAGCCAGAGATTCGGCGGGGGCTGGAGCATTTAGGTCGTGGCGCGCTGTTTGCCCGTACGCCTAAAGCCAACGAAGAGGAAGAGGACTTGATTCGGCAATTGGACCAGGCGATTCAATATCTTTCTAAACGACGGATCGGGGCCTTGATCTGTATTGAGATGGAAACCGGTCTGGAAGAATATATTGAAACGGGGATACCATTGGATGCCGAAGTTACCGGGGCCCTTTTGATCAATACGTTTATTCCAAATACGCCGCTGCATGATGGGGCCGTGATCATCAAAAATAATCGCATCGCTGTCGCTGCCGCTTATCTGCCGCTTTCTGACTCGAAGCTGATTCCTAAAGATCTTGGGACGCGGCACCGCGCGGCAGTCGGCATCAGCGAGGTTACCGACGCGCTGACGATTGTGGTCTCAGAAGAAACTGGTGAAGTCTCGATCACCAAAAACAACGAGCTGATGCGGGGCATGTCACGTAAAGACTACCTAAAGTTTTTGCGGGCGCAGCTTTATACCGAAACTCCTCAGCATCCAAGTCCCGAGAATTTTCTTACCAATCTAATGCAGCGTTTTCGTAAGCAGGGAGGCGATCAGCATGAAAAATGACAAGATGGGCCTGTTCGACCACGTCTGGGTATTGCGAATCGTTTCCTTGGTATTGGCAATCCTATTATTTATATACGTTACTGGCAGCAAAAGCAGCGATACGCGTCAGTCATCGCAAAATGGCCAAAATACTGCGCTGATGGCCAATAAGACGCAGACGCTCAAGATACCGCTGGAGGTTGAGTCGAATTCGGAAAAGTACGTCGTCACCGGCTTTCCACAATATGTCAAAATCAAGATTACCGGACCTTCTGCCTTGGTAACGACCACGGCCAATACGCAAAATTTTAAGGTCTATGCTGATCTGACCAAGCTGGGAACCGGTAAGCATGAGGTGCGTCTAAAGGCATCGGGCTTGAATAAGGAATTGAGCTATACGATCACGCCAGCTAAGATCAAGGTCAACATTCAATCGCGCAATACCGCGACGGTGCCGGTAGAAGTACGCTTAAGCTCTAAAACCTTAAATGGCAGCTATCAGATCGGAACACCCAAAGCTGCACTGGAAAAGGTTCAGATTACTGGGGCCAAAAGCGAGGTTCAGCAGGTTGCCAAAGTAATTGCTTATGTCAACGTGCCTAAAAACGCGCAAAGTACGCTGCATCGGACGGTAACACTGCAGGCAATCAATGAAAGCGGTCAGACAATGAACGTGGTGATCATGCCAAATACGGTCTCCGTAACCGTGCCAATCAGCCAGACTGACAGTGGCGACAAGAATTCCAGTTCGTCTTCAGCGACCAGTTCGGCGATAACGCAGTCTGATTCTGGCAGTTCAGCGGAGTCTGCGAGTGCTTCTTCAGCCAAGCACAGTTCAGCCAGCTCGTCATCTGGCAGTCAGTCAAATAATTCGTCGGTTTCGGCAAGCGAAAATGACACAAAGTAGTATAATCAAACATAGTGAATTTTAACGGAGCTTTTTAGCCCAGAAACGAGGAGAAACATGAAGTTAAAATATTTTGGAACTGATGGCGTTCGTGGCGTGGCCAATCGCGACCTGAGTCCAGAACTGGCTTTTAAGGTTGGCCGTGCCGGGGGCTATGTCTTGACTCGGCACTCAGAACGCAAGCAGCCCCAAGTCTTGGTTTCCCGTGATACGCGAATTTCCGGTCAAATGCTGGAAAATGCCTTGGTTGCTGGCCTGCTTTCGGTCGGCATCGAGGTGCTGCGCTTAGGCGTCGTCACTACGCCTGGCGTTGCCTACCTGGTTAGAGCACAGGGGGCCGATGCTGGTGTAATGATCACGGCCAGTCATAATCCAATCCAATATAATGGAATCAAGTATTTTGGCAGCGATGGCTTCAAGCTTTCCGATGAGCTGGAATATGAGATCGAACAGCTGCTGGATGCTGAAACGGATACTTTGCCACGACCATCCGATGCTGGTTTGGGAACGGTTGAGGACTACCACGAAGGCGCGCTCAAATACACGTCCTTTTTGGAACAGACGATTTCAACGGATCTGTCTGGCCTAAAGGTGGTTGTTGATGCTGCCAATGGTGCTACCAGCGGCTTTGTCTCCAATCTGTTGGCGGATTTAAATGTTGATTTTACGCCGATTCATGCCAATCCTAATGGTCTCAACACCAACCTCGACTGTGGATCAACGCATCCGGAAAGTCTGCAGGAAGCCGTCGTTGCCAACCATGCCGATCTAGGTCTGGCATTTGATGGTGATGGCGACCGCTGCATTGCCGTTGACAGCGAGGGCAATCTGGTTGACGGCGACAAGATCATGTACATCTGCGGCAAGTATCTGAATGAAAACGGCCGCTTGAAAAAAGATACCATCGTTACCACGGTGATGAGCAACCTGGGAATGTACAAGGCAATGGAGGCTCATGGCATGAAGAGCGTGCAGACTAAGGTTGGCGATCGTTATGTCGTTGAAGAAATGCTGAAGTCAGGCTACAATCTGGGTGGCGAGCAGTCAGGCCACATTATCTTCCTTGACCATAATACGACTGGTGATGGGATGCTGACGGCACTGCAGCTGCTGCAGGTCGTTAAATCCAGTGGCAAGAGCCTTAAGGAACTGGCATCTGATGTCAAGACCTATCCACAAGAACTGGTCAATATTACTGTGGCTGACAAGCAAGCTGCGATGGACAATCCAGCTTTGAAGGCTGTCATTGCCGATGTTGAAAAAGAAATGAACGGTGATGGGCGTGTCTTGGTTCGTCCTTCTGGTACTGAACCGCTTTTGCGAATCATGGCTGAAGCGCCAACCAAAGAACTGGTCCATGCCTATGTTGAAAAAATCGCGGAAGTTGCCCGCCGCGAGCTTGAAGTTAAATAATCTTAGATAATATTTAGGCCGGCAGCGAGGGGCTGAATCGTTGCCGTGACGCCTTTAAAACTATTAAAAAATTGCCGACTCTATACCAATCGAGGTTAATCGATTGACATTGGGGCCGGCAATTATTAATATACAATAGTGTTATTAAATAATAGCTTGATTTTAAAGTTATCTATACCAATTTTATTGAAGGATGGGAAATATTATGTGTGGAATTGTTGGTGTTACAGGAAACGATCGCAGCGTTTCCATTTTGATCGACGGGTTGAAGCGTCTGGAATACCGCGGTTACGACTCCGCCGGCATCTACGTCAACGACGAAAAAGGACATGACTACCTGGTTAAGCGTTCCGGGCGCATCAGCAACCTGGAAGCTGCCTTAACGCCAGAAGTTAAAGGGTTGGCTGGGATTGGCCACACTCGCTGGGCGACGCACGGTGTTCCAAATGAAACCAACGCGCACCCGCACTACTCCAATGATGAACGATTCTACCTGGTTCACAACGGGGTCATTGAAAACTATCAGCAGCTGAAAGAAGAATATCTTAAGGGTGTTGAATTCAAGAGTCAAACCGACACGGAAGTTATCGTTCAGTTGGTTGACAAGTTTGTCGTCGACTACAAGATGGATACCAAGGACGCGCTGCTTAAGGTTCTGCGCTTGATCAGTCCTGATTCTTCATATGCCTTTGCCCTAATGGATCGCGAACAGCCAGATACGCTGTTTGTGGCTAAGAATAAGAGCCCATTGCTGGTTGGTTTGTGCCAAGGCTATAACATGGTAGGTTCTGATGCCATGTCGATGATTGATGAAACCAACGAGTTTATGGAAATCAACGACCATGAGCTGGTGATCGTCAAGCCAGACAATGTAACGATTGAAGAATTCGATGGTACGGAAAAGAAGCGCGATTCCTTTAAGGTTGACATGGATCCAAGTGCTGCCGATAAGGGTACCTACCCATTCTATATGCTAAAGGAAATTGATGAGCAGCCTGCCGTAATGCGCAAGCTCGTTCAAGAATACTTTGACAGTGACGACCAGCCACAGGTCAGCGAAAAGCTTTTGCAGGCAATGGCGGAATCCGATCATATCTACATTATCGGTGCCGGGACCAGCTATCATGCCGGCCTGATTGGGGCCCGGATGTTCGAAAAGCTTTGTGGCGTGCCGACTACGGTTCATATCTCATCAGAATTTGCCTACGAGCAGCCGCTGCTTAGCTCCAAGCCGTTCTTCCTGTTCCTGTCGCAAAGTGGTGAAACGGCTGACAGTCGCGAAGTACTGGTACACGTCAATGAACACAACTGGCCAAGCCTGACGATTACTAATGTTGATAAGTCAACGCTTTCTCGTGAGGCTACCTTTACCCTGCTGCTGTACGCTGGCCCAGAGATTGCCGTTGCTTCCACTAAGGCCTACACGGCTCAGATCGCGGTTGAAGCTATTTTGGCCAAGGCATTGGGTGAATACCTGAGTCGCGATGCTGCTCAAAACTTCGACTTAAAGCACCAGCTGGGAACGATTGCCAACGGGATGCAGTCAATTACCGACTCAAAAGAAGACATTGAAGCGCTGGCCTCTCGCTACCTCTCTAAGCCACGCAACGCCTTTTACATTGGCCGGGGCATTGACTGGTCGGTTTCTTTGGAAGCAGCCTTGAAGCTTAAGGAAATCTCCTATGTTCAAGCGGAAGGCTTTGCATCCGGCGAGCTTAAGCATGGTACGATTGCGCTGATTGAAAACCAAACGCCGGTAATTGCTATTATTACCCAGGATCGGACGGCGGGCCTTACGCGCAGCAATCTGGAAGAAACGCAGTCACGGGGCGCTGCTGTTTTAACGATTGTTTCACGTCATCTGGCACATGAAGACGACAATATCATCATTCCAGACGTTGACGAACTATTGACGCCGCTTTTGAGTGTCGTCCCTGCACAGCTGCTTGCCTACTACACGAGTCTGGGCAAGGGCTTGGACGTTGATAAGCCGCGCAACCTGGCTAAGTCGGTTACGGTACAATAATTATAAAAAGAAGAAGCGGTTTGTCGTTTCTTCTTTTTTATTTTATGCTAGCAGCTGAAAAAATCTGAATAACTATTGACAGCGCTTACAATATTTTGTAATATATAGTCACAAGGTATTAAGTATTTACCTTCTAATCAATTCTCTTTCTCTCTTATGCCAATCATCGTCGGTCCACGGCGATGATTTTTATTTTCTGATACAATAGATGCGAAAGGGGAATTGTTTAAATGGAAGAACAGCATGAAGTCTTTACCTTAATAGAAGAAATTACGCGTAATGATGGCACCAAATATTATGAAATCGGCAATATGGTTCATAACGGCCGTGCCGAGCTGGCTGCTGAGCGTGGCTATATTAAGGAAGTTCGCATTTTAAAGCTGAATATCCCGCATTCACAAAACGTGATCAATTATGAGCATTTCATCAACACGCACTATCAGATGCAAGATGAGTCAATGGATCACTGGGAGGAATGGAAACGAACCCCAGAAGCCGATCAGCTGGTCAAGGCGATTCTGCGTGAAAACCGAGTCGGCTGATTGAGTAATTCTGATATTTCTAACAACGGTCGGGGCAGAAAAAGACTGTCGCGACCGTTGTTTTATAAAAAAATCATTTTGATGAGACTTGTTGGTCAACTGTGATTATAATAAAAGTTGTTATTTTTTTATTTGGGGGGAAATCTATGCGGTCCAAGCAATATGTGACAGGAATTGATGGCGTCCGAACGCTAGCCGTGCTTGGCGTGATCATCTATCACCTGTTGCCGACAACGTTGCCAGGCGGCTATTTGGGCGTGCCGCTGTTCTTATTGATCTCTGGGTATTTCGTTACCTTACAGCTGGTGCGGCAAATGGATCAAACGGGCGGCATTCAGCTGACGAAATTTTACCTTAAGCGTCTGCGGCGGCTGTATCCGGTGCTGATCGTTATGCTGACGGTCACGACGGCTTATATTACGCTGTTTGCTCGCGATCTGCTGCATAACATCAAAAGCACCATTGCTACTAATCTGCTGTGGGTCTACAACTGGTGGGAAATCGGCCATGGCCAGTCTTATTTTGATCGCTTCAATGGAGAGTCGCCGTTTACGCATTTATGGACGTTAGGCGTTGAGGCCCAGTTTTACTTCTTGTGGCCGCTGATTTTATTCATGCTGTTTTTGGTTTTGCGCAAACGTTCCAAAATCAAGTGGACGGTCTTTATCCTGGCGGTTGCTTCAGCAGTTGAAATGGCGCTGCTGTTTGATCCGCAAAATATCAACCGAGTCTACTATGGAACCGATACCCGAGCCTTTTCGCTGCTTTTGGGTTCCTGGCTGGCCTTATGCTGGCCGATTGATCGCCTTAACGCCAACTTGACGGCACATGCTGCCAGAATCTTGGATGGAGTCGGTATTGGTGCACTGCTGATCACGCTGCTGGGCTTTTTTACGCTGCCGGGCCAAAGCAGTTGGACCTATCGTGGCGGCATGTTTTTTTACAGCCTGATTGGGATGATTTTGATTGCGACGGTAGTTCATCCAGGCAGTCATATGAATCGCTGGCTGACCAACCCTTTCTTTACCTGGATCGGTCAGCGTTCATACGGCATTTACGTCTACCAGCTGCCGGTTATGGTCTTTTATGAACGAGTCGTTGAGATTGGCCGGCACCCAGTAATCAATGCCTTGGTTGAATGCCTGCTGATTTTAGCGATCAGCGAGTTCTCCTATCGATTGGTTGAACAGCCGCTTGCTCATTATCAGTGGCGGTATCTGCCGGCCAGCATTCGTCATTGGATCGACTTTAAAATGCATGATTGGCACCAATGGCTGAAAGTCGGCCCAGTCGTCATCATCTGCTTTATCGCGCTGTGCGGTCTGATGCTGCCAAGCAAGCCGGCTAAAAAAAGTGCGGTTCAGACCCGCATTGAAAAGAGTCGCCAGGCTACGGCTGCTAAAAATAAGCAGATTGCAAAAGGAAAGACGGCTAAAGTTAACGTCAACAGCAAGTCGCTGCAGAAAAAATATGGCCTGACCTCAAACCAGCTTAAAGCAGCCTCAGAGCTGAAAGTCACGGCAATCGGTGATTCGGTAATGGCCGATGCATCTCAGGATATTCAAGAAATTATGCCGCATGCTTATGTCGATGCTGAAGTCGGGCGTCAGGGGAGCGCTACGCCAGCTGTTATTAAAGATCTTAAAGCTAAGGGGCAGCTGCAGAAAAACGTGATTTTAAATCTTGGAACCAATGGCGCGATGGATTCGCAGACGATTAATGATATCTTAACGGCAATTGGTAAGGATCATCAGGTTTATTGGATCACGCCGCACGTGCCGACGCGTGACTGGGAACAGACGGTTTGCGATCAGATCAAGCAGGCCGCCAAGCAAAATGCCAACGTGCACGTGATTGACTGGAATCAGGCTGCCAATGGTCATGCCGAGTGGTTTGCGCAGGACAAGGTTCATATGAATGAGCAGGGAAATGCATACTTTACGCGGCTGATTGTTAAAACGATCTTGAAAAATAAATAGAAAAGAGAAACGCTTATGATTAAAATGATTGCATTAGATATGGATAACACGCTGCTCAACAGCCAAAAAGAGATCAGTCCTCGAAACGAGGCGGTCTTGAAACGGCTGCATGAACAAGGCATCAAAATCGTGCTCTGTACGGGTCGGCCAATCAACGCGATCTGGCCTTATATTGAACAATTAGGTCTGACCACGGCTGACGACTACACGATTACTTTTAATGGCGGGCTGGTCGTCAATAATCAAACGCGGGCTGCCTTATCAGAACATGGGATCGCAAAAGACAAGCTGCAGGCAGTCTTTGATTTTGCCAAGCAGCACGATTTTTCGCTAGATGTCTTAGACTTTGATCGCGTCTATGAAATCATGGACATGCCGCGTTCCATCTATAAAACGATTTTAAAAAACATTGAATTTAAAGACGCACACTTCAATGACCTGCCGGGTGGCGACCATGTCTATGCCAAGGCGATTATGGCAATTCCGGCTGCCAAGATGAGTCAGGAGGTTCTGCCAGCCGTTCCCGATGAATTGCGGCAGCAGGTCAATGTTGTCCAATCGCAGCCAATGGTATTGGAATTTTTGCCAAACGGGGTCAACAAGAGCGTGGGTCTGCAGGCACTGCTGGAGCACTATGGCTGGGATTTTGCCAACCTGATGACGTTTGGCGATGCTGATAATGATTATGAGATGATTCGCGATGCTGGCGATGGCGTAGTAATGGCAAATGGTTTGGATAACGTCAAAAAAGCTGCCGATCATCTGACCAAATCTAATAATGAGGATGGCGTTGCCGTTTACCTGGAGAATTTTTTTGCAACATTAATGTAATATAAGGCGTGATTCAGCCTTAAAATCTGGTCGTAAAAAGCCGCTGAAATCATAAAAATGGTTTTTGTGTGACTTTTTACGATTTTTTTTGCAATATTTCAAATACCGATATAAAAAAGTTAGCCAAACCGAAAAATATTGATATAACAACATTTATAATCAGAAGGCCGTTTGAATGGTTATGACTTTATTACAGAATGTTACAAAATAGCCGTAAAAAACTCTTAAAACGCAATTGCCTTGTTATCAATTAGTAATATTGAGCGTGTATGATAAGGGACGTTGATAAGGAAATGATAAAAACGAATTGATAATTGATAAAGGATGGTTTTGATTTTTATGAAGAAGAACTTTAAGAAGATTACCGCTGCTTTGGGTGCCGTTGCTTTTGGCGTTGCTGCTACGGCTACGGTTGCCAACGCTGACACGCTGTACACGGTTCAGTCCGGTGACACGCTGTCCAGCATTTCTCAAAAGTTCGCTAATGACAACAGCTTGGTTCAAACGCTGGCTCAACAAAACAACATTCAAGACATCAACAAGATCTACGTTGGTCAACAATTGGTTGTTAAGACTGATGGCCAGGCAACTGATGCTCAAACGACTGCTCAGCCAGCCGCTCAAGCAACTACGCAATCAGCTGCTGCTCAAACTTCACAAACCACTTCCAACTACACTTCCACGGCTTACGGCTCTGAAGCAGATGCCAAGGCTTGGATCGCCGCTCATGAATCCGGCAACAACTATGGCGCACGCAATGGTCAATACATCGGTAAGTACCAATTGAGCGCAGCCTACCTGAACGGCGACTACTCACCTGCCAACCAAGAACGCGTAGCTGATCAGTACGTTGCTGGTCGTTACGGTTCTTGGACGAATGCCAAACAGCACTGGCTGAGCAATGGCTGGTACTAAAATCAGACTTTAATGATTCGAAGCATCGTTTTACCGAAACGGTGCTTTTTATTTTGAAATAGTTTATAAATTTTTTTAAAGAAAGTTATTGATTGTTAAATTTTTCGGTGAAACCAGATTATCACTGTTTTTTTCTGCTAAATTGAATTAGTCAGGCTAAACGTGGCAATTATTTATGTGACTGCCAAATCAATGACGGGAAGGATCGCGTTATTGATTGAGAACTGTCCAAAAGTTGTTTTGCAAGGTTCTTAATTATAGATGCGAACGGAAGAATGGAAGAAAAAACACAACCAGCCAAAACGCCCAAAAAGAAGAAATGGCGTTGGCTTAAATGGCTGCTGGCGCTGATCGTAATCGCTTTGGCAGCTGGTGGCGGCTATGAGTACTATCAAGTTCATCAAGCAGCCTCAAAAGTATTCAGCAACAGCGAAAAAGTCGATAAGAAACTGCGGCAGGGTAAGCCGATCACGATTTTAACGCTGGGACTTGATTCAGGGGCTTTAGGGCGCAAGAATTGGGGAGCCGGCAACACAGACTCAATTGAAGTCATTACCGTCAATCCTAAAAAGAAAACGGTACGGATGACTGCTATTTCCCGTGATATTCCAATCAAGGTCAAAGTCAAGGGCGGCTATACCTACGTTAAGCTGAACGCGGCCTACTCGCTGGGCGGCGTTAAGGAAACGAAGAAACAGGTTGAGGATCTGCTTGGCATTAAGATCGACTATTACGCCTCCGTCAATATGGGCGTCTTGGAAAAAGTCGTGGATGCAGTTGGCGGGGTAACGGTCAACAACTCGTTTGCCTTTACCTATGAGGGACACCACTTTAAAAAGGGCAAGCAGCATTTGAACGGCAGTCAAGCGCTTAAATATTCCCGGATGCGCTATGATGATCCAAGAGGCGACTATGGCCGTCAATACCGTCAACAGCAGATTTTAGAGGCCGTTATCAACAAGTTTAAGAAAAATGGCTCGATCACGGTTGCCAATAAGCTTTTGCAGGCGGCTGGCGATGGCGTGCGGACTGATCTGCCAGTTAAAGCCGTTACGACGCTTTATACCAAATACAGTCCGGCACTGAGCAACGTCAAGATCGATCATCTGCAGGGAATCAGTGCCACGATTGATGGCGTATCTTTCCAGGCAGTCACGCCGACTGAGATTAACCGAGTCTCCAAGGCGATTCGCAAATCGATTGGCGAAAAGCCAAAACATGTTACCAATACGGAAACCAGACTTTACAACTATGCCGTTCAAAATGGCTATGATGGAATCAACAATCTTGAGTTCACGCTGCCAAACGGTGCTGAATATAATACGGTTGTAAGCAATTAAAAAAGAGCTGAGGAATTCCTCAGCTCTTTTTTGGCATTTAGAAGAATAATTTGCTCATGACAGCTACGAAGGTCAATAATACCACCGAGCCTAAAATGGCAGCCAACAGCGCGTTGCGGCCGCGCGTCAGCAAGACCTTAAAGTTAACGCTCATGCCAAGGGCAGCCATTGCCATTCCCAAGACCAGGTAGGCCAGCTTAACCAGACCGGCAATAACCGTGGCGCCTAATGGCATAAAGGTTCCAATCACGCTGGCCAGAATAAAGCCGACCATAAACCAGGGAATCGGGACGCGTTTTTGGTCATTCGTTAAAACGATTGAGCCATCTTTAATCCCTTGTTTTTGGTACCACCACCCAATAATCATCGCGGCCGGTGCCAGCATCAAGACTCGTGAAAGCTTAGTAATGATTGCAGTGTCCAGACTGACCGGACCACCGGCACTGCCGGCAGCTACGGCATGGGCGATCTCGTGCAGCGAGCCGCCCGTCATAACGCCAAATTGAACGGCAGACATGTGTAAAAGCGGCTTGATGCCAATTTCCAAAAGCGTGAATAAAGTTCCCAGAATCGCAACGATGGCAACGGCAACGACCTTGTTTTCGCGCTGACGCTCAGCTTCGGTTTCGTTGGCGGCATTGTCAAATTGTGATGAGATTCCCATTACGGCGGCCGCACCACAGATTCCCGTTCCGCTGGCGACCAGAATTGCCAGGTGCCGATCAACGCCGAAGCGCCGCGCCAAGGAATAAACCAATAGAATCGTCCCCGAAACGATCACGACTGCCAGCATGATCGTTTTGATGCCGGCTTGTGCCAAGGCAATCAGATTCAGCTTAAATCCTAAAAGAATAATGCCCAGCCGCAAAAATTTATTGGAGATCAAACCGATTCCAGGCTGACTGTAAGCAACGGCGGGCTGAGCAAACTGCATCAGCATCCCTAGAATCAAGGCAATTACCAAAGCACCGATTACGGACAGGTAAGGCAGACCGCCTAAAAAAGAGCCTGCCAGAGAGCACAGCAGCGTAAGCAAAAATGCTACGACAAACTGCCGTGAGAATAATGTCTTAATCATATCCAAAACCCTTTCTCTTAACTCAGATTGATGATGATTTAAGCCTATCATGTTATATTAATAAATAAAAATTAGTATTTTTTAGATATTCAAAGTTTTACTTATTAAAAATTGAGGTGACGCTTATGCAACCAGATCCGCTGCTCGATCATCGCAGCGAAACGTTGCTGGCCGTTGCAAAAACAGGATCGCTGACGGCAGCCGCCAAATTGCTGTTTGTTACGCAGCCGGCCGTTTCACAGCAGCTGAACGCCTGGGAAAAAGAGCTGGGATTCAAGCTGCTTGATCATCAGGGAAAGAAAGTAGCCTTGACTCCTGGTGCCAAGCGCTTGGTTGATTATTTGACGTTTCTAAGGAATGAGAACCAAAAAATGCTGGCAGAGCTGAAAATACAGACTGCGCCATTAAGATTAGGGTCGACGCTTTCAATTGGCAGTTTTCTACTGCCCCAGGTGCTGGCTAAAATGATCGAGCAGGACTGGCCAGTTACGACACAGATCGGCAATACGCAGACACTGCTCAGCCAGATTCAAAGAGGAGAACTGGATGCGGCACTAGTTGAGGGAGATTTTGATCATCGGCATTTTGTCTGGGAAACCATTGGCCAAGAAAAATTTGCCCTGTTTGGCAGCCGCCAGCTTAAGGCAGCGGTCAATCTAGAAAATTTGTTTGACTATCCGCTTTTAGTTCGCGAACCGGGATCCGGGACACGACAGATTCTGGAAAAATGGCTGCAGGGGCATGGCAGTTCCTTGGCAGATTTTAAACAGGTAATTGAGATTGGCAGTCCCAATGCCATTATTGAGCTGCTTAAAGACGGCGTGGGCATCAGCTTTATGTACCAAGCGCTGGTTGAAGACGAACTGGCAGCCGGACAGCTTTTTGAGTGGAAGCTGAACGGACTGGCAATTGAGCATGCGCTTTATCTGGTAACGGCCCAAAACAGCTTCTTTAAAAATCAGCGCCACCAGCTGGCACGGATCTGTCGGCAGCTGAACGAATCTGGCTGGCAGGCGAAAATCAGCAGATGATTTTGACTGAGATGCTGTTATGATTAAGCTTTCTTAAGTAATATTCGCAATTACTTCACAAATCTGCCACAGCTTAATTGCATTTAATCGGTAAGATAATGACAATCAAATTAATCAAGCAACGGTGATTGATTTGATGATCCCCTACTTTTTCTCAAAAATACTCCCAATTATTGAATAAAGCACTAACAAAGCCGCTCAGTTCCCCCAAGCTGAGCGGCTTTATTTTGCGTCTGGACGGCAAAGGTTTATACTAGGGAATGCGCTAGAACAAGAACCTTGACCAAATCAAAAAATGGGAGCGAATATTTTGGACAAGCGAGTATATATTGATAATGCCGGCACTACGCCAATGGCTCCAGAGGTCGTTGCTGAAATGACTGATAAGATGACCAATGTCTTTGGTAATGCCTCGACAACCAACTATTATGGCCGGATTGCCAAACAGGTCCTGGAAGACAGCCGTCATGTGATGGCCAAGTCAATCAACGCTGCTTATGATGATGAGATCGTGATTACCAGTGGTGGAACGGAAAGCGACAATACCGCCATCAAGCAGACGGCATTGGCTCGTGCCAGTGAAGGACGACATATCATTACGACGCGATTTGAGCACGAGGCAATTCTAAGGCCTTTAGAAGATCTGGAACGGCAAGGTTATGAGGTTACCTACCTTGATGTTGATGAAAATGGTCAGATTGATCTGACAGAGCTGAAACGGGCGCTTCGTCCCGATACGATTCTGGTCTCGATTATGACGGTCAATAATGAAGTCGGCAGTCATCTGCCAATTCATGAAATCGGTGAGATCGTGGCACCAACCAATGCCTGGTTCCACACGGATGCGGTTCAGGCTTATGGAACCGTGCCAATTGACGTCCAAAAAGACAAAATTGATCTGCTCTCGGTTTCTGGTCATAAGCTGAACGGTCCCAAGATGATTGGCTTTTTATATCGGCGGCGGGGCATTAATTTCCCATCGTTCATCCGCGGTGGCGACCAAGAGCTTAAACGGCGGGCAGGGACTGAAAACGTACCGGCAGCGGCTGGTTTTGCCAAAGCAATTGAGCTGCACCTGGCCGATTTAGAAGAGCAGGCCGCGCGCTATCTGGATTTGAAAAAGCATCTGGTTGATGGACTGGAAGCCAATGGAATCGACTTTGCGGTCAATGGTCGCTTAAACGAGGAAATGGCGCCACAAGTCATCAGTATCTGGTTTAAAGGTGTCCCTAACGATGCTCTTTTGACGAATCTGGATCTGGATGGCATTGTCGGTGCGGCGGGATCGGCCTGCACGTCTGGCTCGCTGGACCCTTCGCATGTCTTGGTAGCCATGTACGGTCAAGACAGTCCTCGTGTCTGGGAGACGTTAAGATTTAGTTTTGGTATCTACAATACGATTGAAGATGTTGATTGCCTGCTGGCCGCGTTGATTAAATACGTGCCACGGCTTAAGAACAATGGCGATCGGGGACAGCGTTAAGCTGATTCTCTGTTAATATAATTAACGTTATGCCCATTAAAAAAATAATATGAATTGTGAATGGAGTCGCTTGCAGCGGCTCTTTTTTGTAGTTTTAACATAAACCAACTTAATAATAGACAAACTATAAAAAACGTCTTGCATAATCGCTTTGATTTGATATTATAAATGCATTAAGAAATCTCATTTTTTTCTAAGAAAGGAGCTTGATCGCAATGACACCATCAGCAATTGTCCTAATCATTATTATCCTAGTCCTGGTCATTATTATCGTGCGTGCCGTGCGGTCAAGAATCCCAGCTTTTTAGCATTGAGATCTCTGTCCACGACGCGCGCCTGAAACCGAAAACGTGGTAGTGGACAAGCATGAATTTAGATCCTCGCTTGACATCCACTGCTTGTTGAATCGGCAGTGGATGTTTTTTATTAAAAACGTATGAGAAGAAAGAGGTAATGCATATGGAGCAAGCAGCCAATACCAAACAAGCGAACTTTAGCATGAGTGCTCGTGAAAGAGCCGCGCACAAAACAACCGTTAAGGAATATGCCTATAACATTTCTGCCGCGGTTGCCAACGCCATTCTGGTTACACTGGGGATGGGACTGTTAATGCAGACGATTGCCGGTTTTGTTCACTTCCAACCGCTGTATATGGCCGGGACGCTGGCACAGGATCTTTTAGCCCCAGCCCTGGGAATTGCCGTGGCTGTCGAATTAAGAACGACGACGCTGGTAATGTTCAGCTCAATGATTGCAGCGACGGTTGGTTCCAACGCGGTGCACTTTGTTACGGCGGCCAAGGGTGTTGCGACTGTAACGGCAACGGGTCAGACCGCCGTTCAGGCAGCTGGTACGGGAGTTTTTACTACGGGTCAGCCAGTTTCGGCAGTCTGTGCAGCGCTGATTGCGGCACTGCTGGGCAAGTACCTTTCTGGTAAGACGCCTTTGGACATGGTATTGGTTCCATTTGCGGCAACCATGGTCGGGACGCTGGCTGGTCTGGGTCTGGCTGCAGTTGTAACGCCAGCTTTGATTGCCGTCAGTGGATTTATTGCCAAGTCGATGGCGGTCAACCCAGTGCTTGGCTCGGTCTCTATCTCGGTAGTCTGGGCCTTGTTCTTGATGACGCCGGCTTCTTCAGCGGCATTAGCGGTGGCACTGATGCTGGATCCAGTTTCTGCCGCAGCGGCTGCAATTGGTACGACGGCTCAATTCGTTGGCTTTACGGCAATGTCTTGGAAGCAGAACACGGTTGGTGCCAATATTGCTCAATTTGTAGTTACGCCTAAGCTGCAGTTCCCTAATTTGATCGTCAATCCACTGCAGCTGATTCCACCGGTTGTTGCCGCTGCAGTCTGTGCTCCATTGGCAACGGTTCTGTTTAATTTCCGTGCTACTTACACGGTTGGGGGCCTGGGTCTTAACTCGTTTATCGCGCCGATCTACTTCTGGGGGCAAGGTACTGGCTCATTTGTAACCTACGTTGTCTGCGGAATGGCACTGCCAGCATTGATCTCAGTCGTTGGTTTCCAGATCATGAAAAAGATGAAGCTGGTACGAGATGGCGAGATGCATTTGACGGTTCTTTAAGCAAAAAACAACTCCTCGTCTGGAAAGTGGGACGAGGAGTTATTTTTTATTTAAACATGATAAAAATAACATATGAGATTGTGAACAAATATTGACAAAATCAATGGTAAAACGCTTAGAAGTAGTCAAGTCAATTGTGAAAGCGCTGTCTTTAAAAAGGCGCCAAAAATTTTTAAAAAAATATTTTAAAAATTAAATATGCATAAATTCCGATTTAATCAAGGTTTAAACGGCATTTATGGGTTAAAAACGAATTTATTCATTTTTCAAACATTTTCAATCATAAATGCCATCAGTTGTCAAGGGAAGTGGGGTGGATTTAATAGTTGCTTGTGTTAGAATAAGCCTTGCAAATAAGTTAAAGAAGGGAAGTTTTACTATGTTTGTTGCTGTTGCTGCTCTCAACCAGGCCGCTCTTTTCGGCGCATTGATTGTTTTTGCCGTCATGGGTCTGGGCAGTTTGTTTGTCGTGTTAAAGGATGTGCAGGATAACCTGCCGCAAACGGCCCCCTGGGTAGCAACGACAATCAACATCAGCTGCCTTTTCGTTGAATGCATGGGCATCGTAATTGCCATTTCCATTTTGGTACTGGGTGCTCGCTTGGTATTTTAGCCAAACCTGATTAATTACCGCTGGGATGAAGAATCCCAGCGGCTTTTTATTAGCCGCGAAGGCTCCTAAAATGGCCGCTCATTGTGCTTGCCGAATTGAATTTGTTTTTGATGCGAACTTGATGGATAATGTAATTAAAAGAAAACGTTTTCTCAAGTCTGCTGATGGGAGGAAAAGACATGAAACGGAAATTCAATCTAATGGCCAGTGCAGTGGTTTTAGCCATGCTGCTGACTGGATGCGGCTCTGCAACGACATCGAGTCAAAAGGCTTCATCCAGTTCCAGCAGTGCTAAGACGGCCAAGCAGCATTCGTCGGCCAAAAAAACAAGCAAGAAAGCCCAGTCAACAGCGGCTAACCAATCATCACAAGCCGCGCAATCGTCAGCCAGTCAATCAAGTACCAGTAATGGCTCAACATCGTCAGTTGCCAGTTCTTCATCAGCTGCGGCAAAATCAACAACTGATAATTCAGCTGCCAGTCAAACCAAGACTAGTGCGGTCAATCCAGCCGGCGGCGATTCACAGCGTCTGGCAGCTTTTAATCAGTCGATCCGCGCGCAGCTGGGGAACGTTCTTTTGCCCACCACGCCAGGACTTTCTACGACTAATGGTCATCTAAACGTTCGCTATTCTGGAAATGCCAGCAGCTACACGATCTATTACAGTGTCGGCTACACGGCTAAGCGCTTGAATGATCCAACTTTAAGCTCACAGACGCCTTACCTGATCTTAAGTAAAAAGACTTATGCCAGCAAGGCTGCGGCTGCCCAGGCAATCAGACACTATGATGACAGCAATACTGCTGGCCTGCCAACCGTTGATCTTGGTCATAGCTTAACGGGAACGATTGACGCGGGGGCTGGTCAGCGCTATCTGACGTGGAAAGAAGGACATTGGCAGCTGACGGTTCATGCTGCGGCAGTGAATGGTGAAGACCCAGTGCCAACTGCACGCCACATTGTTGACTTATTGGAACAATTTTATCTGCCGGCACCAGACGATCGTGGGACGGGGACTTTTGAGGTCAGCGTAGGCGATGGTCAGCGGCCTCAGGTTTTGAACTGGATGCGCGGCAACGTGGTTTATACGATGGAAGCCCACAGCATCGATACCTTGGTTCAAATGGCGGCCAGTCTTAAGTAGCGCTTTTAGATAATAAAAACCGCACTGTCAAGTGACAGTGCGGTTTTTATTTGATCGGTTTTGGCTAATCATCATTTGATTCTGCAGCGGGCTTGTCATCTAAAACATGCCTATGCTCAGCCCATGAATAATAGATCCAGGCTACAACGCCGAATGCCAATGGGCCGATTGCCGTCCAAAAAGCGGTGGCGTAGTCGTGTTCAAGAAGCGGTTCAATGCAGGTGAAGATGATTCCTACGGCCAGTACCAGCCAGACGATAATCGAGACGATCCAGGCAACCGTCATATTCTTGTAGAACACGAATGGGCGCGCCAGATTCTTTTTCATCTTAAAGAATGGAAAGGCCCCTACCAAAAACAGATATGGCGCTGATGATGAAACGTTCATCATATCGGTGAGAATGGTATAGAAGCGTCCCGCAGCATTGCCGCCAAACGAAACAAACAAAATAATGACCGAAACGATGATGACTTGAATCCACATGGCAAATGAAGGCATTTTGTACTTATTCATAGCGGTCAGCTTTTTTGGCAAAAGGCGCGGATCACATCCTTCAATAAACGACTTGATTGGCGAGTAGGTCATGACAAAAGCTGCTCCCAGGCCGCCTAAGACGTCAGTCAGTGCCGTAAAGCGAGCAAAGGCCTTGCCCAGCATGACGCCGACTGCATGAGAAAGTCCCAGCTTTTGTGCCGTTACCAGTCCCATATTGTTGATCAAAACGTATTCAACGTTGGCCAGATCGACTTTTTTACCGCTTAAGACGGCCTGCCAGTTGGTACAGACTCCGCAAAGAAAAATTACGGCAATGTAGATGAAAGTCATCAAAAACATGGCAATGATCATGGCGCGGGGGAAAGTCCGCTCTGGCTGATCAACCGAGTCAATCACGCCAGCCATCGTCTCCAGACCGCCATAGGCAAACAACGCGTAGACGATAAATGAGATGACGGCAATTGGTGAGACGAACGCGGTATTTGGCGAGTGAATCAGACTGGCGGCCGTCATTGGCTCAGCCAGCTGACCATGTCCCAATATCCATACCAGCAGACTGGCCAGGATAAAGATGATTGAGATGCCCAGCGTAAAAATGCCGCAAAACGAGGAAATCTTGGCAATTTTGTCGATCCCTTGAGAGGCAATTAAAGTAACGATACATAAAAAGACGATTTCTAAAATACCTAATGTCTGATTGGCGCTGAGGCCGAACAAATGCCAAGTCTGCGTTTGATCATGTCCCGAGATCATGGTTGATACTGAAACCAAGAAGAACTGGGTTGACGACACCAGCCAGATGACCCAAGCTGCCAGCCAGATAAAAGTTCCGATAAAGGCTGGCTTTTCACCGATCGAGCCGCGCAGCCATGAGAAGATGCCGCCGCGAGCTGCCTTAAATGAAGCGCCATATTCGGCAAACATCAATGCGGAAGGCAAAAAGAACAGCACTGCGGTCACGATATACCAGATGATGCTGGCATAGCCCATTTGATAAAAGGCAGTCAAAGAGTTGCTAAAGCCAAAAATTGACGAAAAAATCATCAAGACCAGTGCACCAAGCTTGATCTTGGTGTTGGATGACTGTGAATCCATAGCTGAATTCCTTCTCTCAATAAATATTTATACATTGGGATAAATTATACGCCTGTTTTTTGTTGATGAAGGATAAAAAAGTTCATTAAAAACTTAATTTATCAAAGCTGATTTTAATCGAATCTGAATGGCGGAAAATAAAAAAGCCAGTGGCAGTCACTGACTTATAATCTATTGCACGGTCGTCTGACTGATCAATGGCAGCCTTAAGCCGTGATTATTGATAAATTGAACGCCTTTTACCTTTACGTAGGAATATCCTAGCGACTGGCCCTTTTTGATCGGTGCTTTTAACTGTCCGCTTCGGTTGGTTTTAGCCGTTAAATGGTCATAGATGGTCAAGCGGGATGACTGGTTGGCATCACTGGCGTTTTCCCAGATCGTGATTGAACGGGGGCGCAGCTTGATCTGATGCTTGAAAAACAGAAACTTGACAACGCTTCTTTGATAAAACGATTTGGGCAGAGCTACTTTTTGCGGAGTCAGACTGCTGTTGGCAATCAGCTGATACAGCTTTTGCGTTGTCGTAAAACGGGCGTCTGTACTGTCGCCATTGGCATGCAGCACGACCGTTACGATGCGTCGATTTTGGAAAGTCGCCGTGCTGACCAGACAGGCACCGGCAGCATCTGAAGTCCCGGTCTTTAAACCGTCAATCGTTACGCCGCTGGTCTGATACTGGGAATTCGTCAGCATTTTGTTGATATTGTTGACGGTTGAGCCATCCAGTTGAAAAGAGGTCTGACCGGCAATCTTCAATAGATCGGGATAATGATTGACCAGATAGGCCGCCATTTTACCGACGTCTTTGGCTGACATCTTGTTTTCGGCGTTGTCATCAATGTTTTTAACGGCCAGATCCTTTAGCTGGCTGTTGGTCAGGCCGACACTGTTAACGATGGTGGCATCTTTAATCCCGATCTGCCGCGCCTTTTTCTGCAGCTTTTGGTTAAACTGCGCAGTGCTGTCGCCTAAAGCGCCGGCCAGAGCAACCGTTGCACCGTCAGCTGATTTGATCAGTGCAGCTTTGACCAGATCAGAGACGGTATAGGACTGGCCTTGCGTCAGACTGACATTTGAGTATTCAGGGTCATCGGCAATGGCGGCCACTTTTTGGTTGATCTTGATTTTAGTGTTCCAGCTTAATTGATGCTGGCTGATCTCATCTTCAATGACCATTACCGTTAACAGCTTGCTGATTGAAGCGATTGGCAGCTTTTGATTGATGTTTTGCGAATACAGAATCTGACCAGTCTTGGCATCGAGTGCCAAAGCTGCTGATGCGTCCAGCTGATTGGCGTTTATAAATGTCTCGGCATGAACGCTCGGCAACCAGCTCAGTAAGGCCAGCCAGCAGGTTAGAAAAATAGCGATAAATTTTTTCATTAACGAAAAGCTCCTAATAGATAATAAACAATTATATCAGCGTCATTTTATCATAACATTAAGCAACAAGATTGAAGATTCGTTGATCAAAACCAAAATTTAGCGTTTGGCTAGCATTGGCAGCCACAAAAAAATCGCCTGCTGATAAGCAAGACGATGCGATTTATATAATATATGAATTAATATTAATGAGCTGTGGCCTTCAAAAAGATGGTCCGCCCCAGCAGGCAAAGATTAAGCAGCAGAAAATATCCCCCGAAAACGTAAAGCGAAACTGAATGCAATAATTGAGGAACAAACAGGCAAAAAAGATTATAGCTGCCGACTATCAAACAGTACAGACAATCGGCTCGCAGCAGATCTTTGAGCCATTTGTGGGTGTTGATTAATTGCCATATTTTCTTTAAAAAAACGGTCAATATTGATTCCCCCAAGCATTATTAGTGCCAATTTGATAAAATAATAGCTGCAGTAGCAAATCCGATTGCCGAAAGATAGGCAATTTTTAAATTGGTGCGCAAGTCAGACTCCCCTATCGCTCGAATTTGCTACAATTTTACTATAGAAATAGGAAGAAAGAAAATTGAAATCAAGACATACGATTTATTGGCTGCTTTGTTTAGTTGTAATTATTTTAGGCGGCTGCTATATGTATAATAATCATCTTAAGCAGCCGGCTGCCACCAACAAGACGGTTGCTACGACTGCCAAATCCAAGGCAACCAGTTCTAGTTCCAAATCCCAAAGCAATATGCGGACGCCAATTGACTGGCAGAAATCATCTGAAACCGTTCCGTACCCAGACTTGAGCAAGGTTAAAAATCTTTGGGTCAAGGTCAGCTTAAAGGGCAACCGGACCTATCTTTATGATGGCTCTAAGCTGATCTACACTATGTACAGTTCAGGCGGGGTCTATCAAAAAGATGCCAAGACCGGTAAGATGAAGAGTACTACGCCAACTGGCACTTTTTACGTTCAAGCTGAGCGCGGCGACAGCTTTTATAATCAAGAGCTGGGTGAAGGCGCCAACTACTATGTTTCCTGGCTCAATCATGGCGAATATCTTTTCCACTCGGTTCCTACTAAAGCAGACGGCTCATATAATCTAAAGGAAGCTGCCAAGCTGGGCAAGTCAACAGGCTCGCATGGCTGTATTCGGCTGTCGGTTCCAGACGCTAAGTGGATGGAGCAAAACCTGCCTGAAGGTACCAAAGTCGTAATTGCGGATAACTAGCTTTCAGCGAATGCCCATCAGACTGTTAGATAATAAATTAAAATCAGTTTCCCGGTGTGGAGACTGATTTTTTGTAATTAAATTCTTGACAAATAGTTTGTAATATAATATATTATAAACAACGATTAATTGTAACTTGTTATATTACAAAATGGAGTGATTTAAAAATGAGTAAGAAGATTGCCGTTGTTGCCGCTAATGGTCGGGCTGCGCAAAAAATTATCAGTGAAGCCGTTGAACGTGGCTTAGACGTGACTGCATTTGGTCGTCATGAAAACAATACGCAGGCTGCCAGCTATGTTCAAAAAGATGTTTTTGACTTGACAAAGACAGATCTGCAGGATTTTGACGCAGTCGTAGATGCAGTTGGAGCCTGGGAATTAACGAATCTTTACGTAATTCCCAAGGCAGCTGCCTATTTGGCTGATCTGCTGAAAGGAACCGATACGCGGCTGCTGGTGGTTGGCGGTGCGGGCTCACTGTACGTAAATCCTGAACATACCTCAACTTTGGAACTGCAGCCTGATTTTCCGGATGCATACAAGCCAGTCAGTGCAACGCATGGCTCGGCTTTGGCAATTCTGCGCGCTGCTAAAGACGTTAAATGGACCTATGTTTCACCAGCAGCTGATTTTCAGGCTGATGGTCAAAAGACGGGGAAGTATCTGCTGGGCGGCGAAGAATTCATGCTTAACGATCGCCAGCAAAGCGTGATCTCATATGCTGACTATGCGGTTGCCATGATTGACGAGATTGAAAAGGGCAACCATGTTCAACAGCGGATCTCAGTCGTTGAAGCATAAGCTGATTAGCAATTCTTTAATATCTGTAATAAAATATTTTTAAGCAGATTTATAATAAAGAAGTGTTTAAATGCAGATTTCAACTAAATTTACGATTGCGATTCACATGTTGGTGGCAATTGACTATTTTAGCGATAAAGAAACGGTCAACAGCAGCATGTTGGCCGACAGCATTGGCAGCAATCCGGTAATCATCCGGACTTTAATGTCAGATCTTAAACGGGCGGGACTGATCGATACCAAACGAGGACCTGGCAGCATCAAGCTCTTAAAACCGCTGAATCAGGTTACGTTTTATGACGTCTATGTGGCAGTGGAGAAAAACAAAGATGAGCTGTTTAATTTCCACGAACACGTCAATCTGGACTGTCCGGTTGGCCGCAACATCCACCACGCTTTAAGCGATAAACTGTTTAAGATTCAACGGGACTTTGAGGATGATCTAAAACGGCAAAATGTTGGTGACGTTGAGGCTGATGTCATCAAAGCCATTGCCAGCGAATCTGCTGGTCAATAAAACGTTGATTAAGATCTACCGATTATGAAAATTGAATAGCGTTAGCGCAGGCTTAGCAATACCTCTAAGCAGCTGGGAAACAGCCAGCTGCTTAGAGGTTTTTTGATATAAATAAAACAAGCATCCTCTTGCTTGAGAATGCTTGCTGGATATTTCAGCCGAGTTGTCCGTAGTTTCTTGGTAAAGTAACGCCTGACAGTGGCTGGCGGAAATAAAAAAGTGTTGATATATCGGCATTTTAACCGCCTATCAACACTCTTGAACAAGTTATAAATGGAGATGGCGGGATTTGAACCCGCGTCCGAATATATCGCCATTTCGGCGTCTACGTTCATATCTCAGCTATTTAAGGTTCATTGTCTGGAACGCCGCTGATCAGGGCTCACCCACACAACTAGCTTGATTGGTCTCTTCTTGTCGCTTCAAGCCGGAGCAGCAAGCGTAAGTCCACTGTTAGATAAAACCCGGTACTGCACCATGGACGAGCCCAGCCGGATTTACGCATGCTTACTTGTTAGGCAGCGTATGCGTAAGAGTTTGAATTATTGTTTGCAGTTATAATTTGAAACTGAGCGTTTTTACGAAGCCGCAACCTTCGAAACGCAGCCGGAATTCGAACTATACCCGTCGAATCCATAAACATCCCCGTTACAGAGTAAATCTTAACATATTTGATTTCTGAATGCACGCGACAAGAATTTTAGCGGCATGATTAATTGGACAACGGTGCTGAATTTATTAAAGTTTCGCACTTTGGTCACAAAATATTCCTATTGTAGTAGATCAATGCCGTATAATGACTTTTAGAATCAATCAAGAATTACTGACGGGGTGAAGAAAATGAAAATCTTAATGGTGGAGGACAATCAAACCTTATGCGAAATGATGGCAATGTTCTTCAAAAAAGAAAAATGGGAGGCTGGCTATGCGCAAGATGGCGTTAAAGCCGTGGAAATGTTTAAAAAGGATCCAACGGGCTGGGATATTGTCTTGCTGGATCTCAATCTGCCCAAGATGGATGGGATGCAGGTGGCAGCTGAAATGCGCAAAATTTCGCCAACCGTGCCGATCATCATGCTGACGGCACGTGACTCGGAAAGCGATCAGGTGCTGGGGCTTGAAATGGGTGCTGACGAATACGTTACCAAGCCATTTAGTACGATTGCACTGATTGCCCGGATTAAAGCTCTGTATCGCCGCACCCAGCTTAATCAGCTCAGCAGCAGCACACAGCAGATTGCCAGTGACTTTGACGTGCAGACGCCGCATTTCAAGCTGAATTCCAAGACGCGCGAGGCATTTTTGGATGACCAGCAGATTGAAAACCTGACGCCCAAAGAGTTTGACCTGCTAAAGACGCTGGCTTCCAAACCGAAACAGGTATTTACCAGAGAACAGCTGCTGCAGCTGGTCTGGAACTATGAATACTATGGTGATGAACGAACAGTTGACGCACACATCAAAAAGCTGCGTCAAAAGATTGAAAAGGCTGGTCCCCAAGTTATTCAAACGGTATGGGGCGTTGGCTATAAATTTGATGACAGCGAGGTTGAGGATCAATGAAGCTGATCTACCGGCAGATGCTGAGCTTTTTTGCCGTCATCTGCACACTGCTGATCATTGTAACCATCTCATTTATCAACGTTACTAATCGAACCTTGTATACCAATACCTGGCGAGAATTGCAGCAGGACGCCGATAGCCTGATTCAAGACTCCATTAAATATGATCAGACAACGCGCCAGTTTAAGGGATTAAAGACGTCATCGCTGAAAAGCAATGCAAATCTTTTAGCGCGGCAAAACGTGCACTTTGCGATTTATGATGCCGACCAAAAGAAAATTTTTGCCAGCAACGGCTATACGGCGACGCTGACCAAAAAAGAATGGCAGGCCCTAAAGCAGGGGAAGACGATTCAAAAGAAAATCGATCATCCCCGTTTAGACGTCTCTGATAAAAACAGAACAAAAGAAAAGTCAAAGCCGGGTCCGCATCCAAGCATGACCGATATTTTAAGACCATATTTTTATCAGGGAAAGCTGGTCGCGGTAGTTTCAATTGGGACTTTTGTATCAACGGTTGAGCAAAGTCGGCACCAGATCCTTAACAATCTGTTGGCAACATTTGTAATCGCGATGCTGGTGGCACTGGTGGTCAGTTATCTCTTGGCCCGCTCAACCACGCAGCGGATCAGTAAAATGCGCCGAGCAACGCACCAGATCGCACGCGGCAACTATAAAGTGCATATTGATACTCAATCAAATGATGAACTTGATGATCTGGGCCGCGACTTCAATCAGATGGCGGATGCACTGCAGGCGTCACAAGAAGAGATTCGTCAACAAGAAGAACGGCGGCGGCGCTTTATGGCTGATGCAGCTCATGAAATGCGGACACCTTTGACGACGATCAACGGCTTACTGGAAGGTCTGGCCTACGATGCGATTCCAGAAGAGGACAAAAAGCACAGTATTCAATTGATGCAAAATGACACGCGGCGCTTGATTCGTCTGGTCAACGATACGCTAGACTATGAAAAGATCCGGACCAATCAGATTTCAATGGACCGCAAAGTCTTTGATGCAACGGCAGTGGTCAATAATCTTCAGGCTCAGCTGCGAAAAAAGGCCAAGGTGCAAAATGATGAACTGGCTGTGGATCTGCCCAAGGTTCTGCGTGTCTATGCCGATTATGACCGGTTTGTCCAGATTATGTTTAACATCATCCAAAATGCTATTCAGTTTACTAAAAATGGCAAAATTGAGATTTCTGGTCGGCGACTGCCAAAGGGAGCTGAATTTGCGGTTAAGGACAACGGGATTGGGATGACTAAAGAGCAGACGGAGCAAATCTGGGAGCGTTTCTATAAAGCCGACCGCTCGCGAATGAACACGCAGTATGGTGAATCGGGGCTTGGTTTGGCGATCGTCCATCATTTGGTTGAGCTGCATGGGGGAACAATCAAGGTTGCCAGCGAACTAGGCAAGGGAACGACTTTTACGCTCTTTTTCCCTGACCGTGAATATGCCCCACATGCCATTACGCCAAGTGGTAAGACTGATGATTAAAAATATCAGTTTCGAAAATAAAATTGCAAACCTTTTCAATTTTAGACCAAATTTTTGAGCAATCGCTTGCAATGCTGATGGTAAATGCTTTTAAGATATCGATACCACCAACGACTTTACTAACTTTAGGAATATAAATACTTGTGAAAACGATTGCATTAAGGTATAGTTATTTTTCGTAAAGTTTTTAACTACTTTTATCGAAATTTTTAAGAGAGAGAGATTTTGATTATGGCTTATCTTATTGCTTTAATTCCAGCGTTGGGCTGGGGTTTTATGCCGCTGATTACTGGTAAGGTTGGTGGATCAGAAGCCAACCAGATTTTTGGGATTGGCGCTGGGGCTTCCTTAGTTGGTTTGGTTGCCTTTTTGATCATGCATCCGCAAGTAAGCATGAAGGCATTTTTGTTCTCATTGCTTTGTGGGGCACTGTGGTCAACGGCTCAGGTTGGTCAGTTCGTTTCATTCAAACGAATCGGGGTTTCCAATACGGTGCCACTGTCAACCGTCTTTCAATTAGTTGGTAACTCGATCATCGGGGTCCTGATTTTCGGCGAATGGCACTCGGCACGGGCACTGACGATTGGCTTTATCGCATTGGCAATCGTTATTATTGGGGCAATGATGACCTCGTTTACCGATCGTTCCAATGGTCAAAACGTTACGACCAAGGATGTTTTGTTTCTGTTGGCAACAACGATTGGTTACTGGATCTACTCATCGTTCCCTAAGATGCCGATCCTGGCGCATGAAGACTCAGTCGGCATCTTCTTGCCAGAAGTACTGGGGATCTTATTGGGGGCCATCATCTATGACCTGGCTTCGGGCAATGCAAAGGCCTTTACGCAAAAAGAACAGTACACCAACATTCTGGCTGGTATCTCATGGGGGATTGCGGCATTTGCCTACATCTTCGCGGCTCGGATGCTTGGGGTTACGGTTGCCTTTGTCTTCACTCAGCTGAACGTGATTATCGCAACGTTTGGCGGAATCTTGGTCCTGCATGAGCACAAGAGCCCACGCGAATCGAAATTTACCTTCTGGGGAATCGTTTTGATCGTAGTCGGCAGCATTGCAACGGCATTTGCCTAAACATAAAAACAAAGACAAGAGAGAAGCAGAATTGCTTTTCTCTTTTTTTATACAACAATTGGTTTATAATTCATTTAAAAACGGGTAAACTAGAGATAGTTTAAAATACATACTAACAAAGAAAGGAAATTTCAACATGAAAAACGATAGTCGCAGCCTGGTCCGGGTAGCGAATCGGCAGCTGGTACTACAGCAGCTGTTCAATCATCCTGCCACGACTCGGGTTGACATCGCACGTGAATTAAAAATCAATAAATCAACTGTTTCCGCAATTTATAATGAACTAAATGATGAAGGATTCATTGAAGAACTAGGACAGGGTGAGTCGACCAATCGTGGTGGGCGCAAACCGAATCTGGTCTGTTTGAACAAGCGGTATGGCTTTGTCGCCAGCTTTGAAATCGGCACTGGTCATCTGCGGGTTATGTTCAGCTATATTAATGGTGAGATCATCAGCTATGAGCAGATTGCATTGGAAAAACGCGATATGCTTTTGATCATGCAGACAATCAAAGAAGTGCTGCAGAAGATGGAACAAAACGATGATACGATCCATGGCTTATTGGCGATTGGCTTTTCTGTTCATGGTATCGTTGACCATAATCAGATCGTTGACGCGCCATTTATCAGTACGAATGGCATTGACCTGGCCGCCTATTTTGAAAATGAGTTTCATGTCCCGACGATTTTGGAGAATGAAGCCAACCTGGCCGCGATTTTTGAGCGTGATTTTGGCGATCGGGAATCATACCGCGACTTGCTGGCCATCAGCATTCATCGTGGCGTGGGTGCCGGAATCATTGCCAATCAGCAGCTGTATCGCGGCTTTCATGGTCGAGCTGGCGAAATTGGCCGCAGTCTGGTCGTTGGTCAGAATGGACAGCTGGTCAAAGTTGAGGCGCTCTGCTCTGAAGATGCGATTCTGACTCAGATTGCTCAAGCAAAGGGATTGGATAATCTGCGACCAGCACGGCTATATGAGATGTATCGGCAGCATGATGAAACCGTCGTCCGCGTGATTGCCCAAGCAATGGGGCATCTGCAAAAGCTGGTTTATGATGCAATCGTCAGTTTTGGTCCGCAGGCAGTCTACTTTGATTCACCGCTGTTTGATGAGATGCCTGAATTATATCAGCATTTGCGCGACTGGCTGCAGGACCGCCAGATCGATATTCCACTGCAGATGATTAAAGGATCTGAAATGGCATCGCTTTTAGGCGCCAGCTCAATGGCTATCCATCGTTTTTTAGATATGGATCGCTATTCGTTGATCTTAAAGTGGCCGAAATCGGTTTCCAACATTAAGTAAAAAGACTCGTCATTGAGGCGAGTTTTTTTATTGCTCGCTTTTAAGCGCAATAAAAAAGCCCGACAGTAAAACTGCCAGGCAAAATACTTACTATCGATATATTGAGAGGGTTTAGGATTCAGCAAGTAAGATTAGATTTAGATTTAAGATTTGAGTGGGATTTTGAATAATGACTGAGATTAGTTCTTGGAACCAGCGTGATCACGAAGCTTCTGTTCAATATCTTCCAGCGACTTGCCACGGGTTTCAAAGACCTTGGCATGGACGAACCAAATACCGAAGAAGCAAAGGACGCCATAGCCGATAAACAGACTACCCGTACCGAAGAAGTCCAGCAGGGTTGGGAAGGTTAATGAAACAATCAGGTTGGCAGTCCAGTTGACCACGGAACCAAATGAGTTGCCCAGGCCACGAATATTAAGTGGGAACATTTCACCAAACATGACCCACATAACAGGACCCCAAGTACCAGAGAAGAAAGCAATGTAAATCGTCATGGCAACGACACAGATGACGGCCGCTGCCTTTGAACCGCCAGAGAATTTCATCCCGGCACTCATGACAAACAATGAGATCCCCATGCCAAGGCCACCATAGATCAGCATCTTCTTACGATCAACCTTATCCATGATTGAAAGGGCAAATGCCGTAACGATGACATTAAAGGTCCCGATCCCAATGTGAGCCAACAGCGCAGCGTTAACACCAAACCCAACATCAGTGAAGATCGTTGGTGCGTAGTAGAGCACAGTGTTGCAGCCCATGACCTGTTGGAAGACGGCCAGACCGATTGCTGCAACCAAAGCCGGACGAACCATCGGACCAAACAGTTCTTTTAAGCCACCATTTTTCATGTGGACTTGTTGTTCAATCTGGGTCATGTCTTTATCAACGACGCCTTTGTCATTGTGGTTCATATTCATCAAAACAGCCCGCGCGTCGTCTTCACGACCAATCTTAACCAGATAACGAGGGGATTCTGGCAAGTAAAGGGCACCAAAGAACATAATGGCAGCAGGAATAGCGGCAAAGCCAAGCATCCAACGCCAACCAGTGTACATGTGTTCAAACGACCAGTTGGTGATGTAGGCAACCAGAATACCAGTCATGACCATTAATTGGAACATACTGGAAACCATGCCCCGCTTGTCGGCTGGCGAAAGCTCGGCTAAATAGGTAGGAACCATTGAAGATGATGCCCCAACGGCTAAACCTAAAACGATCCGGAAGCAGAGCAGTGACCAGAATCCCTGTGAGAATCCAGAGCCAAGCGCACCGATAAAGAAGATAACCGATGACAATAATAGCAGCTTACGACGACCATACTTATCAGAAGATGGCCCGATAAACAATGAACCTAAGATGGCGCCCAGCAGTACCGCGGAAACGATCCAGCCTTGTTCCCAAGTTCCCAGGTGCATCTGTTTTTGAATAAACAGAATGGCCCCGGAAATAACACCAGTATCGTAACCGAAGAGCAAACCGCCGAGGGCCCCGAAAAAGTAAATAAAGCCCGCAGATACTTTGCGCATGATTACACAACTCCTTAACTATAAAACACTCCTATTGCTTTAGTTGGTTTGAAGCTAAAACCAACCCGCGAATATAATATAACCGCTTTCAAGAATAAAAGCAAGCGAAATTTCAAAATAGTCGCGTGAATTTTTAGTAAAGAACCAGGTGGCAGCTTTTTAGAAAATTACTGCTGGCGATGAAGCCTTTTTTCTTCATTATATATTTTAAAAGCCGCTGTTTAGGATCGACTGATTCTGAAATTTTTTGCTAGAAAGGGTTTACAAAACAGCAGGCATGGTCTATATTAAAAACCGTAAGTTAGTTGTTTATTCAAACTAATAAATTTCAGGAGGCCCATATTATGAGTGATTTATGGCAAGGTATTGATAAAGTTAAGTATGAAGGTCCACACAAAGGCCTGAACTCACGTCTGGCATTCCAATACTACAACCCAGAAGAAGAAATTCTGGGCAAGAAGATGAAGGATTGGCTGCGGTTCTCAGTTGCCTACTGGCACACGTTTGACCAGCGGCTGGTTGACCCATTTGGTGATGGCACGGCGGTTCGTCCATATGACAAGTATACTGACCCAATGGACAATGCTTTGGCAAAAGTTGACTATGCTTTTGAATTCTATGACAAGCTGGGTGTTGACTACTTCTGTTTCCACGACCGCGACTTGGCTCCAGAAGGCGACACACTGCGTGAAACCAACCAAAACCTGGACAAGGTCGTCGACAAGATCGTCGAATACCAAAAGACGACTGGCATGAAGGTATTGTGGAACACGTCCAACCTGTTTACCAACCCTCGTTTCTTGGCTGGTGCTGGGACGGCTCCATCAGCTAAGATCTACGCATACGCTTGTGCACAGCTGAAGCACAGTCTGGAAGTCGGCAAGCGGGTTGGTGCTGAAAACTACGTCTTCTGGGGCGGCCGTGAAGGTTACGAATCACTCTGGAACACTGAAATGAAGCGCGAACAATCACACATTGCTAAGTTCTTCCACATGGCTAAGGACTACGCAAACGAAATCGGTTTTGATGCTCAAATGCTGCTGGAACCTAAGCCAAAGGAACCAACGACGCACCAATACGACTTTGACGCAGCAACGACGCTGAACTTTATGAAGGAATACGGCTTGGACAAAGACTTCAAGCTGAACCTGGAAGGTAACCATGCTAACCTGGCTGGTCACACTTACCAACACGAAATTCGCGTTGCTCGTGAAGCCGGCATGCTGGGTTCATTGGATGCCAACCAAGGTGACAAGCTGATCGGATGGGACATCGACGAATTCCCATCCAACCTGTACGAAGCTACGGCAGCTATGTACGAAGTCGTTGAAGCAGGTCAAATCGGCCCTCATGGTGGTCTGAACTTTGACTCTAAGCCACGTCGGACTTCTTGGAAGCCAGAAGACCTGTTCTACAGCCACATTGTCGGCATGGACACGTTTGCTGCTGGTCTGCGGGTTGCTGCTGCCCTTAAGGAAGACGGCTACCTGGACAAGGTACTCAAGGATCGTTACGCATCATGGGACGAAGGTCTGGGCAAGTCCATCGAAGAAGGCAAGGAAGACTTCAAGTCGATCGAACCAACCGTTTTGGACACGCCACAAAGCGAACTGCGGGCTGCTACGCAATCTGACCACCTTGAACAGGTTAAGGACACGATCAACCACTTTATGATTGAAACGCTGGCTAAGTAGTCACTTGAAACTCTAACAATACTAATAGAAAGGATTCGCATCGCCGCAGCTGGCTGCGGATCCTTTTTTCTTGGAGGAAATATTATGAACGAATACGTAATCGGAGTCGATCTGGGAACCAGTGCCGTTAAAGTTTCGGCAATGGATCGTTCTGGCAAGATCGCCGCTCAGCAAAGCTATGACTATCCACTGAGTCAGCCTAAGCCAGGCTACAGTGAGCAGAATCCACAAGACTGGCTTTATGGGACAACGATCGGTATTGACCGCATGATCTTAAAAGATGGGATTAAAAAAGAAGAAATCAAGGGAATATCATTCTCTGGTCAAATGCATGGGCTGGTGCTTTTGGATGCGGACAATCAGGTTTTGCGGCCAGCTATTTTGTGGAACGACACGCGTACGACCAAACAGTGCCAAGAAATCATGGATAAGCTGGGTGATCGTTTTGTTGACATTACCGGCAATAAGCCACTAGAAGGATTCACACTGCCTAAACTGCTGTGGGTCAAGGAAAATGAACCGGAGATCTGGGCAAAGGCAAAGACGTTTTTGCTGCCTAAAGACTATGTTCGTTTCTGTATGACCGGCAACCTAGGCATGGATTATTCAGACGCTACGGGGACCGTACTGTTGGATATTAAGCAGGGGCAATGGAGCCAGGAAATCTGTGAGGCCTTTGATATTCCAATGAGCATGTGCCCACCATTGATGAAATCAGTTGACTACGCTGGTAATGTTTCCGCCAGTTATGCAACGTTTTCGGGCCTTTCGACTGCTACCAAGATCTATGGCGGCGGCGGTGACAATGCCTGTGGTGCGGTTGGGGCCGGCATCTTGCATCCAAACATGGTGATGTCTTCGATTGGGACTTCTGGCGTGGTGCTTAAATATGAAGAAAATGCTGACGTCAACTATCACGGTCAGATTCAATATGAATGCCATGCAATTCCCGACACTTACTACTCAATGGGGGTTACTTTGGCAGCCGGCCATTCGCTGAATTGGTTCAAGCACAAGTTTGATCCGGATGAAGACTTCACGACGATGGTCGAAAAGGCTTCTCAACGGCCATTGGGCGCAAATGGCTTGATCTTTACGCCATACGTGGTTGGTGAACGGACGCCGTATGCTGATGCTGATATTCGCGGCAGTTTTATTGGCGTTGACAGCATGCAGGATCGCTATGACTTCTGTCGAGCCGTTATGGAAGGGATCACCTTTAGCTTTCGAGATATCTTGAATATCTATGATCAAAACGGTCAAGAGTTTGACACAGTTGTAGCAATCGGCGGTGGGGCCAAGAGTGACTTCTGGCTTCAGATGCAGGCTGACATCTTCAATAAGAAGGTCGTTGCCTTAACCAATGAACAGGGGCCTGGTTTGGGGGCCGCCATGATTGCCGCAGTTGGTCTGGGCTGGTTTGACTCTTTGCAGGACTGTGCCAAGGAGTTCGTTCACTTTGGCAAGGAGTACCTGCCAAAGCCGGCCAATGTCGCCAAGTACGATGAACTGTATGCAATCTACCATCAAGTTTATGGTCAGACTAAAGACCTGTGCCATGCTTTATTGAACTTCCGTCGTGAAGACTAGCTGGTTGGTCCAATCCTTAAAACTTATTTCATCAATTAACAGCTTAAAAACTCATTTGCATCATTAAAAAGCGTCATGCAGACTTGCTATTAGGGCAATTCTATATGACGCTTTTATGATATTTAAAGTTTTTTCTACTATTATATAGGATCAAAAAAGCAGACAAACAGCGATCAGCGAATCAAGCCATTTGTCCTTATTAAGATGATCATAATTAAACCGAATTCGTAGACAGGTTAACGGACTTGTCTAAACCGAGTTAACAGCAAAATTTGTGAAATGAGTTTTGCCCATTATTAAAAACAATCGGCAAAACGATAATAACCAATATTCTATTTATCAATGAATATGAGCGGGGAAAAATAGAATTGGAGTGTTTTATAGTCAATGGCTGATTTCAATAAAGAGAGCTAAGGAAATAGTCAGCCTGACAGCCTAGAGACAGACTGACCCAATATCTTAAAATCAGCAACATATTAATTTTCCCTAGCTCATGCTATTATTTTATGTAATCGCTAACACAGTAACTTGAAGATTAGAATTATTTTTTGAACAAAGGACGGATTAGAATGGAAATGGTAACTGAGTATCTGGAGTCACTAGGGGTACCGGCTACAATCTGGGAGTACGACCGTGGCCAGTATAGTCTGCAGTTTCGCCAAGGTAAGCTGTTATTGATGGACTATCTAAAAATCTTGCGCCGCTGTCCACATAAAACGCTGCAGTTTTTGCGGCACAGTCAAAATCTTTACAGCTGCTTAATATGGCGTGATCAAACAGTTGTCTTTTTTGGACCAGTAATTGTCAACGTCAGTCAGCGCTATCAAAACAGCAATGAGTTCAGCAGTCATGCCGTTATGTATATGCCTAAGCTGCTGAAGACGGTTTATCTGGAAGAAAGACAGTTTTTGCAGCAGATTTTGGTGTTGGGACGGTTATTAGAACTGCCGATCGATTTTGAAACCATTAGTGACGAATTTCATCAAGCACGTATTTCAAGAGACTTTGATGCCCAATTGCTGAAGCTTCGGATGAGCAGCGAGGGCGGTCACGTTAGCTATCTGTATGAGCGAGAAGTCAAAAAAGCAATCGCACAGGGAAATCTGGCTGCCTTGCCGATTATATTCTCTAAAAATATCAATTCAGGTCGGATCGGCATTTTAGCAGACAATCAAGATGCACTGCGCAACGTTAAAAACTGGGGGATTATCTCGGTTTCCGTAAATCTGCGCGCGCTGTTTCAAGTTGGGCTGGATTATGAACTGGTATATTCACTGAATGATCAATACGTACGACATATCGAATCGTTGACGTCTTACAATGAGGTCCTGGCGGCAATTGAGGCAGCCGATGTGGATATGGCCACACGCTGCCGTGAGATGGTTGATGCCAAGATGACTGCAGCCGTCAGCAAAGTCTTTTGGCAGCTGATGAGTGATCCGACTGCGGACCAAAGCATCGATGAGCTGGCAATGGCGGTGGAATTGTCCAGTCGCTATCTTGGCAGCCAGTTTAAAAAACAGGTCGGGGTCAGCATCAGCCAATTTAAACGCCTGGTTCAGATCAATCATGCAATTGAGGATCTAATTGGTACCAATCTGTCAATGGCAGCGCTCGCCGAACGATATGGGTTTGCTGATCAAGCTCATTTCTCACGCGTTTTCCATACCTTAACCGGGATAACGCCTAAAGAAGCTCGCGCTGATGCAGCCAAAATTGCCGATTGGAACCTTTACGACTATCTTTTTAAGAAGTAATATGAAAAAATAATCATGTGTATTTTTAAATTTTATTACTGAATGACCGTGTTTTTGTCAGCGGTCATTTTTTGTTGACGCTATATGAAGAAAAGAGCTTGATTATTTTAGCGAAATCAAAAATTCTAACTCAGGAATGATAAAAAAATTGATTTTAGGGTAGCGTTTTCAAAAAGGCTATGTTAGATTTTGGTCGTTGGTTGAAAACACAAACTAACGTGCAGCGCTGCACCTGTTTGAATCAAATCTACAAGAGGTGTAAAAACTATGGACAAGCCACAAAACAAGCAAGTCGATGAGTTCGCCAAACTGTCCTGGGGCGAGCGAATCGCTTATGGTGCCGGTGACTTGGCACAAAATCTGATTTTTGGGACAATTGGCTCAATGCTGCTGTTTTACCTGACAACGGTTTTTGGAATCTCAGCAGCCGTGGGGGCCACGATTTTTCTGGTTGTTCGCTGGGTCAATGTTTTTTGGGATCCTTGGGTTGGAACGGTTGTCGATAAAAGTCACTTTAAGCACGGCGGCAAATACAAGCCATTTTTGATTTATTTTGGAATTCCGCTCACGATCTGCTGTGCCATGCTGTTCTTGCCAATTCCAGCCGTCCGCGGCAATGTTGCCTATGCCTTCTTGATGTACCTGGCAACGGCGCTGATCTACTCATTCGTTAATATTCCTTATGGCTCGCTGAATGCTTCGCTGACGCGGGATAACGATGAGATCTCCACTTTAACGACGGTCCGGATGACGGAAGCAAACATTGGTAATCTCTTGGTCTACACTTTTCTGCCATTATTTGTTCAGATGGCATCTCCTGACAAGCATTTAAAAGACATTGGGATGTTTGGCATTAAGCTCAATCTTGGTAACTATGCTTCGCCACATGCTGCTGGAGCCTATTTCCATGTCATGTCGATCTACATGCTGATTGGCTTTATTCTGTTGCTCTGCACCTACTTTGGCGTTCACGAACGGGTGCTGCCGACTGAAGAAGAAACGGCTTCCGTTAAGTTTTCTGACCTTTGGAATGAGCTGCGTCGCAACAAGCCGCTGCGGGTATTAGGCTGCTTTTTCCTGGTTGGCTTTACCTTCATGTTCTTTGGCAATACGGTTTGGCCATTCTTTGTTCAATACAACATTGGCCACTCGGAATGGATGGCTTCAATCAATCTGATTGGATCAATTCCAGGGATCTTCTTAGTCTTCTTATGGCCAATCGTGCGGCGTAAGATCGGTAAAAAAGGATTCTTCCAACTGTTCTTGGGAATGTTTATTGTCGGAACGCTGCTTCTTTGGGTATGGTCATGGCCACAATTTAAGGATAGCATTGCCCTGGGCTACATTGGCCGCTTTATCATGCAGTGGGGGATTACGGCAGCTACTGGTTACATGTGGTCATTGGTTCCAGAAGTCGTTTCCTATGGCGAATGGAACTCTAAGAAACGAGTTGCCGGGATCATCAATGCCTTGATGGGACTGTTCTTCAAGATTGGTCTGGCACTTGGCGGGATCATTCCAGGATATATTAATGCAGCCTGCCACTTTGACGGTACTAAGGCTGCCCAATCGGCAACGGCCTTGAATGGGATCACGATTTCAATGATCTGGCTGCCAATTGTTTTAGCAATCGTCGGCATGTGGGTTATCAGCAAGTATCCATTGTCTGATGCTGATGTTGACAAGATCAACCACGAAATTGAAGATCGTCGTCAAGCCCAAGAAAAATAGCTTTCTTAATGTGGAAATTACGGAAAGGATGAAAGTTCATGAAAATCTATGTTGATGCACGGGCACCGTTTGATGGTGATGGGAGCAAGCATCGTCCGTTTAAAACGATTCAAGCAGCTGCAGATATTGCATTACCAGGCGACAAGGTACGGGTTTTTCCAGGCGTCTATCGTGAAAACGTCAATCCAAAGCATGCAGGTACGGCAGACCAGCGCATCGTCTATGAGTCAGTCGAACCGCTAAAGGCCGTCATTACTGGAGCGGAAGTCGTTAAAGACTGGAAAAAGACTGCAGATGGCATCTGGCAGGTAAGAATTCCCAACAGCATGTTTAGCGAGCGCAATCCATACACGACCAAGATTTTTGGTGACTGGTTCGATGCGCGGATTCTGGCTCATACAGGCGAGGTCTACCTAAATGATAAGGCCTTGTATGAGGTCAATACGCTGGCTGAGGTAAAGCAGCCCGTACGTAATGAAAAATCATGGGATCCTGACTTTACGATCTACACCTGGTATACAGAACAAGATACTGCTACGGATGAAACGATCATCTATGCCAACTTCCATGATTTTGATCCTAATCAGGAAAACGTGGAGATCAACGTGCGTCAAAGCTGTTTTTACCCGCAGGCAGAAGGGATCGGCTACATTACCTTAAAGGGATTTGGCGTTACCAAAGCAGCGACGCAATGGGCTCCGCCAACAGCTTACCAAGAAGGGATGGTTGGTCCGCACTGGTCAAAGGGATGGATCATTGAGAACTGTGAGATCTCGCATTCCAAGTGTTCTGGCATCTCGCTTGGCAAGTATCTGCAGCCAAACAATGACAACAAATGGTCCAAGTGGAAATACAAGGATGGTACTCAGACGGAACGTGATGTGATCTGTCAGGCATCTTATGAAGGCTGGGATAAAGAACACGTCGGCTCGCATATCGTACGGCGCAATCGCATTCACGACTGTGGCCAAACCGGGATCGTTGGCCATTTGGGCGGTGTCTTCTCCTTGATTGAAGAAAACGATATCTATAACATCAATATTCGCCAAAATCTGGTGGGAGCCGAAATTGGCGGAATCAAGATGCATGCTGCCATTGACGTGATCTACCGTCATAATCACATTCACCACTGTACGCGTGGGTTGTGGCTGGACTGGCAGGCACAAGGAACGCGGATTACGCAAAACGTCTTTGATCACAACTCTTTGCCTGAACATTTTGAGGTCGATGAAGAAAACGTAGGCGACGTGCTGCAAGGGCTTGGTGAAGATATGTGGGTAGAAGTTTCGCATGGCCCAACCCTGATTGACAACAACCTGTTCCTTTCTGAACGCTCAATTCGGTTTGCTGCACAGGGAATTGCCATGGTGCATAATCTGATTGCCGGTAGTTTTACCGCGGTCGGTGTTGGGACAGACAATAATTCGGTCAACCTGCCATCCAACCGCTTTACGCCATATCATGAACATCACGGCACCAAAGTAATGGGCTTTATGACGTTCCAACATGGCGACAATCGTTTCTACAACAATGTCTTCGTTCAGCAAAAGCTGCGGCCGGAAATGCAAAAGCTGGCTGAAATGATGCATGACAAGCCAGATGCCTGGGATACCTATAACTTTAAAGTCGGTACCCAGCCATTTGAAGAATATCCAACGTTTGAGGAATGGGACCGTCAGTTTGATGGCTATTGCGGAATCTACGCGCCAAACAGCGATCACTACTATAACCACCTGCCAATATGGAGCGCGGGCAATGCCTACTTCAACGGTGCCCAGTCATGCAGCAAAGATCAGAACCAATTTGTTGACGAAAAGGATCAAGTCGTCCTGGAATTGGAAAAGCGAGCTGATGGCCTGTATCTTAAGACCAATCTGGCGGACTTCCTGCCTCAAAACAACGACGCCAAGATTGCGACCGCTACGCTGGGGATGGCGTTTGAACCAGAAGAGCGCTATGAAAATCCTGATGGTACGCCAATCGTCTTTGATGCCGACTTCTTTGGCAATCATCGTGACGGTGCCAAGGTAACGGCTGGTCCTTTGGTTAAGTTCCAAGCCGAGCAGCGGGTGTTCTAAAAGCTTGATACTGAATTAGCTAAATCACACTGAATCTGAATCAATTAAAAAGCGCTTCGTCATTTTGAAATGGCGAAACGCTTTTATTGGTTGCTTGATCGTAGGTCTTAATGAATTTTAGCGATTTTACAATAGGAGTTTTAGAGAGTTGAGCTGATAAACCAACGATCAAGGCCAAAAATTATTTAACGCAACGAATTAACTGAATGAAAAGGCAGGCCAAAACGATCGCCATCCCAGTCATCCAAAGAATGGCACAGATAAAGAAGCCGGCCGTAAAGCACCAGAAACAACAAAAAGCCTAGTCAAGCGATTTGCGCAGTTCGTTATAGTAAGGCGCGGTCTGATCAATAATCTGGTTGGTAAAGTTTTTCACCAGCAGATATTTGATTGCTGGGTCGTCAAGATTGAAATGCATGGTAAAAAAAGTCATTGATTCATTGCCCCAGCAATAGTTGGTATGCTCCATGCCAATAGGGATGATCATCATTTGACCGGCCTTAATGATTTTTTCTGTTGATTCGGTAACGGTTCTTTGCGCGCCATCCATGATGTACATGATCTCAAAGGCTGGGTGGTGTTCAGTTGGCCAACGCCAGCCAGGCTCGACGGTTTCGACATGACCGCCAAAAAATGAAAAAGTAGTGTTGATTGTTGGCAGATAGCCGTCTTCAAAAAACTGCATGCTTATTCCTCCCGCTTTTAGCTTATGATATTGTATCCGCTTTCCAAAGAAAATAAAACTTGTTAAAATAAACTTGATAGCATTTTAATGGGCAGAGCACGTTTTGGTTATCGATTTCAAAAACAAATCTAAAAAAAGTAAAGCAATTGCAAAATTAAAAGTGATTTGATTTACATTGAGCGGTAAAAGTGTTAAATTATAGATGTAGTTAATAATCATTCTAAACTAAAGGAGAGGATTATAATGAACTTTATCGGTCAAGAAATCGCAGACTTTAAGGTGCGTGCCTATCAGGATGGCGAGACGATGGATGTAACCAAGCAGGACGTTCTTGGCAAGTGGAGCATTTTCTTCTTCTACCCAGCTGACTTTTCGTTTGTCTGCCCAACCGAACTGGAAGCGCTGCAGGACAACTATGAAGCCTTTAAGCAGGCCAACGCGGAAATCTACTCCGTTTCAGAAGACACTGAATTCGTTCACAAGGCATGGGCTGAAGCATCTGAAAAAATCGGCAAGATCAAGTACCATATGCTGGCCGACCCAGCCGGCAAACTGGCGCGGATGTTTGACGTTTTGAACGAAGACGAGGGACAGGCTTACCGTGGCGTATTCATCGTTGACCCCGATGGCAAGATTCAATCATATACCATCAACAACATGGGGATTGGTCGTTCCGCCGAAGAGATTCTGCGGACGCTGCAGGCTGCTCAGTTCGTTCGCGAGCATGGCGATCAGGTCTGCCCAGCCAACTGGAAGCCGGGTCAAGATACCATTAAGCCAAGTCTGGATCTGGTCGGCAAGCTTTAATGATTGCAGGTGATTAAAATGGCAGCAGAACATATTTATGATCTGATTATCGTGGGCGCTGGGCCTGCGGGGTTGACTGCTGGCATCTATGCTGGTCGGGCAACGCTGGATACCTTGATTTTAGAGGCGGACACGGTTGGCGGTCAGGTTACCACGACTTCAACGGTCTACAACTATCCCGGCAATGCGGCCATTGACGGCACCAAGCTGATGAATCAGATGCAGCAGCAGACCGCTGATTTTGGCGTCAAGATTCAAAAAGACGATATCATTAAGTTTGAGCTTGATGGTGACGTTAAAAAACTGACGGGCAAGAGCGGCAGCGTCTACCAGACCCGCAGCGTCATTTTGTCGATGGGAGCCAGTCCGCGCAAAGTTGGCTTCCCAGGTGAAGAAGAGTTTCGTGGGCGCGGCGTGGCCTACTGCTCAACCTGCGATGGAGAGCTGTTTAGCGGGCTGCAGGTGTTTGTCGTTGGCGGTGGCTACTCAGCCGCTGAAGAAGCCGACTATCTGACGCGGTTTGCCAAGCACGTGACGGTCCTCGTACGGGGTGATCATTTTAAGTGTGCGCCGCTAACTGCTTCAAGGGCTCTCGATAATCCAAAAGTCAGCGTTTTGTACCATACTGAGGTCAAGCGCGTTGATGGTGATCAGTACTTGAAATCGCTGACGATGGTCAACAATCAAACTGGCGAGGAAACGGTCTACCATGTCGATGATGGCGATCAAACCTTTGGCGTCTTTATCTATGTTGGTACAAAGCCAGCTACTGAACAGTTAAAGGGCATCGTTGACCTGGATGAGCGCGGCTATATTCACGTTGATCAAAATGGGGCAACCGATCTGCCTGGCGTCTATGCAGCGGGCGACGTCATCGTCAAGCAGCTGCGTCAGATTATCACTGCCGCGGCTGATGGAGCAGTAGCAGCTACCAGTGCAGAAAAATACGTGACGGAACAAAAGCAGCGTTTGGGAATCCCGATCCATGTCAAAAAGGAGGTTCCTAAAGCAGCTACGGTTGGCCAGACTTCACAGGTTGAAAGCGAGCAGTCGGTTGCTCATCATACTGGCGACTGGTTTACGCCAGACCTGGTTGCCCAGATGCAGGGGGTCTTTAGCCGACTGACCAAAGACGTTACACTGCAGCTTTTAGAAGACGATACGGAATTGAGTCAAGAGATGGACAGCTTTATTGGTGAACTGGTAAAGCTCAGTGATCATCTTAAGATTCAAAAGGCCACCGCGCCAGACAGCCTGGTTTACACGCCTCAGCTGCGCCTGGTCGTTGATGGTACCGATACCGGTCTGCACTATGCCGGCGTGCCAACTGGTCATGAATTGACGTCACTGATTTTAGGAATCTACAATGTGGGTGGCCCAGGGCAAAGCGTTGAGCCGGCACTGGCTGAACGAATCAAAAAGCTGCCGTCGACTGACATTAAGATTGGGGTCTCCTTAACCTGTCACTTCTGTCCGGATGTCGTGGCAGCCTGTCAGCGGATGGCTTCGCTTAATCCGCGGATCACAGCGACGATGATTGATCTGCAGCATTTCCCAGCTTTAAGAAAAGAACGGCAGATTATGAGCGTACCGGCCACGATTATCAATGACGGACCAGTGATCTTCGGCAGTCAGTCGCTTGAAGAACTGGTTGCGGCAGCGGAAAAAGCAACTGAATAACTCAAAATGCCTTGGGCCAAAATATTAGCCCAAGGTATTTTTTATTGCTGCAAAAGATTCAGCTGGTGGCGCTGGCGGTACTGCTGCGGTGCAATACCGACGATTTTTTTAAAGCAGCGCGAGGCATAGTTGGGGGTTGCAAAGCCAAGGACGGCAGCAATTTCAGTAATTGGCTGATCGGTCCAGAGCAGCATGGATTTAAAACGGCTGATTCGATATGAGTTTTCGTATTGCTTGATCGTCTGGCCGGTTTCCTGCTTGTAAAGATGGGCCAGATAATATTTGTCGCGCTGCAGATCATGAGCCAGGTCATCTAAAGAATAGTTTTGGCCGCAGTGATCGCGAAGGGCAGCCTCGATTTTTTGCGTCAGCAGGCCCTTTTGACTATTCTGTGCCTGCTGATTTTTTTGAATGCGCTGAATAAAGATCTGACCGATTGCCTGCAGCCGCGCGTTTAGCTGCTCAATCGTCTGCAGACTCTCAACCTGCTGGCAGAGCTGATCAGAAAGAGCAAACGCTTCGTTGGGGGCAAGACCGCCTTCAATTGCCTGTCTGGTCAGCAAAGTGATGTGGCAGATCAAAAGATTTTTTTGATTGCGCAGCCGATCCTTGGCAACCTGACCAAAAGCCCCTGAACTGGTTAAAAGGCGAAAATAATGCTGATAGCTTGAATCATCACCGTTGCGAACCGCGCTCAGCATTCTTTTTTCCAGTTCATAGCTGTTATGGTTTTCTAAAATGTGTTCTGGTAATGGCAGCTCGTTTTCAAATGTTTTATGAATTTTTGGCCAATGCTGGTTGAGCCCGAACCAGATGGCGCTGCCGGCCTGCTCCAAATGATGCTGAGTACAGCTGCGCAGATTTTGCCAGATCAAAAGCCGTCGTTTTGAATCAACCAGTAAGGCGCCTCTAATCACGGAACTGGGCGCCAGCAAAAAAATTCCAGGTTCAAAAGCGACAGCAGCCAGTTTTTTCAGATGTGAGTCAGGCAGCTTGACAATTGCCGGCCGGTTCCAGACATCGGTAAGCTGACCGGCTGCATTCAGCTGATCGATTTCTAGTTGAGTGATTTCCTGCATGTTTTGGAGAAATTTTAATGATTCGGTCATGGTCCACCTCAATAAACGCAATTTAGGATAATGATTAGCAAGATTAGATAGGCAAAGAATTTGAAAAACATTATAATGGCATCAGAAAGCGGTTGCAAATATTTTTGAAAATGAGGTAGCAGTATGACAAAAGTAGACTTGAATTTTGTTGAGGGCCTGACGCTGGAAGAACGCGCCGACCTGGTTTCAGGAACGGATTTTTGGTTTACGGCCAAGGTTTCAGGAATGGACCCCATGCTGATGACGGATGGTCCTTCTGGCTTGCGCAAACAGGTCAACGTGCACAGTGCCATGGATCAAAGTATTGAAGCCGTGTGTTTTCCTTGTTCGGCATTGACCGCCAGCTCATTTGATGATCAGATGCTGGAAAAACTGGGTGAACAGTTGGGAACGGCTGCTCGTGCTGAAAAAATCGGTGTGCTGCTGGGGCCTGGGGTCAACATCAAGCGCAGTCCATTAGCCGGCCGTAATTTTGAATATTTCTCTGAAGATCCGCTGCTGGCCGGCCGGATGGGAACGGCCTACGTCAAGGGGGTTCAGAGCACTGGCGTTGGTGTCAGCGTTAAGCATTTTGCCACCAATAACCGTGAAGATCAGCGCTTCACCAATTCATCGGATGTTGATGAACGAACGCTGCGTGAGATCTATCTGGCACAGTTTGAGCGCATCGTGAAGCAGGCACACCCAGCCACGATCATGTGCTCTTATAATAAGCTTAATGGCGTTCAGGTATCGCAAAACCAGCGTCTTTTAACCAATATTCTGCGTGACGAATGGGGCTATCAAGGTCTGGTCATGTCAGACTGGGGCGCCGTGGTTGATCATACGGCTGCGATCAAGGCTGGCTTGGATCTGGAAATGCCAGGCAAAGGGGAAGCCTCAAAAGAAGAAATCATCCGAGCCGTTAAGGAGGGCCGTCTTCAAGAGTCAACGCTGAACCGTTCCGCACTGCGCGTTTTAGAAATGGCTGAGCGTTATGGTCATCCAAAGACGCCAGCGCCGGTATATGATATGGAAGCGCAGCATGAGTTTGCCCGTCAGCTGGCTGATGACAGTATCGTCTTGCTGAAAAACGAAAATCAGGAGCTGCCATTAAGCGATTCCGCCAAGCTGGCAGTAATTGGCGAGCTGGCCCAAAAGCCGCGTTTTGAAGGTGGCGGCAGCTCGCATGTCAATGCTCATCGCGTGGTAACGCCAAAAGAAGCAATGCCTGATCATGCCGTTTATGCACAGGGCTATCGTTTGGACAGTGATCAAGCGGATGAACAGCTGACTAAAGAGGCAATGGAGCTGGCCAAAAACAGCGATCAAGTGGTCTTTTTTGCTGGTTTCCCTGAAACAATGGAATCAGAAGGTTTTGACAAACAGTCCATCAGTCTGCCAGCCAACCAGAATGAATTGATTGAACAGCTGCTGACGGTCAACCCGCACGTGATCGTGGTTCTTCAAAACGGTTCGGCAGTTGAGATGCCTTGGGAACCAAAGACGCCAGCTGTTGTTGAGACTTATCTGGCTGGTGAGGCAGTCGGTGAGGCTACCTGGGATATTTTGTCTGGCAGAGTCAATCCTTCTGGCAAGCTTTCGGAAACCTTCCCTAAGCAGCTAGCCGACAATCCAACCTATCCAACCTTTGGCAAGGATCGTCGGCATGAGGTCTATCGAGAAGGCATCTTAATGGGATATCGCTACTATGATGCCAAGCAGCTGGCCGTGCGCTTCCCATTTGGTCATGGCTTAAGCTATACGACGTTTGCCTATCAAAACCTGACGATCAATGAAAACCATGATGACGTTGCAGTCAGCTTTGATCTGGAAAACACGGGCAGTCAGGCAGGTAAGGAAGTTGCTCAGATCTATGTGGCCAATCACGCCAGTCAGACGATCATGCCGGTTGATGAACTGCGCGACTTCGTTAAAGTTGAGCTGCAGCCTGGCGAGACCAAGCATCTGACCGTTAAGCTCTCACGACGCGCGTTTGCCTGGTACAACCCAGAAAATGAAACCTGGGAAGCCGATAACGGTCAATATGAGATCTTAGTCGGCAGCTCGTCGCGTGACATGCGGCTGCGGCAAAAATTTGAGCTGACGATTGGGACGAATCCGCTTGGCAAGATTACCGATGAGACCTACGTTGGCGAATTGATGGAAAATGCTGACGAACGAATCAAGCAGATCATTGCTGAAATGAATTTGACAGCTACATTTGACAAGTTGATGTCGCCTGAACTGGCACCGGTTTTTGCCAATATTCCTCTGCGTTCATTGACGATGGCAGATATTGATGCTGAAACGGTTCATGAGCTGCTGCAGAAACTAAATGAGCTGGATTAGTTAATCAAACATCAATAAAAAAGGATCGCAAAATTCGCGATCCTTTTTTATTTGGCTTGTTCTTGTGAATGCTTCTTGGCAGTCTGGCGGTACTGCATTGGCGTTTGACCACACCAGCGCTTGAACTGGCGGGAAAAATGGGAGGCTTCCTGGTAACCCAGCGCTGTACTGATCTCACCGATTGAAAGCTTGGGCATCAACAGCAGCTGCTGGGCTTTTTGCAGTTTGAGCTTAGAAAGATAGGCTCGCGGCGACTCGCCATAGACGCTTTTAAATAATTCAAAGCCATAGCTGGGACTGATTTGCAGCGTGCTGATGATCTGTTCAATCGTCAATCTGCCAACCTCGCGCGGGTCAATTCCCTCAGTCAGGTAAACATGGATCTGCAGTTCGAGCTGTTCTTTAACCTCGCTGGCAATTGATGAGGCATAGGACAGCTGATTTAGGTTATAGGCTGATGAATGCGTGCCGGTCTGATGAATCAAAGCCAGCAAAAAATCGGTAAGATAGCGCTGGATCAAAAGCTTGCTTTCAAACGAATAGTCCATGGTTGGGTCAACCAACTGATTTAGTGCCTGCAGACTGGGCTGCAGGGCCATGTTTTGCTGAGTGGCGTTTGGGTAATAGATCAAACCGTTTTCGATCAACAGGCGAATGAAGCCGGCATCATCCAGGTCAAAGTGAAAGTTGAAATAGTCCATCTCTTCAACACAGGTAATGTCATGGGCCAGGTTGGGCGGGATAATCAGAATATCGCCAGCCGTCAGTAGGTAGGATTTACGATGCAGGTTGACGCGTTCCTGACCTGAAAGAATCTGAATCACCTCAAAAGCCAGATGCTGTTCGATGCCGACATGCCAGCCAGCATTGACATGTTGAAAATGGCCGCCGAAAAAAGAAAGATTCCAATTGATGGCAGGCAGGCGGATTGCATTTTGCAGAATTTTTGATTGATATTTTTGCATTGGTTATACCTCGAAAATGAACAATTTATCCGTATAAATGATCTTTCGTGGAAAAGGGACATTTCTTCATGGTAAAGGCCCTTCGCTATTTTGGTTAGCGCTTTCATAATATAGACATCAGCTTTCAGAAATCGCTTACTAAATTGTAGCAGAAAGGGATGCAAAAATGAAACAGTTGTTATATGGGGTTGCTTATTATTTCGAATATCTCCCTTACGATCGCATTGATCAAGACATTGAAATGATGAAGGCAGCCGGAATCAATGTGGTTCGCATTGGTGAAAGTACCTGGAGCACCTATGAGCCGCATGATGGTGAATTTGATTTCAGTAAATTGATTTATACTTTGGATAAAATGGATAAAAACGGTATGAAAGTAATAGTTGGTACGCCAACCTATGCTTTTCCAACCTGGCTGGCGAAAGAATATCCGGATGTGTTAGTTGAACGACAAGGAAATCGTCTGCCATATGGTGCTCGTCAGATTATGGACATTACCAATCCGACCTTCCGTTTTTATGCTGAGCGAATCATTCGGCAGATGATGCAGGTAACGCGTGAGTATGATAACGTGATCGGCTATCAGGTTGACAATGAGACCAAGCATTATGGAACTTCCAGCCGCAACGTGCAGGCCGGCTTTGTCGATTATCTAAAGCAGGCGTTTAATGGTGATCTGGATGCTTTGAACGCCGAATTTGGCTTGGACTACTGGTCAAACCGGATTAATGCCTGGGAAGACTTTCCAAACGTTAATGGAACGATCAATGGCAGCTTGGCCGGTGAATTTGCCAAGTATCAACGCCAGCTGGTGACCGATTATCTGGCATGGCAGACGGCGATCGTGCGCGAGTATACGCATGATAATCAATTCATTACGCACAACTTTGATTTTGAATGGCGCGGCTATTCGTATGGGGTACAGCCCGACGTTGATCATTTCGCAGTTGCCAAGCCTTTAGACGTTGTGGGAATCGATGTCTATCATCCTTCTCAGCGTCAGTTGACAGGGGCCGAAATCTCTTTTGCTGGTGACATCGCTCGTTCGATCAAGCAGCAGAACTACCTGGTCTTAGAAACGCAGGCTCAGGCATTTAAGACTTGGACGCCATACCCTGGCCAGCTTTTCCAATTGGCCTTCTCACATGTTGCCAGTGGTGCCAACATGGTTGAATACTGGCACTGGCATTCAATTCACAATTCGTTTGAGACTTATTGGAAAGGGCTCTTAAGTCATGATTTCCAACCGAATCCAGTTTATAACGAAGCCAAAAAAGTCGGAGCGGCCTTTAAAAAGCTGTCAGCTGATCTGATCAATCTCAAACACACGGCCAAGGTTGCTTTTGTCGTTGATAATGCCAGTCTGACGGCAACATCTGGACCGTGGATGGAATTTGGCATTGGTGAGGACGCCAAATATAATGACGTTTTCCGTCGCTTGTATGATGCTTTCTATCGTCAAAACATCGCTACCGACGTCTTGGATCCTAAGCTGATTGATCCGGCAAAGTATGATCTGTTGGTCGTACCGATGCTTTATACGGCAACCGATGAGTTCTTACAGAAACTGAATGACTACGTTGAAAATGGCGGCCATGTTCTCTACACGTTTAAAGATGGTGTTGCCAACGAGCACGTCAAGGTTAGAACGACTCGACAGCCGGGCATCATCAGCCAAGCAGTGGGCGCGCATTATGAAATGTTTGTCGACCCGAATGGCGAAGGCTTAGCTGACAGTGCTGGCGTCTTTAAGGATGTTGATGGTCAGATCAGCAACTGGGCTGAGCTTTTGGAAACTGATGGCGCGAAGGTTTTGGCTACCTATGATCATCACTGGAAATCATACGCGGCCATTACTGAAAATAAGTTTGGCAAAGGGATGACCTGGTATCTGGGCTGCTGGCCAAATGAAGCCATCGTTATGCGCCTGGTTGAGCATATCGTTGCCGTGTTAGGCCTGGCTGGCAGCTATCAGGTCCAATTCCCATTGATCGTTAAGAGCGGCATTAATGAACAGGCAGAAAAGATTGATTTTATTTTTAATTATTCAGATGAGAACCAAGCGATCATAATGCCGTTTGCGGCCACTGAGCTGCTGACTGATACCTCAGTGGCGGCCGGTCAAGAAGTTGAATTGGCACCATGGGACGTCAAGATTATGAAAAGAGGATAATCACTATGGATACTGCTAAAAAACCAGAAGAAATCAAGTTAGATAAAAGCGGGCGCATCCGCTTTACGGCCGGCTTCTTTGTCTGCGCCATTCTTTGGATGACGGGGCTGGCAATCGTTTCGGCCGTCTTATTGCCGCAGCACCTGCGCGACATTGCCGGCGAGGCCGCCTCAACGACCATCTTTGGCTACGTCAACGCGGCTACGGCCATTGCCTCTTTGGTTGCCAATCTGCTGTTTGGGAATCTGTCTGACCGGACGCGTTCTCGGTTTGGCCGCCGGACGCCCTGGATCTTTTGGGGCGCCATCTTAGCCGGTGTAACCCTGTTTTTGATCGGGATCGTCGACAACGCCTGGCTGATTGGGATCATCTACTGTGTCTGCATGTTCGGCTTGAACATGATGCTGGCACCAGTCATTGCAACATTGTCTGATCGAGTGCCAGACGACATGCGGGCTACGATGTCGGCATTCAACTCGGCTGGGACGACGGTCGGCTCTTCATTAGGGACGCTGATCGGGGCCAAGTTCATTACGATTCAGATCCCCGGTTTTGCGACGGCCGGTATCTTGATGGGTCTGGCCGGAATTGCCACGATCGTTGTCTGGCCGCGGGAAAAGTCTTCTAAAGACCTGCCACCAGTCGAGGGCGGCTTCAAGGAGTTCTTAGCCTCATTTCGTCCGCCAATGCACAACGCGCGCGACTTTTGGCTGGCCTTCACCGGACGGACGCTGCTGATCTTCAGCTACTACATGATCTTAAACTACCAGCTTTACATTCTGGAAAGCTACATTGGTCAAAGCAAGACGGCCGCGGCGGCGACGATCTCCATCATGTCGGTAGTCACAATGGTCGTTGCCTTGATTGGCTCTTTGACTTCAGGCGCGATCTCAGACAAATTGGGCCGGCGCAAGATTCCGGTCAACATTGCCTCGCTGCTATTGGCAATCGGCTATCTGCTGCCATGGGTCATGAAGACTTCATTTTCCATGATTCTGTTTGCCGGTTTTGCCGGGCTGGGCTATGCCGTCTATGGTGCCGTTGACCAGGCCTTAAACGTTGACGTCTTGCCAAACAAAGAAGAAGCCGGCAAGGACCTCGGGATCTTAAACATTGCCACGACGCTTGGGCAGACGGCTGGACCGATCGTTACCAGTGCTTTGGTTGGCATGGCCGGCTACAGCCTGGTCTTCCCAGTAGCAATTGCCTTTGCCGTTTTGGCCTGCGTCTTCATTCAGATGATTCGTTGCGTTAAATAATTGCTTTACCCTAGACGTTTACTATCTACTCTCAAAAGGGCCGTCATGATCCATCTCCCAATGACGGCTCTTTTTATTTATTGAATTGTCCGGTTGATTTATACGGACAAAAATATTAAAATGTAATCGTTATCTAAGATCAATCCATAACAAATTATTTAGTCAGGAGGAGCCTGCCTTATGGATCAAGAACAAATCAAGACAAAGATTGAAAATGCCCAGACAGCCCTGGGGATTGAGCTGGGGTCGACACGCATTAAAACGGTTCTGGTTACGAATGATTTTCAGACGATTGCCAGTGGAGACTACGTATGGGAAAACGAATTGGATCATCATATCTGGACCTATCCAATAGAAAAGGTCTGGGAAGGGATTCAGACCAGCTATGCCAAGATGGCTGCTGAAATCAGTGAAAAATATGATCTAAAGCTGACTAGAATCGGTGCGATCGGCATCAGCGCCATGATGCACGGCTATATGCCATTTAATAAGGAAAACCAGCTGCTGGTCCCATTTAGAACCTGGCGCAACAACATTACTGGTCAAGCAGCTGCCAAACTGACGGAACTGTTTGATTTTAATATTCCAGAACGCTGGAGTATCGCGCATCTTTACCAGGCAATCTTAAATCATGAAGAACATGTAAAAGACATTGACTTTATCACGACGCTGGATGGTTACGTAACCTGGCAGCTGACGGGAGAAAAGACGACGGGAATTGGCGACGCCTCAGGAATGTTTCCGATTGATGAGGCTACGCATGACTATGATGCTGCAATGCTGGATAAGTTTGCCAGTCTGCCGGAAGTTGATCAATATGACTGGGATATCAAGGAAATCCTGCCTAAGGTCTTGGTGGCAGGCGAAACGGCTGGTCATTTGACGGCGGCTGGGGCTAAAAAGCTGGATCCAAGCGGTCTGCTGCAGCCCGGCTCGCTTTTGGCACCAAGCGAAGGTGACGCTGGAACTGGTATGGTTGCCACTAATGCTGTTCGTAAGCGCACCGGCAATATTTCAGCCGGGACGTCGGCATTTTCGATGGTTGTCCTGGATCAAAAACTCAGCCAGGTTCACCGTGATATCGATCTGGTTACCACGCCGGATGGAGCGCCGGTTGCGATGGTTCACACCAATAACTGCTCGTCTGACATCAACGCCTGGGCGGCAGTCTTCAATCAATTCGCGCGGCTGCTTGGTGTTACGCTGTCGCCAAACGAATTGTATGAAAAACTGTTTGATGCCTCGCTGCGCGGTGAGCAGGATGGCGGCGGGCTGGTCAACTTCAGCTATCTGTCTGGTGAAAACATCACGCGGGTTGATGAAGGACGGCCGCTGCTGGTTCGCAAGCCGGACAGCCGGTTTAATCTGGCCAACCTGTTTAAGGTCCAGCTCTATTCTGCGTTTGCGCCATTAAAGATCGGCATGGACATTCTGCTGCGCGAGGAACATATCCGCACTGATGTCTTGATTGCACAGGGTGGTTTGTTTAAGACGCCGGTCGTTGCCCAACAAGTCTTGGCTGATGCCTTAAACACGCCAATCAGCGTCATGAGCAATGCTGGTGAAGGTGGTCCATGGGGCATGGCGGTACTGGCTTTGTATGCTGCTGACAGTCATGGTAAAGACCTGGCTGATTTTCTTGATGACGAGGTCTTTGCCAATCAGGAAATCGCTACGCTGTCGCCAGAGCCGGAAAGCGTTAAGGGCTACGAGAAGTTTATCGACAACTATAAGCAGGCAATGCCGGCTGAAAAAGCAGCTGGTGAGTCAATGAAGCTGGATTAATTGGGAGGAATACAACATGCTTGAAGAATTAAAACAAGAAGTCTATGAAGCCAACATGCAGCTGCCCAAGCTGGGACTGGTTTCATTTACGTGGGGCAATGTTTCAGGAATCGATCGTGAAAAGGGGCTGTACGTCATCAAGCCATCTGGAGTTCCATATGATGAGCTGAAGCCAGAAGACATGGTTGTCGTCAACTTGAAGGGCGAGGTCGTAGAAGGTGACATGAACCCATCTTCCGACACGCCAACGCACACTTATCTGTACAACCATTTCCCAAAGATTGGCGGGATCGTGCACACGCACTCGCCATGGGCCGTTTCGTTTGCGGCGGCCAACATGGACGTCCCAGCACTGAACACGACGCATGCTGATACCTTCTATACCGACGTGCCAGCTGCCGATGCTCTGACCAAAGAAGAGATTGAAGAAGACTACGAAGGCAACACGGGCAAGACGATCGTGCGGACGTTTAAAGAACGCGGCTTGGACTATGAAGCAACGCCAGCCGCATTGGTCTCACAGCACGGACCATTTGCCTGGGGACCAACGCCAGACAAGGCCGTCTACAATGCCAAGGTGCTGGAGGTAGTAGCTGAAGAGGACTATCATGCCATGCAATTGACGCGTCAAAACCTGGAGCTGCCGCAGTATCTGCTGGACAAGCACTACTACCGCAAGCACGGTGCCAATGCCTACTATGGTCAAAACAACGCGCATTCCAAGGATCATGCCAAGCGTGAAAACTAACTGCACGCCTGACAGCAAGCATTGAACAAATTCCCGCCAAGATTACGCTGTGAATGCGAATTGGCGGGATTTTTATTGCTTAAATGACATAAAATTGTTAAAACTATCGTAAAATAAGAATTAATCATCATTACAATGAAAAATATAAGAGGCTGGTTCAATGGCAGAGATTAAATATGAAATTATCAGAAAAGCAATTCAAAAAGAGATCGAGTCCGGCAAGTATCAAGTCGGCGACAAGCTGCCCACGGAATCAAACCTGATGGAAACGTTTGGCGTCAGCCGCTATACGGTCAGACGGGCAATCAGCGAGCTGCAGAACGCGCATTACGTCTACCGAATCCAAGGTGGCGGCATGTATGTTGATGATTGGCAGGACAGCCAACAGCCGCCTAAAGCCAACAACAAAATGATCGGGTTGGTGACGACGCATCTGGTTGACTACATCTTTCCCAACATTATCAGCGGGATTGACCGAATCGTTTCTGCGCATGGGTATTCTTTAATCGTCAGCAATACGCACAACCAAAGAGAAAATGAACGGCGCAGTCTGGAGCGGCTGCTTGATACGCAGATTGCTGGACTGATCGTGGAACCGACGCAAAGTGCGCTGGCCAACACCAATATGGATCTTTATCAAAAAATCGCCCAGAGTCATTTGCCAATGGTTTTTATCAACGCCCACTACCCGCAGCTGCAGGCGCCTTATTTGGAAATCAAGGATAAAAAAGCTGAATACGAGATGACTAAGTATTTGATCAAACAAGGCCACAAGCGGATCTTGGGTATTTTTCAGGTTGATGATCTGCAGGGAACGCGCCGGATGGAAGGCTTTATCAATGCCTATATGGAATACCCTGACATCTCGTACTTGAGTGAGACCGTCATGTATCAGTCGGGGCAGGATATGAATCGGATTTTTCAGCGCGTGACTCAAATTATGGAACGGCCTGATCATCCAACGGCAATCGTCTGCTATAACGATGCCTTGGCAATTCAAGTAATGGACGTGGTGCGCTCAGCTGGCCTAAAGATTCCTGAAGACGTCAGCATTGTTGGTTTTGACGACTATGTTTTGGGACGCTACTTTACGCCGCGTCTGACGACGATTGAGCACCCTAAAGAAAAAATGGGACTAGATGCTGGCCGGATGATTATGAGTTTGATCGATGGTGAAGAGGTTAAGCCGATTGAATATGATGCCAAACTGATTTTTAATGATTCAGTGCGTAAATTAAACTAATAACGGCTGAATTATGTACGAGCTGTCTGCAAAATACTGCAGGCGGCTTTTTGTTTGGTATTTATTATTCATCCGCAAAAATGTTGCGTATAAAAAAACAATATCAGTATTGACTTATACGGACAAAAACATATAATAGTAACCGTAAGCGTTTTCCGGGAAACGGTTTCAAAAAGCTGATAGTCGTAATGGGACAACAACCATTATTGGGAGATGGATTTATTATGAAGAAAGTATCAAACGGCTTCATCTATACGTTTGGGGCGTTAGGTGGACTGTTGTTTGGGTATGACATTGCCTCGGTTTCTGGGGCGATCCTATTCATTCAAAAGCAGCTGCATCTTAACTCTTGGCAGCAGGGCTGGGTCGTCAGTTCAGTTTTGATCGGTGCGACGCTGGGTGCTTTGGGTACGTCTAAGTTTTTGGACAAGTATGGCCGGCGCAAGCTGCTGATCTGGGCTTCGATTATCTTTGCGATTGGGGCTCTGGGATCTGGTTTTGCACCAGAATATTGGACTTTACTGGTGACGCGGATCATCTTAGGGATCGGGGTTGGGATCACCTCAGCCTTGATTCCGGCCTATCTGCACGAATTGGCGCCTAAAAAGATTCATGGTGCCGTGGCGACGATGTTCCAGCTGATGGTCATGATTGGGATTCTGCTGGCCTACATTTTGAACTACACGTTTGAAGGCATGTACACTGGCTGGCGCTGGATGCTTGGCTTTGCTGCCTTACCTGCATTTATTCTGTTTATTGGTTCATTCTTCCTGCCAGAATCGCCTCGTTTCTTAGTTAAGATCGGTAAGGAAGATGAAGCACGGGCCGTCTTGATGAACACCAACAAAGGCGACAAGGCTGCCGTTGACAACTCATTAAAAGAAATTCATGAACAGGCCAAGCAAAAGGCTGGTGGCTGGAAGGAACTGTTCAGTCCACTGGTTCGTCCCGCTCTGATTACTGGTCTGGGCGCGGCAATCTTTCAACAGATCATTGGTTCCAACTCAGTCGTCTTTTATGCACCAACTATCTTTACCAAGGTTGGCTGGGGTGTTGCAGCTGCTCTGCTTGCCCACATTGGTATCGGGACGATCAACGTTATCGTAACGGTTGTCGCTATGCTGATGATGGACCACGTTGACCGTAAGAAGATGCTGTGTGTCGGTGCTACCGGCATGGGACTGTCACTGTTTATCATGGCGGGGATCCTGCACTTTAATGCTGGCGGCAAGGCGGCTGCTTATGTCAGCGCCATCTGCTTGACCGTTTACGTTGCCTTTTACGCATGTACTTGGGCACCAATCACCTGGGTTCTGATCGGTGAGGTCTTCCCATTGAACATTCGTGGGTTAGGGACTTCTTTGGCATCGGCTACCAACTGGATTGCCGACATGCTGGTCTCGCTGACTTTCCCATCCATGCTTAGTGCCATGGGCTTGTCAAATACCTTTATTACCTATGGGATCATCTGTTTCATCTGTGTCTGGTTCACGCACAAGTACTTTATCGAGACGCGTGGCAAGTCGCTGGAAGAAATCGAAGCAGGCCTGCGGGAACATCTGGCTAAATCTGAAGCTAAGAAAGCTCACTAGCGGCATTTGGTAATTCATCAGATAAATTTCGATAAAAGTAATTGAATTGTACGGACAAATAAGCTATTCTTATCACATAAGCTGCTTAAACCGTTTTCAGCAGCTTAGCAGACTAAAACTTCTTGTAAAAGGAGATCAAACTTATGTTAAAGATTTCAGACTATGAATTTTGGTTCGTTGCCGGTTCACAATTCCTGTACGGTGAAGAACAATTAAAGTCAGTTGCTAAAGACGCTCAAGACATTGTCGATAAATTAAATGCTTCGGGCAAGCTCCCCTACCCAATCGTCTTTAAGGGCGTTATGACCACGGCAGAAGGCATTACGCAATTTATGAAGGATGCCAACTACAACGACAAGGTTGCCGGGGTAGTTACCTGGATGCACACTTTCTCGCCAGCCAAAAACTGGATTCGCGGTACGCGCCTGCTGCAAAAGCCGCTGCTGCACCTGGCTACGCAATATCTGAACAACATTCCATATGACACGATCGACTTTGACTACATGAACCTGAATCAATCGGCTCATGGTGATCGTGAATATGCCTACATCAACGCGCGCCTTAACAAGGGCAACAAGATCGTTTACGGCTACTGGGGCGATGAAGACGTTCAACAAGAGATCGCTGATTGGCAAATGGTTGCCGTTGCCTACAATGAAAGCTTTAAGCTTAAGATCGTTCGTTTTGGCGATACGATGCGCAATGTTGCCGTTACGGAAGGCGACAAGGTTGAAGCCGAGATCCGTCTGGGCTGGACCGTTGACTACTGGCCAGTTGGCGACTTGGTTGAATATGTTGATGCCGTTGATGAAAAAGACATTGATGCTGAATACAAGAAGCTTGAAGATCAATACGAAATGGTAGAAGGCGACAACGATCATGAAAAGTACGTTGAATCGGTTCGCTACCAGCTGCGTGAATATCTTGCCATCAAGAAGTTCATGGATGACAAGGGTTACACGGCCTTTACCACCAACTTTGAAGATCTGCACGGCTTAAAGCAATTGCCAGGTCTGGCTTCGCAAATGCTGATGCGGGATGGCTATGGCTTCGGGGCAGAAGGTGACTGGAAGACGGCCGGAATGGATCGGCTGCTGAAGATTCTGTCCAACAATGAAAAGACGGCCTTTATGGAAGACTACACGCTGGATCTGCGTCATGGTCACGAAGCTATCCTTGGCTCGCACATGTTGGAAGTTGACCCAACCATTGCCTCTGATAAGCCACGCGTTGAGGTACATCCACTGGACATTGGCGGCAAGGATGATCCGGCTCGGCTGGTATTTACCGGTTCAGAAGGCAAGGCCATTGACGTTACGCTCTCTGACTTCCGTGACGGCTACAAGATCATCGGTTACAGTGTTGACTGCCACAAGCCAGAAAAGGAAACGCCGCATCTGCCAGTTGCCAAGCAATTATGGACGCCAACGACTGGTCTGCGTGATGGGGCTGAATTCTGGATGCATGCCGGTGGCGGTCACCACACGATCCTGAGCTTTACTATTAAGCCACAGCAGATCAAGGACCTGTTCAAGATGCTTGAATGCAATGTTGAATATGCCGAATAATTCTTATAACTCTTTGCCTATTCTCTGCTCTGAACAATCCTAGCCACTCAAAATCTTAATTACTGTGTATCTAAAACTAAAGAGCCGCTCAGCTGTCTGCTGGGCGGCTCTTTAGCTGTTGTTTGATCAATCGGCTGAATAGACCTTCACCTCAATATCTTGATTATAGTTGCCAAAACCCTTGCCAAAAATCGTACAGCCGCCTTTATGCGTTGCAAAATTCTGAATCTCAAAGCGCAGCGTGAAACGATCATTTTGATAGGGGAGATCACTTAACGAAACCTTGGACCATGGCTCACCGTCAAGATAGGAGCCATGGTCGGTAATACGAAAGACTTTTTGCAAGCCATACTGATTGACATTGCTGGGAACCCAGGCTGGCGTGTATTTGCCGTGGACGTCTGAGAAGTCGCCTGGGCTGGTCCAGTAGCCTAAGGGAACGCTATTAAGCGAAACGGTGATGTCGGAAGGCCAGTTGTTGTTGGAAAACGGAAATTCTGAGCCCAGTTCGGCTGTAATGTCAATCATTCGCAGCTGATCATGACTGGTCAGATGGTTGGGAAACTGGTATTCAACAAAACCATTGTTCCACCAGATCATGCCGGCAAAGATGCGCTGTGGATCCATGAAATATGATGGATGATCAACGCGGCCAATATAGCCGTCTCGTCCTGCCAAACCGCATGAGGGAGCAACTGAGAAATTGGTATAGTGGCCAACGGGAATCTTAACCGTATAGGCATTATAAGAAGGGTAGATGATATTGGGGAACTTGATATTGATCTGATCAACCTGCAGCTTGGCAATCTTAAAGTGTCCTTGATGCGAGAAGGAAACGATTCCGGTTGCGGCTAGCTGATTGAGGTGCTTAGCAGTAATCGTTTCACTGACGCCCAGCTGAGCAGCCAGTGCAGAAATACTTTGGGCCTTTCTCGCCAGCAGCTGAATAATCTGAAGTCTAATAGGGTTTGCCAATGCTTTATAGACCGGTAGCCAGTCGTTTGAAATGGATGTTTCCATACGAAAAAACTCCTTAGATGATTAATCCTTAAAAACAATCAATGAAAAGGTTGTGTAAACGCTGTGCATTAACTGCAATATTGATTATAGACAATCAAAATATTGTTTATCAATAATTTATGCGGATAAATATTAAAAATGTTATATAAAGGCGTACAGAAATCGGTTACATTATAGAAGGTTAACCGGATAAATATTTTAGGAGGAATTATCAATGAGTAAATTGGCCTATACGGCACCATTAATCATTCAGCGTGCGGATCCATATATCTATAAGCACACTGATGGCTATTACTACTTTACGGCTTCCGTACCATCATATGATCGGATTGAGATTCGACGAGCAAGAACTTTAGAAGGACTTGCGCATGCTGCACCAAGAACGGTTTGGCGCAAGCACCCTGATGGCAGTGGTCCAATGAGCCAGTTGATTTGGGCGCCAGAGATTCATTTTATTGATGGCAAATGGTACATCTACTTCGCAGCTTCACATACCAAAGAATTTGATAACAATGGCATGTTCCAGCATCGTATGTTTTGCATTGAATGCGACCAGGAAAATCCTGTCTGTGCCGAAGAAGAATGGATTGAAAAAGGGCAGATCAAGACGGATAAGGACACCTTCTCTTTAGATGCTACCGAATTTGATTGGCAAGGCGACCACTACTATGTCTGGGCACAAAAAGATCCAGCCATTCGCGGCAATTCCAATCTCTACATCGCTAAAATGAAAAATCCCTGGACGCTGGCTACTAAACCGGTCATGCTTTCAAAACCAGAATATGATTGGGAAATCCGCGGCTTTTGGGTTAACGAGGGACCAGCCGTTATTCACCGCAACGGCCGCTTCTTTATGACCTATTCTGCCAGTGCAACTGACGAAAACTATGCAATGGGGATGTTGACCTGCTCTGATGATGCTGATCTATTAAATGCGGACAACTGGAGCAAGTCTAAAGAACCAGTCTTTCAAAGTGACCTGACGACACACCAGTATGGACCGGGACATAATTCGTTTACGGTGGCCGAAGACGGTAAAACTGATCTGATGGTATATCACTGCCGCGACTATACCGAAATCAAGGGCGACCCTCTGTATGATCCGAATCGCCATACGCTGGTCAAGCCTTTTGATTGGAATGACGATGGTACGCCAGATTTTGGCAAGCCAGTTCCATATAACTACGATTAGATTGAGGTGGAATTATCATGAATAATGAACAAACAACGCCTAAAAAGCATGCAACCAAGGATTTTTGGGGTTTTCCAATTACGCACTTTACCTGGGCAATCGTTTTTGGCTATTTGACGCTTTGGCTTGAACAAGAAGCCCATTTCAATGGTGTTCAAGCTGGGTTCGTCTTTTCGATGATGTCAGGGGTTTCTTTGATCTTCCAGCCAATCTTTGGAGTTATCTCCGACCGCTTGGTAATGAAAAAGAACCTGGTAATCACGATTGCAATCGGGATGATTTTAATCGGTCCATATTTCCAATGGGTCTTTCATCCATTATTAAAGGTGAATACGGCACTGGTTGGCTTTGTAACCGGGATCTATCTTAGCTTTATCTTAAATGGTGGGGTTTCGGTAATTGAGCAATACGTGCAGCGGGCCAGTCTGACTAATAAATTTGAATATGGTCACTCCAGAATGGGTGGCTCGTTGGCCGGTGCAATTGCTTCTCTGGTTGGTGGTCGGCTGTTTTTGTGGAGCCCCAACTCAATCTTTTGGGCCTGCACGGTTTCAGCAGTGATCCTGACATGCTGCTTGGTCTTTAGCGATAAGATTCACCTTGATAATCTGGCTGCCGTTGGGGTTGACAAGACTTCCTCACAATTAAATATGAAGCAGCTGGGTTCGATTTTTAAATTAAAGAATTTCTGGTACCTTTCGCTGTTTTATATTGGAACGTCAGCAATCTATGATGTTTTTGATCAGCAATTTATTATCTTTTTCAAGAGCTTTTTCCATACTGCGGCTCAAGGGACGCTGGCATACAGCTACATGACCAGTACGCAGACGGCGCTTGAATTTCTGCTGATGATTCCAATGCCTTACATTATCAATAAGATTGGTTCAAAAAACGGCTTGATTATCTATGGCTTGATCCTGGGCGTACGGATTATTGGTTCTGCAATGTCGCCATCGGTTGGCTGGGTCATTGTCTTACGGCTGTTGGCTGGTTTTGAAATGCCGCTGGTTTTGGTTTCAATCATGAAGTACATCTCCGGTTCATTTGATTTGCGACTGTATGCGACGGTTTATGCGCTAGCATCTAATTTTGCCAAGCAGATTTCGGTCTTTATCTTCTCGACTTTAGCAGGTAAGTGGTACGATGCATTTGGCTTCCAGCACACCTACTATATTTTAGGGGCGATCGTTTTAGTCGTTACGATCATCTGTGCTTTCGGCTTAAAGAAAGAAGACAAGGTTCAAGCCGGTGAAGTCAGTGCCCCAGCTAATGCAGACGCTTCAAAATAATCAATCTGCTTAACTGAATCAACACTCTGATTGCTTAAAGCGTCGCCATTTGAAGGGTGGCGCTTTTTGAAGTCTGATTTTTGTATTTATTTGTGCAACCGTGTGTTTTACAAGCATAATGCTTATTAACAATTTCATTAATAGTGACAAGTTCCAGATCAGCATTGAAACCGGCTCCACAATCGGCTATTATTTTATTGTGAAATCATATGTTGGATAGATTTAAGGAAAGAAGTGTTTTTTAATGACGCAAATTTCATTTGACGCCAGTGCACTGAAGAAGTTCGTGCACGAAAACGAACTGGGCGAAATGCAGGCGATGGTCAACGCGGCCGACAGCGAGCTGCGCAACGGAACGGGGGCCGGTGCCGACTTCCGCGACTGGCTGCATCTGCCAACGGAATATGATCATGAAGAATTTGACCGCATCAAAAAGGCGGCCAAAAAGATTCAATCAGATTCAGAAGTCCTGGTCGTAATCGGGATCGGCGGCTCATACCTGGGTACGCGGATGGCCATTGACTTTCTGCACGACTCGTTCTACTACTCGCAAAAGCCAGCCGACCGCAAGTTCCCACTGGTTCTGTTTGCCGGCAACTCACTGAGCTCGTCATACCTGCATGATCTGGTTCAGCTGATCGGCGACCGCGACTTCTCCGTCAACGTGGTCTCCAAGTCTGGTACGACTACGGAACCAGCCATTGCCTTCCGGATCTTCCGGGAGCTGCTGGTCAAAAAGTATGGCGAAAAAGGAGCCAACCAGCGGATCTACGCTACGACTGATGCTAAGCGCGGCGCTTTAAAGACTGAAGCTGACGATGCCGGCTGGGAAACGTTTGTGATTCCGGATGGCGTGGGCGGCCGCTACTCAGTCCTGAGTGCAGTTGGTCTGCTGCCGATCGCCGTTTCTGGGGCTGACATCGACCAATTGATGGCAGGGGCGGCTGACGCGGAAAAGTCGTACGCCAACCCAGATCTGACGCAAAACGAGGCCTACCAGTACGCAGCCTACCGCAACATTTTGTACCGCAAGGGCTTTACGACGGAGCTGCTGGAAAACTACGAGCCGAACATGACGATGTTTGCCGAATGGTGGAAGCAGCTGGCTGGTGAATCTGAAGGCAAGGATCAAAAGGGCATCTACCCATCCAGCGCCAACTTTACGACCGACCTGCACTCGCTTGGTCAATACATCCAAGAAGGCATGCGCAATCTGATGGAAACGGTCGTTAAGCTGGACACGCCAAACCATGACGTCACGATTCCAGCAGCTGAAAACGATCTGGACGGTTTGGCCTACCTGCAGGGCAAGAACATGGACTGGGTCAACACCAAGGCCTACCAAGCCGTCGTGGCAGCGCACAATGCCGGTGGCGTGCCAGTCATGACAGTGCACATTCCTCGCGAGGATGAATACACGCTGGGCAGTTTGATCTACTTCTTTGAGGTTGCCATGGGCATTTCCGGCTACCTAAACGGGATCAACCCATTCAACCAGCCGGGCGTTGAGGCCTACAAGACGAACATGTTTGGTCTGTTGGGCAAACCAGGCTTTGAGGCAGTTGGCGATCAATTGCGGGCACAAATGAAGGAAAACGAAAAATAATTTTTCGCGTCATTCGCTGGGACTGGCGAATGGCGTTTTTTAATTTAATGGATGTAGTTTTGAAAACTAAATATTAAATTGTTAAAACCATTTAATTAAGGAGAATCATAAATGCTGGGAGAATTTTTGGGCACGCTGACACTGATCGTTTTGGGATGCGGTGTCGGTGCAGGCTTGAATCTAAATAAGACGATGGCGCGTGGTCAAAGCGACTGGTTCTATGTAACGTTTGCCTGGGGGATTGCCGTAACTATGGGAGTCTATGTGGCGGCTTCGTTTGGTGCGCAGGGACATCTAAATCCCGCGGTCACTATTGCTTTTGCCGTAGCTGGAACCTTTCCCTGGTCGCAGGTGGCGCCTTATCTAGTTGGGCAGTTCTTGGGAGCATTTTTAGGTGCTGTTTTAGTCATGATCCAATTCTGGCCGCATTTTAAGGCAACCAAGGATCCTAAGCACAACAATATCGGTATTTTTTCAACCGTCCCTGGGATTCGCAGCAATCTGTTCAACTTCTTGAGCGAGTTGATTGCGACGTTTGTCTTTATGCTGGTGCTTTATAATCTAGGGAATTTTACGACTGGGTTAAAACCGGTCGTTGTTGGGCTGGTGATCTTTGTGATTGGGGCCGGTTTGGGGACGACGACTGGCTTTGCGCTGAATCCGGCTCGTGACTGGGGACCGCGATTGGCCTATACGATCATTCCAGTACCGAACAAATCAAGTGCAATGTGGGACTATGCCTGGGTACCGATGCTGGGACCGTTGGCAGGTGCTTTATTAGCAACGCTTTTGCAAATGACGGTGAAATAAAGCATGAAAAAAGAAAAGCTGCAGACGGAACTGAAACGGGTGCAGACCAGGCTGGCGGTTTGGTGCGTACTGACCATCTGCTTTTATGTCATCGCGGCTTTGCGAGTCTTGCCGTTCATTCATTGGCTGGCCTGGCTTAGTGCCGGCTACTGTATTTTTTTGCTTGGTACCTGGCTTTGGCTGTTTCACATCTATCGACATCTTAAATAAGAAACGCGCTCGTTTGCCACTGGCGACGGGCGCGTTTTGCATCCTTGATTGCTTGCACTTAACCAGGTTTCTTGCAATAATTAGCTAGACATTTAATCAATGGGGGATATTCATGGAGATTTTAGCACTGATTTTAACAATGCTGGTTGGAATTGAGCATCTGGGGATTATGGGGTTGGAAATGTTTGCCAGTCCCGCTAAGCAGGCCAAGGCATTTGGACTTTCAGAAGAATACGTTGGTCAAAAAGAAGCGCGGGTGTCATTTGCCAATCAAGGCATCTATAACGGTATGCTGGGGCTGTCTTTGATCATCAGCTATTGGCTTTTTAGCGGCACCGTTTTGATTAAAGTGTGGCTGTTGTTGTTGAGCTTTGTCATTGTCGTTGCTTTTTATGGCGGTCTGACGGTTGGCAAAAAGGTCTGGGCAATGCAGATGCTGCCGGCAGTTCTGGCTGCAGTCTGCTGGGTGCTGGTATAAAGTAAAATAAAATCGCTAAGATTGGTTGATCAATCTTAGCGATTTTTTAATTGGCAGCGACGTTTTGAGTTGAGGTTTTGATGCTGGAGTTAGCTGAGCTGCTGGAGCTGGCCTGGCTGCTGTAAAGCTCGTTGACGGCATCAATGTCACGCTGCTGGATGGTATAGAGCGATCCGGCTGGCTGCATGACTGAGATGTCGTTGGTATGCTGCAGCCCGATAGCATGCCCCAATTCATGCTCGGCCGTGTTGACGATTCGTTCCATGGTATAGCCATAGGAGGGATCAAGCAGGTAGGCGGTATTTAAGTAGACCGTGCCATGAACGAAATAGCCGGTTAATGAATCAACGCTCATCTGAGTCATTCCAGCGGCATCATTGTCTTTGTTCATGGTTGTCATGACGATATCGGCATTTTTTCTGTTGCTGGTCTGCGTGAACTTAAAGCTTCCGGTAGCGTTCCATTTGGCGATTGCATCCAAGGCGGCCTGCTGCAGTGTCTGGTTTTCATAGCTGACATAGACGGTGGCCGTTGTTTTCTTCCAGCGACCACTGACCGAATCTGAATCGCTGCTGGTCTGCTGCGTCTTGGCTGAAGCGGTAGTGGTAGCCTTTTGACCAGTCACGCGACTCTTTAGCTGCTGAAAGTTGGCCTGCGCGACATAGGCGATTCGATTTACTGCAGCCCGTGCATTGTCGTTATTATGATAGACCCAGCTAAAGCCAATCAGGATAACGGCATAAAGCATGATGGTGCTAAAAAAACGTCGCATGGCGATTCCCTCCTTTGCGGCAGTTGTAAGGTTATTTTACCTTTTTGCTCCAGTGACGTCTAATTTGAAGACAGCCTAACACGAAATTTAAGAGATTTTAAAACAGCGTGACGCAGAAAAGCTCTGCACCACGCTGTCTAATGACGATTGAAGATTAATATGGGTATTGGTAGCCGAACTCGTAGACCATTTCCGGTTCCTTACTGATGCGATGATTGGTGTTTAACCCGTCAATCTGCTGCATTTCGGCTGGTGATAGCTCAAAGTCAAAAATATCGGCATTGGCTTTGATGCGGTCTTGATGAACGGATTTTGGAATGATCGCAATGCCGTTTTGCAGATGCCAGCGCAGGATAATCTGAGCAGGCGTTTTTCCGTGTGCCGCAGCTAATTTAAGCAGCACTGGATCATCCAGACGCTTGCCGCGGCCAAGTGGACTCCAGGCCTGCGTAATGATGTTGTGTTCGGCATTGAACTTTAGCATTGGTTTTTCCGTCAGCCAGGGATGAACCTCCAATTGATCCAAAACCGGCATTTCACGCGCTTTGGTTGCCAGATATTCCAAATGCACCATGCCATAGTTGGAAACGCCAATCGAACGTACCAATCCTTCTGCCTTCAAGTCTTCAAAGGCTCGCCAGGTTTCAAAGAAGTGTTGGTGAACCGGCCAGTGGATCAAAAGCAGGTCAACATAATCTAGGCCAAGCTTTTTTAATGAGCTGACAACTGACTGCTTGGTTTGGTCGTAGCCTTGGTTGGCTTCTGAAACCTTGGTCGTAACAAAATAGCTTTCACGTGGTGCGGACAGCTGCCGCAGACCCTCACCAACGAATTCTTCATTTTCATACATCTGCGCCGTATCAAACAAACGGTAACCAGCTTCGTATGCCCACTTAATGGCGTTGACGGCTTCTTTTTCATCCGTGATTTTATATAATCCAAAACCTTCTTGCGGCATTTGGTTGCCATCTGCCAGGGTTAAAAATTGATTGCTGATTTGAGTGGCCATTTTTAAAATCCTTTCTTTGCTGTAAAAAATAAGCTAACTAAATTATACGCTAAGTTGTCAGGTAATTTATGAGTAAATCCAATCTCAAATGTCTAAATTACCATCTGAATTAAAATACGAATGATATTAGATCAAATATTGAAAAGGAAAGCTTTAAGTCGTACAATATCAAGCGTTGGGGTAGGAAAATATGAGTTATTGTCCGGTGGAGCGGAATGTGGAAACCGGAAGGAAGCTGCGGCTGCTTGTATTTTCCGCATTCACCACCGGAGACCATGGTCAATGTTGTTCCCTAACAAAAAATTTTAGGGAGATGTTGATTATGAAAATATTGTCACTGCACGGTCCCAAGTTTGATACTAAGAGAATGGCGCTGGCAGCAATGCTGATTGCGCTGCAGATTATTTTGGAGAAGCTGTCGATTGGTGATCCGGCAGTCTTAAAGATTGGTTTAGGCTTTATTGCTACGGCACTGATTGGCTTTTTACTGGGGCCCTGGATCGGCGCGCTGTCAATGATTATCAACGATCTGATTAGTAATACGCTGTTGAGCTCTGGGGCCATGTTTTTCCCTGGCTTCACTCTATCAGCTGCAATTTCAGGAATAATTGCCGGGATGTTCCTATATCAGCAGCAGATCAACTGGCGGCGAATCTTGATTTATGAATTTTGCCAGATCCTGATTACCAATGTTTTTTTTACGACGCTTTGGCTTTATTTGATGGGAATAGGGCAAGGCAGCAGTGCGATGTCTTTTATGGCACTATTGATGGTACGACTGCCCAAAGAGGTTATTTCCTGGCCAATTGAGACATTGATCGTCTTAACGCTTTTAAAGGCAGTTGAACGGGCTGGCCTCAAGACGACTTTTGATTAAAATAACAATAGGAGCATGATTTTGATGATGGTCAGAATCATGCTTTTTGATTGCCTTTGATTATAATTGGGGAATTTGGTTATGAAAAAAATTAAAATCAGCGAAACGGCTGTCTTTATTATTGGCAGTCTCGGAATAGCACTGTTGGGAGCAGATTTTCCACCGCCGCTTGGTTTTTGGAAGATAATAGCTGTCATTAGCTTGGTTGCCTTGATTCAATGGTATTATCTTGACTGGCTGCTGGAGAGGATCAACTCTAAAAAAAGCCTATTGATGACGGTAGGAATATACGCATTGCTTGGTGGGATGAGCACAGCGACAATGATTGCTGCTTCAGGTCAGCTGAAAAAAGAGACTGTGATCTGGCTGGGACTGATCATACTGGGTACTGCAGCTTATGGCCTGCTTTTCTGGCTGGTTAATTGGTTGATTCGACATTTCGTTAAATAATCATGAAAGACGGTTGGAGGAATGACTTAACTTTTCTAAGCCCTTTCTGCTAAAATGAAATGCAGTGGTGAAATTAAGAGAAGAGAGAATAAGGAAGCGATAAGATGGCCAGTAATTCTGATACTTTGTACTACGTTTTGTCCAAGATCAATCATCATCCCGAGTTGATCAAAACGCGGATGCCACTCTATTCAAATGCGATTTCGATTACGATTCCCGATAATTTGAAGATCGCTGATTCTGATTTTTATTTTCCAGACAGTAAATTAATGGTTAATCGGTTGGCGCCAGAATTCGTTGCCAAAAATGGCGAGCTGTTAGATTATTTCTATCAGCAGACGCGTGGTGATATTCCGGGATATCATGATGTCTGGGTTACGACGTCGCATATTCCACGCGAATCGGTATATTTAATTGAACTTTCTTATGAATAATTCGAAATATTGATTGACAAAATCCATCATAGTAACGTAAACTAATACATGTACGTTACTATTGCCCACTGGTCAAATTGGTTAAGACGTCGCCCTCTCAAGGCGGAGTTACGGGTTCGATCCCCGTGTGGGTGATACAAAGGTAAAACTTGATAATTTTAAAAGGTCAATGTGCGATTTTTGCACATTGACCTTTTTATTTGCTAAACTGAGCTGATTGGTGCAACGAAAGAACGACGGTAAATAGTGGTTCTTGAACGGTCCAAGGCGATGGCGATTTCGATAAATACCCGTTTCAGCCGTCATTTCATGCTTGTCGCTGTCTTCTTTCGTCCATTGTTGTGGTTCTTTTTGCTTGTGCTCCATAGTTTTTACTGCCTTCTCTTTCTGAGATGCCAAGACTGCGCTACCGTGCTTTTGAGCCATGCTTTTCCAGGAGCTGACCTAAGTTGGACGTACATCAAATTTTGCGGCAACTTGTTCCAAGGTTTCCTCATGGGTTTGATGGTAGTCTACTACATCTTCTTTGAACTTCTGACTGAATTTTCGTTTGATGGGTTAGGCAATAAGCTTTCCTCGAAGCCGATAGTTGCGGATCCACTCGCCAACCCGACGAGGATCAATGTCGTGCTGTCTGCTTAATTTGCTAATACTGATGTTATCTTTTCGTTCAAAGTATTCATGAACGATTTTGCCTTTTAACTTTGGACTGTATATATTCATAAAATATCACCTGCAATTACTAAACTCTTTGTCCGGTAATTGCAATCGTTTAGGACTTGATTTCATTCACAAAGTCGGCTATTTTCCTATTGAAAAATATTAATCAAAGGTCCTTTTATAATTTTGAACTGGATACTGTCTGCTTAGATTAGACTGAGTATTATGATGAAGGTGAACTGGTGTTGGCAATTTTATGATTTTGCGGATAGCAGTACTGCTTTTAGCATTTTGTCTCTTGCATGGATTGTCTAGATGGATTCTGCATTCGAAACTTGATCTCAACCGTAATTGGGTGAGTCAAATTCAAGTAACAAACTGGACGATAAATAGTTTTAAAAATAATTTTGGAAAAAGTGTTGACTCAATATAGATTATTATGTATACTAATAATCGTTGTTAAAAGCAATCAACTCAACTTATTGGGTATTAGCCAAATGGTAAGGCAGTGGACTCTGAATCCATAATTTACAGGTTCGATCCCTGTATACCCAATCCTAACAACATTGTGCATCTGTCAGCGTTCTTAATCGTTGATATGATGCACTTTTTTTATTTTAATTCACAAGCAGATACACTCAAAAACAAGGAAATTGGGTTGATATTTGGGTTGACTTAATGGGGCGAACAATAGCAAGTGAATTACTGATATAACAATGTTTAAGCGGTCTTTTGATTAGGCCGCTTTTTCTTATTTTGGGTTAACATTTCGCTTTTTAGCCCTCGCCAACTGATCAGCAGTAGGCAAAACGATTCTTCGGTGGCGCTCAAACGCAAAATTTTTGGAATTTACCGTTTGAAAAGGTCGATGCGCGTTCAAGAACATAAAAAAATCTAACCCCCGTCAAAATAAGGCGGGGGCTTTTGGGGATGATGCAGGGCGTGGAAAACTCTGTAAAAAAAGTTCAATTAAAAAAAGAATGCAAAAAGATTGTTCTTTTTCTGAATTGAACGAAATTTAAAATAAAACATGAAAATATCTGATCATAACTAACTGCTTTGCCTGACTATGGATTGACTGCAGCAACTCAGACTAAGCCAAGTAATGGACTGCAAGGCATCATGATAGTTCATTGCGTCTGAAAGCCGTTATAGCTTGGGGTTAATGATCGATGCAACGTTTGCTAAGTCCATAAATGATGAAGACAAGCTAACCCGTCAATTTAACGGGTCGCTAATTATCAATTCGATATTCGTTAAGTCCACAAATGAATTCTTCGAGTGGTTAATAAATAAAGCTGAAATTGGATTCATTAGCAGGCATGAACGATCAACTATAAACGGTCGCTGCTTTTCATTGCGTCTGAAAGCCCCCTCGAAGAACAGATTGATAACTGCCACGCGTGTTTAGCCAAGTTAATGTGCAGATTGCTCTTATATTGGCAACGTGGCGGGGGGATGCTGCAATACAAAACCCTGCCAATAGATAGCTATCAGCAGGGTTCATGTTTAGTTATTGAAAGATACGCAATTCATGGCCGCGTGCAGCATAGCGTTCTGCAAACTCATTACAAGCAGCATTGAATAGTTCCATATATCTGGTACGGCCATAACCAATTGCATTGGCAGCCTGCCACACTGTTAAGTCGCTAATGTAACGATCAGTAATTAGCTTTCTGGTACTTTCTGAACATTGGTTAAGGACCTCAGCCACGATTGATAATTCGTTCTTGGCATCGATTGAATTAATAGCTGCATTCTCAACACCATTGAAAGCGTGGTTGCCATTATTGCCATTCTCCGACAATCTAGGCGATGCTAGGGCATTCCTTAATGATTGACCAGATAAGCGTTCCAGATGCGATAAATCTTCTCTGAAGAACGTTCTAACGTTAGCAGCAGTTGCCTTGTCGTCCACGCTTGTAAAGTTAAACAATGCTCCCAAGTGGCATCAGTCCCTTATTCAAAATCGTCAAAAACGATTGCAGCCGAATAAACAATATCACCATCTTTATTGCAAGCAGTAGAATATAAAATCTGCTTAACCTCCCAAACGCAATTATATTTCTCAATAAAAGCATTGATGCTTGATTGCAATTCTTTGTGGTCAGTGTTTGAAATAATATCAGTCTGCAGCATGATTGATCATTCCTTTCTATGCTTATTCTTTTGTCCCAAAAAGTGGCCTAACTTGTCCCAATTTGAAATGGCCCTCAAACCCTTGTGGCTGTAGGCGTGGCCCAAAATGTCCTAAAAATTTGAGTTTTTATATATTGTCTATATATTCTTATATAATCTAAATAAACTAACTAACTATAAAATATTTTATTTTAATTTCTCAAAAAACTTAGTCCTTTTGGGACAACGTTAATATAACGGCATTTGTAGCGTTAAAAAGTTGGTCCATAGTTGGGACAAACTGTTAAAAGTTGGTCCAAACTTAGCTAGTCATTTTTACAATGTTTTTAGCTGAAGAATATAATGGCATACTTATTCCAACATAAACATAAGGGCGTTCATTACCGATTCTTTTTCGTATTGCAAAAATTCCTTTTACTTTTAAATCTGCTTTAAATTTTTGGCTGCTTAATGGATTATGTGCATTTTTGCGGCAAAAAATTTTGTACTGATCATAAAGATTAGACTTTTCAATATAGCAATCTTTTCCTAACGTGCAGCATTCATCAATGAATTCTTGCACGGGATCATTATTGTTAATCCATTCGCGGCGGTTCTTTTTGATGCTTTCTGTTTGAGTAAGGCTATTTCTTTCCATAGCCTGCTTTGCCAATTGGATGCACTCATAAGCAAATGCGCCGCGTTCATCCCTAATCGTTTTTAAATTATATTTTTCTTTGAAATTAGGGATGCTACTAAACTCCAGTACGTTAATACGCCTTTCAAAACCATGTGTATTGTCCCTGAATGGTGGCAGTTCGTTAGCGCCAAACAGTAACTTGGCATAAAATTCAGCCTGCATCATTCCGTGATTCTTAACGTTAGTGCTGATTGTATCGCCGCCTGTAATTCGTTTCAGCGCGCCTGTATCGCCAATGATACTATTTGAAATATCAGCATTAATGTTAGCTTGTTTATGATACAGTTCAGCAACGTCAAAATTTTTATTGCCATTTCCAAGTGGCGGCGTAAGGTTCGATAATGGCAGGGATGAATAGTTACCATCACCAATTAGTTCTTCTACCTCTCTGAAAAAGGTACTTTTGCCTTCGCCGCCTCCACTTTTGACTATCACAAATGCTTGAATTGGCTCATAGCTCCTATAAAACATATAACCGATATATTCCATCATAGTTTTATAGCCATCACCAAATGATTCAACTAGCCAAGCATTCGTTTCAGGCGCGTCTTTATTTGGTTCTAGGTCATAATCGCGGCCGTTAGTGAAATAGTATTCTTTGGAATGTGGCAGTATCTGGTTCGTTTTAAAATCATAAACGCCATTTTTGAAATGCGCGTAACGTGGTTGAATGTTATCGATAGTTTCAGAAATAGGCTTAATTTCAATTCCATCTGATACGTATTGGAATGTTTCTCTTGCTGTTTTGGCAGTCCAAGCGTTGACGCTAACCAATTTTACCGAAATTAGATGCTTGATTGTTTGATCACCAATTGCAACCCAAAGCCCTGTTTTAGGGTTGTATTGATAAAGCTGATAATAAACTTTACTGGTAGCGCCATCGATTGACTTTGTATAGAAATAATCATTTTCTTCTAAAATTGCATGGCCTAAAGCAGCAGGATATGCTTTAACTTTTAAGCCGTCTAGATAAGCCCAATTTGGCAATGTTTTAGTTTCTTTTTCCCGTAAGCCTTTTGTTTCGTCCCCGTTGTTTTGTAGAAAGCTCATATCATAATTCAAATTCAGCGGTTGATGCGGGTTAAATACGCTTGTCGTTTCATTAATCGCCTTGTTAAGCAGCTCATAGCCATACGTGGTTTTGCCGCGCTTTTCATCGTATTTTTTGCGGTAAAGAGATGACCGCCTGAAAATTCTATCCATTTGCCCAAAATCTTTACCACACCAAAAAGCTAAATCGTTCGCAAACGCCATGTCAGCCTCAGAATGGCTACTATAGGATGATTCCCAACCACCATCCATGAATGATTTAAAGCGTTCACCATTGGATGCATTCTCAGCGCGTTCGATAATTTCATCGTCTGATAGATTGTTAGCAGCAACGGGTTCAACTTGCTTTTGGGTAGGGCCTGCAGCTTTTTCATCGTGGAAATAATGCTCATAAAGAATCTTCATATCATGGCTATTAAGCGATTTGATTTCTGGTTCAGCCATCAAACTGTTACCAGTCAATGCAAAAAAACGTCCTGACTGGTACATTTCATAATTACCTTTGCGCCGCCGTTTGCCTAAAATTTCGCCTTTAAAAATAACGTGGATTCCCTCGCCACTCATACTGGTTTCCATGTAACTGCCATGCGTTAATTCACGGGCTTTGTTTACAAGATTGTTTGGGTTGGTATCGCCACTCTTGGCATTATTTAGGTCTTCAGCAATATGATCAATATCTAAGCCTACATAGCCATTGGCAAAATAGAATGCTAAACCGTCTGCATCAGGATAAGTTTTAAGCGCCTGCATTGCAGTATCAAAATCAGACCACGTGGATTGATCATTGGTTTTACCATCCCCGCCATTGTATGGATTTTTGGGGATTTTGTTGTATTTTCCTTTTTCATCATTCCAGATGCGGTGATAATAACCCCATTGGGAAAGTTTCTTCAGCTCATTTGGAATCTTTTCATACATATGTTTTCACCTCTTAACGTTATCGATCAAGTTCATTAGCAATCACCTTTACCATCTTTTGCAGCAACTGTTCAGATTGATTGTTGTTCTTGCTGAATTCACCTAATAGATAGTTAATTGATGCAGTCATGGTTTCTAGTTCATATTCTTTGTGATTGCTATCGTGCAAGGCGTCAAATTGACGGTCTAGCAACAATTGAATGCTCTTTAAGTTGGCTAAAGTTTCTTCTAAATCAAATAGGTTGTCTAATAATTGATTTTTCATGGTAAAATACACCTCGTAAATAATATTTTTTAAAACAACAAAACCTGTTTAGCTAAGTGATTGTGGTAGGTCTCTAGTTCAGCAGGTTTTTTGTTTTGGCTAAAATCAGTATTGACCAGTGATTGAATTCGCCGCTCAAGCTCAACGACTTGGCTAATCAATGGTTCGATTGCTAGGTCGCGTTCATGGTCATTGGTGGCGATATAGTAGCCATTTGGCTTGGTGTAGCGCGCTCCTATTGGAATATGATGCACTACTACCAAATGATTAATTAGGTCGCGTACTTTGCGCCGCTCATTCAAGCTATCTTTTCCAACAACTAGCATGGTTAATTCATTTAACGGTCGTGGCCGTTCCATACCATTGGGGATGAAAGCCAAAATTGCGGTTTCCATTTCTGAAAATTCATTGTTTGTGGATGCTGCATCCTTAATCATGGTTTCACCTCGATTCTTTAAAGCAGCGTTTGCCATATCGATACAGTTCACAAAAGTTAAGCGCGGCTATTCCATACAGTCCTAAAACCGCGAAGATTACCACGTTCAAATATGCGTACCAGAAAGCAGCGCCTGCTTTGGTCATTGGTTCGCCTTGCATATCGATTAAGGCGGCCATATCGCTTTTAATTTGCGTGATCATAAAACCATCCCTTTTGCCGTTGCTGATTCAGCAGCGGTTTTTTCTCACTTGTTATTGTTCGTCTCGTCTCAATTTGTTTAGTGTTTAAGCATCCAATTGTTAATCTGTTCTTTGTTGTAGATTGCCATTCCATCAATCGTGGTATATGGCAGGCCAACCTTGCGCCATTTGTAAAGAGTGGCGCGGCTGATTCCTAACCATTCGCAAACGCCTTTGACGTCTAACCAGTCATATTTGGGATGCTTGGCGCGATTGATACCGTCCAAAACTGCATCCTTAACCATTTGGCTAATTTCCTTTTCGTCCATCACTTAACCCCCTTAACAGTTTCATAGTCTGTTTTGCTTTCACCTGCAGCATACGTATCAATAAGCCAATTAGTAAGGTTTTGATAGGTTGCTTTTGAAACGTGGCGATGATCGTTGCTTAAAATATCGCTCAAAGTCCATCGATTGACGCCTGTTTGACGTGCTAAATCGCCAATAGAAAGACTTAGTTCACCACGTTTGCGCTTGATAGCGATAACTTGGCTATCTGTAAGTTGCATCATTGTTCACCACCTTTAAAGCTCAACAAATCGTTGGCTTTATCAAAATAATAAAACGGGTAAATATATTAGTCAACAAATTGTTGGCATAATTACTTTTTTATTGACAAATTGTTGATAAATCTTGGCGTGTAATAGTATTATTTATATTTAAAAGGTGATGAAAAAATATGAACAAACAGCCTAAAAATAGAAATAGAATAAAAGAATTAAGGCTTGAACAGCATAAAACACAAAAAGATTTAGCAAATTATTTAAATGTAACTCCACAAGCTATTGCTTATTATGAAAAGGGTTTAAGAGAACCACCGCTAAAATATTGGCAAAAATTATCTGAATTTTTTAACGTTCCGCCATCATACCTGCAAGGACTATCTGATGATAAAAATAATTGGTTTAAAAATTTACCAAGATACCCAAAATACAAATTAAAAAATGAAATAAAACACCTTGTTGATACTGGTAAACTAGATGAAAATGCTGATTTTAAAACCAAAGCAAATATTGCAATGCAAAGCCTTGATAACCATCCTGCTGAAGATGAGCTAGGCGTTATCGAAGAGGTTCACAATAAATTAATTGATCTACTTATTTATGTTTATGATGCTTTTTATCAAGAACCAAAAAAAGGCGATAGTAGCAGCTCTAAGCGTGATCTTAAATCTGGTATGACCGAAGAAACGCTAATTAAAATTGTTGATATTTTAAATCAAGCACTTTGGGATATTGCGAAAATAGCAATTCATCTTGACGGCCATAATCCAGAACCATATGATCCTGACAAACACAAACTAAAATAATTCCCTGCAGCATCAATTTCCATGCATCCCCAATAGCGGGGTTAACCTTTTCTCACTTGTTATTGTTCGTCTCATTAAGTAGAAAGGTTAACTAAAATGAAAATTAAATCTTACAAAACAAAGCATGGTACAAGGTACGGCTTTTCGCTTTATATAGGCCAAAGCAATGAAAAAGGATATAGCCATAAGACTTTTAAGCGTGGTTTTAAGACCTATGATGATGCATTGGCAGCCTACTATGAAACAAAAAAAGCGTTTGACAATGGTCAGTTAAAACCACGCGTCAAACGCTACAAGCTAAAAGAAATTTATGATCTCTGGTTCAGTCAGTACAAGCAAACAGTTAAGGAATCTACTTATGCAACGACTGATAGAATTGCTAACAAGCATATTTTACCATTGTTAGGCGATTACTATATAGATGCAATAACTGTATTACGCTGCCAAAAAGCAGTTAATCAGTGGTTCAGGGATGCACCTAAAACTTTTAATCGATACGTTGTTTATAGCAATAATATCTTCGATTATGCGGTTCGCTTGGAATTGATCGATACTAACCCAATGAAAAAGGTAATTAAACCACGCAAGGGCTATGAACCAAAAGATTTTGATAACTTTTACAGTAAAGATGAATTGATTAAGTTCTTAAACTGCTGCAAGGCCAATGGCGATGATCAAATATATATGTTTTTCCGTCTGCTTGCTTTTTCAGGTATGCGAAAAGGCGAAACACTAGCTTTGCAATGGTCAGATATTAACTTTATGAATGGTACGATCAGAATCAATAAGACTGTTTCAAAAGGGATGAACAACCGCTTGCTAATTCAATCGCCAAAAACGCGCGGTTCAGTTCGTACCATCTCAATTGATGCTGAAACAATGGCCTGCTTGAAAGAGTGGCGGGCTAAGCAGCAAAAGCGCCTGTTTATGCTTGGCTATAACAGTATGAAACTTAATCAGCTAGTTTTTACCAACAATCACAATAAGGTGCTGCAGCCAACCAAACCAACAACTTGGTTAGATGATATTCAAGAAAAGTATCATTTACGCCATATCACGGTTCATGGTTTCCGCCACACTCATTGCAGCTTATTGTTTGCTGCAGGCATCCCCGTATCTGACGTTAAAGAACGTTTAGGCCATAGCAATATTGAAACCACGCTTAATGTTTATACTCATGTAACGGCCAATCAAAAGAAAATGACTGCTGATAAGTTCGCCAAGTTCATGGATGCATAAAAACGGTTTGGGTTGATATTTGGGTTGACGTTATTTTTAACCACGCTGAAAAGGTTGATATATCAATGTTTCAAGGCGGTTGAGATATGCTCCCTGTATACCCAATCCTAACAACATTGTGCATCTGTCAGCGTTCTTAATCGTTGATATGATGCACTTTTTTTATTTTAATTCACAAGCAGATACACTCAAAAACAAGGAAATTCTGGTAACATTTCTGGTAACGAAAAATTTCACAATAGGGCAGGTAATAGCGGATAAGTTGTTGATATAACGGTGTTTTGGCAGTTCCATAATTGGGGCTGCCTTTATTAGTTTCCGATGATTTTCTGGTAACATTTCGCTTTTTAGCCCTCGCCAACTGATCAGCAGTAGGCAAAACGATTTTTCGGTGGCGCTCAAACGCAAAATTTTTGGAATTTACCGTTTGAAAAGGTCGATGCGCGTTCAAGAACATAAAAAAATCTAACCCCCGTCAAAATAAGGCGGGGGCTTTTGGGGATGATGCAGGGCGTGGAAAACTCTGCAAAGGATTTAATTGAAAAAGATATTATAGCGACTCAGACTGCTGATCACGATCAATGTCATTATTGACCAGCAGCTCGCCATGGCGAATCAATTTTAATGGCAGGGCCAACTGGTGCTGATGCGCTGGCTTGATAAAAACGGTCTGCTCGGTGGTGCCTAAGATCATGCCGCTGATGCCATGGCAGCGGCCGCCAAACTGCAGTTGCAGATGTACTGGCTGGCCTTGATCGATGCCGAGTTTCAATAATGATCGAATCGCAAATTGGCTCTGCTGATTTTGGGGAGCTTCAATTGGCAAGGCGGCAAATTCATTTTCAACCTCATTAAGCTCAGCAATGCGAAAGCCATGCCACTTACCCATGCCATAGTCAATGTATTCATTTTTAAAAAAGGCACTGGCAATCTTGGTTGCTTCTTTGTCATGATACTTAGGCAGGCGAACTGGAGCTGACATGGTGGGCGAAACTGCGGAATTCTTAATAATCGGATTCTGTTTAAACGTCGGTGCTTGATAAGGGTGGGAGACAATGCGGCGCTGACTTCCTGGCCAGCGTTGATCGTCAAAGCCACGAAAATCAATGGTGATCTGCAGGCCTTCTCGTTCACGCAACAGACGCAGCAGTTTTTCCAACTGATCCAGCTGCTGATTGGACATTGAATACAGAGGATAGGAATGTGTTCTAAAATGTGGCCGGTAAATCTCAAAAAAGAAGTTAAACTGATCGTCATAATGATCATTGACTATCAGAATATGATAGATGGTTTTAGGCAATCGTTTAAATAATGGCCAGACCTGTTCAGCAATCTGATGAGCAGCACTGGCAAGTGAATCATCCATGGTTTACCTCATTAAATTTTTAATCACCCCGCAGATGGCAGCGGGGTCATGTTGAATATCAACAATCGATCAAAACAGCGAGATCTGCTGGGTGTTGGCATCGCTGAGCCGACTCAATGCAACGGAAATATTGCGGACGGCAGCACCCGACCAAGCTTGATGAAAAATACCAAGCAGATGATCGATCAACAGTTTTCGTTCAGCAGTTGGCTCAATGGTCATCTCATGACTATAGCTGGTGCGGCCATTGCTATCAGTAACGCCATTGGCATAGCCAAGTCCCAGGCGAATACGGCCGGCTTTTTGATGATGCCTGCTGAGCCGATCGATTACATCATTGGCAACCTTGATGATGCCCTGCTCAATGTCTTTTTGATGACTGAGATCTTTAGGCATGACCTGTGAACTGCTCCAGCTGGGATTTTTAGGGGTCAGCCGCACAGAAAGATCAGTGCGGTCAATACCCCAAGCCAATGCGTAAAGATGAGTACCGGCAACGCCAAATTCGTGCTTGAGCCAATGAGGATCGGTATGGGCCAGATCACCAACGGAATTAATGCCTAAAAGATTTAGTTTCGTGGCTGTTTTTTTCCCAATGCTCCAAATATTGGTCAAATCATGCCGTGGCCAGATGCGAGCGGCAAAATCATGATATGAAAGCCGTCCCTGAAAATTAGGCGCGTGCTTGGCGAACAGATCTAAGGCCAGTTTTGCCTGTAATGGATTTTCGCCAATCCCAACTGTAGTCCGCAAGCCAAGTTCTTTAAAAACGGTTCGCTGAATTGCCGCTGCCGCTTTTTCAGGAGTTGCGCCAAAAAATGGCCAGGTGTTGCTTAAATCAAGGATGCTTTCATCGATTGAGTATGGCCACCAATGATCGGCATCAGCATAGCGACGAAAAATCTGATTGATCTGCCGGTTTTTTTGCCGATAAAGCGCCAGTCGTGGTGGAACGGTTAAAAGCCTGGCATCGTTGGGAACCTTGTAGCCGCGGTCAACGTTGCGAATGCCAAAGTGCTTTTTGGCCAGTGGCGAGGTGGCGACGACCAGGCCGCTGCCATTATTTTCGTGTTCAGCCATGACCAATAGAACGGAATCCAATGGGTCGATTCCGCGCTGAACACTTTCAATGCTGGCAAAAAAAGACTTATTGTCAATCATCAAATAAACGCCATGTGGCTCATTATGGTAGTCAAGCATCTCAAAATAGCATCCTTTCAGGTAACTTTTAATCAATTATACGAACGTGTGTTTTAAAATGCAAATTAAACCATCAAGCAGCTGGTCTGATCCAAAATACGAAAGCAGCAAGTTGGCTGATGATTCGTCAAAGCAGCAGCGGATATCATAAATACCGGTTCGAAAAAATATTACATTATTGTTGCAAATGAGTTACAATAGTAATGAAAAATTGAATCTGGAAAGGGGCGGTTGACATGATTAAGCAGTTGAAGCATTGGCTAACGGGATTGTTGATGGCAGCAATGGTGCTGGGCTTAACGGGCTGTGCATCAGTCGGCGCTCCGACCGGCAATAATCAGTCAGCCGATTCCAACAGCTCAGCGACAGCAGTTTCGCATCAGCGCGCCTCAAAGAAGCACGTGGCTGCTAAAAACAGTAAAGCCAGCGAATCCAGCAGCCAAACGTCGCAAAGTATCAGTTCATCAGCTGCAGTCGCAACTTCCAGCAGTCTTGATAGTGCGGCTGCTCAATCATCAGCCGCAGCTGTTCAGAAAGCCGAGCCAGCGACTTCAGCAGCTCAAACGGCAGTCAGTCAAACAGCTGCTGCAAATGAGTCATCGCAGGCGGCCGCAACGGTTAACGATCAGGTAGTTGATGGACTTAACCAAGCCGCTGGTCTGCAGCCAGAAAATGGCGACCAATACATGACCTCACAGACCAGTGATGGCAGCTGGCAGGTTGACGTGCGGACCAGCAGCGGTGCAGGGCAGGATCCGAATGTCTCGCATTTAAAAGGAATCTACAAATACAATCCAGCAACCGGTCAATACCAACAGATGGATCCAATGACTGGTGAGTTTAACTAAATATCCACATTGCCAATGGTCATGAACGCTGGACGGTTGGCAATGGTTTTTTGCTCAGTGAAAGCATCCGTTAAAACGGGTGCTTTTTCTATTCTCAAAAAAAGCTTGACGATTATGGGAAAGAGAGTAAACTAAAAAATCGTTAGGTACATAACTATTATGCACCTAACGATTTTAATTGGAGGAAATAAAATGTCGATTAGCGATGAAATGCTGTTCGGCCATCTGTTTTTATTGGGTATGGACATTCGAATGGTATCCAAGCCTAAACAGCGTGGCTTTCATGGTCAGGGGCGCGTCTTGTTCCTATTGTCGAAACATGAGAATATCTCGCAGCGTGAATTGGCCAGCCTGGCACAGATCAAGCCGGGTTCGATGACTGAGATTCTGACCAGAATGGAAAGAGACGGTTTGATCACAAGACAGCGTGACGTCAGCGACAAGCGCGTCATTCATGTCCGTCTGACCAAAGCGGGGACTGAACTGGCAAAAGAAAATCACCAGCGTCATCAATGGTTCTGCAAAACCTTATTCGGAACGCTGAGTGATGAGGAAAAAGCGGAACTTAATCGGTTAATTTTAAAAATTGATCAAAACATCAAAAATGAATGTTTAAAAAATAAAGAAGGTGAGAATAGTCATGCTTAAGATTGCCAAACGTAATCTACAATGGTGGGCCGTTGTCTTGGCGGTTTTATTTATGGTTGGTCAGGTCGTTTGTGACTTGACGATTCCAACGCTGACCTCGGAAATTATCAATCGTGGGGTAGTCAAGCAGGATCTGTCGTTTATTACTCATGAAGGATGGATCATGATGGGGGTCGCGCTGATTGGACTGTTAATGGCAATTGGCAATATCTATTTTGCAGCCACGCAGGCGATGAAGGTCGGCAAAAATCTGCGGGCTCAGATCTATCAGCGTGTTTTTCGGTTTTCGGAGCGTGAGATGTCAGAGTTGGGAACCTCATCTCTGATTACGCGCTCGACCAATGATGTGGTTCAGATTCAAAACGTGATCGTCCAGATGCTGCGGATGATGATTCAGTCGCCAATCATGCTGGTGGCGGCCTGCTTTTTGGCCTACCAGCGTGAACCAAGACTGACCAAGATTTTTCTGATCAGTCTGCCGATCTTGGCAGTAGTCATTATTATTATCATGTCGATGGCCACGCCTTTGTTTAAGAGTATTCAGAAAAAGACCGACCGCATCAATCTGATTTTTAGAGAAGGCTTGACTGGCGTGCGGGTGATTCGGGCCTTTAATCAAGACGACTATGAGCAGGAACGCTTTAAAAAGGCTAATCGCGACTATACGGATACTGGAATCAAGGCCTTTACGCTGGTCTCGTTGATGTTTCCGGTAATGACCCTGATTTTGAGTCTAACCAACGTCAGCATCATTTGGATGGGCAGCCATCTGATTGCGAACATGACAATGGAAGTTGGTGATCTGATCGCGTTTTTAAGTTATGCCGTAATGATTTTAATCAGCTTCATGATGCTCTCGATGATCTTTGTCTTTGTTCCGCGGGCGCAGGCGTCGGCAGTTCGAGTCAATGAGGTCTTGGAAAAGCCGATCAGCATTCATGATGCGCCAAAGGATCAGCAGCTAAAGCTTGATTTAAGCAAACCAGCCTCATTAAGCTTTGATCATGTTGATTTTCGCTATCATGGCGCTGAACGACTGGCGCTAGCCGATCTGAATTTTAAGGTTAGAGCTGGTCAGACGCTGGCAATCATTGGCGGAACGGGATCAGGCAAGTCAACTTTGGTGAATCTGATTCCGCGGCTTTTAGAGATTGAAAAAGGCGAGATTCGGGTCAACGATCAGCCAATCAATCGCTTGAGCCAGCATGATCTGCACAGCTTGATCTCGATAACGCAGCAAAAAGCCGTGCTGTTTACGGGGACGGTTCGCAGCAATCTGCAGTTTGGCAATGATCAGGCTGATGATGAACAGATGTGGCATGCCTTGGAAGTAGCTCGAGCAGCCGATTTCGTCAAGGAAGCTGGCGGTCTGGATGCAGTCGTTGAGCAAAACGGGAGCAACTTCTCGGGTGGTCAGCGGCAGCGGTTGGCAATTGCGCGGACGATCATTAAAAAAGCATCCGTTTATGTTTTTGACGATTCATTTTCAGCGCTAGACTTTAAAACCGATGCCCGGCTGCGAATGGCCTTAAAAGCCGACCCGCAGATCAAGCAGGCCGTGACGGTGATCGTGGCGCAGCGGATTTCAACGGTTGCCGATGCCGATTTGATTTTGGTACTGGATGAAGGACGCGTGGTTGGACAAGGAACGCATGCTCAGTTGAAGGCTGACAATCCAACTTATCAACAGATTCTGCATTCACAGATTCAGGAAGGAGATGAAGCGCATGCGTAGAGGACCACATGGCGGACCACACGGCAAGGGAGCTAAGGCACAGGATTTCTGGGGCACGACTGGTCGCTTGTTTTCCTATCTGCGGCCATGGGCTTGGGGAATGATTTTCTCGATCGTGCTGGCCATTATTTCCGTAATTTTGTCGATCGTCTCGCCTAAGATCTTAGGACAGGCTACGACGACGATCTATCAAGGAATAATGAAGGGCTATGCTCAGATGAAGGCTGGGCAGCATCTGACCGCATTGCCGATTGATTTTGACAAGATCAAGCACATCGCCATCATCGTCGTTTTGCTTTATCTGTTCTCGGGCCTTTTCAGTCTGGCACAGCAGGTTATTATGACCAATATCTCGCAAAAGGTGGTCTATAACCTGCGCCGTGACGTTAAAGCCAAGATGAAGGTCGTGCCGGTTAAGTTCTATGATACGCACAGCAACGGGGATCTGATGAGTCGAATGGTCAATGATATGGATAACATTGCCACCACGCTGCAGCAGAGCCTGATTCAAATGATTACCAGTGTGATTACGTTTGTTGGGGTGCTGGCGTTGATGCTGACCATCAGCTGGAAACTGACGCTGGTTGCGCTGATCATCGTGCCTTTGAGTTTAGGCATCGTTGGCTTGATTGCTCCCCGCGCGCAGAAACTGTTCAGTACGCAGCAAGAGGAGCTCGGCAAGATCAATGCACAAGTCGAGGAAACCTTTGCTGGTCAGACGATCGTGCGGACGTTTAATCATGAAGAAGATGAAGAAGCCAAGTTCGCGCAGAAAAACGAGAAGTACTATCATTCTGCCTGGCTGGCACAGTTCTTCTCGATTCTGATCTTCCCATTTATGAACTGCATCAAAAACATTGGCTATCTGCTGGTTGCCGTGATTGGGGCTGTACAGATCATTCATGGCCAGATTACGCTGGGGAACGTCCAGGCATTCTTGCAGTATACCAACCAATTCTCACAGCCTTTGAGTCAGGTTGCCAATCTGAGCAGTACGATTCAGCAGACGATTGCCTCAGCTGAGCGAATCTTTGAAGTGCTGGATGCACCGGAAATGGATGAGCGAATCTTAAAAGATGAACCGTTGTCAGGTCATGATCAGCCTAAGATTGAGTTTAAAGACGTTCAGTTCAGCTATAATGACGAGCCGCTGATTCAAGACTTTAATCTTAAGGCGCCAACCAATCATATGGTCGCAATCGTTGGGCCGACTGGGGCCGGTAAGTCAACGATCATCAATCTTTTGGAGCGTTTTTACGACGTCAAGGGTGGGCATATCTATCTTGATGGCCACGATACGCGGACGATGACCCGCAGTCAATTAAGGACGCACATTGCAATGGTGCTGCAGGATACCTGGCTGTTTAAAGGCACGATCTTTGACAACATCAAGTATGGTCGTGAGGACGCGACTGAAGAAGAGGTTTATCAAGCAGCCAGATTAGCCTATGCCGACAGTTTTATTCGCGAGCTGCCAGATGGCTATCAGACGGTGCTGGATGAATCAGCGTCCAATATTTCCCAGGGTCAGCGGCAGCTGCTGACGATTGCCCGGGCATTTTTGGCTAATCCAGAAATTCTAATTTTAGATGAGGCGACCAGCTCAGTCGATACTCGAACCGAGTCCTTGATTCAAAATGCCATGAACGACATTCAGCAGAATCGGACCAGTTTTGTCGTGGCCCATCGTTTGTCGACGATTCGCAATGCTGAGCAGATCATTGTCATGAATCATGGTCGCATTATTGAAACGGGCAACCACCAAACCTTAATGGCTAAGCAGGGCTTTTATGCTGATCTTTACAACAGTCAGTTCTTGGGCAATCAGATTTAGCTGGTTAGTCAGTGCTTGACATTTGAAAAAAAGATGTTAGATTAATAATCAATTAAAAATAAAGCACAAAAATGAGAACCGTGATGAGAAGAGTAGATCACAACGGGTCGTTAAAGAGAGTCCGATCAGGTGAAAGCGGGCCGACCAATAATGATTGAAGATGAGCTCGGAGTTCGTTCAGGGGTCAATAGGCTACCTGAGCCGGTAAGCGACCGATATCTCGCCCAGTATGTCCGTACTGAATGAGACTGTCATTGTGAGATGGCAGTGAAAATGGGTGGTACCACGAAACGCCTTCGTCCCATGATTTCCTAAACTAATCGGGAAATCGGGATGAAGACGTTTTTTGTTTTTAAGGAGGAATCATCATGGCAGTCAATGCACGCAACGGTTTATTGAAGTTAACGTCACGCTGGAACAACGAAGCAGTCATCAATCCAAAAGAGATTTTAATTTTAAATCTGATGCCAACCAAAGAAGCAACGGAATGGCAGTTTCTGCAGCGCCTGCGAGAGACCCAGATCGACTGCACGGTGACGTTTCTGTATCCGGCCACCCATCGTTTTCGTCATACCAGCAGTAAAATAATCAAGCAGCATTATGTCTGTCTGGACCAGATTCGCCAGCGATGTTTTGATGGCCTGATTATTACGGGAGCGCCAGTCGAATGTCTGCCGTTTGAAGCCGTTGACTACTGGGATGAGTTTAAACAGATCGTTGAATGGGCTCACGATCACGTTAAATCGATCATTTATGAATGCTGGGCAGCTCAAGCAGGACTTTGGAATGATTTCGGCTTACCCAAGCAGAAAATGAGCCATAAGCTTTTTGGCGTTTATCAAGGAACCGCAAGCTGTGATTCAGCGCTTTTAAAAGATCTCAATACGATCAAGATTCCGCAGTCTCGGCATACCAAAATTGAACTGCCTAAGCAACTGCCAGCAGGGTTAAAGATACTGGCCGCCAACCAGACGATTGATCCTTTAATCTATCAGGCTGATGAAGGGCACTCGATCTATATTACCGGACATCCCGAATACAGTGCCGATACGCTCGACAATGAGTATCGGCGTGATCAGCAAAAGGGAATGGCCATTCAGCCGCCGAAAAACTATTATGTTGATCAAAATCATCAAGACATCGACTATTCGTGGCGGCAGCCTGGAATTCAGCTTTATCGCAACTGGCTCAATGGCTTAGCTGGCTAGTGATCAGCCATCGATTTGACCGTGAATGTGTTAGAATAAAGACCGAGTCTAATTAAAGAGGTCAAAACATGCGCGAATATCAAAATACGATCCAATCCTTGAATGCCATGGTTGATGATGGCATCGTTCCTGGCATCAGCTGGGCAATCTTTGAGGGCAAGACAACCTTAAAAAACGTGGCCGGTCTGGCTCAGCTGCAGCCAAGCAAAGAACCACTGATCGATGGCATGCTCTATGATGTGGCATCACTGACCAAAGTCGTGGGTACCGTTCCCGTGATCATGCAGCTAAAGGACGCGGGACTTTTGGACTGGGATGATCCGGTCGTCAACTGGCTGCCAGAGCTGAATGATGATCGAGTTACGATTCGCAATCTGCTTACGCACACTTCCAGCATCGAAGGCTATATTCCGCATCGCGATGAGCTGCCGGCCGCTGAGCTGACTAAAGAAATGCTCAACACTCTGCGCGTTGGCCCCAATTTAAATAAGCAGATCCGCTATGCTGACGTTGGCTTGATCTATGCTGGCTGGATTGCCGAAAAAATCCTGGGTGAGCCGATTCAAAAAGCAATTACGGAACGGATCTTAGGACCGCTGCAGATGAATGATACGACGTTTTTCCCGGATCCGGCCAAGTGCGTGCCAACCGAGATTAAAAAAGAACGGGGATTGATTCGCGGTCAGACGCATGATCCTAAAGGCTATGTCTTAGGCGAGCACTGCGGCAGCGCGGGAATGTTTGCCACGCTGGATGATCTATTGAAGTTCAGTCATGCCTTGCTTGAAACGAATCTGGATGGACTGGTCGAACTGGCAACGATCAACAGCCTGTTTTATGATCAGACGCCGATGAATGGCGAGCATCTGCGCAGCTTTGGCTGGAAACTGTTCCATTCGCGCAGCTGCGATCATCATTTTGTTATTTCGCATACTGGTTATACGGGAACGTGGATGGTTTTGGACAAACAGACTGATCAAGGGATGATCGTCTTGTCCAATCGCGTTCATCCAAGTGCCGACAATCAAGCCTTCCTGGATGCCAGAGATCGCTTGTTTGCAACGTATCTAAATGAAAAGGACCAGTAAAAAAACGTCACGCAGCGCTGCGTGACGTTTTTATTATTGATTCTGCATTGAATTTTTAAGATTGTCCATTCGTTTGATGACCAGCGTTTCAAATAAAACCAGCAGGCATCCAAAAGGCAGCACCCAGTTGTCAGGCGCAATCAGCAAGAGAATAATCAAAAGCCAAGAGCCCCAGTTCCATTTGCTTTCAACGCGCATGGTGCTAGCCAGCCGCTGCTTTAACTGAGAATCACGGGCCAGATCTTGGTTACCGCGCAGCCAGGCATATAAGCGAAATTCCCAAAAGCTTTCAACAATAAAGATAATCGTGATCAAAGTAGCATAGAGATCATCATTAATCATTTATTCACCATTCCTTTGACTAGAAGGTCGGCTTGATTTCCAGGGCCTCTGCCTGACTAAAATCGGCAGCGGGATATTTGTGATGCAGGGCAGCCAACAGGATCTTTTTGGCGATTTCACCGTTGCGCGTCAAGATTGGTCCGTGGAAATAAGAACAATAGACGTTTTTGTAGATCGCACCCTCGCTGCCATCCTCGCCATTGTTGCCGTGACCGGAAACGACCTTGCCCAATGGACGCTCACCCTTGCCCAGATAAGTCTTGCCGTTGTGATTTTCAAAGCCATGGTATTCTTGCCCAGTTTCTTCATTTTTAATGGTAATGTCACCAATAAAACGGTTATGATCCTGACTTAGCGTGTAGTGATCCAAAACGCCCAGACCGGGAATCTTTTCACCGTTTGCGCCAACATAGTAGTGCCCCAGGAGCTGATAGCCGCCGCAGATCGCCAGCAGCGGTTTGCCGTCATTGATAAATTTTTCGATTCCAGCTTTCTTGTTGGGCAGGTCTTTTGAGACAACCAGCTGCTCATAGTCCTGGCCACCGCCAAACAGTGCTATGTCAAACTCGTCAGGATTAAATTCCTCATCAATACTGACAACCTTAACGGCAATGTCGGCGTCCATCTGTTTGGCATAATAGCGCAAGGCGATGATGTTGCCAACGTCGCTGTAGGTGTTTAGCAGATCTCCATAAAGATGGGCCAGATTCAGATGGTACTTGGTCATTAGTCCATCCCTCCTTTAATGTATCCTTTTTCGGCCAATAGTTTACGGAGCTGTAAAACGGCCGTATAGCTGGCTAAAACATAAACGTGATCAGTCGGCAGATCCTTGATTTTGGTCAGTACGCTGGCAAGTTCTGGTTCTTTCCAGATCTTGTCGACGCCGGCCATCGTCAGCCGCGTGGTGATATCCTTGTAGCGTTCGCCGCCAGTCATATACTGCTTGATGTCATGCTGAGTCAGCTTTTCAAAGTCGCCGTCCCAGATCCAGCTGGTGTCGATTCCATCGGCGTAGTTGGCGTTTAACAAAAAGACAAAGCTGAATGGTTCAGGATCAGTCTCGATCATATCAAGAACCTGATTGAGGCCAACGGGGTTCTTGACCAGAATCAGCGTCGTTTTTTTACCATCGATGTTGATCTCTTCTTGGCGCCCAAAGACTCGCTCGTCGGATTCAAAGGCATGCTTGATCTGTGATTGACTGACGCCTAGGAAGCGGCCAAGCGCATAGGCTGCCAGCGCATTGTAGATGTTGTAGAGACCACCGATTTCAATCCGGTATTCCTGGCCGTCAAGTTCAAACGTCGAGCTGGTTGGCGTCAGTTTTCCCAGCTTGGTGACGGCATAGTCAAGCTTAGGACGCTTAAAGCCACAATGAGGGCAGAAGTAGTCGCCCAAGCCAGCGTAGGTGATCAGGTGGTAGTGCAGAATGTGCTGACATTTAGGACAAAGCAGACCGTCAGTATTGGCTGGCGCTCTCAAGTCATCGTGATGCTCATGGTTAAAGCCGTAATAGATAACGGGGTTTGGCAGGTTCTGCGTGTTGAAGAGCTGCTCGTCACCATTGGCAATGATTGTGGCTTTTGGTGCCATCCGCACGCCCTTGAGAATTTTTTCATAGGTTGTGTAGATTTCACCATAGCGGTCCATTTGATCACGGAAAATGTTGGTAAAGACAAAGGCAACTGGCGTGATATAGGAGGTGACGATGGCTACGTTGGCCTCGTCAACTTCCAAGACAGCCAGCCCTTTTTGCTTTGGCTTGGGTGCGGTGATAAACGTCGTAACGATTCCCTGCTTCATGTTTGAGCCGGTGGGGTTGGTCAAGACATCGCTGTATTTTTCGCGCAGGACGCGGACGCTTAGTGCAGTCGTCAAGGTCTTGCCATTGGTTCCAGTAACGATGACCAGATCATATTTTTTAGCAAACGACTGGAGAATGTCGGGATCCAGCTTTAAAGTAATCTTGCCTGGCAATGAGCTGCCGCCGTGCATGAAGGTATGCAAAAACCAATAGCTGGAGCGGCCAGCAAATTCGGCAAATGAGCTTTTCAGTGACATAAAAAAATCCTTCCGCAAAATAATTTTTAACTTATTATAGTACCGGTCAATTTTAAACTTTGCATCAAAAAAAAGAAAGTCATCATGCTCAAATCATCTAAAAGGTCCACAGCAGCGATAATTTGTGATAAAATTTTATACTTGTGTCGACTGAATTGCAGCCTTGAGTCAGACGGTTTAAAATAGGTCTGATTTTCGGTATAATTTAGTTACTATTGCAAAGAAAAGGTGAAAGAGCGTGGCACAGTTATTCTTCAAGTATGGCGCGATGAATTCCGGCAAGTCGATCGATGTCTTAAAAGTAGCTCATAACTACGAAGAACAAGGCAAACCGGTTGTTTTACTGACCAGTGGCGTGGATACGCGGTCAGGGCGGGGGACGATTGCCAGTCGAATTGGTCTGGAAAGAAAAGTCCACCCAATCATGAAAGACACCAATGTCTATGAATACGTCAAAAACATTGACCAGCGCATTTACTGTGTCTTGATCGATGAGGCTCAGTTTCTGTCCAAAGAGCATGTCTTACAGCTGACGCAGATCGTTGATGAATTAAACATTCCCGTCATGACGTTTGGCTTGAAGAATGACTTTCGTAATGAACTGTTTGAAGGTTCCAAATATCTTTTGATCTATGCGGACAAGATCGAAGAAATGAAGACCATCTGCTGGTTCTGCCCGCATAAGGCAACCATGAATCTGCGCATGCTTGATGGTCATCCCGTTTATGAAGGAGAACAGGTTCAAATCGGCGGCAACGAGTCGTACTACCCGGTTTGCCGCAAGCACTACTTTCACCCGCTGCTGAATAAGAAACAGGAGAAATAATCATGGAAATGGAAGAAATCTTTGACAAGCTTCAAGCGGTTGCCGATCGCTATGATGAGCTCAATGAACTGATCAGTGATCCAGAAGTGATTGCCGACACGGCACGGTTTATGAAATTGTCCAAGGAAGAGGGAAGCCTGCGTGAAACCGTTGAAAAGTACAACGAATATAAACAGGTAACGCAAACCATTAAAGATGACGAAGAAATGCTTCGCGAAATTGATGATCCTGATCTAACGGCGATGACCAAAGATGAGATTGCCTCGTCTAAAGAACGGCAGGCCACGCTGGAAAAGGAATTGGAAGTGCTTTTGATTCCTAAAGACCCAAATGATGACAAAAACATCATCATGGAGATTCGTGGGGCCGCTGGTGGAGACGAGGCCAGTCTGTTTGCAGCTGATCTGTACGACATGTATCTGCGCTATGCTGAAAAGCAGGGCTGGAAAGTTGAAGTCGTTGACAAAAACGAAACTGAAGTCGGCGGCTTTAAGGAAATCTCTTTGCTGATCACTGGCGATAAGGTCTACTCCAAGCTGAAGTTTGAAAACGGTGCACACCGAGTTCAGCGGGTGCCGGTAACGGAATCGGCTGGTCGAGTACACACGTCAACGGCAACGGTCGGCGTAATGCCTGAAGCTGAGGACGTGGAAATTGATATCGATCCTAAAGACATTCGTACCGACGTTTATCGCTCATCTGGTGCCGGTGGTCAGCACATCAACAAGACTTCCTCTGCCGTTCGGATGACGCACCTGCCAACGGGTATCGTTGTGGCGATGCAAGACGAGCGTTCCCAGCAGCAGAACCGGGCTAAAGCCATGCGGATCTTAAAAGCGCGGGTTTACGACTACTATCAGCAAAAAGAACAGAGTGCCTATGACCAAAAGCGTAAGGATGCAATTGGGACTGGGGATCGTTCTGAACGAATCCGGACCTACAACTATCCGCAAAACCGGGTTACCGACCACCGTATCGGCTTGACGCTTAACAAGCTGGATAAGATCATGGCTGGCGATCTGGATGAGATTATCGAGGCATTGATCATTGCCGATCAAACCAAGAAACTGGAGCAGCTGCGCAATGAATAAACCAACCGGTGAGTCTTGGAACTATTTTCAGGCTCAGCGCTGGGCAGCCGAATACTTGAAAGAACGCGGATTGGATCCGCAGACGCCTGAGTTTATTTTGAAAATGATTCATGACTGGAACACGACAACGCTTTTAATGCATAATCGCGATCGCATGCCATCCGAAGAAGCAGTGCGGTTTCGGCGGGCAATCGAGCGGGTGGCCGATCATGAACCGCCGCAGTATGTCGTTGGCAAAGCACCGTTTTATGGGCGAATGTTTATCGTCAGTCGCGATGTCTTGATTCCAGAAAGCGAGACTGAGGAACTGGTCGAGTGGGTGTTGGCCGCGATGCCAAAAGATAAGCCGCTGCGTGTTTTGGATTTGGGAACCGGCAGTGGTGCGATTGGGATTACGCTAAAGCTTGAAAGACCGCTTTGGCAGGTAACGCTTAGCGATATCTCAGCTGGCGCCTTGCGGGTAGCGACTGCCAATCAGCGTCTGCATGGAACTAATCTGCCAGAAATCGAAAGCGATATGTTTGCTAGACTGGCAGATCAAAAATTTGATTTGATCGTTACTAATCCGCCATATATTGCAACGTCGGAAATCTCTTTGATGGATAAGGCCGTTTTAGACTATGAGCCGCCGGTTGCTCTGTTTGCAGATGAGCATGGTCTTGGCTTTTATCATCGGCTGTTTGAAAGCATTAGCGATCACTTAACGCCGCACGGTCAACTGTTTGGCGAAACCGGATTTGGCCAGGAACAAAGCATTCAAGATCTTTGTCATCAAGTTGCGCCACATGCTCAAATCGAAACTCGTCATGATATGGCCGATCGTATGCGGATGATTCATGCATGGAACTTTTAAGTTTGGGAAGGAAGCACGATTTTGGAAACAAGAATTTTTAAGCTGAATGAAATTGATCAAGCAGCTCAAGCCATTAAAGATGGACAGTTAGTGGCTTTCCCAACTGAGACGGTCTACGGTTTGGGTGCCGATGCTACTAATGAAGCCGCGGTCAAAAACGTCTATCTTGCTAAAGGGCGGCCCAGCGACAACCCTTTGATCGTTCATGTCGCATCGATTGAAATGGTTGAACGGTACGCGGCTGAGATTCCGAACAGTGCGCGTCAGCTGATGAAGGCATTTTGGCCCGGCTCATTGACGATTATTTTAAAGATCAAGCCAGGCTCGCTTTCAAAAACGGTTACGGGTGGACTGGCAACCGTGGCCTTTCGCTACCCTGACTGTCAGCCGACGCTGGACCTGATCTTAAAAGCCGGCGTTCCGATCGTTGGCCCATCTGCCAATACGTCAGGAAAGCCTAGTCCGACAACGGCTCAGCACGTCTTTCATGATTTGAATGGCAAGATTTTCGGGATTCTTGATAATGGTCCGACACGGGTAGGAGTTGAGTCAACGGTACTGGATCTGTCGACGCCACAGCCCGCCATTCTGCGTCCGGGTGCCGTTACCAAAGCTCAGATTGAATCTGTGATCGGTTCAATCGACTTGGATCAGCACCATGTTGGGACCAATGAAACGCCTAAAGCTCCAGGGATGAAGTATCGCCATTATGCACCAGGCGTTCCAGTAGCCATCGTTGATCCGCAGACGAATTGGCAAAGCGTTAACTCCTGGATTGCCAAGCAGCCATCTAAGGTTGGAGTGATGGCTGCAAAACAGATCCTGGATGCATTCAGCTGGCCGGATAATGCCGTCATCTACTCGCTTGGCGAAGACGTCAGTGATGCCAGTGCACATTTGTTTGCCGGATTGCGATTCTTTGACGATCAAAAAGACGTTGCCTCCATTCTGGTACAGGGTTTGGATGCAACCGGTCTGGGCGCAGCCTACATGAACCGTCTGAATAAATCGGCTGGCGGCAAGCATTTTGAGGCACCGGTCAAATAATTGATAAAATTTGCTTTTTGCCTAAGCAACCAGGTCCGTTTTTGGTACAATAGTTGAGAAACATTTAAGGAGAGTTATATATTCATGGGCAAGTTTGAAGTTATTGAACATCCACTGGTTCAACACAAATTAACGATGATTCGCGACAAAAACGTTGGGACTAAGTTTTTCCGCGAAACGGTCAAGGAAATTTCAACGCTGATTGCTTACGAGGTTTCCAAGAACATGCCGCTTAAAGAAGTTGAAATCAAAACGCCAATCTGCAAAACGACGCAAAAGGAACTGGCCGGCAAGAAGGTTGCTATTGTGCCAATCTTGCGGGCTGGTCTGGGCATGGTTGAAGGATTCACTGATTTGATTCCGGCAGCCAAGATCGGCTTTATCGGCATGTACCGTGATGAAGAAACGCTTAAGCCACATGAATATTTCGTCAAGCTGCCAAGCGATGTTTCGGAACGTCAATTATTCGTTGTCGACCCAATGCTGGCAACGGGTGGTTCGGCAGTTGATGCAATTGGCGCCTTAAAGAAGCGGGGCTGTGAAGAAAAGAACATCAAGTTTGCTTGCCTGGTTGCTGCTCCAGAAGGCGTTAAGGCAATCCAAGCCGCTTATCCGGATGTTGACATCTACACGGCAGCTTTGGATGAACGCTTAAACGAGCAAGGCTACATCGTCCCAGGATTAGGCGATGCCGGTGACCGTCTTTTTGGTACTAAGTAGTCTGCTCTGACATTAAAGGTTCAGTCTGTGATCTGCTCACGGGCTGGGCTTTTTTATTTTGCCGGATAAAAGTCTTAACATTTTTTAACAACTGACGGTAAACGAAGCCAAACTTGTCAAAAATAGTAAAATGGTAGCTGATTGTTAAAATTAAATCCAATAAAGGATCTGAGAGAATGCAGAAATTAAAAGGTTCGGCCGGTTTTGCAAGGCAGTTTTTGATCTTGCTGGTTATCGGGCTGGGTGCGCTGCTGTTTACCTTTCATAATGAGGCTTTTTATCAGCGACCATTGGCAAAAGTTGAACAGGTGCATAACGAAAAAGCCGTTAAACAGACTGATGAGTTTAAAAACGTTGACTGGCAGACCAAACAGCACCTAAGAATTAAAATGCTGAATGGCAAATATCGCGGTCAAGTGCTCACGGTTACCAATACCTATTCTTATTCCGGTGCAATGGATCAGAGGTATCGAGTCGGCAACGAGGTTTTTTTGACGCGCGTTCATGAAAAAAATGGTAAGCTGCATGCTACCATTGCCGGCTATAAGCGCGATACCGTCATTGTTTTTTTAGTCTGGCTGGTAATTTTGCTGCTGTTGTTGATGATGAGAAGACAAGGCAGTTTAGCTCTGCTTAGTGTAATCGTCAATACGATTTTGTTTGTGCTGGCTATTGAGCTGGACCTAAAAATGCAGGCCGCGCACGTGCTGCTGATTTTTGGCGTGCTGGCACTGATTTTTACGATTGTCAGTCTGGTCATGATTTTAGGTTTTACCAGGCGGATGCTGGCTACCTTGGGGGCAACGGTTTTTGGTACGATTGCCGCAATGCTGATCAGTCTGCTGGTTTTTAATCTGACACAGGAACGCGGAATTTATTATGAGTCGATGCAGTATGTCACTCAGGTTCCGCGACCGCTCTTTTTGGCCGAGACGCTGCTGGGATCGCTTGGTGCTGTAATGGATGAGTCAAGTGATATCGTGGCAACGATTTTTGAGCTCAAACAGCTTGATCCAGCTACAACTAAGCGTCAGCTGTTTTTAGCTGGTCGCAGCGTCGGTCAATCCATTATGGGACCGCTGGTTAACGTCTTGTTTCTGATTTTTATGGCCGATACCTTTACCTCATCTTTGCTGTATCTGAAAAATGGCAATTCCTGGGGCTACACGTTTTCGATGAATATGTGTCTGGGTACCGTTCAAAGCTTGATCAGTGGAATCGGCATCGTTTTGGCGATTCCGATTGCCAGTGCATTAGCAGCGCTTTTATTAGGAAAGAAGGCAAAAGCATGAGTACGATTACGGCATTGGGACTGGTCTTGATGATTCTGATGATTTTAGTTGGCGGCAAGCAGGGATGGACATCATTTTTAAGCCTGCTGCTAAACTTTGGCTTTTTATATTTTGCGATCGTACTGATTGCCTTCCACGTTCCGCCATTGTTCGTAACGCTGACGACTGGAACCATTATCTTGGCAGTAACGATTTTTATGGGGGAGGATGATCTAAAAACAACGGTGACGGCTTTTTACGCGTCGCTGATCGTAATGGGAATTCTCCTGCTGCTGATTATTGGTGTTGAGCACTGGGCAATGGTACAGGGCTTTGGTCCCGAAGACAGTGAGGATCTGGAAGGAATGTCGATTCTGATTGGCATCAGCTATCTAAAAGTTGCCGTTACAACGACGATTCTAAGTACGCTGGGAGCGATTGCTGAAGCAGCGATGGCTGTAGCTGCGGGACTGACTGAGGTATTGAACGCGCATCCTGATATCTCGACTGCGCAGATTATGAAAAGCGGCATGGCAATTGGTGGACAGATTATCGGAACGACTTTTAATACTTTGTTCTTTGGCTTTTTTGGCGGTTTTTTAACGCTTTTCATCTGGTTTGCTGGATTACATTACTCATTTGGAACGATTATGAACAATAAGATTTTTGTTGCCGAGATGATAATGGTATTGACTTCTTTCATTGGAGTTTTGCTAACGGTTCCGATTACGGCTTGGATAATGGGGATACGCAAGAAGACGATAGTTGACAGCTTTTCTGAAAACAAGTAAGCTATAGTCTAGTAACTTGAATATCGGTCCTTTAATGAAATCCAGAGAGGTTTCCAAGGACGCGTTAAAATAATCATCCATCTTGTAGGTTGTTTTAAGGTAGTCTTTGGGCCGAGGCTCAAGGGCTATTATTTTTATCTGCATAGGAGTGTTTTTGAATGGCACATCGTGATGGCGTCGTTTTAGACGTTGATGAAAGGCCAGAATTTGGTCAGTGGGTTGGACTGTCATTGCAGCATATGTTCTCAATGTTTGGTTCAACCGTGCTGGTGCCGATTCTGGTTGGATTGAATCCAGGAATCGCTTTGTTCAGTTCAGGGGTTGGAACCTTGATGTATCTGCTGATCACACGTCACAAGATTCCGGCTTATATGGGATCGAGCTTTAGTTTTATCGTCCCAATGATGGCATTGATGAAATCAACGGGCTACCCAGGAATTGCTCAAGGTACGATCGCGGTTGGCTGTGTGTACTTATTGGTATCGCTGATCGTTACGATGATTGGCTCGGACTGGATTGATCGCGTGCTGCCGCCAATCGTGGTCGGCCCAATCGTGATGGTGATCGGACTTTCTTTGGCCAGCACGGCGGCTAAAGATGCTACGATGAACGGTACGCATTATGACCTGCGCTATTTTGCCGTTGCCATGCTGACATTGCTGGTTACGATTGCCTTTAACATGTTTTGCAAAGGTTTTTTGGGTTTGATTCCGATTCTGCTGGGGATCGTTTGCGGCTATGTGATTGCCTGTCTGTTTGGCATTGTTGACCTGACGCCAGTAGCTGCGGCACATTGGTTCAGTCTGCCTGATTTTCAGGTTCCGTTCGTGACCTATCAGCCGCATTTTTATTGGGGCGCGATTTTAAGTATGGCGCCAATTGCGTTTGTTACCATGACTGAACACATGGGGCATATCATGGTCCTTAACGAGCTGACCGAACGCAACTACTTTAAGGATCCCGGGTTGAACCACACTTTGGCTGGTGATGGGACGGCTTCAATTATTGCCGGCTTCGTTGGTGGGCCGCCAGTGACATCTTATGGAGAAAACATTGGCGTCCTGGCAATTACCCGCGTTCATAGCGTCTACGTTCTGGCAGGGGCTGCCTTGTTTGCCGTTTTCTTCAGTTTTGTCGGCAAGCTGAGCGCATTGATTGAATCAATCCCAGGTCCCGTTATTGGTGGGATTTCCTTCCTATTATTTGGTGTGATTGCCTCTAGCGGTCTGCGGGTCATGATTGAAGACCAAATCGACTTTAACAAGAAGCGTAATTTGATGATCAGCTCGGTAATTCTGGTGATCGGGATCGGCAATGCCTACTTAAAGTTAGGCCAATATCAGTTTTCGGGATTGGCGGTGGCAGCGGTCTTGGGGATTGTTTTAAATCTGATCCTGCCTGATGAGGCTGCCAGCGAACGTAAGAAAAACAACTAGACCAATTAAAAAAGAAACAAATGATGACGTTTTATCTCAAATGTCATCATTTTTTTATTTATGTCAATGAATAGATATAAATTATAAACAATTTATTAGGTTGGTTTATATATTATATTAACTCGAACTGCTTGCTGCGTAACGGATTGAACTGATGATGACGCTTTCTTTGGCTCTGATATTTTTTTGAAATTTTAATGAAATAATGCTATATTAATGATCGTAACTTGGGACAGTTCGTGGTTGTTTCAACGAGATGGAATCCAATTTACAAACCAAATTATTGTTATAAAGAAAAGAGGTGGAATATAAATGGGCGGTGAAGCTTATACTTTTAAGCTATTCGGCCTTACGTTCAATGCGACTAACGTAATTTCAGGCACCATTATTTTTGTCTTGGTCTTCTTTGTTTTATTTGGTCTTTCACGGCATCTGCAAATGAAGCCTAAAGGCGGTCAAAACGTAATTGAGTGGTTGATTGAATTTACAAACGGTATCGTGCGGGAACAAATGCCTGCATCAGAAGTTGGCAACTACAGCTTCTTGGCCTTCGTACTGTTTGCCTTTATCTTCTTCTCAAACCAGCTGGGTCTGATTTTCCAAATCGGATGGAACGGAAACGAGATTGTGAGAAGTCCCACTGCCGATCCAGTCGTAACGCTGACTTTCTCGTTGAGCATGATCATGCTGGCACACTTTGCCGGGATCAGCAAAAACGGTTTGAAGCACTACTTTGGCTCTTACCTCAAGCCATATGCTGTTATGCTGCCAATTAACTTGGTTGAGGAATTTGCCAACTTCTTGACGCTTGGTCTGCGGCTCTTTGGTAACATTTTTGCCGGGGAACTGCTGCTGAAGTTGCTTGGACAGATGGCCTTTTCACACGGTGTTCCAACGATCCTGGTCAGTCTGCCACTTGAAATTGTTTGGCAAGGCTTCTCAGTCTTCATTGGGGCTATTCAGGCTTATGTCTTTGTAACATTAACTACGGTTTATATTTCTCAGAAGGTTTCTGCTGAGGAATAAACATATCTTAAGGAGGATATAAAAATGGGTGCAATTGCTGCAGGTATCGCTGCTTTTGGTGCGGCACTGGGTGCCGGTATTGGTAACGGTTTTGTTATTAGCCACACGATCGATGGGATGGCTCGTCAACCAGAAATGTCTGGTGCACTGCGTGGTACGATGTTCATTGGTGTTGGTTTGATCGAAGCCATGCCTATCCTGGCCATCGTTATTGGCTTCCTTGTAATGAACAAGTAGTTCAAAATAACTAAAGCTATCAATTTACAAGGAGGTGTCAATAGATGTTGCAAGGTGTTCTGGCTCAATCCAATAGCTTATACGTCGGAGACATGCTGTTTTACATTGTTTCATTTATTATCCTGATGCTGTTGGTTAAGCATTATGCTTGGAAACCAGTTACGGATATGATGAACAAGCGGGCAACCAAGATTTCCGATGACATCGACAATGCAGAAAAGTCGCGTGCCGAAGCAGAAAAGCTGGCTGCACAGCGTCAAACTGAATTGCAGAACTCTCACCAAGAAGCCGCCAAGATTATCAGCACGGCCAAAAAGACTGGTGAAGCTCAACGGGACCAGATCGTTACGGATGCGCAAAAAGATGCGCAGGTCGTAAAAGAGCAAGCCCAAAAGGATGCTGAGCAGGCACGTCGTGATGCTCTGAAAGGGGCGCAAAACGATGTTGCCAACTTATCTATTGAGATTGCTTCCAAGCTCATCCACAAGGAATTAAACGCGGACGATCAAAAAGCACTGATCGATTCGTACATCGAAGGGTTGGTAAAACATGAGTCTTGATAAGAAGACGGTTGCTAACCGCTATGCGAAAGCAATTTTTGAGCTGGCTGAAGAAAACGGTCAACTCGATCAGACTTATCAAGAATTATCTGCTTTGCGTCAAGTCTTCGAAGAAAATGGCAGTTTGGCAGCGCTGTTGAGCGGTGTCGATCTGTCACTCGCTGAGAAAAAATCTTTGATTGATGCATTGAAAAAGGATGCTTCGCCATTCGTTTCCAATCTGATTCAAATGGTTTTTGATTACGGCCGCATGGATGATTTGGTCGCAATTATTGATGAGTTTGAACGGCGTTACGATGCATTTAACAAACGCATCCACGCCGAAGTAATCACAGCGGTGCAACTCGATACGAAGCAACGCGATCAACTGAAGGCTGGTCTGGCTAAGCGTCTGTCAGCCAACGAAATCGTATTGCACGAAACGGTTGATCCGTCAATTTTAGGCGGAGTCATCATCCGAGCAAACAACGAAACTCTGGATGGTAGTCTCAGTTCAAAGATTGAACAAATTCGTCGTTTACTTGTTAAATAATCAATTGTCAAAGAGGTGAGACCTTTATGAGCATTAAAACTGAGGAAATCAGTTCACTCATCAAGAAGCAGCTCGCCAACTATCAGGACCAAATTTCCGTTGAAGAAACTGGGACGGTTACCTATGTTGGTGACGGGGTTGCTCGTGCCGATGGCTTGGAAAATGCCATGGCTGGTGAGTTGCTCGAATTTAGCAACGGTGTCTACGGGATGGCCCAAAACCTCGAAAGTAACGATGTTGGTATCGTTATTTTGGGGGACTACACGGGAATCCGTGAAGGCGATACTGTTAAGCGGACGGGCCGGATTATGGAAGTTCCCGTCGGCAAAGAACTGTTAGGTCGGGTCGTTGACCCACTGGGACGTCCAATTGACGGTCTTGGCGAAATCAAGACCAGCAAGACGCGTCCCGTGGAAAAGAAGGCCCCTGGCGTTATGCAGCGGAAGAGCGTTAGCGTGCCACTGCAGACTGGGATCAAGGTTATTGATGCCTTGGTACCAATTGGTCGTGGCCAACGTGAATTGATCATTGGTGACCGTAAGACTGGTAAGACTTCACTTGCCATCGACACGATCATCAACCAAAAAGACCAAGACATGATTTGTATCTATGTTGCAATTGGTCAAAAGGAATCAACGGTACGGGCTCAGGTTGAAACGCTGCGTCAATACGGCGCCTTGGACTACACGATCGTTGTTTCAGCCAGTGCCTCCAACCCTGCACCAATGCTTTACCTGGCACCATATGCCGGAGCTGCAATGGGTGAAGAGTTTATGTACAATGGCCAAGATGTCTTGATCGTTTACGATGACTTGACGAAACAAGCTGATGCCTACCGTGAACTGTCACTGATTCTGCGGCGGCCACCTGGTCGTGAAGCCTACCCAGGTGACATTTTCTACACGCACTCACGTCTGCTTGAACGTGCTGCACGGCTTTCAGACGACATGGGCGGCGGTTCAATGACTGCTCTGCCAGTTATTCAGACCCAAGCCGGTGACGTTTCAGCTTATATTCCAACCAACGTTATCTCAATTACTGACGGTCAGATCTTCCTGGATTCTGACTCCTTCTATGCTGGTCAACGTCCAGCCATCAACGCCGGGACTTCGGTTTCTCGTGTCGGTGGTGACGCTCAGATCAAAGCCATGAAGAAGGTTGCTGGTACGCTGCGTCTGGATATTTCTGCCTACAACGAACTGGCTGCCTTTGCGCAATTCGGTTCCGACTTGGATGAAAACACGCAGCGTCGTTTGGGTCGTGGTGAACGGACGATGGAAATCTTAAAGCAGGGCCTGCACGAGCCACAACCAGTCGCTCAACAGGTTGTAACGCTTTTTGCTCTGTCACATGGCTATGTTGACAACATTCCTGTTCAAGACGTTCGTCGCTTTGAACAAGAACTGGCTGCCTACATGCGTGCAAACCATCAAGACGTTTATGACCAGATTGCTGAAACTGGCAAGCTGCCAGAAGGCGATGTTATCGACCAGGCAATCAAGGACTTTAAGGAAACGTCATTTCAAACCAGCGACAGCGACAAAGCTGCCAAAAACTAAGCATGACTAGTCGAAAGGACGGTGAGATTTAGTGCCAGCTTCACTTGCTACTGTTAAACGCAAGATTCAGTCAACCAAGAGCACGCGTCAGATTACCTCTGCCATGCAAATGGTTTCTACGGCTAAGCTTAACCAGATTCAGCACCATACTAAGGCTTATGAGGCCTATGCTGCTACGGTTCGTGAAGTCCTGTCCAGCATGGTCAAATCTCACAGTACGACGGATGCTGATAGTAAAGATCAGTTCACGTCGCTGTTTGACAAACGACCAGTACAGCAGACTGGCATCTTAGTTATCACATCTGACCGGGGATTGGTAGGAAGCTACAACAGCAACGTTATCAAAGAAACCCTGGAAACGATGAAAAAACACCATTTGAATAAAGACAACACGGTTTTCCTGACGATTGGACGAACCGGGACCGAGTTCTTTAAGAAACGCGGTATGAACGTTGTTTATGAGTACACTGGTGTTAGTGACGTGCCAACGTACAAAGAAGTCCGCGGGATCGTTAAGACCACGGTACAAATGTACAATGACGGAGTATTTGACGAACTTTTCCTGTCATATAATCACTACGTCAATCGGATTACGTCACACGTTCGAGTTCAAAAGATGATGCCAGTGTCAGAAGATTCAATGACCGACGATCAGCCGGCCGTAAGTGAAGAATCAACTGACAAGACGCGGATTTCGCCTGAATTCGAATTCGAACCTTCCGCCAACGATATCGTTTCGGTAATCGTTTCTCAATACGCGGAAAGTTTGGTTTATGGAGCGATTTTGGATGCCAAGACGTCTGAACACTCCTCAAGTGCCAATGCAATGAGCTCTGCTTCCGACAATGCTGATGAGATCATTTCGGATTTGGAGCTTCAATACAACCGGGCACGGCAAGCTGCCATTACCACGGAAATTACTGAAATTACCGGTGGTATGACGGCCCAAGAATAATCATTCTAGTAAGTAGGAGGAAACAGCATGAGTGCTACTGGTAAAGTTGTACAGGTTATCGGTCCAGTTGTCGATGTTGAATTCCCCTTGGACGACAAGCTGCCAGAAATCAATGACGCGCTGAAGATCGATAAAGGCGATGGCACGACGCTGACTACTGAAGTTTCCCTTGAACTGGGTGACGGTGTGGTACGGACGGTTGCCATGGACGGTACCGATGGTCTGCAACGTGGCATGAAGGTCGAAAACACGGGCGCTTCAATCAGCGTTCCAGTTGGTGACGACACTCTGGGTCGAGTTTTCAATGTCCTTGGTGAACCAATCGACAATGGTCCAGAATTCGGCCCAGATGCCAAGCGGATGCCAATTCACCGTGAAGCACCTAAGTACGAAGATTTGAACAACACTACGGAAATTTTGGAAACGGGGATCAAGGTTATTGATCTGCTTGCTCCATACGTTCGTGGTGGTAAGATTGGTCTTTTCGGTGGTGCCGGTGTCGGCAAGACCGTCTTGATTCAAGAACTGATCCACAACATTGCTCAAGGCCACAACGGGATTTCCGTATTTACCGGTGTTGGTGAACGGACCCGTGAAGGTAACGATATGTACTTCGAAATGAAGGCTTCTGGGGTTCTGAGCAAGACAGCCATGGTCTATGGTCAAATGAACGAACCACCTGGTGCCCGGATGCGGGTTGCCCTGACTGGTTTGACGATTGCGGAATACTTCCGTGACGTAAAGGGCCAAGACGTGCTGCTGTTTATCGACAACATCTTCCGGTTTACTCAAGCCGGTTCAGAAGTTTCAGCCTTGTTGGGACGGATTCCATCTGCCGTTGGTTATCAGCCAACGCTGGCTACTGAAATGGGTCAGCTGCAGGAACGGATTACTTCGACTAAGAAGGGTTCCATTACGTCGATTCAAGCCGTTTATGTTCCTGCCGATGACTACACCGACCCTGCTCCAGCAACGACTTTTGCCCACTTGGATGCCACGACCAACCTGGAACGTCGGCTGACGCAAATGGGTATCTACCCAGCCGTTGATCCACTGGCTTCAACGTCAACTGCATTGACGCCTGAAGTCGTTGGTAAGGAACACTATGAAGTAGCTACGCGGGTACAGCATGTCCTGCAGCGTTACCGTGAATTACAAGACATCATCGCCATCTTGGGGATGGATGAACTTTCTGATGAAGAAAAGACGATTGTTGCTCGGGCACGGCGGATTCAATTCTTCCTGTCACAAAGCTTCAACGTTGCTTCACAATTTACGGGGATGCCAGGTCGTTATGTTCCATTGAAAGACACGATCAAAGGCTTCAAAGAAATCCTTGATGGTAAATACGATGACCTGCCGGAAGATGCTTTCCGTCTGGTCGGTCCAATCGAGGATGTTGTTGAAAAAGCTAAGCAGATGAAAGCTGATGCCGAAAAAGCTGAAAACTAGGAGGGATGATCATGGCTGATAGTACTTTTAAGGTCACCATTATCACTCCTGATGGCACCGTCTATGAGAACAAAGACGCTACGATGCTGGTTATGGATACGCGTGGCGGTCAAATGGGGATCATGGCGAACCACGTGCCCCTGGTTGCAGCGCTGCAGATCAGTGCCTTGCGCGTCAAGCACAACTCCGCTAAAGACGATGTGATCGCCGTTAACGGTGGTTTCATGGAATTCAACGATAATACTGCGACAGTGGTTGCTGACAGTGCCGAACTGCCAACGACGATTGACGTAGCTCGGGCTGAAAAAGCCAAAGAACGCTCTGAAAAGTGGGTTGAAGAAGCTAAGCAAAAGCACAGTAAAAATGAGCTTGCGCGTGCTGAAGTTCACCTGCGCCGAGCAATCAACCGACTCAACGTTTCTCAGATGCGTTGATTTGGTTAGTCAAAACGTCATGCCGATTACAGGCATGGCGTTTTTTAATTTCTTATAAACATTGATCACCAGTTAGAAGGCTTAGCATAGAATATGTTAATATGATTAATGATTGCTTATTGGGGGGAGTTTAATGGAACTGACAGGTCTGCAGGCTTTGATTACGATCGTGATACAATTGGGCTTTATTTGGATTGCCTTTTATGCACTACAGGGACTGCATATGGAACGTTGGTTTCGTCGTCCGCCTAAAACGCTGCCATTGCTGACGGTACTTTTGGCAACCGCGCTCGGCTACTTGAATGCCAGCTTTTTATTGACGGTTCTAAAAGCAATTCGTAATCTGATTTATCTGGCACAATAAATCAATGTTGGAGGAAAACCAAATGAAAAAAATCCTGATTCAAGGAGGGCAGCGTCTACGTGGGAGCGTTGCTGTTGCGGGGTCAACTGCCCTGGCACTGACAGCACAGGTTGCAGCGCTTTTGGCATCAACTGGTGAGCTTAAGCTGGCTAACGTTGCTGATACGATGAATGTTGACACGATGAATGAATGCTTACAAACGCTGGGCTTGGCTGTCACTGTCAATAAGCCGACTCATCAGCTCATCATTCAATCTCAAGCAAAACTAACGGCTGACGACCTAACGGCAATTACTTCCGTACAAGTTGCTTCATTAATGGCTGGACCGCTGTTGGCCCGCACTGGCAGCGTCAGATTAAACGAAGATCAGGTGCCAGATGAGATTATTGCCGATCTAAGACGCCTGGGAGCTGATGTCTCGTTAAATGATGAAACTTTAGCGATCAAAGCAGGTCGTTTAAAGGGAAGTCATTTAAAGCTGACGGATAGCGACTGCCTAAATACGCAAAGTTTGATCATGGCAGCGGTACTTGCTGATGGGATTACGGTAATTGAAAATGCAGCCTGTGATTTTGAAGTCATTGCCCTGGCCAATCTTTTAAATAAGATGGGGGCTCGAGTGCATGGCGCGGGAACAAAAATCGTAAGGGTACAAGGCGTGACGTTTCTGCATGGCTGTGACTACGAGATTGCCGGCGACTATCTGGAGGCAACGGCACTGATGCTGGCTGCTGCGATAACTAATGGCGATGTGATCATAGAAAACGTTCATCTGCAAAGCGTTCAAGGCGTGATTAATCAGCTTGAGCGGATGGGATGCACCGTAGTCGTCCAGCAAAATGGCGTTCGCGTTTTAGGAACGGCAGTCTTGCTGCCAGCTGATCCACAAAGCCTTTTTCCCAGCACAATGTACCCTGAGCTTGCAATTCTACAGCTGTTGGCTAATGGCAAAAGCAGCAATGCGGTCATGGATCAAAGACTGCTCGATCAATTGAAGAAAATGCAGGCCAGTGTCCAGGCAGCAGATGGTGAATTGATTTTAAATGGACCGGCTGAGCTTAGCGGTATCAAGGTTGTGGCATTTGATGCCGGCAGTGCACTGACGCTGACACTGGCGGGTTTGGCAGCTAAAGGACTGACGATTGTTGAAAATGGTGCTTATCTTGGTGATGAGTTTGAAGCCTTGCCTGCCAAGCTGCAAAGTCTGGGGGCCAGTCTGCAGTCAAAGAACTTTGAATCGGCTTAAAAACTATCAACAAAATTTAAGTAAGGTAGATTATTATCAATTCAGCGGTTAAAGACTGGTTGTGGTATAATATCGTTCGAATTGAGTAAAAATCGGAAGGAGAAAAACATGGCTAAGGATATCGGAATTGACCTTGGAACAGCCAATGTTCTGATTTACGTACAAGGAAAGGGTATCGTATTAAACGAACCATCCGTAGTGGCAATTGATACACGCACTAATAAGGTTCTGGCAGTCGGTTCGGAAGCCTATCGCATGGTGGGACGGACGCCAAGCAACATTCGCGCGATTCGTCCACTGAAAAACGGGGTAATTTCCGACTTTGATATGACCCAGGAAATGCTTTCTTACTTTATCAGCAAGCTTAGCGTCAAGGGCTTTATGTCAAAACCTGATATTATGATCTGTGCGCCAACCAATATTACGGAAATTGAGCGCAAGGCCATCATTCAAGCTGCTGAACAGTCAGGCGGCGGCAAGGTTTACCTGGAATATGAGCCAAAGGTAGCTGCAATCGGTGCGGGACTTGATATCTTCAAGCCTCGTGGCAATATGGTAATCGATATGGGTGGCGGTACCAGCGATATTGCCGTGCTTTCTTTGGGCGATATCGTAGCCAGCGAGTCGGTTCGCTTGGCTGGTGACCAGTTAAACAGTGATATTGCTGAATATATCAAAGAACATCATGGCTTGATTATTGGTGAGCATACTGCTGAACGCATCAAGATCGAACTGGGAACGGCACAAAAGGTAGACGAGCCACAGACAATGGAAGTACGTGGTCGTGATGTTGCCAGCGGGATGCCAAAACAGATTGAAACCAATGAAAATGAAATTGCGGATGCATTGCATGACACCTTAGAGCAGATCGTTCGCGCATCAGTTGCCGTATTGGAAACCGTACCACCAGAGCTTGCCAGCGATATTATCGATCGCGGCATCATGCTGACGGGTGGGACGGCAATGCTTCACGGTATCGATAAGCTGTTTAGTGATCGCTTAAAGGTACCCGTAGTTGTTTCACAAGACCCACTGGACAACGTGGCCAAGGGTGCTGGTGAGCTGCTGGAACGTATGCAGTCTGATAGCGGTAAAAATCACAAATAGATTAAGCAATGTTTAGGAAAATAGTGATCATGCTGATTAAAGGTTATCAGCGCGGCATTTCTTCACGTCGTCCCTATCGTGTGTGTCGCTATGAGCCAACCTGCTCGCAGTATATGCTGGAGGCCGTTCAGCGGTTTGGACTTAAAGGAGTTTTAATGGGCAGTGCCAGGATTTTACGCTGCCATCCTTGGGCCCACGGTGGTTTCGACCCAGTGCCGGATCACTTTACAATCCGACGAACACATCATAGACAAGGGTGAAAACGTGTCAAAAAAAGAAAAAACGGTTGCCGTTAGCGTCAAAGATATTGAACGCAATGGCCAGCCGGTAGAACAGATTTTTGTTGGAAAGCGACTGATCGGTGAGGTCGTGGCTGACAAGGAACGCTTCAAGGCAATTCTTCTCAAAGGTGAACAGGCATTTTACGTTCGCTCGCAAGAAGAAGGGCTGGAAACGATTCTTCAGCAGTATCATCTTCACCAAGGTTGATTGGTGGATAAAAGGGGTTGGGGAAAAGCCCGAGCCCTTTTTAGTTTTAATAAGGAGAAATTTTAATGCAACGATCGCAAAATGATAATGAATCGCGGATTGACTGGGGCATTATCTTCTGTGTGCTTTTGCTGGCGCTGATTGGACTGGCTTCAATCTATGTTGCGGCCAGCAATGATAAGACCCCGACCAGCGTCACGCGTCAAGTAGTATCGCAATTGGTTTGGTACATCATTGGGACGATCATGATTATCGTTATCATGCAGTTTGACGCCGAACAGCTCTGGAAAATCGCGCCAATCGTCTATTGGCTCGGAATCTTCTTGATGTTTGCCATCCTGGTCTTTTATAGTCGATCGTACTATGCCAGTACAGGTGCCAAGAGCTGGTTTGCCATTGGTCCGTTCACTTTTCAGCCTTCAGAAGTCATGAAACCGGCCTATATATTAATGATGGGCCGCGTGATCACGACTCATAACAGTCAATACAGTACTCATACCGTTGAATCGGACTGGCGCTTGATTGGCAAGATGCTGCTGTGGCTGATGCCGATTATGATTTCGCTGCACTTTCAAAATGACTTTGGGACTTCGCTGGTCTTCTTTGCCATTTTCTGCGGCATGGTCTTGGTCGGCGGCGTAACCTGGCGGATTATTGCCCCAGTTGCTACGGTTTTGATCGTTGTTGGCGGTTCGGCGCTGGCAATGGTTACCAGTACGACTGGTCGACGGATCCTAGAGCATATCGGGTTTCAGGCATACCAGTTTGATCGAGTTGATACCTGGCTGAATCCTCAAGCTGATACGACCAACCAAGGCTACCAGCTCTGGCAAAGTATTAAGGCGGTCGGCAGCGGTGGAATTACCGGGACGGGCTTTAACCACACGCATGTCTATGTCCCGGTGCGTGAATCTGATATGATTTTTTCGGTCATCGGTGAAAACTTTGGCTTTATTGGCGGCGTCCTGCTGATTTTGCTTTATCTGCTGCTGATCTATCTGATGATTCGGGTAACGTTTGATACTAAAAATGAGTTCTATGCCTATATTTCGACCGGGGTCATTATGATGATCCTTTTCCACGTCTTTGAAAATATTGGGATGAACATCGGCCTTTTGCCATTGACGGGGATTCCTTTGCCATTTATCAGTGCTGGTGGCTCTTCTTTGATCGGAAATCTGATTGGGATTGGGATGGTCATGTCGATGAGGTATCATCATCATTCCTACATGTTCAGCAACAATCAAGAATTTCATTAGGGGTGATGTAAGATGGAACAGCCATGGTGGATTGATCATCAAGCCCGTGATCTGGTCGCAGTTGGCTTAAACAAATCAGTACTGCAGGAATTAGGCCAACCGAATTTTATTGATGTAGCATTGGTGGGAACCCAGCTTAAAACCAATGACAGTCTGGCTACGATCGAAGGACAGAAAATGATCGTCGATTTAAAAAGTCCGCTTGACGGTGTGATCGTTGCCGTTAATCCAGCGTTGGAGGGCTGGGTGGCTGCTGACAGTGACGATGGTCAGTGGATGATTAAGGTTCAGCCATTTAGCTGAGTAAATTTCTCTGATTGCTGAGACAGGCATTGAAAGCCGGTCTCAGCTTTTTTTATGAAATTTATGAAAAAAGTGTTGACGTAAATTAAAATTGCATTATAATAACTACATAATCAATTAATCGAACGAACAAATTCAAACATATCGAAAAGCAGAGTAGATTGTGGCGCGTGCTCAGAGAGTTTCCGGTTGGTGAGAGGAAATTCGTTAAGCAGTCGAAGATGGGCTTGGAATGGTACTGGCGATATTTAGCCGGTAACGGGGTTGCAGCCGTTATCAATGCAAGGTGATTTTTTAAGTCACCTACTGAGGCTTAATTTGCGAGAATTAGGCAAAAAAAGGTGGTACCGCGAAACACTCGTCCTTTTTATAAGGATGAGTGTTTTTTGTTTGTTTTGATTAATGATCAAACAATTGGCTGCCGGCAGGCTGTTGTTTTGAAAAGCTATTATTAAAAAGGGATTATTTAATTGAGAATTGAGAGGAGACATCATTATGAACAAGCGTAAGAAAAAAACGTTAATCTGGGTCGTTGTTGCATTGGTAGTCGTTATTGCTGGGATCTTCAGCTTCGGCAATTTTGGCAAGCAAAAGGAACAAACCGTAACGGTCGGGGTCGTTTCACCATCTAAGCAGGATGAGGCAGTTTGGAATCAGGTTAAAAAGACGGCCAAGAGCAAATACAATGTTGATATTAAGCTCAAGACGTTTACTGACTACAACCAGCCAAACAAGGCTCTGCAAAGCGGCAGCATCGATCTGAACGCTTTCCAGCACAAAGCATTCTTGGATGCATGGAACAAGGCTAACAAAGGTTCTTTGGTTTCAATCGGCAAGACCTTCATCACGCCAATTCACCTCTACTCCAACAACTACAAGAATGTTAAGAGTCTGCCAGATGGTGCTACGATTGCCATTCCAAACGATGCATCAAACGAAAGCCGAGCACTGTACGTTTTGCAGAGTGCAGGCTTGATTACCTTAAAGAAGAACACTGGCGCTTTGGCAACGATCAATTCAATTGCTAAGAATCCAAAGAACCTGAAGATTAAAGAAGTTGCTGCCGACCAAGCAGCACGGACGCTGGACAGTGTTGATGCAGCAGTTATCAACACCAACTATGCAGTGGCTGCCAAGATCTCAACGAAGAAGTCCATCTTTACTGAACCAGTCAACAAGGATTCTGAACAATGGATCAACTTGATCGCTGCTCGTAAGAAGGACCGCAACAAGGAAGCCTACAAGGATGTTGTAAAGGCATACCAAACGGAAAAGGTTAAGAAGGTCATCAACGAACAATACAAGGGTCTGGAAAAGCCAGCTTGGGACATTAAGCTGAAGTAATTTCCACCAGATAGAAGGAGAAGAGATATATGGGGACAAACATTATTGATTTGGAACACATCGACGTTACGTTCCAGACTGGCAAAAACGAAACTGTTCAAGCCGTTAAGGATGTCACCCTGCAAGTCGAAAAAGGCGACATCTATGGGGTAGTTGGCTACTCGGGTGCCGGCAAGTCAACGCTGGTTCGCACGATCAACCTGCTGCAAAAGCCAACTGCAGGCAAGATCACGGTTGAAGGCGAAGTGCTGTTTGCCGATCACAAGCAGCAGATCAGCAACGCAAAACTGCAGGAAAAGCGACGCAACATCGGAATGATCTTTCAGCATTTCAATCTGCTGAACGAAACGACGGTGCTCGACAATGTCATGTTTGCCCTCAAGCACAGTAAGCTCAGTGATGACGAGGTCGAACAAAAGTCATTGAAACTCTTGGATCTGGTCGGCTTAAAGGATAAGGCCGATGCCTATCCAGTTCAGCTTTCCGGTGGCGAGCAGCAGCGGGTTGCCATTGCCCGGGCACTGGCCAATGATCCAGAAATTTTGATTTCTGACGAGGCAACCTCGGCGCTGGACCCTCGTAATACCAACCAGATTTTGGACCTGCTCAAGGATTTAAATGAAAAGATTGGTCTTACGATCATCTTGATTACTCACGAAATGGATGCCGTTAAGCGTGTTGCCAACAAGATTGCGGTAATGCAGCATGGGGTGATCATTGAAAAAGGCGAGCTGCGGCAAGTCTTCTTGCGGCCGCAGCAGGAACTGACGCGTCAGTTTGTCGGTGGTTCACTGGCGGCCATGGATACGCTGCGTTCAATGAACCTGGGGACGCTTAATGATGATGAAGAGCTGTATCAGCTGGTCTACAGCGGCGATTCAGTTGCTGAGCCACTGATTATCGGACTTTACCGGGCAACCGGCGTCGAAGCCAGCATGATCTATGGCAACGTTGAGGTATTAGGCAACGTGCCGATCGGGATGCTGTTTGTGATCGTAAAGGGAACGCCTGATCAAAGAGAGGCGGCCGTAAAGTTCTTTAAGGATCAAGACGTTGAAGTAACCAAGATTGATGATCGGGGGATTTGGCATGACTGAGTTTTTTGCAAAATATTTTCCTAATGTCGTCCAACTCGGCTGGAGCGGCGACAGTGGCTGGGGTACCTCAATTGGTCAAACGCTCTATATGACGTTTTGGCCAGCTGTCTTTGGTGGCATCCTCGGTGTGTTGTTCGGTGTGATTCTGGTAGTTGCAAAACCTGGCGGCATTATGGAGAATAAGACGCTGTTTAGTATTTCTGACAAGATCGTCTCATTGTTCCGGGCCATTCCATTTATCATTTTGTTGGCCTTCATTGCTCCGTTTACGCAATTGATCGTTGGTACGCAGATTGGGACAACGGCTGCTTTGGTACCATTGTCCTTGGGATTCTTCCCATTTTATGCCCGTCAAGTTCAGGTTGCGCTGGAAAGCGTGAACTATGGTAAGATCGAGGCTGCTCAGGCAATTGGTGCTACCAATGCTGATATCATCTTTGAAGTCTACTTGCGTGAAGCACGTTCTGAATTGGTGCGGGTGACTACGGTTTCACTGATCAGTCTGGTTGGTCTCACGGCCATGGCTGGTGCGGTTGGTGCCGGTGGCCTTGGTAATACGGCCATTGCCTATGGATACGATCGTTTCTGCAACGACATTACAATCGTGGCGACCTTGCTGGTATTGCTGCTGGTGATTATCATTCAACTGGTTGGTGACGTTTTGGCAAAGGCCGTTAACCACCAAAACCGTTAATTTGATTAGATTATGGAAACGGCTTTTTTGGGCCGTTTTTTTTTTTAGAGGTGTTGAACAATGGATAAGGAAAAGCAAGCAAAAATTTTAAAAGATCTGATTCATATCAATTCGGTAAACGGCAATGAGCTTGACGTTGCCGACTACTTAGCACGACTGTTTGCACAGCATGACATGGATGCTGAGGTGGATGCGTTTGGCGAGCGGCGGGCCAATCTGATCGTTGAGTTTGGACAGGGCAATACTGATCGGGTCTTAGGAATTACTGGTCATATGGATACGGTCGCCGTGGGTAATCGTGCTAACTGGCATCATGATCCATTTGGTGCTGAAACCCAGGGAGATCGACTCTTTGGCCGTGGCGCCGCGGACATGAAAAGCGGATTGGCTGCTCAGGCAATTGCTTTGATTGAGCTTAAGGAAAGCGGCTGGCAGCCTGATGGCAAGATCCGTTTGATTGCAACGGCTGGCGAGGAATATGGGACACCAGGCGCCAATCGTTTGGAGGAGAAAGGCATTGCTAAAGATCTGAGTGCCTTGATCGTAGGTGAGCCAACGGGCGGCAATATCGTTTACGCCACATCGGGAAGCTATAACTATCAAGTAGTCTGCAAGGGACGCTCAGCACACAGCTCCATGCCTGAACGCGGAATCAATGCCGTCAGCGGTCTGGCTCGTTTTATCGAACTGGAGGCCAGCTTGTTTGACAACGTGCCGCAGGATCAATATCTAGGCAGCGTTAAGCATTCAATTACGATTTTAAAAGCCGGCGATCAGGTTAATACGATTCCTGATCGTGCCGAACTGCGCGGCAATCTTCGACCAACACGTGCGTTTGATAATGAAAAAGTTACGCAGCGGCTTGAAAAGGCGATTGACTATCTAAATCAGACTACGGATTATGAATTGACGCTCAATATCTTAAATGATTGGTGGCCGATTGCAACCGATCCACAAAGCGATTTGGTAAAACTGGCCTTAAAGGCAGCTAACGACAGCTATGTCAATAAACCAGAGCTGACGATCATCAATGGAGCTACTGATGCCAGTGTGTTTGTCAAGCATCGTTGTGATCTGCCGGTTGTCGTGTTGGGTGCTGATGAATGGTCGCGGGCGCATCAGGTTGATGAGTATACAACCTGGTCGAGCTATTTTGCCACGATCAATGCCTACCGCACCATCATGCATGATTTCTTTAGCTAGCTAAAAGACTGGAAGACCTTCATGTTGGATCATGAAGGTCTTTTTATTGTGATAAAATTAAATGATTACCAAAAAGGGGGATGCCTATGACTGAATCAATTGCCAGTCTAAGAGAACAACTGATTGAGCTGCATCAGCGCGTTGATAATGCCGAGATCTTTCAATCACTGTATCAGCGAGTTGGCGAGCTGGTCGAAAAGGTTCCCAGCCAAAAGCGAACCAGCTATGAACCGCCTGCTGACGACCAACGCTATCTAAAAAACGAAATGTCTGTAATTAAGCAGCAGATGCTTGAAAAAGAGCCGCTTGACCAGGTACAGAAAAAAAGTTTGTTTTATCATCTGGCTTCGGTTGATCGAGTGGCCAGAGAATGCTCAAGGCAGGCAATCAATGATTTATTGGGACATGAGATGGTCAGTGCTGATGAGATTGCACATTGGACAGACTATGTATTGCAAGACGATATCTTATACGCACATGTCTTGGAGCCTAAAAATCAGGCAGTTTTTATGCGCGCTTCAGCCGTCAACATGCTGCATTCTTTTTTAATGGCTGATCGGTTCGGCTACTTTTTTCTGACTGAAGAAAAGCTGCAGGAGGTAATTAATAAGGTTGCACTCTTAGTCCTGCTGGAAAAAGATACCAGAGGCTTTATCGGCAGACGCGGCTGGGCACATATGTTTTTTGAACTGACCAATATTTTTATGGAAATGACGGAACGGACGGATCTTTTAAGAGGCGATCATATTTTTATGATGACCGTTTTAGTGGAACGCTATCGTCGTTTGCGCACGCCGCTGGAAATGGGCGAGCAGAATGAGATTGCGGAGTATTTAGTCTGTCTGCTCAAGCGTCATCGTCTGTACCAGGATTATTTTTTGATGGAATTAAAAGATTGGCGCGCTTGGTTGAAGCAACAGTCAGACGTTGATAATGAGGGGGATTGGCATCTGTTTTTCAACTATCAGCGCTTGATGACGGCCCTGCTGGTTGACAAAGATCTGCCGCCTAAGGTTATGGCTGAGATCATTGAACAAGAGATTTAGTTGTCAACGTTTACAGATAGTGTTATACTGTAGTTTCTAATAAAAACGGTTTAAGTACATTTAAAATTAGATAGGTGGTATTTTACATGACGAACAAAAAGCTGCACGTAGCATTGCTGTTCGGGGGCAATTCTTCGGAACACGATGTCTCTAAACGGAGCGCTCACAATGTATTTGACGCGATGGACAAGAACAAATATGACGTCAGCCTGTTTATGTTCACCAAAGATGGAATTCTGCTGAACAATGAATACTCACAGCGGATCTTTGACGGCGAACCAGAAGATGCCGTAGTCAAGGAAGCTTATGCCAATATGGATCTTGATGCGCCACTGGCACCAATCCAGGCTTTGAGCACGGTTAAGCAGATCGATTTCTTCATTCCGGTTATTCACGGTAACTTAGGTGAGGATGGTACGGTCCAAGGCCTGTTCCGCTTGCTGAAGAAGCCATATATTGGTTCAGGGATTGCCGCTAGTGCCATGTCGTTTGACAAGGATCTTACCAAGAAGATCATTACGCAAGCTGGAATTCGCAATACGCCATACATTCTGCTGACGCCAGAAAATCGCGATCAGTACGACTGGCATGCCATCCAAGAAGAACTTGGCGATCTGGTATTCGTTAAGCCGGCCAAGCAAGGTTCTTCAGTCGGGATTCATAAAGTCGAAAACGAGGCTGAATTAAAAGCTGCTCTTGATGATGCCTTTAAGTATGACTTTAAGGTCTTAGTTGAGCAAGGTATTGACCACCCTCGTGAAATTGAAATCTCAATTCTTGGTAATGAGCATCCAATCGCTTCTAAGCTTGGCGGTATCCGAGTACCAAGCGATGACCCATTCTACGACTATGAAAATAAATTTGTCGATGCCAGTGGCGTGGTCTTTGATCTGCCGGTAATCCTGCCAGATGACTTGACGCAAGAGATTACCGATATGGCACTGAAAGCTTACAAGGCGCTTGGCATGAAGGGACTTTGCCGGATCGACTTCCTGGTTGACCAAAATAACGTTCCATACTTGAGTGAGCCGAATACGCTGCCAGGCTTCACCAACATTAGTCTTTACCCGCAGATGTGGGAAGTTTCTGGTATTAAGTACTCAGATTTAATTGATCGCCTGATTAAGCTGGGACTGGAAGAATTTGAACGGCAAGAACAAATCAAGTACGATTTCCAGTCGCTTGGTGAAGAAAAAGTCGGTAAAAAAGAATATCACTAAAATAAGCAATTAAGATGATTAATAACAACCTCCAGAGCTGCCACCAGTTTTGGAGGTTTTATATTTGGCAAACTATTTACAATTGTCTAATTATTGATAAATTTATGATAAAATAATCATATACATATTTTTATTGGTTAATTGGTTTTACTATACATATATTAAGAAGGAATATTAGATGAAGCTTCGTGGGGATATCTTTAAGCAGATTCGGCGCAAAAGGGGACTGTCACAGACAGCATTAGCGGAAGGAATCTGTACGCAGGCAACGATCAGCCTGATGGAAAAACAAAATCGAATTCCTAAAATGAATATTTTAACTGCACTTTGCTCGCGGTTGGATATTTCGGCAAATGAGATTATTGAAAATGATGACGTTTCGATGACGGCAACTTTTGATCAGATTGGTCGCCTGTTGGCAGAAAGGCAGTTTGAAGATGCCCAGGCTGCCCTGCAGATGATCAAGGTCAAAAATCTGCAAAATGAATTTGATAAGCAGCGCTACTATTATTTGCTAGGGATGCTGCAGGTACAAAATCATCAATTTGATGAGGCAATCTTTAACTTTGAATTGGTTCTGACCCAGTTTTCGACCGTCAGTGCCAATATTTATCTGGCGATGACCACGATTGGCATGGCGATGGCTTATGAAAAGATCGGCAGTCAAAGTCGAGCACTGCGTTTGGTTGAAAGGGCAATGCGCTTGATTGATGAAAAAAAGCTAACTGGCGGCCAGCTGCAGTGGATCGTAGTCTATGAATACATATCTGGCTTGTATCTGGCGCTGGATCAGCCGCAGTTGTCACTCAATGTTGCGCAGCGCGGTATTGAAATCTGTCGGCAGATGCGCTCGATGTTTCTGCTTGATCGCTATTATCTGCATGCCGGCAAGGCGCAGCTGGCATTGGCCAATCAGGCAGTGGGCAAACAGGATTTAGAGATTGCGCACAGTTTGGCGCTGGTCGGTCAGCATCCTGAACTGGTTAAGGAATCAATGAAGGCCTTAGCAATGGCTTAAAATTATACATAAAAAAAGCGTTGACTGAAATTTCAGTCAACGCTTTTAATTATGCCTTAGCGTTTTTTTTGAACTGGAATTGGCTGGTTGTCCAAGTCGGTACGAACGACCAAAACATCACAGATCGCAGTCCGAGTAACGAATTCAGTAACCGAGCCGATCAAGATCCGTTCAACGGCATTTAAACCAGTAGCACCGATCATAATCAGGTCAGCGTGCATTTCCTTTGGCACTTCGCGGGCAATGATCGTCTTAGGAGCGCCGTATTCAATCGTGTAGCTGACATTGGCAACGCCTTGCTTTTTGGCATAGTCAACGTATTGATCCAGCGTCTTCTTGGCAGTCGTGGTTACTTGTTCAACCATTGAGCTGTCGAAACTGGAGATGTTTTGGAAAGCACGAGTGTCAACGACGTGCAGCAGGCGCAATTCCGTATCAGCGCCATTCCGTTTAGCAACAGCAACAGCTTTCTTAAAAGCCAGTTCAGCTTCCTTTGATCCATCTACAGGAACCAAAATGTGTTGGTATTGTTGAGTCATATCAAGTACCCCCTTAATGCTTAAGCTTCTTTGTTTATTTATATTTTACAACATTGTAAAGGCTTTCGCAAAAAAATGTTTAGAAAATCAATGTTTTTTGAACACTAACGAACTGGTTGCCAGCGCCATGGCCATGTCAGCCAGGCAGCCAATCACCAATACGGTTGCTACCAAACCAATATGATCAGAGAAGAACGCGGCAATCAGACTTACGATACCCCAGATCAGCAGCAGCCAGCCCCAGATGCTGCAGTGACGAAGACTGCGCTCAGTAGCGGTTTGGCCAAAGATACCGGTCTTGCGGTGACTTAATAGATACCAGCTTTCAATCAGCATGATCGCGGCAAAAATAATCATCAAAACAGTAATCAAAAAAATCAAAACTCCTTTCTCTGCCAAGGTACCATAAAAGCGGGACTGAAACCAGTAATGATTTCAATCCCGCTTTATTATGATATGTATCGGCTCCGTTCATGCCGTTAATTGTCTTTCAGTGTTGACCTGTGGATAAGACAGGTGGGCCATGGCCGACAAAGCTTCGACTACCAAGTGAGAAGGCATGTCGTTACAGTGTCGAGGCACTAGTCCCAAAGTAACGAAACTGTAAGGCAAGACTGCGAATTAGACAACACGCACATTACAGAACCTCTATTAGTATGTTAGCATTTTTTTTAAATAGGTGCAATCGTTTTCAACTTCTTGGCTGACGTTGGGCCTTCAATAGCCGCCGATACTGAATTCCCAGGGCTTTTTCAAATTCACCGTTTGGCTTGGGATGATAATACTCATCATTTTTGATTTTATCTGGTAGATACTGCTGGCGAACCCAGTCTTGTGGAAAATCATGCGGATATTGGTAGTCGACGCCATGGCCAAGTTTTTGGGCACCTTGGTAGTGGGCGTCTTTTAGCCAATTGGGGATCTCGCCGAAGCTGCCTTGATCAATACGCTCTAAAGCAGCATCAATGGCTTGAATACCTGAATTTGACTTGGGCGACAGCGCCAGTTCAATTACGGCATCGGCCAAGGGAATGCGCGCTTCAGGCAGACCAATTTTTTCAGCTGCCTGAATTGCCGTGATGGCTCGCTGAACGGCTGGCGGGTTTGCCAGACCAATATCCTCATAGGCAATTACGGTCAAGCGGCGGGCAATGCTTGGCAGATCACCGGCGGCAATCAGCCGTGCCAAATAATGAAGTGCGGCATCGACGTCACTGCCGCGAATCGATTTTTGAAAAGCAGAGATGACGTCATAATGAGCATCGCCATCCTTATCGGCAGCCAGTGCTTTTTTCTGAACGCATTCCTCAATAATCGGCAGGGTTAGATGAATCTTACCGTCTTGAGCTGGATCGGTTGACTTGGCGGCCAGCTCCAATCCGTTTAGCGCACTGCGCAGATCGCCGTTGACTGCGCGAATCAGCTGCTGACGAGCATTGTCGGCAAGCTCCAGCGGCATTTTCCCCAGGCCTCGCTCCTGGTCGGCGAGGGCGCGATCAATGGCCAGGCTGATGTCTTTTTCGGTTAAGGGGTAGACTGGAAAAATCTGAGTGCGACTGCGAATAGCTGGATTGATCGACAGATACGGGTTTTCAGTCGTGGCGCCGATTAAGATGATATGGCCGTTTTCTAAATGAGGCAGTAAAAAATCCTGCTTGGTTTTATCAAGGCGGTGAATCTCATCAAGCAGCAGAATCACGGTTCCGCTCATTTTGGCTTCTTCGGCGACAATCTGCAGATCTTTTTTGGAATCGGTGGCCGCATTCAACATGCGAAAGGCATACTTGGTTGATCCGGCGATAGCACTGGCGATACTCGTTTTGCCAGTGCCAGGCGGGCCATACAGAATCATTGAGCTGAGCATTTTGGCCTTAACCATGCGATTGATGATCTTGCCAGGACCAACCAGATGCTGCTGACCAACGACTTCGTTTAGATTGCGCGGCCGCATGCGATAGGCTAATGGCTGCAAAAAACAAGGCCTCCTTTGTTTTACTTAGAATGAAACAGTCGCTGCCAAAAGCCTTGCTTGGCCGGCGACTTGACTTGAGAAACTGGCTTTGACAGATCTGGATAGCGCTTCGCAACATCAACTGGCGACTGATAGACTGCGGTTTTAGCCGCTACTACGACCGCCAGCTTTTCAGGGGCTGTTGAAAATTCTGGATCCGTTTTCAAAGTGAAGCTGGCATGTTCTTGAACGGCTGCTCGCATATATGGTCGCAGCTGCTCATCATCTAGATTGCCATTTAAAAAGACCAGATTGCCGATTCCTTTTTTTAGCTCCAATCGCAGGGCATCAGACCAGTCACGCTCGCCAAGCTGAGCCACGCTGATCGTCAGGCAGACTCGCTCACGAAAAGTTCCCAGATAGCGTCTTTGCTCATCGGGATTGATTTTAGGCGTACCATAGACTGCATTTTGCAGCCGCTGATCAACTGCACTTTTTTCTTCGTTAGCCATGCATAACCCTCCGTAAGTAGTTTCATCCTATTGTATCATTGATTGATCTTGAATAATAAAAAAACGCCACTGCATTAAGCAATGGCGAAGATCATCCTAGTCTTTGACGATTTGGCAAAATTCAATAGTTTCAGCATTTGGTCCTTCAATATTGAAGAACTTGATGCCATGCTGCCAGAAGTCGAGATGCTGAACTTGATCTTCTTTCATCTTAAAGCCGGCTGCCTTGGCTGCTTTAAAGGCGGCATCGGCATCAGAAGTATTTAAAGAGATATGGTTAATCGCACCGGTTTGGCGAACGGCACCATCACCAGTCCAGATTTCCAGAGTCAGGTGAGCGTATTGCATAAAGACAACCTCATTGCCCTGGTCGTCAGTATCAAAATTGCCCAGCATCTTGAACCCGAGCTTTTCCCAAAAGGCAACTGTTTTTTGCAGATCATCGGTTGGAATACCAATGTGCTGCAGATCATCGAAGTAGCCAGCTAAACTTTTATTGAATGCCATAATTTTTCTCCTTTAACTAAAACTGCTGTTAATAAAAGTGAAGAGTCTAAACATCTAAGGCTTGATGCTTGAGCTTAGGGAAGATAATTCGATCGGCAAGCCCAGTAATACCGCCTTGGAATAGCAGCGCAAAAACCGTTCCGAGACCAAAGTTTGCCAGCCCCATCTTAGGCAGAGCCAGCAGAGCCATAATCGTTGGCGGAATATATGATGCCCACATTGATAAGGTTGCATTGCCTTTGAAATAACGAAAACGCAGAATCTGGAATAAATCATCGGCTGGGTGCAGTACCAGATTTACTCGCTGATAGATCGAAATGGCCACTCCAATCAAAGTAACGCCCAAAAAATTGATCAGAACATACAGAACTACCATTGGCAAGGAATGGGCATCGGGCATGATTCGGTTGAAAATATCGGAAAACCATTGAATAAAGATTGAAAACGGCAGCATAAAGATGAAGTTGCCAAAAATTCGTTTCCATTCCCATTTATGCATCAGAATTGCGTTTAAGACTGAGGTTAGCATTCCCAGAACCATGAATGCCCAAAACAGTGTCATTGAATTATTGCCCAGGACGGCAATGCCGAGATTATTTTCAGCCGCCGTCCAATAAGCGGATCCTAAAAACTGTGGATGAATATGTGAACTGGTAACCAGCGTCAAAACGTTTCCCATCGAGTTGATAACGATCGACAGGGCGAAGTAGGCAATGCTGGCTGGCATTGAAATGGTGCGCTTTGGTACTGCGGTGACGTTTTTTGAGCTTGCTTGTTCCAAATTAATTCCCTTCTTCCTGACAAGATCACGTCTTAAAAATTGGTGATAGACTTCACTTGCCACGATAAAGATACCCCCAGTAACCGCCAATGTCAACCGGTTGACAGATTTTAAGATGGTCAAAATCGCCTCGCAATCAGCTTGAGAAAGCGATTTCTTTGCTGCTGTAATTGGGTAGCGGTAATTGATCGGCTTGGCAGCTGTTTTTTTAAATTTTTTTCGTGAATTTGTTGTTTGATTCACAGCCTTTTGACAGTCCCAGCTTGCTCACTTCGAAATTGGTATATGCTTATTCTAAAGACACAAATGAAAATAAAATCATATATAACTAAAAAATATAAAGCTTTGCGCAATCGATTGCTTAACAATATAAAGTTACCGTCGCCTAGTGGTCCAGATGTGAATTATCGTTGATATAACGGCGATTGACTCAAAAATTAACTGATAACCAGTGCACAAACTTGAATTGGTATTGCTAATCGATTAGCAAAAATAATTTCAAAATCCAATTGACGGCGTTGGCAAATTCGGTCATGATACGAGTCATGAATTAATTGTTAACTAAAAATTGGTATATTTAACAAAGGAGCAAGAGAAATGCAATCAACTGAGCAAAAAACGATTGCCATCTATGCTGACGGTGCTGTCATTGATGACATGCGTCAAATGGCCAAGCTGCCTGAAGTAACGGGCTTTACAACTAATCCCTCACTGATGAAGCGAGCAGGGGTTACTAATTACTTGACGTTTGCTAAGCAAGTAGTTGGCGAGTTTCCAGAAGCTTCCCTGTCTTTTGAGGTTTTTTCACAAGATCCTCAGAAAATGCAGCAGGAAGCAGAAATCTTAAGTTCATTAGGCGAACATGTCTATGTTAAGATTCCAATTTTAAACTTGAATGGACAGCCTAATACGGAGCTGATTCATCAACTGGCACATGCCGGCATCAAGCTGAACATTACCGCAGTGACGACCAGCGAACAGGTGCGCCTGGCATTGGAAGCTTTGGACGAACAGACGCCAGCGATTATTTCACTGTTTGTAGGACGAGTTGCTGATACGGGGGCGGATCCAACTTCCTTTGTCAATGCCAGCGTAGCGATGTCGCATCTGCATCCAAACGTTGACTTATTGTGGGCCTCAACGCGTGAAGTCGACAACATTCGTCAGGCTCAGCAGGCTGGTATTGATATTATTACGGTACCACCGGCAATTCTGCAAAAGTGGCTGGCACGGCGCGAGTTTACGCCAGAAGATGTTGCTCTGGATACGGTTCGCGGCTTTGACCAAGATATTAGTACGCTGGGGTTCAGCATTCTAGATGAAGTTGCAGAGGAGGCGGCAGTCAATGAGTAATCAGCAGGCTACTCTGGATCAAAAATCAGTTACAGCTGCTCGGATGCTGGGCGTAGAAATGATTGAAGCCTCGCACAGCGGCCATCCGGGGATTGTTTTGGACGCTGCGCCAATGGCTTACACGCTGTTTGAATATCATATGCGTTTTAACCCTAAACAGCCTAAATGGATCAATCGCGATCGCTTTGTCTTGTCAGCGGGCCATGGCTCAGCGCTGCTCTACAGTCTGCTGCATCTAAATGGCTTTGATCTCACTATTGATGACTTGAAGGCGTTTCGCCAAATGGGTTCCAAAACACCAGGCCATCCAGAATATGGCTGGACGCCTGGCGTTGATGCCTCAACTGGTCCTCTGGGTCAAGGACTTGGTATGGCAGTTGGCATGGCGATTGCAGAAAAGCATCTAGCTGCACAGTGCAACCGACCGGGGATGCCAGTAATTGATCATTACACTTACGCTTTGGCGGGTGATGGTGATTTGATGGAAGGCATCAGTCAAGAAGCCTTGGATATTGCAGGCAATCTGCAGCTTAACAAACTGATCGTGCTTTATGACTCGAATGATGTTTCACTGGATGGACCATTGTCGATGAGTACGCATGACAATGTTGAACAGCGGGTCAAGGCGGCTTCATGGAATTATGAACGCGTTGAGGATGGCAATGATCTGGCCCAGATCGATGCAGCCTTATGGCGGGCTAAACGTTCCGATAAGCCAACCTTGATTGAGGTTAAGACGGTAATTGGCTATGGCGCGCCTAAACAGGGAACCAACAAAGTTCATGGCACGCCGGTTGGTCAGGATGGTCTGGCTGTCCTTAAAGAAAAATTTGACTGGCATGAACCATCTTTCGCCGTACCGCAGGCTGTTTATGATCACTTCCAAGAACTGGTGGCTGCCAAAGAAAAGCAATACCAGCGCTGGTTGGAAATGTGGGCTTCCTATCAGCAGCAGTATCCGCAACTGGCTGCTCAATTGATGAATGATGAGTTTAAGCTGAATGATGATGACTTGAACTATCAACCAGGTGAAAAAATTGCCACGCGGCTGGTATGCGATGACGCACTGCAGGAAATTGCCCGGCAGAACCCGATGTTTTGGGGCGGGGCCGCTGACTTGGCCAGTTCTAACAAAACGCTGCTGAAAAAAGATGACAATTTTGCTGCGGATAATCCATTAGGCCGCAATCTGCGGTTTGGCGTACGTGAATTTGGCATGGCAGCAGCCTTGAATGGAATTACGCTGCATGGTGGCACCCGAGCCTTTGGCAGCACGTTCTTGGTCTTTAGCGACTATCTTAAGGGTGCCGTTCGTCTGGCCGCTTTAATGAAGATCCCGACTACCTTTGTTTTTTCTCATGACTCTTTGGCTGTTGGTGAAGATGGTCCAACGCATGAACCAGTTGAGCAGTTGGCAGCGCTGCGCTCAATGCCGGGTGTCGATGTCTATCGTCCAGCTGATGCCAATGAAACGATCGCTTCCTGGCAGGTCATTGGCAAAACCGCTGATCGTCCGAGCGTAATCGTTACCTCGCGTCAGGGACTGCCGGTTTTGGCAGCAGCTAAACATGCACCGGTAGAACGAGGAGCTTATGTCCTGGCACCGGCTCAAACCAATCATCCGGCTGGAATCTTGATTGCCAGCGGCTCTGAAGTCTCTTTGGCATTGCAGGCTAGAGAACGATTAGCCAAAGAAGGCATTGACGTGCAGGTTGTTTCGATGCCATGTCAGGAACGTTTCTTACGGCAGTCAAAGCAGTATCAAGAAATGGTGCTGCCGCCACGCCTGGATAAGCGCTTGGCAATCGAAATGGGCAGTTCAATGTGCTGGCACCGTTTTGTCGGCTTGAATGGCATGGTAATGGGCGTTGATGAATTCGGTACCAGCGCTCCAGGTGAACAGGTTATTGAAAAGTTTGGCTTCACGCCGGAACGCGTTGCTGCAGCCTTTAAGCAGACAGCCGGGCTTGAAAATGAAAAATCAGATCAAATGGCCGCTAATGGCTAGCTGCTGTTTTCTAAAAACTACGTATCACATATAAATCTTAATCTCTAAATCTCAAAATACTCCAAAAATCCCCAAAGACCATGAGCGATCCACTATCCCAGTCGCTCATGGCCTTTTTGATTTGAATTAGTATATAAAAAAGCTCTGTGATTTTATATCACAGAGCTTTTTAAGAAATAAACCGTAATTAGATATTACAGCTTGTTGTAGAATTCGACAATCAGCGCTTCGTCGATGTCGGCGTTCATGTCTTCACGTTCTGGCAGGCGAACCAGCTTACCTTCGAGCTTGTCAGCATCGAATTCAACGTATGAAGGACGTGCAACAACGGCTTCAACAGCGTTCTTGATAACGTCCAGGTTCTTGGACTTGTCGCGAACGGAGATGACTTGACCAACCTTAACTTCGAAGGAAGGAATGTCAACGCGCTTGCCATCTACGGTGATGTGACCGTGGTTAACCAGTTGACGAGCTTGACGACGAGTAGTAGCCAGACCCAGACGGTAAACCATGTTGTCCAGACGACGTTCCAGCAGGATCATGAAGTTGGTACCGTGAGTACCTTCCTTGATCTTACCGGCACGCTTGAACAGGTTACGGAATTGACGTTCAGTCATACCGTACATGTAACGCAGCTTTTGCTTTTCGCGCAGTTGCATACCGTATTCAGACAGGCGGCCACGACGGTCATTGCCGTGATCACCAGGTGCGTAGTTGCGACGAGCCAGTTCCTTACCGGTACCGGACAGAGACATGCCGAGACGGCGAGATACACGCCAGCTAGGGCCAGTGTAACGAGACATATTAGAATTCCTCCAATAAAATTATTTGGAGTAAAATAATCCGATTGTGAGCTTGACATTCGTGCAGGCCAATTGGATCGTTCACCCTTGCAGCTGGGTTACTGGAAACACCATGCGGCATTGGTCTGTTGACGAGCTTGCCCCTCACTGCTGCATTATTTTACACAAAGAGTACTTTAACGCGAAAAACATGCCTAGTCAAGATGTTTGATCAGTTCATCGACAAAAGATTGAATACCAGCCTGCAGATTTGCATCAAATCTTTTTTCAACTGGGGCATCCAAATCCAAGACACCAAGCAATTGCTGATTTTTAATCAAGGGAATCACAAGCTCAGAACGGGCGGCAGCATCACATGAGATATACCCAGGAAACTTAGTGACGTCATCAACCGCCAACGTCTGTCGCTGAGCAGCTGACTGACCACAGACACCTTTGTTCATTGCAATGTGCATGCAGGCCGGATGTCCTTGAAATGGCCCCAGCACCAGTTCGTTTTTTTTAGGGTCATAAAGGTAAAAGCCAGTCCAGTTCAATTGATCAACGCTGTCGTTTAACAGTGCTGAGGCATTGGCCAGATTAGCAATTAAGTTGGTTTCATTTTCCAATAAGGCAGCCAGCTGGGTGTTGATAAGCTTAAAGTTTGGCAAAATAAAAATCCCTCCGATAAATAATAAGTTGTCAAGAGCAGATATGATATAATTTTAATTAGTAGAATTTTAGGATTAAACGGTGAAAAACGCAAAGCATAAACCGTGCAAAATTAGGTGGGATATAGATGTTTCAAGTGTTGATCGGAATTTTAGTTATTGCTGCATTGGTAATTATTGGCGTATACGTTTATCAAAAGCGAACTCTCAATGCGGTAGACGCCTTGCTGAATCAAAAAGCTGCCGCACTGACAGCTCATTTAGACGAACGGCTTGCCAAAAACGCAAATCCAGAGTTGAGCGGTGATTCGCTCAAGGATTTTAATCAGCTCAAGGATGAGTATCAAGATGAATTCCTAACGGCTGCCAGTCGGGTCGATGACTTGGCCGATCAAATCGCGCAAGATCTGCATGGGTTTAACCTATTGAAAGTCAAGCCGGATCTGCGTAAGCTGCAGGATGCAACTGCCAAGCTGCTGAGTGAACAGACAAATCTTGAAGAAGGTTTGAAAAAAATTGATGATGCTAAGGCGGAACATCAAAAAGCAATTGGCGAGCTGAAGAAGCAATATCAGCAGTTTCATAATGAACTGGAAGAAAACAGCTATCGCTATGGCAAAAGCAGTACGGCTCTGCGCCAGCGTTTGACGGATCTGGAAGCTCGCTTTGCCAAGTTCACTACGCTTACGGTCAAAGGCGACTATGAAGCAGCTCAAGACGTCCTTAATGAGCTGCAGCAGGATACCGAGGAACTGGCCCGACTGATGCAAAAGATTCCAGATATCTATAAACCGCTGCTGACTGAATTTCCCACCCAGCTGCAGGAACTAAAAAATGGCTATGAACAGCTGAAACGACACCACTATAACTTTGCCGATGATCAGATTGATCAAGAAATTGAACAGCTTGGTCAGCTTTGCGAACAGGCGGATGCCGATTTGGCTGCCTTGCGATTGGACGAGGCAGCAACGGCAAACGATCAGCTGACGCAGCATATCGAGCATCTTTATGACGTTATGCAGCGTGAACTTGATGCTCGGCCGAAAGTTGCGCCCTTGATGCGCGATGTCGGACGTCATTTGAGTCATGCCAAACAGCAGAATCGTGAGCTGATTGATGAGTTGGAACGCTTAAGCCTGAACTATACGCTTAACAATGACGAACTGGCCAACGCACGCGGCCTTGACGAGCAGTTGCGGCAGCTGCAGGCATCATATGATCAAGATCAAGAAGCACTTGCAGTCGAAGAAGCGATTGACAGTCAGGTTGTTGCTCGTCAGACCGATAATGAAAAGTCGTTGACGGCAATCGAAGAACAGCAAAAACAGATCAATGACAGCGTTGCCGATCTACAGTCTGATGAGGCGCGAGCCAAAAAAACGCTGCAGCGATTCTCAGTTGAGATTCGCACAATCAAACGACGCGTGGAGTCACTGAATCTGCCGGGAATTCCCCAAGACTACATGGACTATTTCTTCCTGGTCAGTGATGAAATTGGCAAACTGGCCGATGCGATCAATCAGGTTAAGATTGATATGGAAGACATTACCAAGCAGCTTTTGATCGTGCAGGACGATTTGGAAACGCTGCAGGAAAAAACCGATGATTTAAGAGATAGTGCCGAGCTGACCGAACGGCTGATTCAATATGCCAACCGGCTCAGCATTGATCATGAAGATATCAATGCTGCGATTACCCAGGCACAAAATGAATTCAATCATTATAATTATCCGGGCAGTCTGGAAATCTTGGAAAAGGCCGTTGAAAAAGTCGAGCCGGGTTCCTATAAGCAAATGGAGCAGCGTTACTACGCCGAGCTTAACCGCAATTCTTAAAATCAAAAACGTGTCGCCAATGACGCGTTTTTTTATTTTAAGGCATCAATCATGGTTAAAAGAAACGGGATCTGTTATAATGTAGCGTTGTTTTAGGAGCCGAACCTTCGTCGCGGATGTGATCCATCGGCGGCAATATCTTGCGAGGAAAATCTGTTTTCCCGCGTGCATTAAAGGAGTAAGCACAGTATGATTTATTTTGACAATAGTGCCACGACACAGATCTGGCCAGAAGTTTTGGATACGTATAATCAAGTTTGCCAAAAGATTTGGGGTAATCCCTCCAGTCTGCATAAGGTTGGTGAGACGGCCTGGAATCTTCAAGAGCAGGCACGTAAGCAGATTGCGGACCTGTTTGGCGTTTTGCCAAGTGAGATTGTTTTTACCAGTGGCGGTTCAGAGGGCGACAACTGGGTCATCAAAGGAACGGCAATTGAAAAGCGTCAATATGGCAAACATATTATTACGACCAGCGTTGAGCATGCTGCGGTGCGTAATTCGATGGAGCGCTTAGCTGACCTTGGTTTTGAGATTACCTATCTGCCAGTCGATGACCAGGGACGCATTGATCCAGAAGACGTTAGAAAAGCACTGCGCCCAGATACGATCCTGGTTGAATCAATGGTTGTCAACAATGAGATTGGGACGATTCAGCCGATCAAGGAAATTGGTGAAATCTTAAAGGACTATCCTAAAGTTCACTTTATGGTTGATGCGGTGCAGGCAATCGGTAAGGGAATCGATGACATTGTCTTTTCGGATCGAGTTGATTTTGCGGTCTTTTCTGGTCATAAGTTCCATGCACCGCGCGGAACCGGCTTTGTATATGCCAAAGCAGGCCGCAAGCTGGCTCCGCTGATTGATGGTGGCGGTCAGGAGCGCGGCCGCCGCAATGGGACTGAAAATACGGCTGGCTTTGTTGCGATGGCCAAGGCATTACGGTTGGTTAAACAAAACGAAAAGCAGGCCGTTGAACGCGAAAAAGCAATCAAGACGCGGATTTACGATCATATCAAGAATTTTGAACACGTTGAGGTTATCTCGCAAAATGATGATTCGTTTGCTCCTCATATTCTGACGTTTGCAATTGTTGGCGTACGTGGTGAAACGATCGTGCATGCTTTTGAAGATCACGATATCTATATTTCAACGACCAGTGCCTGTTCTTCAAAAAAGCACGTTGAGGCAGGAACGCTGGCCGCCATGAAGGTTCCCGATGAAATTGCAACCAGTGCCGTACGGATCAGCTTGGGCGATCAAAACACCCTGGCTGAGGCTGATGAGTTCAATCGCGTCTTTGATGAGCTGTATGCCGGCTTTAAGAAGATTATCGATTAGTTTTTGAAAGGAAAATCTAGTTCTAAAATGCAATATGATGAAATTATGGTGCGCTATGGCGAGCTTTCGACAAAAGGGCGCAACCAAAAGAACTTTATTGACCGTTTGGGAGCCAATGTTACCAAAGCGTTGCATGGCTTCGATCAGGTTAAGATTCATCCGCAAAGAGATCGGATGCATATTGACTTAAATGGTGCCGACAGCAGTCAGGTTATGGATCGCTTAAAGCAGGTGTTTGGCATCCAGACCTTCTCGCCTTCTTTACGAGTTGAAAGCGACTTTGAAGCAGTTAAGCAGGCAGCGGCTAAGATGATCAGAGAACAGGTAAAAGAACCGGCCACCTTTAAGATCAGTACTCGGCATGCCGATCATGGCTTTCCAATGGGGACGTTTGAGATGAATCGTGAGCTGGGAGCCTACCTGCTAAAGGAATTTCCTGATCTTTTGCAAGTTGACGTTCACCATCCGGACATTGATCTGATGGTTGAGATTCGGAAAAGCGGAATCTATCTGACCAGTGAAAAGATCAAGGGAGCAGGTGGTCTGCCAGTTGGAACGGCTGGCAAAGGCATGATGATGCTTTCAGGCGGAATCGATTCACCGGTTGCTGCCTACCTGGCCATGAAGCGTGGGGTTTCTTTGGAGATGGTACACTTCTACAGTCCGCCATATACCAGTGAACAGGCATTGGCCAAATCAAAGGAGCTGACCAGCAAACTGGCAAAATACTGTGGCAGCATCAAGTTCATTCAAGTACCGTTTACTGAAATTCAAGAAACGGTTAAGGAAAAGGTTCCCGAGGGCTATCTGATGACTGTCCAGCGCCGCTTAATGCTTAGACTGGCTGCGGCTTTGGCGATGAAACGCCATGGTCTGGCCATCTTTAACGGTGAGAGTCTTGGACAGGTGGCCTCACAGACGATGGAAAGCATGGTAGCTATTAATGATGTAACTACCTGGCCAGTACTGCGTCCGGTTCTGTCGTTTGATAAGACTGAAATCATCAAGATCGCTGAAGAAATCGATACCTATGAATTGTCGATTCTGCCATATGAAGACTGCTGCACGGTCTTTACGCCGCCATCGCCGAAAACCAAGCCGAATTTGAAACGGGCGCGGGCCTATGAAGCACGGCTGGATGTTGAAGGATTGATGCAGCGGGCTTTGGACAATATTAAGATTACCGAGATTCATGCCGGTGACGAATTCTTGAATCAGAATCAAGACGTATTTGCCGAATTGCTGTAAAATTTAAGCTGATGCAATACTTTTTGATGCATCAGCTTTTTTGGTTCAAACACCGGATTTGGCTATTCGAATAGTGCTAAATTTGGTATACTGTTCCCACACAAAATTAAAAAACGCTGTGAAACTGAAAGGAGCGTTCATCGTGGAAGTTACTGTCAATGGTGAGAAGATGCAGCTGGTCGGCAATCCGCCAGAAGTAGGTACGGAAATTCCTCACTTTAAGCTGTTTGATGCTCAGAATCAACGGGTTAAGACTCGTGAGCTGCTGGGCAAGCCAACTTTATTCTCAGTCGTACCAGACATCAATACGTCGGTCTGCTCGCTGCAGTCACGCAAATTCAACAAGGCAATGGCTGAATATCCTGACGTCCGCTTGATTACGGTCTCCACTAATCCAATTAACGAACAGAAGGGTTGGTGCGCGGCCAATGATATTCCAAATGCTGAGCTTTTGTCTGATTATGAACAGTCATTTGGCTATGCAATGAAGCTTTTGATCCCTGATGAAGGCGTCTTGGCACGATCAATCTTCCTCATTGATGCTGATGGCCAGATCGTCTACCGCCAGATCGTTCCTGAAATGACGCACGAGCCTGACTATCTGGCTGCCTTGAACGCAGTGGAAAAGTTGGGTGCGGCTGCTGAATAATTAAGAAATTATTTGAATCGACTTGACGTTGCCAAAAATTTCTTTTATTATTACGCTATTCAAGCATTGAACGAGAGAGTAGATCTGGTAAAGCCGTTTAGAGAGACCTTGTTGCTGAAAAAAGGTTCGGTTTGCCAGATTGAAGGTAGCTCGCGAGCAGAATTGCTGAAACCAAGTAGGCAGTTCCGGTTCATGGCCGATATCCCATGTTTGAGTGGAAGCCTGTCTTTGGATGGGTTTCAATTTAGGTGGTACCGCGAGCAGACTCGTCCTAATTATTAGGGCGAGTCTTTTTTTGTTTGATGCCAATTAAATTAACCAATAACTGTAAATCTGAAAGGGGAACTTGCCATGTCAGAAAAGAACATGTCCACCAAGTTCAACCCAGCTTCGATTGAAGAAGGGCGCTACCAGTGGTGGATCGATGAAGGGTTCTTTAAGCCAAGCGGTGATAAGAAAGCCAAGCCATACTCAATCGTTATTCCACCTCCTAACGTTACTGGCAAGCTGCACTTGGGTCATGCCTGGGATACCACGCTGCAGGATATGATTATTCGGCAAAAGCGGATGCAGGGCTATGACGTTTTGTGGCTGCCAGGGATGGACCACGCCGGCATTGCAACGCAGGCTAAGGTTGAAGCACGGCTGCGCGAACAAGGTATTTCACGTTATGACCTGGGTCGCGAAAAGTTTATTCAACAAGTATGGGACTGGAAAGACGAATATGCCGACATCATCCACAAACAGTGGGCTAAGATGGGAATCTCAGTTGACTACGATCGTGAACGCTTTACCCTTGACGAGGGCCTGAACAAAGCTGTTCGCAAGGTTTTCGTCGATTTATACAATAAGGGACTGATCTACCGGGCAACCTACATTATCAATTGGGATCCACAGGCACGGACGGCGCTTTCCGATATGGAGGTTATCCACAAAGATGACAAGGGTGCCTTCTACCACGTTAAGTATCCATTTACCGATGGCACGACGTTTAATGGCAAAGACTACATTGAAGTTGCTACGACGCGTCCTGAAACCATGTTTGGCGATGAGGCCGTTGCCGTAAACCCAAATGATGAACGCTACAAGGAACTGGTCGGCAAGCATGTTATGGTGCCGCTGGTCAACCGTGAGATCGAAATCATTGCTGATGACTACGTAACGCCTGAATTTGGTACTGGGATGGTTAAGATTACGCCGGCTCACGATCCAAACGACTTCCTAGTTGGCAAGCGTCACAACCTGCCAGAACTCAATACGATGAATGAAGATGCCTCGCTGAATGAAAATGCCGGCAAGTACTGCGGGATGGATCGTTTCGAGGCACGTAAGGCAATCGTCAAAGATCTGGAAGATGGCGGCTATATGCTGAAGATCGATCCAATCGTACACTCCGTTGGTCACTCTGAACGGACCGGCGTACAGGTTGAATCTCGGCTTTCAACGCAGTGGTTCGTTAAGATGAAGCCATTGGCAGAAAAAGCATTGGCCAACCAAAAGACGGCTGATCGGGTCAACTTTGTCCCAGAACGTTTCGAGCACACCTTTAATCAATGGATGGAAAACGTGCATGACTGGGTTATCTCACGTCAATTATGGTGGGGTCACCGGATTCCGGCTTGGTATAACAAACAAACCGGTGAAATGTATGTTGGCATGGAAGCACCAAAAGACGCTGAAAACTGGGAGCAGGACAAAGATGTGCTTGATACCTGGTTTAGCTCGGCATTGTGGCCATTCTCAACGATGGGCTGGCCTGACACTGATTCTGCTGACTTTAAGCGCTACTTCCCAACCAACACGCTGGTCAGCGGTTACGACATCATTTTCTTCTGGGTTGCCCGGATGATCTTCCAATCGCTGGAATTTACCGGTAAGGCGCCATTCCGCAATGTCTTGCTGCACGGCTTGATTCGTGATGAACAGGGCCGTAAGATGAGTAAGTCCTTGGGTAACGGGATTGATCCAATGGACGTCATCGAAAAGTATGGTACGGATGCTTTGCGCTGGTTCCTGGTTACGGGTTCCACGCCAGGTCAAGACATTCGTTTCTCCTATAAGAAGATGGATGCAGCTTGGAACTTCATCAACAAGATCTGGAATGCCAGCCGTTATGTAATCATGAATCTTGGTGACATGCAGAATGCGCCAAAGCTGCCGGCCAAAGACAAGTGGGATCTGGCAGACCGTTGGATTTTGAGTCGTTTGAATGCAACGATCAAGCAGGTTACCGATCAATTTGAGTCATTTGACTTTGGTGAAGCTTGCCGCTGTCTGTACAACTTTATCTGGAACGATTTCTGTGACTGGTACATTGAAATGACCAAAGAAAAGCTCAACAATGGTACTGAAGCAGAAAAAGCCGACACCAAGAACATTTTAGGCTACGTGCTCGACCAAACGCTTAAACTGATGCATCCAATCATGCCATTCGTTACTGAGGCGCTGTGGCAAGATATGCCGCATGAAGGCAAGTCAATCATGATTGCTGACTACCCAGTGGTTCATGATGAATTTGCAGATGAAAAATCAGAAGAACAGATGAAGCGTCTGATCGAACTGATTACGGCCGTGCGCAATATTCGCAATGAAGCCAATGCGCCAATGTCTAAGCCAGTCGATCTGCTGATCAAGACAGATGATCAAGCTGCCGCTGACATGCTTTTGGCCAATGCAGACTACATCAAGCGATTCTGCCATCCTGCTGATCTGCAGATTGCTACCGATACGCAGGCGCCAAAACTAGCCATGAGCGGGATCGTTACCGGTGCTGAAGTCTACATTCCAATGGCTGAACTGGTTGACCTAAAAGAGGAACAGGCACGGATGGAAAAAGAGATTGCTAAGCTGGAAAAGGAAGTTCAACGTTCCGAAAAGAAGCTTGGCAACGAAAAATTTGTCAATAATGCTCCTGAAGCCGTCGTAGCCGAAGAACGCGCTAAGGCAGTCGAATGGAAGCAAAAGCTGGAAGCAGCCCAAGCACGTCTTGCTTCGCTGCAGAATGCTTAATTAGGTAAGCAGGACATCCCCAGAGTTCAACAGAGCTTTGGGGATGTTTTTTTGCAAATTAAGTCGATTTTTGCGAACAATTGTTCTATAATTAGGCGTAAAAATGAAAGGATTTATCATGACAAATATTCAGAACTATGATGATGCCCTGGCATTTATTCATGGCCGGACCAAGTTTAAAAAGATTCCAACTCTGAAACGGATGCAGCGATTTTTAAAAGAACTTGGCAATCCCCAAGAAAAGCTCAGCTATCTGCACGTTACCGGCACCAATGGCAAGGGCTCAACCGTAGCAATGCTGCGCTCGCTCCTAATGGCAAGTGGCTTGACGGTAGGGACTTTTACCTCGCCGTTTATTGTCCGCTTTAATGAGCGGATCTCACTGAATGGCCAGCCGATTTCGGATGATGAGCTGGTAAAGGCTGCCCAAAAGGTGGCCCCCGTTGTTGATTATCTAGATCAAGTATTGCCCGAGGGTGGTCCTACCGAATTTGAGATTGATACAGCAATTATGTTTACCTGGTTTGCACAAAAAAAGCCAGATGTTGTAATTCTTGAGGTGGGAATTGGCGGCCTTTATGACTCAACTAATGTGATTGTGCCAGCTGTCAGTGGTATTGTTACGGTTGGCTACGATCATATGCATGTTTTGGGGGATACGTTGGCTGAGATTGCATGCCAAAAAGCAGGTATCATCAAACCAAATGTACCGGTAGTGATTGGCAGACTGCCTGAGGCTGCGCGGCAGACAATCATAGCAGATGCGCAAAAAAAACAGGCGCCATTATATGAAAACGGGCGACAGTTTACGGCTAAAAAAATAAATCGTCATCAGCTGAAAAACGAGATTGAATATGATGGGCTGATGCTTCATCGTCAACGATTCCAGCTGGGACTGGCTGGTGAATATCAGGTTGATAATGCTGCCGTTGCTCTTACCATGGCGCAGCTTTATTTGAAACGACTGGGCGTGCCGATTGACGTCCAGGCTTTTCAAAATGGCTTGGCCAATACACGCTGGCCGGGGCGGTTGGAAATCGTCAACGACTCGCCATTGGTTGTTTTAGACGGTGCTCATAATCTACCCGGAATGCAGGCTTTGACGACAACGCTGCAGAATGATTTTAAAGAAATGGAAATCTATGTTTTGGTAGCAATTTTGGCCGATAAACAATATCAGTTAATGTTGGGAGAGATTGCCAGTCTGCCCAATGTTCATTTGATGCTGACCAATTTTGCCGGCCCGGGTCCCAAACGGCCAAGCGCTGATTTAAAAAAAGCAGCTGCAGACATCAAGACGCATTGGCCAATTGAGACGGCATCCAGCTGGCAAGAGGGATTGCTGAGGCTATCAAGGGAAGTTTCAGCCGATGATGCAATTCTGATTACCGGCTCGTTATACTTTATTTCAGAAGTTCGGCGTTTTTTTTGCTGATTAAAAATAAAATCTGCTCTGTCTTGCATATAGTAATGGCAGAGGAGGTAATCAAATGACTGAAAAAACTTGTCAGCAGCGCTATGTGGCATTAGTTAACATGGTTTTTGATCAGGAAGGAGACCTTGCCAATCATTTTTTAGAACTTTTTCCCACGCCAGCTGTTTTTCGCAATATGACGATGGAAGAACAGGATGCTTTTTTGGGATATGATCGCAAACGTCTCAAACCGGTTTTGGCAGCAATTGAGCTGGGAAATCTGATTTTAACCTGCCCGCATGATATCTTAGGTCACGCCTACTCCAGCAATGAGGTTGGCCAGTTTTTAATGGATGAGATGGCTGGACAGACGCAAGAGTCAGTCGAAGTGCTTTGTACGGATGTGCACAACGAGATCATAGCACGACGCTGTCTGTTTAAAGGGGGGCAAGCGGAATGTATGCTTTATCCGGATCAAATTTTTCGCTACGTGCTGCATTGGAATTCATTTGGTCTGATTATGGTTCACAATCATCCTTCAGGCGATCCTGAGCCATCCAGACAGGACCTGAGCTTTATGCGACGGTTGGAACGGGGCTGTCAGCTGCTGGGGCTGCATCTGTTGGACTGTCTTGTGATCGGCAGTCAGGATTATTACAGCTGGCGTGAAAGTCAAGAGGCTCATGCGGCATTTAATGACCAAATTGCGAATTGAATTTTAAAATTCGGTTAAGGAAACCCGAATGCTGAATAGCAATGCTGTTTTTCTCTGGCGTTTGGTGTATAGTAATGTCTGTTAATTTAACGTTCGGCTATGGTATAATATCAACGCTATTGTATTATGAAAATGAACGACTACTTTTGTATACGAAGGGAAGAAACAGATTGCTAGGAATTGGAGCAAAAAATATTGGCATTGATCTTGGTACTGCCAATACTATTGTTTACATTGAAGGCAAAGGCATCGTTTTGCGTGAACCATCCGTAGTTGCCCGCAACAAAAAGAGCGGCGAGGTCATCGCGGTTGGTGAAGAAGCACGTGATATGATTGGACGCACGCCTGCAAGCATTGTGGCGATTCGCCCAATGAAAGATGGCGTGATTGCCGATTATGACACGACGGTTGCTATGATGAAGCACTATATGGAAAAGGCACTCGGCAAAAATGGCGGCAAGCCGTACGTAATGGTCTGCGTACCTAGTGGCGTTACGGAAGTTGAAAAACGTGCCGTAATTGATGCGACGCGGGTGGCTGGCGCACGCGATGCCTATGTGATCGAAGAACCTTTTGCAGCTGCAATTGGTGCTGGTCTGCCGGTTATGGATCCAACTGGAAGCATGGTTGTTGATATTGGTGGCGGTACGACGGATGTTGCTACGATTTCACTTGGCGGCATCGTTTCAAGTCGTTCGATTCGCATGGCTGGCGACAAGATGAATGATGCGATCGCACAGTTCGTTCGTCAAAACAAGAATCTGCTGATTGGTGAACGTACGGCTGAAAAGCTCAAGTGGGATATTGGTTCGGCTTCTGTTGAGGCAGCTAAGGAAATGGGAACTACCGAAGTTCGTGGTCGTGATTTGGTAACTGGTCTGCCACAGACTAAAGAAGTTTCGGCAGTTGATGTTTCCAATGCATTGCAGGATGTTGTCGAAGCCATTATTGAAGCTATCAAGGGAACGTTGGAAGAAACCTCACCGGAAATTGCGGCTGACGTAATTGACCATGGGATCGTGCTGACTGGTGGCGGTGCCCTGCTTAAGCACTTGCCAGAAGTTATTGCCGATGCTACCAAGGTACCAGTATTTATCGCCAATGATCCATTGGACTGTGTTGCTATCGGGACTGGTGAGTCACTGAAGAGCATTGACGTGATGAAAAAAAGCAAGTAGTCACGCAATCAAGTAAAAAGAATAACTGATACACAGTTAACAGGGCGGGGCTGGTCGCAAAACGATTTGTTTTGCCCAGTCCCGTTAAATGTATCTGGGTGCATTGGAGGATAAAAATGCAGAAGTTTTTTTCGAATCGCCGCTTGGTAATTACAGTGGTAATTCTGGTAGTCTGCTTTGGCTTAATGGGCGGCTCGATTGCAATGCGCAACCGCCGCTCGACCCCACCGCTGATTCAGCAGTTTGGCAATGATATCGTCGGCTTTGCCGATGGCATTGTGGCATATCCGGTCAATGCCGTACAGGGTGTCGCTGATTCAGTTTCCGGATTGATGAATGCCTACACGGAAAATCGCGAGCTGAAGCAAAAAGTATCTGAGCTGGCCCAGGTTAAGGTTCGTGACCAAACGCTGGCTAAGGAAAACAAGCAGTTAAAAGCAGAATTAAAGCTCAAGAACTCGCTGACCGACTATTCAACCGTTAGTGCAGCTGTAATGTCCAGGACGCCTTCTTCATGGCAGCAGCAATTAGTGATCAACAAGGGGCAGACCAGCGGTATTAAAAAGAACATGCCGGTACTTTCTGGCGGCGGCTTGATTGGCCGAGTGGCAGAAGTTAACAAGACCAACAGTAAAGTCGAACTGCTCAGTGATACCAGCGAGTCATCCAATCGTTTTTCAATTGTGATTAATGGCACCGATAGCAAGAGCGTCAACGGGATTATTACTGGTTATAATGCCAGAACCAATGAGCTGATTATGGGGCAGGTAACCTCAACGGCTAAAATTAAAAAAGGCGCTAAGGTCGTAACCAACGGAATGGGCGGTATTACGCCAAAAGGACTCTATGTCGGCAAAGTCTCACGTATCGGCAAGGATGATTATGGACTGGCTAAGAAAGTCTACATCAAGCCGGCTACGAACTTTAACGAGATCAATATCGTTACGGTAGCGGAATTAAACGATTAGAGGCGGTGTGACATGTATAGATTATCCCGGTTGAGATATGTGTTTCCTTTAGGTCTGTTCGCTGCCCTCTTTTTGGATGGTTCCTTAAGCAAGGTATTTGCAGGCTTTTTCTTTCATTATCCCTACGCAATGGTCAGTCAATTGGTTATTGTCTGGCTGGTCTGCTCGTATTTTTTTGAAGGCGACGTTCAGATTCCATTGGTTGGATTTTCGGTTGTCGCGGGAATCTTTTGTGATCTCTATTATTCGGGGATCTTAGGATTGTTCATGTTCCTTTATCCAATGGTTGTTGGTCTGACGAAACTGCTGGCCAAATATCTGACGCCATCGTTTCTGATGATTGTCTTGATCTTTTTGATCGATCTGACGGTATTTGAGCTTTTTAACTATTGGGCCTATGCTGCAGTAGGAATTGCCAAGGTTGGTCTGGGCGTTTTTTTATTGGATACGCTGTTGCCAACGCTGCTTTTGAATTTGGTATATCTGCTGTGTTTGTATTTTCCATTGCAAAAGCTGATTACTTGGGCTGCTGATACCGAACGCCGCTGAATTTATGGTGAGGTCTTGACAAGGCTGCTGGATGATAGTAAGATACTGACAATTATTAAAAAACGATAACAAAAACAAAGAACAGACTAGTAGCTGTTTAGCCGACTGCTTAGCGAGTCGCGGTTGATGGGAAGCGACCAGAAGGCAACAGTGAATCACATCTGCGAGTTGGGCGATCGAATTTAGTAAGTCGCTCCGGGGAAGCCCGTTACAGCACAGAGTTTAGATTTGAACTCGCTGAGGCAGTCTAGCGTGAGCTGACTGCAATGATGAGGTGGAACCGCGGCAACGCCCTCTGAGCCATGTGCTCGGGGGCGTTTTTGCTTTTCTGGAAAGTTTGAACTTAATGAGGCAATGGCTGTGAAGCCGTTGCAAATCCGAGGTGGGATCACGCTGCGGCGTCCTCGACAGTCGTTATGACTGTTGAGGACGTTTTTTGTTATCGAAGCATTTGAGGGAGGTTTTATCATGTCAATGCACTATGTTATGGAAATTCTGCCATCGCTGTTTCAAGGCGCTGGCATGACATTAAAGCTGTTTTTCTGGACGCTGCTTGGTTCACTGCCTTTGGGAATCTTAGTTAGTTTAGGATTGACTTCCAAGTTTCGGCCACTGCAATGGCTGCTTGAGCTTTATGTCTGGCTGATGCGGGGCACGCCGCTGCTGCTGCAATTGATTTTTGTTTTTTATGGCTTGCCAATTATTGGGATTGTTTTTCAGCGTTACGACGCGGCACTGTTTGCATTTATTCTCAACTATGGTGCCTATTTTGCCGAAATTTTTCGGGGTGGCTTTCAGTCAATCGATCAAGGCCAATATGAGGCAGCGCGGGTTCTGCGTTTAAGCTATAGTCAGACGCTGCGCAAGATCGTGATTCCACAGGTCGTTAAGATCGTAATTCCTTCGATCGGCAACGAGGTCATCAATCTGGTCAAGGACTCATCTTTGGTATACGTAATTGGTCTGGGCGATCTGCTGCGGGCCGGCAATGTTGCTACGGCACGGGACGTAACTTTGGTGCCATTGCTTTTGGTTGGCTTGATCTACTTAATCTTGATTGGGATCTGCACGTTTATCCTGAACAAGGTTGAAAAACGTTATTCATACTTTAAGTAAAAGGAGGCCATGAAGATGCTGGAAGTGCAGGAACTTAAAAAGAGCTTTGGTGGACGTCAGATTTTAGACGGCGTTGACTTAACGGTTAAAGATGGTGAGATTTTATGCATCGTTGGTCCATCCGGTGCAGGTAAAACGACGCTTTTGCGCTGCATTACCGGTTTAGAGGCAGCCGACAGCGGTAAGTTTTTAATTGATGGTCGTCCTTTTGATCCACAGGGAACGGATCGCTCTGACAGTGTGATCGGGGTTGTTTTTCAAGACTTTAACCTTTTCCCTAATCTGACAGTTCTTGAAAACGTTACGCTGGCGCCAACGCTGGTCTTGAAAAAGGCAAAAGCCGATGCCCAGCAGGATGCCGAAAATCTCTTAAAGGAACTGGGATTGGATGGCAAAGGCGATCTGTATCCTTATCAGCTGTCTGGTGGTCAAAAGCAGCGAGTGGCAATTGCGCGGGCGCTGGCTATGAAGCCTAAGATTCTTTGCTATGATGAGCCAACCTCTGCTCTTGATCCTAATCTGCGTGATGAGGTTGCCAAGCTGATTCTGGGCTTGAAAAAAGACGGCATGACGCAGTTGGTGGTTACGCATGATATGGAGTTTGCTCAAAAAGTCGCTGATGATATTCTGCAGGTTAAAGCTTTGGATCAGCAATAATAATGGGGGCCGGAAAATTGAAGAAGTTCAAATATTGGCTGCTGCTGTTGATTTTGCCGGTTATGCTGTTGAGTGGCTGTCAAAACGTTACCCAGCGTGCTGACACTCAAGACACCTGGAAGCAGATTCAGCGGCGGGGCAAGGTTGTGATTGGGCTGGATGACAGTTTCGTGCCAATGGGCTTTCGGGAAAAAAATGGCAAGCTGGTTGGCTATGATATTGATCTGGCTAAGGCCGTCTTTAAACAATATGGCATTAAGGTTGATTTTCAGACGATCGATTGGTCAATGAAAGAAACCGAGTTAAAAAATGGGACCATCGATCTGCTGTGGAACGGTTATTCGGTAACGCCGCAGCGGGCTAAAAAAGTTGCCTTTAGCCGCGTCTACCTGCTTAACAAACAGGTACTGGTTACCAAGAAAAAAGATCATATCAGTAACTTTAACGATATGAAGGGCAAGAGTCTGGGCGTTCAAAATGGTTCGACGGGAGCAACGGCTTTAGATGAGTATCCTAAACTGTTAAAAGATAAGATCAAGAATCACAAGGCCGTGCTTTATGATACCTTCCCTGATGCATTTATTGATTTGAATGCTGGGCGGATTCAAGGCATTTTAATGGATGAGGTCTATGCGGACTACTACATTAAGCACCAAAAAGACAGCTCGGCCTATCGAGTCTACTCAGATCCGCAGATGCCGCAAGACTATTTTGCTGTTGGGATGCGTAAGGGTGACAAGACTCTGCAAAAGAAGGTTAACGAAGGTTTGGCTAGACTCCAGAAAAATGGCGAGCTGCGGCGAATCAATAAGAAGTGGTTTGGCGTCAGCAGCAATTATCTGGGACCGGTAAAAAAATAAAATTAACAAACGAGGGCGCGTCTTAACGGGCCCTCGTTTGTAATTTATGGGCGAATCAAGTAATATGGAATATTGTATCTATCAGTAAGAATGAACTATGACAATCAAAGACATTAATCAATTTTGGAAATGAGGGTAATATGGTGGATTTTAATCTGCAGCCGGGCGTTAGACTGCATATTGAGCCAACGTCACGGTTTCACGTTAATCGAATTCTGATCAACTTTGCAACGCCACAGACGGCAGATAATTCGGCAGCGCGCAATCTGTTGGCGAATCTTTTAGAAACCAGTACGGCAGCATATCCAACGCAGACAGCATTTGCCAAGGCCTTGAATCATCTATACGGCGCCGATGCCAGTGCCAGCGTCAGTCGCATCGGCTATGCACATACGCTGCGGGTACGAGCTGAGGCAGTTGATGATCGCTTTGCTCAGCCAGGTATTTTTGCCAGCTTGGTGGATATCTTGTATCAGATGATTTTTCATCCTTTAATAACGGATGGTGCTTTTGATGCAGCAACCTTTAAGACCCAGCGGCAAAACGTTGCCAATGAGCTGGCTTCCATTAAGGAAAATAAACAGTACTACGCTGCCTGGCAATTGGACCGTCTTTATTATGACCAAAGCTCTTTGATGCGGATTCCCAGCTATGGTCGGCTGGAGGATCTGGACAAGCTAACGCCGGCATCTTTGGTTGAAACCTATTATGATATGCTGGCTCATGACCAGGTTGACATTTTTGTCTATGGCAATGTGGATCCACAGACGGTACTTGATCTTTTCAGACAGTGGCCATTGTCACCGCGTCAGTCGCCACTGCCTAAAGATATCTATTATCGTCAACCGTTTCATCATCGCGTTCGTGAGCTGAGTGAACGCCAAGACGTTAATCAGGCCAAACTAAACCTGGCTTACCACTTTCCGGTTTTCTATCGTGATGAAAACTACTATGCTGCTTTGGTCATGAATGGAATCTTAGGCGGCACGCCATATTCCAAGTTGTTTGCCAACGTGCGGGAAAAAGCCAGCCTAGCTTACTATGCATCCAGTCAGCTGCGTTTGTTCAGCAGTCATCTGGCAATTCAGACGGGGATCGATGCCAAAAACTATCATCAGGCGCGGCAATTGATTGAGGCTCAGGTCAAGGCAGTTCAGCAGGGTGATTTTAGCGAAACGGTCATGCAGGAAGTCAAGGATGCCTTGATCAACCAGTATCAGACTGGGCTGGATGCTCCTGGCGGCATTGTTGAGCATTGGCTGGTTGACTGTATGAGTAATCGACTGCCGGCAGAAAACGTTATTGAATCACTGCAGCAGGTGACTAAAGAACAGGTTGCCGATTTAGCTAAAAAGCTTCAGCTGCAGGCAGTCTATTTTTTGGATGGTGAGGAATAATGCAGCAATTCAAATATTCAGAATTCAATCAAAACGTGTACCAAAAGCAGCTGGATAATGGCCTTTTGGTAACATTGCTGCCAATGGAAGGCTTTCATAAGACCTATGCTGTTTTGTCGACTGAATTTGGCTCAATTGATAATGCATTCGTGCCTGATCAAAAAAATGAGCTGTTGACGGTTCCTGATGGCGTGGCCCACTTTTTAGAGCATAAGATGTTTGAAAAGGCCGATCATGACGCGTTTGATCTATTTGGCAAGCTGGGAGCCGACGCCAATGCCTTTACCAGCTTTACGCAGACGCGCTATCTGTTTTCAACGACTGCTCACCTCCACGAAAATCTAGATGTACTGCTTGATTTTGTTCAGGATCCATATTTTACTGAACAAACTGTCAATAAGGAAAAGGGAATCATTGGCCAAGAAATCACCATGTATAATGATGATCCCAGCTGGCGTTTATATCTTGGGATGCTGGGCAACCTGTATCCTAATGATCCGATGCACATTGACATTGCCGGCACCCAAGAATCGATCCAAAAGATTACGGCACCGATTCTTTATGATGCCTATCGCACCTTTTATCAACCAGCCAATATGAATCTGTTTGTTGCTGGACGACTTGATGTTGAGCAGGTTTTAGCGTGGGTTGAGCAAAATCAGGCAGTCAAGCATTTTGATGAGCCCAAGCTGCCTAAGCGAACCGCGGTAATCAGCGATCCGACTGCCAACGACGTCATTCCGTTTCGTACATTAACGATGGCAGTTGAGCGGCCTAAGGTAATGGTTGGACTGCGCGGTATTCAAAGTTTTGAAAACGGTAAGGAGCGGCTGCTTTATAAATGGCGGATCAATCTTTTACTGGCAATGCTGTTTGATGAGACGTCAGCCAACTTTTTACGTTTGTATGATACTGGTGTTATAGACGATTCTTTTAATTATAATTTTGAGATTCAGCGCGGCTTTCATTTGGCAACCTTTAGCACGGATACTGATCAAATGGAGCAGTTTGCCGATGCCATGATTCAGATTCTAAAAGAGGCGCCTGAACAGCTGGCAGCAGTGAAAAATCAGTTTGAAGACGTAAAGCATGCGATGCTGGGCCGCTTGATCAACCAGCTGGACTCACCGGAAAACATTGCAATGCTGTACGGCGGCAGCTATTTTGATCATGCAACGCTGCTGGATGAAATTGAGATTTTGCGCAGTATTGATTATGATGAGCTGGCAATTGCCATTGATCAATTCATCAAACCAGAGCGGCTCTCGGTCTATCAAATCGTACCGCCAACGAAATAAGCGTTTCTTAAAATTTGCCGTCGTGATAGTATGCTATACTATTTTAGGTTATGGACTAATTTAAAATTTAAAAGAATGAGGATTAGGTATGAGTGAAAACGAAGAAAAACGACCAGAAGTTGGTAAAAAGCTTCATGATGCTCGGGTAGCCAAGGGATATACCTTAGACGACCTGCAGCAGGCGACCAAGATTCAAAAACGCTATTTGATTGCCATCGAAGACGAAAAGTTTGATGAACTGCCTGGCGATTTCTATGTTCGGGCATTCGTCAAGCAGTATGCTGATACGGTTGGTCTGGACGGCGAGGATCTGTTAAAAGAATACGATGACGATCTGCCTAAAGCCAAGACTGATGAATATTCAGAGCATATTGCTCAAGCCGTTGAGACGCGGGCAACTTCCAAACGCAAGCTTACTAAGGTTAACGATGCCAGAAAGTATCTGCCAACAGTGATTGCGATCGTCATCGTCGTTATTGTTTTGGCAGCAATTTGGCTGACGGCAATCGTTAGAGGTCATCGTGATTCTTCGACCAAGATTGACAACAGTTCGGTCAAGGTTTCAGGTGAATCAAGCAAGAAGTCTTCCAGCTCAAGCAAAAAGAAGTCATCGTCCAGCTCAAAGAAGACGTCCAGCAGCATCAAGCTGACGGCTTCAACGCGGACCAGCAGTGCAGTTACGTTTACCGGTGATGCCTTAACCAAAGACACGACCTTGACGATCAAGACTTCCGGACAAGCCTGGAATGCCGTAACGGTTGATAACTCACAGCGTTTAAGCAAGACGATGAGCGCCAACCAAACTGAAAAAATCAATATTGCCAAAAACGCCCAAACGATCGTCTTGACGCTTGGCAATGCCAGCGCCACTACGGTCAAGCTTGGCAACACCACGGTTGATCTGACGCAGAACAACACTTATCCAAACACACGGACGGTTACGATTAAGCTTGGCAATACTACGCAATCGTCTTCGGCTTCTTCAACCTCTTCATCTGCCGTGACGACCAGTACTTCGCAAAGTACGTCTTCAACTGCTGGATCAGGCACGACGTCTGGGGTTGCATCAACCTCATCAACACAGACGAGCGTATCCAGTACGCGTTAATTTAGTGAAATAGGGGGAAGTTTCGTTGAATTTACCAAACAAATTAACCATCGTTAGGCTGATTATTATTCCATTTTTCCTGATCTTAATGGTAGTGCCATTTGGTTGGGGCAGCGTTGCGTTTTGGGGTGCTACGATTCCAGTTGCCGAACTGATTGCGGCGATTCTGTTTATTGCGGCCACGATTACTGATAATCTGGATGGCCGAATTGCGCGTCGTGACCATTTAGTAACCAATTTCGGTAAGTTTGCCGATCCATTAGCTGATAAGCTGTTGGTAATGACTGCTTTTATCGTCCTGACGGGACAAGGGGTCGTACCTTCCTGGGTAACCGCTATTATTATTTGGCGTGAGCTTTCGGTAACAGGACTGCGTCTATTGCTGGTAGAACAAAATGGAACGGTGCTGGCTGCCAAGATGCCAGGTAAGATTAAGACGACGACTCAATTTATCGCCATTATCTTCTTGCTTTTGCACAACGTAATCTTTGCAATCTGGAATATTCCATTTGGTCAGATTATGCTGTACATCTGCCTGTTCTTTACGGTCTACTCGGGAATCGACTACTTTGTTAAGGGCCGCGGCGTTTTTGCGGATGGATTTAAATAAAATTGGCTAGATTAAAGTAAGTTCTTAGAGTCATTGGACTTTAGAACGTAAGCACACTATAACCAACCGCATATGATTAAATCCCAAGTTCTCCTATACTTGAAGACATATTCAAGGAGGAGGACTTTTTATGAAGCAAGATTTTGTCGAAGTTGATATACCACGAACAAAGAAGCCGGTTACTAAGCGCTCACGCTTGACTGCGACCGTTTCACTGCACCAAGTAAAAATTAATGTCTACCAAGAAGCAGATCCCGCTCTGGTTAGTGAGATCATTAAAGCAGTAGCCGCTTATGCTGGTTAACTGGAGTGCCCCTCAGCACGTCTACATAGTTTGTGGCAAGACCGATCTGCGGAAGGGGATTGATGGTTTGGCCATGGTGATCGCAGAGAATTATGGCTTGGAATTAGATAATGATTCGTTATTCCTATTTTGTGGCAATCGTAATGACCGCTTCAAAGGCTTGTACTGGGACGGCGAAGGATTCATCCTGCTTTATAAACGCTTTGAAAATGGTGGACTGCGATGGCCGCGACATCGAGAAGACGCAGTGGCATTAACCAAGAGTCAGATTAAGGCATTGTTAGAAGGCATCTCGCCACTGCCTCAGAAACGAATCAGGCCGGCTATTAAGGGACCAGGGTATTAACAAGTTCCTCTTTTATTTGCCTCCATTATCTGATAACCTAATGGTCATCAGATAATAAAGGAGGTGATTGGTAATGGCTGAGAAGATCACTTTAGAAGAAGCCTTGCGTGAAAACAAAGAACTAAAGGCTAAGATTGCGGAACTGACCGAGATGGTAAACTATCTGCAAAAGCAACTTTTTGGAAAAAAAACTGAAAAATTAAGTGCTGGCCAGTTGGATCTGTTTGATGACAACGAACAGGAAACCGTGCCAACGAATGATTCAACAGTAGAAAAGTTGACCACTACCGTTACCAGTCACCAGAGAAAATGCAAATCAAAGGAATCACGTAAACAATTGCTTGATTGCCTAGAACAAGTTGAAGAACTTCATCAGCTAAGCGAGCAAGAACTGACTTGTGATCAATGCGGTCAAATGATGACGGTTATCGGCAAACATGAACAATATCGTGAAGTTAAACTGATTCCTGCCCACTTGTGCTGCAAAATCGTATGTACTGAAACGGCTAGATGCGAACACTGTCAAGATCCGGAAACCGACAATGATGTACTCGTTCAGGCAAAGACGCCACAGCCCTTGTTTCCACACAGTTACCTTTCAAGCTCGGTAATCGCCGAAGTACTTTTTGAAAAGTTTGGTCTGGCAGTACCGTTTACCCGCCAGACGCAGTATTGGGAGCGCCTCGGACTTCCCATCACCAGCAAACATATGGCTCGTGGGGTAATTGAAGCTGGCGAAAGGTTTGGGCAAAAGATTTATGAACGTCTGCGTCAAGAAATCAAGGCAGCACCTGTGGTGCAGCTTGATGAGACGCCATTTCAAGTTCTGGATCTTGATCAATCACATGGCTACTTCTGGTCAGCCTGTTCTACGGCAGAATTCAGTCCACATCAAGTATCGTATTTCCACTATGCCCCTTCACGATCAGGAAAGGTTATTACAGAAATCTTAGGTGATGACTTTTCTGGCGGTATTATGTGTGATGGGTTTAGTGGATATTCTGATAATCGCTTACCAGAAGCGTATTGGGGGACCTGTCTGGTTCATATCAATCGCCAATTTAAGCGACTGCTTGATCCAAAGATTACCCGCTTTCAAGGGCAAAGTATTGCGAGTGACGCCGTGCGGATCCTTGCCAAAGTATTTCACATCGAAAAACGGTTGAAATATTCATCAGCAAGTGAGAAGGCAGCCCAAAGGCGTCAGCATTTAAAAGCGATGATTGATGATTTCTATCAGCTGATTGAAGAAGCCTTGACGAAATCGCCACTCAAACCGCTACGCAATGCAATCAAAAATGCCCTCAAATTGAAGAAGCGGGTTTACCAGATGTTCAGGCATGGAGAGCTGCCATTGCATAATAATCACAATGAGCAACTGATTCGTCCCACCACGCTGGTCAGAAAGAACAGTCTGTTTGCGAAGTCCACGGCTGGGGCCAAAGCCAATGCGATCTGGTATAGCATCGTGCAAACCGCAAAACTAAATCATTTGGATGTCTTTAAATATTTAGAGACCCTGCTTAGCGCCTTTACAAAACGCGAAACGCCAGAAATAGAGGCTTATTTGCCATGGGCTCGTGAAATTCAAGAAAGCTGCAAAGCCTAATTGATAAATGAACAGCGGTCGACCACGCAGAAATGCGCCGGTCGACCGCTGCTTTTTTGTTCTTTAATTTTTGAAATTGGTCACCGCTTAGTAGGCAACACGGTTCAATATGGTGTGCTTACTTTAGAACTTGCTTTTTTGCTTTTTTTAATGCATAAGCCGATAATCGGCATATATTAAGTTGAGGGGGATGCTTATGGAAGCAGAAATTATCTCAATTGGAACTGAAATCGTTTTAGGACAGATCGTCAATACCAATGCCCGCTTCTTAGCTGATCAGCTGCGGCGGCTGGATATTGATGCTCACTGGCAGACAACGACTGATGATGATCCAACGCGGATTCAGGCAGCCATCAGACAGGCACAGACACGTGCTCAGCTGATCTTTGTCTGTGGCGGCCTGGGACCAACGCTGGATGATCAGACCATGGCCAGCACGGCTGCGGCAATTGGCGTTGAATTGGCTTTGGATGATGAGCAGTGGCAAAAGATTCAAGCCGATTTTGCGATCAGAAAAACCAAAATGACGCCAGAAAACATTAAAATGGCCTATTATCTAAAAGGCGGTCAGATCTTGGCTAATCCTACCGGGATGGCCGATGGTGCCTACTTGAATCATCAAGGCCACACCTATGTCGTTTTGCCCGGGCCGCCGCGCGAATTCAAGCCGATGGTAACTCAGAGCCTCTTGCCGCTTTTAAAACAGCAGTTTGGCAATGGTAAAGCCATCTTCAGTCATAATCTGCATTTTTTAGGACTCCCAGAATCGCAGCTGATGGATGAGATTGAGCAGGCATTAGATGAAGCCAAACTTGATGACGTCTTGGCAACCTCATACGTTCAGCCTGGCGAGATTCAAGTTCGTCTAACCATTCATGACGCAATGCAGGCCCAAGCAGAAAAAAAGCTGGCTGCTGCTGAACAAGTTATTTTTAAGCGCGTTGGCCGATATTGTTTTGGAATTGGCGAACACGTCACCTTGGCTGAACAAGTCGTTAAGCTGCTGCAAAAGCATCAATGGACGATTACCGGGGCCGAAAGTCTGACGGGCGGTATGTTTCAAAGTACGATCTGCAGCGTTCCGGGCGCATCAAAAGTCTTTAATGGTGGGTTTGTAACGTATGCTGCGCAGGCAAAAGAGCAGCTGTTGGGCGTTCCTAAAGCCGTAATCGACCAATATGGCGTTGTCAGTGCTCAAACGGCCAAAGCAATGGCTGAGGGATGTCAAAAGAAAATGAATGCCGATGTTGGGGTCTCATTTACTGGGGTCGCCGGCCCAGATGCTTTAGAAGGTCAGCCTGCTGGAACGGTTTGGATCGGGATCGCAATCAAGGGGCAGCCAACTCAGACCAGCCAACTGCATCTCTCTCAAAAAATGGCAACGCGCCAATGGATTCGCCAGCGCAGCGTTCAAATGGGATTGTTGTTTACCTATTGGGCTTTGCAAAATAAAACGAACTAACGTTCACTTTTTGCTTGTCTTTTACCTATGATTACTGATAAGATAGTTACAGACAACTTCGGACATAAGGAGGAAAACATTTTGGCTGATCAACGACAGGCAGCGCTGGAAAATGCACTGCGTAAAATCGAAAAAAACTTCGGCAAAGGCTCCATCATGCGAATGGGTGACGCAGCTGATACCAAGATTGCGACGGTTTCCAGTGGCTCGCTGGCAATTGATGAAGCATTGGGGGTAGGCGGCTATCCGCGTGGTCGGATTATTGAAATGTATGGACCAGAAAGTTCCGGTAAAACGACGGTGGCCCTGCATGCCGTTGCTGAAGTGCAGAAGCGTGGCGGGACGGCAGCCTATATTGATGCTGAAAACGCATTGGACCCACAATATGCACAGGCACTAGGCGTTGATGTCAAGGACCTGCTGCTCTCTCAGCCAGATACGGGTGAAGAAGGCTTGGAAATTGCTGATGCCTTGATTGCCAGCGGCGCGGTTGATATCGTAATCGTTGACTCAGTAGCGGCATTGGTTCCGCGTGCTGAAATTGAGGGCGAGATGGGTGATACTCACGTTGGCCTGCAGGCACGTCTGATGTCGCAGGCACTGCGCAAGCTCTCTGGTGAAATCAATAAAACTAAGACGATTGCCATTTTTATCAACCAGATTCGGGAAAAGGTCGGGGTTATGTTTGGCAATCCAGAAACGACGCCAGGTGGTCGAGCACTGAAGTTCTACTCCACGATTCGAATGGAGATTCGTCGTGGTGAGCAGTTGAAAGACGGAACTGAGGTTATTGGTAATCGTGCCAAAATCAAAGTCGTTAAGAACAAGGTTGCGCCACCATTCAGAAAAGCAGAAGTCGACATCATGTATGGTCAGGGAATTTCTAAGACCGGTGAAGTCTTAGATATGGCCGTTGAAAAAGACCTGGTTAAAAAGAGTGGTGCCTGGTATTCATACGGTAACGAACGAATTGGTCAGGGACGTGAAAATGCCAAGAAGTGGCTGGATGAACATCCTGAAGCAATGGCCGAGCTGACTAACAAAGTTCGAGTTGCCTATGGTATGGAGCCGGATGCTTCATTGACGGCAGCAGCTGATGGCGAAAATGAGACTGCTAAAAATAAAAAGCCACAGCAGGAAAGTCTTGACGTGGCAACGGAAACTGACGATAAGTAAGCAATAAAACTCAAATTCGGCCGCGGCTGGATTTGAGTTTTTATTTAGTTATCTTAATGTCACGGAAGCTACATTAAGATTTGTTTAACTTGAATTATTGACACTATTCATAAGCACGATTAAAATTACTTTGTGTGCAGATTTTCATTTGTTCACTATTAATTAATTGTTAATTCAACCAACAACATAAAATAGTTGATGCGGAGGTGAAACGATGAGTGCTTTCGGCTTGTTAATCGCCGCGCTCGCTATGGTTGTCGGTATTATTGTCGGCTATGTAATTCGAAAAGTCTCTTATGAGAAACAAATTGCACAGGCGCACAATAGCGCCGAGGGAATTATCGCTGCTGCGAAAAAAGATGCTGCGACGGCCAAAAAAGAGGCTATTTTAGAGGCCAAAGAAGAAAGTCACAGATATCGGGAAAGTGTGGAGCAAGAGCTTAAAAAGCGTCGCGATGAGGTTCAGCGTCAAGAAGACCGGATGCTGCAGCGCGAAACCACCCTTGATCGCAAGGATAATGCCCTTGAAAAAAGAGAAAATGCAGTCAGTTCCCGCGAACATAAACTGGATCAAAGGAACGAGCAGATTCAAAAAAGTCAACAACAAGTAACGCAATTGATTGAACAGCGTCAGGCTGAACTGGAAAAAGTAGCTCAGATGTCGCATGAAGATGCCAAAGAACTGTTGTTAAAACAGCTCCAGAATGAGTTGAAGACGGAACGCGAGGTTATGATCCGCGAAAGTGAGCAGACTGCTGAACTGGCAGCTGACAGAAAAGCTAAGCAGCTGATTGTTGAAGCAATTCAACGCAGCGCGGCTGACACGGTTTCAGATGCGACCGTTTCCGTTGTCGCCCTGCCTAATGATGATATGAAAGGTCGAATTATTGGGCGTGAAGGACGCAACATTCGAACTTTGGAAACTTTAACCGGAATTGATCTGATTATCGACGACACGCCACAAGCGGTCGTTTTGAGTGGTTTTGATCCGGTGCGGCGTGAAATTGCTAAAATGGCTTTGGAACGCTTAATCCAAGATGGTCGAATTCATCCTGCCAAGATCGAAGAAGCAGTTGATAAAGCCCGCCGAGATATGGATGCTCAGCTGCGCGAGACTGGCGAACAGACCGTATTTGATCTGGGACTGCATGCGATGCATCCCGATCTGATCAAAACGATTGGTCGGATGAAATATCGGACCAGCTATGGCCAAAATGTTTTGGACCATTCAATTGAGGTTGCCAAGCTGGCAGGTATTATGGCTGCCGAGCTTGGTGAAGACGTTACCCTAGCGAAACGCGCTGGTTTATTACATGATATCGGCAAGGCCGTCGATCATGAGGTTGATGGCTCACATGTCGAATTGGGGGTCGAGTTGACTCGCAAGTATAAAGAAAATCCAGTTGTGATTAATACGATTGCCTCTCATCACGGCGACGTACCGGCCGAATCAATCATTGCCGTATTGGTTCAGGCGGCTGATGCAGTTTCAGGTGCGCGTCCTGGTGCTAGAAGCGAGTCGCTTGAGCAATACATTCAACGGCTCAAAAAATTAGAAGAGATTGCCAACCGCAATCCGGGCGTTGATCACAGCTATGCTATTCAAGCCGGGCGGGAGGTTCGCGTTATTGTCAAGCCAGACAAGATTACGGACTTGCAGGCCACGGCTTTGGCACATGATATTAAGCGAGAGATCGAAGGACAGCTTGAATATCCTGGCCATATCAAGGTTACGGTTATTCGTGAAGTACGCGCCGTCGATTATGCTAAATAGTAAAAATAGGGATTGGAGAAGTGGTTCTTCAGTCCCTGTTTTGCGTTTTTGATTCAAATTCATGTAAAATAAAGAAATTAATATAAATGGAGCAGGTGAAAATTTTTGGCTAAAAAGCTTACGCCAATGATGGCACAATATCAACAAGTTAAAGACCAATATCCAGATGCTTTTTTGTTCTATCGATTGGGCGATTTTTATGAGCTGTTTAATGATGATGCCGTCAAAGGTGCCCAGATCCTCGAATTGACGCTGACGACGCGCAATCACAGCGCTGCCAACCCAATTCCAATGTGCGGCGTTCCGCATAAGGCCGTTGATGGCTACGTCGACATTCTGATTGATAAGGGGTACAAGGTTGCTATCTGCGAACAGATGGAAGATCCTAAAAAAGCCAAGGGAATGGTTAAACGTGCCGTTACACGCCTGATTACCCCAGGAACGCAGATGGATCAAAGCGGTGATGCGGCTCGCAATAACAACTATCTAGCCGCCTTGAATCAGCAGGGATCAACGTTTGAGCTGGCCTATGCAGATCTGGCAACCGGTGAATTAAAGACTACCACGCTGAAAGGAAAAAACGCAGCTTTAAATGAACTGATCAACCTGCAGACCAAAGAAATCGTGGCTGATGACTCACTGGCTGCTGAAATGGTACAGCAGCTGACCAAACGCAACATTTTGCTATCCAAACAGTCTGAAATTTTAAAAAATGCCGAAGTCAGCTACCTGACGCAGGACCTTGAACGACCTGGCGAAAAACAGGTGGTCGCGCAGCTTGTCTCATATCTGCTGACGACGCAGAAACGTTCGCTTGACCATCTGCAAAAGGCAATCTCTTATCAGCCAAGCTCCTATATGAAAATTGACCATTATTCCAAGACCAATCTGGAATTAACGACCAATATGCGCAGCGGCAAGCGCCAAGGAACGTTGGTATGGCTCTTGGATGAAACGAAAACGGCAATGGGCAGTCGACTGCTAAAGCGCTGGCTGGATCGCCCTTTGATTGATGCTGAACAGATTGAGCAGCGGCAGGATAAGGTTCAGGTACTGTTGGACAACTATTTTGAAAGAAGCAATCTGCAGCAGGAACTGACCCAAGTATACGATCTGGAGCGCCTGGCTGGCCGAGTGGCATATGGCAGCGTAAATGGCCGCGACCTGATTCAGTTAAAGACATCGCTTCTGCAGGTACCAAAAATCAAATATATTTTAGAAACGCTTGACGCGCCGGTTTTTGATGATCTGGCAGCCAAACTGGATCCCTTGTCTGATATCGCCGACTTGATTGAACGCTCGATTGCTGAAGAACCGCCAATCTCGGTTACTGACGGCGGCGTGATCAAGACAGGATACAACGATCAGCTTGATCAGTACCGCGATGCGATGAATAATGGCAAGCAGTGGATTGCACAGCTGCAGGCAAAAGAACGCGAAGCAACTGGCATCAGCAACCTTAAGATTGGCTATAATCATGTTTTTGGCTACTATATTGAAGTTACCAAGGCCAATCTAAGCAAGCTGCCGACTGATCGTTATGAACGCAAGCAGACACTGACGAATGCCGAGCGTTTCAGCACGCCAGAACTAAAAGCCAAGGAAGCCTTGATTTTAGGCGCGCAGGAAAAATCAACTGCTTTGGAGTACGATCTGTTTGTGGGCGTGCGCGAAACCGTCAAAAAGGCAATCAATCGGCTGCAGTCACTGGCTAAGGCTTTGTCAGAGCTGGATGTCTTGCAGAGTTTTGCAGTGGTCAGCGAAGACTATCATTTTGTACGACCGCAGATGAACCAAGAGCACCGTCTGGAAATCAAAAACGGCCGGCATCCGGTGGTTGAAAAGGTAATGGGCTACCAGAAGTACGTGCCAAATGACGTTTTGATGGATCCGCAGACATCGATTCTTTTGATCACAGGTCCCAACATGTCAGGTAAAAGTACCTATATGCGGCAACTGGCTCTAACAGCAGTCATGGCGCAGATGGGCTGCTTTGTACCGGCTGATCGGGCGAACCTGCCGATTTTTGATCAGATCTTTACGCGAATTGGCGCCGCTGATGACTTGATTGCTGGTGAAAGTACGTTCATGGTCGAAATGATGGAAGCTAACAATGCGCTGCAGCATGCTACGGCCAACAGTCTGATTTTGTTTGACGAGATCGGACGAGGCACGGCAACCTATGATGGCATGGCACTGGCGCAGGCAATTATTGAGTACGTTCATGATCATGTCGGCGCTAAGACGCTGTTTTCCACGCATTATCATGAACTGACCGATCTGGAGCAGAATCTTAAGCACCTGCATAACGTTCATGTCGGCGCAACTGAAGAAAACGGCGAGCTCGTCTTTTTGCATAAAATTGAGGATGGTCCGGCTGATAAGTCTTACGGGATTCATGTTGCCAAACTGGCGGGGATGCCGACAGATCTGTTGAAACGGGCTGCTCAGATTCTCAATCAGCTGGAAAGTCAAGATGAGATCAAATTGACAACACCAGCTGAAAAAATCGCTGCACCGGCTGCTTCATCGTCAGCTGCGGCACCAGATGCTGATGAGTCAACCCCGCTTGCCGCCGAACCAGATGGGCAGCTGGAACTGTTTGCTCCAGTACCAAAAACTGTCAAGTCTGCATCAGGTCCAGAAGCAAAAGTGATCAGTCAGCTTAAGAATCTGAATTTAATGGGAATGACGCCAATGGAAATCATGAACCAGGTCTATGAATGGCAGACAAAACTGGCAAAACAAAAGTGAGTTGAGTATTCATGGGAAAAATTCATCAACTAAGCAGCGTTTTGGCCAATCAGATTGCGGCTGGTGAGGTAATTGAACGCCCCTCATCAATCGTAAAGGAACTGGTAGAAAACGCTTTGGACGCGCATAGTCATCGAATTGACGTCGTGGTAACTGAAGCTGGGTTAGGCAGTATTCGCGTGATCGATGATGGTGACGGAATTGCCAGAAGCGACGTTCCAATGGCCTTTAAGCGGCATGCAACCAGCAAGATTGAATCAGCGCGCGATCTGTTTCGCGTCCAGACGATGGGGTTTCGTGGGGAAGCGCTGCCCAGTATAGCCTCGGTTGCTGATGTAATCATGACGACGGCAACAAAAGGACAAGAAGGGACGGCCTATCATATTCGCGGTGGCGAGGAGAAGTCGCTTAAACCAGCAATTGCACGGCAAGGAACGGATATTTTAGTGACGGAGCTGTTTTATAATACCCCAGCGCGGCTAAAGTATTTAAAGTCGCCTAAAACCGAGCTGAGTCATCTGGTTGATATCGTCAATCGTTTGGCTTTGGCTAATCCTGATGTTGCAATCTCGTTTACTCACGATGGACGGGAAATGTTTCGCTCAGCAGGCAACGGCAGACTGCAGCAGGTTATTGCCGCTATCGATGGCGTTAACGTTGGGCGTGGGATGCTTCCAGTCCAAGGGGAAAATCCCGATTTTAGAATTTCTGGCTATATCTCACGACCAGAACTGACGCGTGCCCAAAGAAGCCATATCACGCTGACGATCAATCATCGCTATGTGCGCAGCTATGCATTGACCAAGGCGATTATTGCCGGCTATCAGTCAAAGCTGATGGTAGGACGTTTTCCGCTTGCCGTTATTAATATCGATCTGGATCCGGTCTTGGTTGATGTCAATGTGCATCCAGCCAAGCGTGAGGTTCGCCTAAGCAAGGAAGATCAGTTGGCCAGTCTTTTGGAACAGGCTGTCTATCATAGTCTGGCCAATCAGAATCTGATTCCGGACGCTGGCTCACAGGCACGGCAGCTAAAAGATAAGCAGGAAGCTCAAGCAGCATATTTTGCTGAAGCCGTACCTGCCTACCAGACGGCTGATGAAAAAGCACCGGCTCAAGCCACGCCGTCGACGGTTACCGCAGCTGAAGATGATGAGCGTCAGGCTGCTGAACCAGTTGTCATCAAAGAGCGTCAGGATCTGACCCGGCCTGCCATGGCTGCTTTTGATCAGCGCTATCAAAATGAGTCGCAGGTACCACCATTTGAGCAGCCGATTTTGACCAGCCATCAAACCAAAGCGGACGTAAAGACTGAAGAAATGGCGTTGGATATTGACGATGCAGGCGATCAGGAAAACCAGCGCTTCCCTGATCTGCAGTATCTGGCGCAGTATCATGGCACCTTTTTGCTGGCTCAGGCTTCAGATGGTCTTTATCTGGTCGATCAGCATGCCGCCCAAGAACGAATCAACTTTGAACGCTTTCGGCATGAGATCGGCGAGGTTGGTCATGATCAGCAGGCATTTTTGACGCCCTTGGTATTAAGCTTCTCGACTGCTGAGGCGTTAAAGATCAGTGAGCATCTCGACGTTCTTAAAGGGGTGGGCTTGAATCTGGAGCCGTTTGGACAGAACAGTTTTGTCCTTTCTGAGCATCCCACTTGGTTTGTTGAAGGACAAGAAGAGGCAACGGCTAAAGAAATGATTGATTGGGTATTGAGCGATACCGAGCTGAGCGTGGCGCATTTTCGTTTGAAAACGGCAATGATGATGAGCTGCAAGCGTGCGATCAAGGCTAATCATCATTTGGATAATCAGCAGGCTAAGGCACTGTTGGAAAAGCTGGCCCAGTGTCAAAATCCGTTTAATTGTCCACATGGCCGTCCAGTCACGATTCGCTTTACTGATACTGATCTGGAGAAGCTTTTTAAGCGGATTCAGGATCATCACCAAGCCTATTCGCGCGATTTTGATGCCCATTCATTCTAGGTGGCGAACATTTGTGTGGTATAATGAAAAACAACAGTTAAAAAGTGAGGAATAAAAATTGTTTGAATATCTTACTGGGGCAATTGTTGATACAGCGCCAACCTACATCGTAATCGACGTCAATGGCGTAGGCTATCGGCTGGCCTGTGCCAATCCGTTTCGTTGGCAGGTCAATCCCAGCGACAAGGTCAAGGTTTATGTATATCAAGCCGTTAGAGAAGATGCGATTACTCTGTATGGCTTTGTCAGTGCAGAAGAAAAGCAGCTTTTTATGCAGCTGATCAACGTATCGGGGATCGGTCCCAAAAGCGCCTTGGCAATTCTGGCCAATCCGGATCACCAGGGCTTGATTGACGCGATTGCCAATGACAACGTCGGCTACTTGACCAAGTTTCCTGGGATTGGCAAGAAAACGGCTGGCCAAATCGTCTTGGATCTGCATGACAAGATTGATCAGCTGCGTGCCAATGAGCCGCTGGATTTCAACGTGCCAGCCAGCGACATCGAGATGACGACTGAATTAAGGGATGCCTTGGCTGCTTTAACGGCACTAGGCTATCCGGAACGATCGGTGAAAAAAGTACAAAAAGCGCTTAGCAAGGAACCGGCAATGTCGACTGATGATTATCTGCGGCAGGGACTGCGCTTGCTGAGCTAAGAGAGGAGGAACCTTTTTGGACGATGATCAGCACTTGATGTCGGCACAGGTTGAAAACGAAGCTGAAAGTGCCGGTGAAATCAGTCTGCGGCCGCAATGGCTGGCTGACTATATTGGTCAGGAACAGATCAAAAGAAAGCTTTCCGTTTATATTCAAGCTGCCCGCAGTCGTGAAGAGGCACTGGACCACGTGCTGTTATATGGACCGCCGGGATTAGGGAAAACCACGCTGGCAATGGTGATTGCTCATGAGATGAACGTTGGCATCAAGACGACCAGCGGACCAGCTATTGAAAAGCCGGGTGATCTGGTTGCAATGCTAAATGAGCTTCATCCAGGCGATGTCTTGTTTATCGATGAGATCCATCGGCTGCCGAAAACGGTTGAGGAAATGCTCTACTCAGCAATGGAAGACTATTTTATCGATATTGTCGTTGGTGAAGGACCAGCTGCGCATCCGATTCATTTTCCGCTGCCGCCGTTTACTCTGATTGGCGCAACGACGCGAGCGGGAGTCTTATCGGCGCCTTTGCGAGATCGTTTTGGCATTATTGAGCATATGGCATATTACAGTCAGGCAGAATTGGAAAAGATTATTTTTCGATCGGCCAAGATTTTTGCCATGCCGATTGAACCAACCGGCGCCCGTGAGTTGGCAATGCGTTCAAGAGGTACGCCGCGGATTGCCAACCGGCTTTTGAAACGGGTGCGTGACTTTGCCCAGGTTGCTGGCTGCGATGCCATTGATGCAGCCACCGTTAACAAGGCGCTTAAGCTGCTACAGGTTGATGAGCGTGGCTTAGATGAGATTGACCGCCGCATTCTGCATACGATGATTGACTACTACCATGGCGGCCCAGTAGGCTTAAAAACGATTGCGGCCAATGTTGGCGAGGAGATGGGGACGATTGAGGAGATGTATGAGCCATATCTGCTGCAGATCGGCTTTATCGCCCGTACGCCAAGAGGACGAGTTGCAACGCCGGCCGCCTATCGTCATCTAGGGGTCGCTTTGCCCAGTGATTAGAACTCATTAGGTACACTAGGGAAAATGAAAGGATAACCGTTTTGAAGCTTGATTTTAAACTGCAGCATCATGCTGAAACAGCCCGAACAGCCCAGCTGGCAATTGGTCGTCAGACACTCGAGACGCCAAGTCTGATCATTCCTGCACCGGCGCTGGCGGTTCATGATCTGGCACCGGCTGAAGTCAAACGATCCCAGATCAAGGGACTTAGCATCGATGAAAGCATCGTCTCGCAAAATCCTGGAACCGAAACAGTCCATAACTTAGGCGGTCTGCATCGTTTCATGGCTTGGGATGGTTTGGTGATTGCCAAGCCCAGTGATTTTCGGCATCTGCCATTGGTCAAGAAAAATCACCTGACTAAAGACGGCGTGCGTTTTCATGACGTCAAGACGGGTGCGGTTCGCTTGATGACGCCGCAAACGGTAATTGAATCACAAACCGAACTGCAGCCGGATATCATGCTGATGCTGAGTCAGACGCCATCTTATTATGCACCGTATGACTATGTTGAAAAAGCCGTGGCAATCAATTCTAGCTGGGCAGCCGCGGCCGTTCAGAAACTGACCGCTGATTCGCCAGCGCTGTTTGGCGTGATGCAAGGTGCTGGGTTTGCCCAGTTAAGAAAACAGAGTATTGAGGCTTTATCTAAAATAGATTTTTCCGGCTATGTAATCGGTGGCTTAAGCGATATTGACAATGACAAGGAATTTGATCGCATCTTGAAGCTAAGCGTCGATTTGCTGCCTGCCGATAAGGCGCGGATGGTGGTTGACATTCAATCGTCAGCACAGCTGGTCAGCGCGCTTAAAAACGGCATTGATCTGATTGAAACCTCTTTACCGACTCATTGGGGACGCTATGGCAAGGCTTTAACCGCACAAGGACTGCTGCCGATTAAAAAGGCGCGCTTTGCTGCTGACCCACAACCACTCGCTGAAGACTGCCGTTGTCCAGTCTGTGAGCAATATTCAAGAGCCTATCTGAGACATCTGCTGCATATGGATGATTCCGTTGGTTCGCGCTTGATTAGTCAGCATAATCTTTGGTATTTGCAGCAGCTGGTAAGTCAGGCTCGTTTGGCGATTATGCATGATCAACCCATCACGGCGATTTTTGAGAACCTGATTTAGAAAAAACGTTTCATGCAGTCAGCTGCCAGTCTTTTTGATGGAACCAGTGGTATTTGAGTCGTTTTTTTGGTAAAGTTGTTTATTGAGCATATAATTATAAATTACTAAGAGAGGATGAACGGCAGTGGAAATTTTAGCTGCAAGCAGTACCGGATCTGGAATGTCTAGCATCATCATTATCGTTTTGATGATCGCCTTCATGTATTTCTTTATGATTCGGCCACAACAAAAGCAACGTAAAGAGCATCAATCAATGGTAAATCACTTGAAGAAGGGTGATCAGGTCGTAATGATCAGCCGTCTGCATGGGGTAATTGATGAAATCAATACTACCGATCAAACGGTAACGATTGATTGTGAAGGCGTCTACTTGACTTTTGACCTTTCCGCAATTGCACGGGTAATTCCAAGCAAGACGCAAGCTGCTGAAGCCCAACCTGCCAGTCAGGCTGCGGCCAGCGAAGAACCAGCCAGTCAGGCCAGTGAAGCTAGTGAGGCTCCGGCAAGTGAAGCCGCACCAGCCAGTGAATCTGCAGAAGCTGCTGATGATCAAAAGCCGGCTGAAAGCGACAGTGCTGACGCTGACAAGTAATCGTAACTCAACGCTAAAAATCCTGATGGGCAAGCAGCTCATCGGGATTTTTACGTTTAAGGGACAAGCAAAAAACGTCAATTGCTGATATACTGGTGAATGGTTTTAAAATAGCAATTTATTTAATATGCAAGGAGGATTTTGTTAAATGGACGAGTTAACGTCAATTCTTGAACAGATAAAAAAGTACAACAAAATCATCATTCATCGCCACCAGCGTCCTGATCCCGATGCAATCGGCTCGCAAGTTGGCTTGGCTGAGATTTTAAAGGCTTCGTTTCCCTACAAGCAGATCTATGTCGTTGGCAAGCACATCCCAGGATTTGATTGGATCGGTACGATGGATGAAATCGAAAGCGACGTTTATGACGATGCTTTGGTAATCGTGACTGATACGGCCAACGCTCCCCGCATTGATGATCGTCGGTTCAACAATGGCGATGAGCTGATTAAGATCGACCACCATCCTAATGACGAGCCTTATGGTGATTTGATGTGGGTTAGAGATGATGCTTCCAGCTGCTCGGAAATGATCTATGAGTTTTATGAACGGTTCACAAACGAACTGAAGCTGCCGCAAAAGGCTGCTCATGCTCTGTATGCCGGGATCGTTGGCGATACGGGTCGTTTTTTGTATCCGGCAACTACGCCAAACACGATGCGGATTGCAGGTGAGCTGATGGCTGCCGGTGCGGATGCGGCAACGATCTGTCAGCGTGAGGATACGATCACGCTGCCCATGGCTCGCTTATCGGCATACGTCTATGAAAACATGACTCTGTTGGAAAGCGGAGCAGCCTATGTGGTCTTGACCGATGCAATCTTGAAGCGCTATGGCTTGACTGAAGCTGGGACTTCAGCTGTCGTGCCTTTGCTGGGCAAGGTTCAGGGGGTTAAGGCATGGGCGATCTTTGTTGAACAAGAAGATGGCCATTATCGGATTCGTCTGCGCTCTAAAGGTCCTTTTATCAATGAGCTGGCTAAAAAGCATCAAGGCGGCGGTCATCCATTAGCCAGTGGTGCCAAGGCTCGTGATGAACAAGAAATCAAAGAAGTGGTCAGTCAGCTGGACGAGTTGGCTGCCAATGCCTAACCAAGAAAGGAAATCCAACCTCAATGACTGAAACATTTGCTGATTTTCATTTTCAACCTTTTTTAATGGAGGCCTTAAAAGATCTTCATTTCGTTAAGCCGACACCGGTTCAAGAAAAAGTGATTCCAATCGTGCTTGCTAACAAGAGCGTGGTTGGTCAGTCCCAGACCGGGAGCGGTAAGACGCATGCTTTTTTGCTGCCGATTTTTGAACAGCTGGACGCTGAAGATCAAAACGTGCAGGTCGTAATTACCACGCCCAGTCGTGAACTTGCTTACCAGATCTATAACGCAGCCAAGCAGCTGAATCGGTTTGCACCGCAAAAATTTACGATTCACAATTACGTTGGGGGGACCGACAAGCAGCATCAGATTGATCAGCTGCAGCGAAAACAGCCTCAGCTGGTAATCGGTACGCCGGGGCGCATTCTGGATCTGATCAACTCGCAGGCTTTAGATATTCATACTGCTCATCGCTTTGTCGTTGATGAAGCTGATATGACGCTTGATATGGGCTTTTTGGAACAGGTTGACGGCATTGCCAGCCATTTTCCAGAAGACTTGCAGATGATGGTCTTTTCGGCAACGATTCCTCAAGGGCTGCGGCCATTTTTGAAGAAGTATATGGAAAACCCCGTTGTTGAAGAGATTCCTACCGAAACGGTAATCAATCCCAACGTTGACAACTGGCTGATGTCGACTAAGGGCCGTGATAAAAATGAGATGATCTATCAGCTTTTGACGCTGGGCGATCCATATCTGGCCTTGATTTTTGCCAATACTCGTCAGCGAGCCGAAGAGATTACCGACTACCTGCAGCAGCAAGGACTAAAGGTTGCTCTGATTCATGGCGGCCTTGAGCCAAGAGCACGGAAACGGATCATGCGCCAGATTCATAACCTTGACTATCAATATGTCGTTGCGACTGATCTGGCTGCACGGGGAATCGATATTGATGGCGTATCGCTGGTAATCAATGACGATATTCCAAGTGATCTGGAATACTTTGTTCACCGCGTTGGTCGGACGGGGCGTGCCAATATGAAGGGGACGGCGATTACGCTGTATGCTCCGGCAGAAGACGAAATGATTGCCAAATTGGAAGAGCGCGGCATTAAATTTACTCCAAAGACGTTTAAGAATGGGCAGATTGTAACGACTTATGACCGCAATCGGCGGAAAAACTATCATCGTCGCAAGGAAAGTCTGGATACGACGCTGCGTGGCTTCGTCAAAAAGACTAAAAAGAAGGTCAAGCCCGGCTACAAGAAACGGATCCAGCGAGCAATCAAAGAAGATGAGCAGGAAAAACGCAAGCTCGCCAAGCGTCATGAAATGCGTAAGGCAAAACGTCAGCGTCAGCGTCAGCATCGGCGGGAGCGGGAAAATAATGGTCGTTGATTTTTAAGATCAGCTCGCTTATAATATGGACTGTTTGGGATATGCTTTTTGATGTGAGCTTTCAGAAACGTTTTGGCTGCTGTGAAAAACGACGATCATCATTAGGTGCTCCCCAGATTCACAATTCAACAATCAGCTTCCGAAATTCGGAAATTTAAAGAGGTAAACGAAATCCATCGTTGCAAGCAGAGTGGTACCGCGTCAAAAGGCGTCTCTGATTCGCAAGGATGGTTTTTTGTTTTTACCAGGAAAGGAAGATAACATGAGCAAGGAATTAAAGCACCTCAACAGTGCCCAAGTACGCCGCATGTACCTGGATTTCTTTATTCAACACGGTCATACCGAAATGCCAAGTGCCTCTTTGGTGCCGGTTGATGACCCAACGCTGCTCTGGATCAACTCTGGGGTTGCTACGATGAAAAAGTACTTTGATGGGGAGGTCGTACCTAAGAACCCGCGGATGACCAGCTCGCAAAAGAGTATTCGGACCAACGATATTGAAAACGTTGGTAAAACGGCGCGTCATCATACGATGTTTGAAATGCTGGGTAATTTTTCGGTCGGCGACTACTTTAAAAAAGAAGTCATTCCTTGGGCTTGGGAGCTGCTGACCAGTGACGAATGGTTCGGCTTTGATCCTGAAAAGCTGTACGTTACCTATTACCCAAAGGACAACGACGCTCATCGCTGCTGGCTGGAAGCCGGGGTTGCCGAAGATCACCTGCTGGCCAACCAAGACAACTTCTGGGACATTGGCCAAGGTCCATCTGGTCCCGATACGGAAATCTTTTATGACCGTGGTCAGGAAATGAACAATGTACCTGAAGATGATCCAGAAAACTACCCTGGTGGTGAAAACGAACGCTATCTGGAAATCTGGAACATCGTCTTCTCCCAATTCAATCATACGCCAGAGGATACCTATGAGCCGCTGCCACATAAGAATATCGATACTGGGATGGGGCTGGAACGGGTTGTCTCCATTTTTGAAAATGCGCCAACCAACTTTGAAACCGACCTCTTTATGCCGCTGATCAAGCAGACTGAAGAATTCAGCGGTGTTAAAAAGTATGGTGCTGACAAGGATGAAGACGTCTTCTTTAAGATCATTGCCGATCATATCCGTACGATCACGTTTGCAATCAGTGATGGTGCTCTGCCATCCAACGTTGGGCGTGGCTATGTAATTCGTCGCCTGCTGCGGCGTGCGGTCGTTGCCGGCAAGAAGCTGGGCATTGACAAGCCATTCTTGTACAAGCTGGTGCCAACGGTTGGCAAGATTATGGAATCATACTATCCAGACGTCTTAAAAAATGCCGACTACATTGCCTCAGTCATCAAGTCTGAAGAAGAACGCTTCAACACGACGTTAAACGGCGGCTTGAGTCTGTTAAACGACGTGATTGAAAAGGCCAAGGCAGATGGCAGCAATAAGATCGATGGCAAGACGGCCTTTAAGCTGTACGATACCTATGGCTTCCCAATTGAACTGACCAAGGAATATGCGGCTGATGAGGGCCTTAGCGTTGATGAAGCTGGTTTTGAAGCCGCCATGACCGAACAGCAGAATCGGGCCCGCAAAGCTCGTGACATTGACAACGGAATGGGCGTTCAGACGGATGTTTGGACCGAATTCAAGGAGCCAAGCAAGTATGTCGGCTATACCGATCTGGAAGTTCAAAATGCCAAGGTAATCGGCTTGGCTCAAGCTGGTCAGCATGTTGAAGAGGCATTGCCAGGCGACAAGGATGTCGAGGTTATTTTTGACGTCACGCCATTTTATGCTGAGATGGGTGGCCAAGTTGCCGACACAGGGGACATTATCGACAACTTCGGTAATCTGGTTGGCCGCGTTGTCGACGTTCAGCACGCGCCAAACCAGCAAAACCTGCATCGGGTAGAATTGCAGTCGCCATTGAAAAAGGGTGCTCGCTATGCACTGAAGGTTGATCGGCTGCGTCATTTGAAGATCGAAAAGAACCACACCGCTACGCACCTGCTTGATCAGGCTCTGCGCAACGTCTTAGGCGGACACACGCAGCAGGCTGGTTCTCTGGTTGAACAGCACTACTTACGCTTTGACTTCAACCATTTTGGCCAGGTAACGGACCAAGATCTGAAAGCCGTTGAAGATATGGTCAACGAACAGATCTGGAAAGAAATCCCGGTAACGACGGTTGAAACCGATCTGGAAGCTGCCAAAAAGATGGATGCCATTGCCCTGTTCTCTGACAAGTACGGTGACAAGGTACGGGTCGTTAAGATCGGTGATTACAACACTGAATTCTGTGGCGGCGATCACGTTAAGAACACTAATGAGATCGGACTGTTTAAGATTGTTTCTGAAGGTGGGGTTGGTGCCGGCGTACGGCGGATCGAAGCCGTGACCTCAAGCGATGCCTTCAAGTTCATGCAGGAACATGACGATCTGCTGACGCAAACGGCTGGTGAATTGAAGGTTGCTCAGCTTAAAGAAGTACCGCATCGAGTTGAAGAACTGCAAAGTCAGCTGAAAGAAGCTCAAAAGCAAAATGAGGCTTTGGAGGCCAAACTGGCTGCTCAACAAGCCAACGCGGTCTTTGACAATGTTCAAGATACCAAGCAGGGAACACTGATTGCAGCGCAGGTCAACGTTGCCGGTATGGGACAATTGCGGCAGCTGGCTGATAGCTGGCGAGCCAAGCAGCTGTCTGATGTTTTGGTTTTGGCAACTGGCAGTGAAGGCAAGGCCAACATGCTGGTAGCCGTTAGCGATGACAAGACTAAAGACATCAAGGCTGGCGATGTTATTAAGGCGATTGCCCCAGCGATCAACGGTGGCGGTGGCGGCCGTCCTAACCTGGCACAAGCCGGTGGCAAAAAGCCGGAAGGTATTCCAACCGCACTGAAGCAGGCTGCCGAATATCTGAATAAATAGCTGCTCTTTATAAGACGGAGTGTCAAAACGGCACTGCGTCTTTTTTGATGATTAAAGGTTGATTAAGGAAAAGCTTGCTGATTGTGATTTGTTAAGTGGTATAGTAGAATTAAGTACTGATAAAGAAAGGTCGGGGGTGAAAAGATGGCAAGTGACAAGACCATGTTTTTTGACTTTGGCAAAGAAAAACCAAAAGACGTCAAAGAAACCTTAAATACTGTATACCAAGCCTTAGAAGAAAAAGGCTACAATCCAATCAACCAAATCGTTGGTTATCTGCTTTCTGGCGATCCAGCCTATATTCCACGCTTGAATGATGCCCGCAACTTGATTCGTGAACATGAGCGTGATGAAATCATTGAAGAACTCGTGCGCTTCTATCTGCAGCATAATGGAGATGCCAAATGAGACTCTTAGGACTGGATGTCGGCTCTAAGACCGTTGGCGTTGCTGAAAGCGATCCACTAGGCTGGACGGCACAGGCAGTAGAGATCATTCCGATTGATGAGGAAGCCGGCGAGTTTGGTCTTGATCGGGTGGCAGAACTGGTTAAAAGTCGGCAGATTGCCGGTTTTGTGATCGGCCTGCCGAAGAACATGAATAATACCGAGGGACCACGTGTTGAGGCATCACATCATTATGGTGAGCTGCTGGTGGAAAAATTTGGCCTGCCAATCGATTTTCAAGATGAGCGTCTGACTACGGTTGAGGCTCATCGAATGTTGGTCGAACAGGCTGATATTTCAAGACGCAAGCAAAAGAAAGTAATTGATGAGCTGGCTGCAACGCTGATCCTGCAAAACTATCTCGATCGGCATGGCAAGCTGGTTCAAAAGCTATAAAGAGCGATAAAGGAGTTACTTATGAGCGAAAATCAACCACGCGGCAACGAAGAGATTTTTACGCTGGTCGACGAAAAGGGCAATGAAGAGCTCTACAAAGAAGCAATGCGCTTTAAGTCCGATCAAAACGGCAAATGGTACATCTGTCTTTACCCATTGGATGAAGAAAATGCCGATGAAGTTGATATTGAGGCCTTTTCATTTGAACCAGCCAGCGACATGGATGGCGTTGACAGTGGCGACATTCAGCTGATGCCAATTGAAAGTGACGAAGAATGGGCAATGGTTCAAGAAGTGCTTAATACGTTTATTGATGATGAAGGCAATTTCAATGCCTAAGTCCGACCAGAGAGGCTAAAAGAGACTTTTTTAGCCGGCTCAGGTTAAGATATCGGGACCTGGCGTGCGGTTTATCCGGATGCTGGGTCTTATTTATTATTGATTGAATTGATGCTGTAGATTAATGAGGCCGGAAAATGATTTTAACGACAGTAATTTTAGTTCTCTTGATTGGCTGCTGGGTTAATGGCACCAACCGCGGCCTGTTAGGCATGCTGATCTCGACTTGTACCTATTTGATCAGCTGGCTGGCCGCTAAAGTGGGGGCGCGCTTTTTTGGCGGCGCATTGGCTGAATTTCTGCCCCAGATTGGCAGCAATACTACCGGCTCGGTTAGTGGCAGTCTATTGAGCAGTATTGATCCAACTTCTTTTTTCTATAATGGCTTTGCCTTTATGATCATCTTCAGCACGATTTCTTTTTTGGGACATTGGCTGCTGAAAAGGACCAACTGGCTGAATCGCCTTCCTGTACTTGGCTCGGCAAATCGTTGGGCTGGTGGGGCACTGGACGTCTTGGTCGGCTATTTGATTATTTTTATGTTTTTGATGATTTTTCAGCTGTTTCCTAGCCAATGGTGGCAAGAGCAGCTTGCTCAATCGGGAATTGCTCAGCTGATGATCAGGGATACGCCGGGGATGGCCAAGGCAGCTCTGCAGCTATTGGGATAGATCGGCATCAGTCTTTAAAGCTTAATAGGTGCTTGATACGGACTGAAAGGAGTTTTAAATGAACGAAAAAATTTTAGAAACATTAGAATTTCAGCGAATTAAAGATCAACTGGCAAAGTATCTGGCATCGGCAACCGGCAAGCAGGAACTTGCTGAGCTGGTGCCGCAGTCTGATTATGAAACGGTACTTTCCTGGCAGAAAGAAACGATGGATGGAGCAGACATTCTGCGCTTAAAAGGCGGTATGCCGATTCCCAAACTGGCAGATGTTCGGCCGCAGATGAAGCGATTAAAGATCAAGGCCAGCTTAAATGGTGCCGAACTGGCGCAGATTGCCAAGGTATTGCGGGCCAGCATGAGCGTACAGCATTTTTTTGAAAGACTGCATGCCGAAAAAATCATGCTGCAGGTACTGCCTAAAGAAGTTGATGAATTGGTGACGATTCCTTCCATTACCAAGCGGCTTTTACAGTCAATCGATCAGGATACCGGTGCCGTTTTAGATGAGGCTTCCAGCAAGCTGCATGGTATTCGGCAGCTGATCGCTAAAACTGAGGCTGAGATTCGCCAGCAGATGGAAAAATATACGCATGGCAAAATGGCCAAGTATCTAAGCGAGCCGATTATTACGGTCCGCAATGAACGTTATGTGCTGCCAGTGCTGAGCCGTGAGCGAAGTCGTTTTGGCGGGGTGGTTCATGATCAAAGTGCCAGTGGTCAAACACTGTATATTGAGCCAGCCAGTACAGTTGATCTGAATAATCGTCTGCGTCAATCGCAAATCGAGGAACGGCAAGAGGTCAGAAGAGTCCTGGCAGCTCTTTCAACGATGCTGGCTCCTTATCGGCTGGATATTCAGAATAATGCCAAAATTCTGGGACACCTGGATTTTGTCAATGCCAAGGCTAAAATGGCTCATGATACCAAAGCGACGCTGCCATTGCTCAATCAAGCCGGTCAGGTAATGCTGAAAAAAGCACGGCATCCATTGATTGATCCTAAAAAAGCCGTTGCCAACGATATCAAGCTGGGACAGGACTATCATGCCATCGTGATTACTGGTCCAAACACGGGTGGGAAAACCATCACCTTAAAGACGCTGGGGCTGATTCAGCTGATGGGACAGTCTGGAATGTTTATTCCGGCAGCTGAGGGCAGCACGATTGCAGTTTATGACGAGCTTTTTGCCGATATTGGCGATGAGCAGTCACTGGAGCAGAATCTGAGTACGTTTTCTGGTCATATGGAAAACGTGAAGGCAATTCTGGACCAGACTACGGCTCACAGCCTAGTGCTGCTTGATGAGCTGGGAGCCGGAACTGATCCTAAAGAAGGGGCGGCGCTGGCAATGGCGATTTTAGACAAGATTGGTGCGTTGGGCAGTGACGTTGTGGTTACGACTCATTATCCCGAGCTAAAAGCCTTTGCCTATGATCGACCAGAAACCATCAATGCCAGCATGGAGTTTGACCAAAAAACGCTGCGGCCGACATATCGACTGCTGCTGGGTATTCCTGGGCAGTCAAATGGGATTGCTATTGCCAAGCGGCTGGGAATTGGTCAGGACGTAATTGCCGAGGCCCAATCGCTGGTCAGTGATGACAGCCAGGATCTAAACAAGATGATCGGCGAACTGGTTGAGCAGCGCAAACAGGCCCGTGAGCGCAGCGAGAAGCTTGAGGTGCTTTTGGCCAAAAATCAGGCAACGGAACAAGAGCTTAACGACAAGCTGACACGGTTTGAGGAACAGCGCGATAAGCTATATGAAGATGCTCGTTCCAAGGCTAACCATCAAGTTTCGCAGGCTAAGAAAAAAGCTGATCAGATTATCCATCATTTGCGCCAACTGGAGATTACTCAAGGCGGCCGCGTTAAGGAAAACGAATTGATCGATGCACAAGGGGCTTTAAATGCGCTGCACCAAAATCCGCGCCTAAAGCATAACTCAGTCTTGAAAAAAGCTAAGCAAAAGCGCGACCTGCATAAGGGAGATGCCGTCTTAGTCAAATCATATGGTCAAAGAGGCGAGCTTTTGGAAAAACGCGGCAACCACAAATGGGAAGTGCAGCTGGGAATCTTGCGGATGGAAATTGATGAAAACGACCTGGAGAAAATATCCAAGCGGCAGCTCGCCAATGCTGAAAAAGAGCGCGAACCCAAGCGTCGTCCGGTGCGTACGGTTCAAACGCGGCATACATCAGCCCGCCTTGATCTGCGCGGTCATCGCTATGAACAGGCGATGAGCGAATTGGCTCAGTTTATCGATCACGCGCTGCTTAATAATCTTTCGCCGGTTACCGTAATTCATGGTAAGGGAACTGGCGCGCTGCGAAAAGGAACATGGGAATATCTGCGCAGCAATCCGCGCGTTAAGTCGTTTGCCTATGCGGCGCCTAATGCTGGTGGTGATGGGGCAACGATCGTCTATTTACAGTAGGATAATTTTATTGAGACTAACTTATAAAAAGTAAGCAAAATAAGTGACGAAAATCAGCAGTTTTGGTAAGATAAGATCATCAACCAATGAAGGGAGCCTTTATCATGGCAGTTAAAACTACAACCGATCAGACTTTTGAACAAGACACCCAGCAAGGCGTTGTCTTGATTGACTTTTGGGCAACGTGGTGTGGGCCTTGCCGCATGCAGTCGCCAGTCGTAGATGCCTTATCAGAACAAATGCCTGACGTTGCCTTTTACAAGATGGACGTTGATGAAAATCCGGCAACGCCTCAGCAGTTTCGGATTATGAGTATTCCAACCTTGATGATCAAAAAAGATGGTCAGGTAGTCGATCAGCTGATTGGCTATCATTCTGCCGATCAGCTTAAGCAGGTTTTGAATCAATACCTGTAAAATAAAAAGCATCGCTCAATCAGTTTGATGAGTGATGCTTTTATTTTTTGGTTGCCTGCTTTTTACGACGAAAGTGGCGGCCTTTGTGAGAATCAGCTTCAGAAACTTGTTTAGCGGCTGGTTTTTCGATTTCAATAAATTCAGCCAGTTCTGTCCTTTCCGACTCAGCATCGGACTGAGGATCATTTTGAGCAAGAATTTCGACATAGCCGCGTTTGTGCTCGATTACCTCGGCTTCAGTAACGGCACTAAGCTGAAATTCAAGTTCTTGGGCGAGAAAACCGGCCTCTAGAGAAAATGAGGTTTCCTCTTTATCAACTGCCAACCGCTCCTCAACGATTGGGCCACTCAAACGCCAAACATGCTGAATTGAGTTTTTTTGACGCAGTTCGAGTTTTCCCATCCCCAGCTGCTCGGTTAAAACGATCAAGTCCTCAAGCGATGCTACCGGATACTCACGGGCCAGGTCCTTGCCAATCCAATAAAGAATGCCGTCAGTTTCTTTGCCGAGAATTGCTGGCAAAATCACATCGCGCATGGTGCCGGCAATCAAGCCGCGATGACTGTGTATCAAACGGTCGTAGGTTTTTTGACTCATCAGAAATACGATCCTTCCTTTTCGCAAATCATAATTCATTATAATAGAAAGTCAGACATTAGTTCCTTAAATATCGTTAAAAACTTATTTTAATTTGCTGCTGATGTTTTTTAACAATCAAAAAAGTTTGAATGCTGATTGGTAAGCCATCAATTGATGATTTTAAAATCAGGTTTGCCGCAAAACTTGAAAATAACGACAAATAAATAGATAATGGAGTTTCAAGTATTTGGAAGAAAGGTGTTGCAATTATGGATAAACGGCCGATTGGGATTATGGATTCCGGCCTTGGCGGCTTATCAGTCATCCGGATCATGAACCAGCAGCTGCCCCATGAAAAATTGATTTTTGTGGGCGATCAGGGACATTTTCCATATGGTACGCGCACGCAACAGGACGTTTGTCAACTGGCCTTAAACATTGGTGAGTTTTTCAAGCGCCAAAACGTCAAGATGATGATCATTGCCTGCAACACGGCAACAGCAGCCGCCTTGCCAACTCTACAGCTGAAGATGCCGTTTCCAGTAATCGGCATGATCGCTCCCGGAGCCAAAGGAGCACTGCAGCAGGAGCACCATGATTCGGTAGGCGTGATCGGAACGGCGTCAACAATTAAAAATCATGCTTATAAAAAAGCACTGCATCAACTAGATCCTGATGTTTTAGTAGTTGAAAAAGCCGCGCAGCCATTAGTTTCAATCGTTGAGCATGGTCAGACCGGAACCAGTCTTGCCAAACAGACGGTTGATGAACAGCTGGCAGTTTTTGATCAACAGCCGGTTGAGACTTTGATTTTAGGCTGTACGCATTTTCCTTTTTTGGCAGCTGAGATTCAACAAAAGCTCGGTAACAAGGTAACCTTGGTTGATCCCGCTAAAGAAGCAGTCAACAGTGCCGAAAAATGGCTGATTAGTCATGATGCCTGCAATGACGCTGCGCTGCTTCCACAGAGTCAGCTTTACTCAACCGGCGACGTCAAGGTCTTAGAATCAGGGGCCAATCAGTGGCTGAGCAATTCAAACTATACGTGTGCACATTTGGAACTTTAAGAAAGGAAAGCAGTTATGGAAACCATTGTAGTTGCTACCAAAAACCCAGGTAAGGCGCGTGAATATGCTGAAATGCTGGCGCCAAAAGGAATCGAGGTCAAGACGCTGGCAGATTTTCCCGCTTTTGCAATTGATGAGGACGGTCAGACATTTGAAGAAAATGCGCTGATCAAGGCCCAGACCGCCGTTGAAAAACTGAACTTACCGGTTTTGGCGGATGATTCAGGATTGGTGGTTGACGCTTTAAACGGCGAGCCGGGAGTTCATTCTGCCCGCTATGCCAAAGATCATGACGATGCTGCCAATAATGCCAAGCTATTGGAAAAAATGGCTGGGGTAGCTGATGAAAAAAGAACGGCGCACTTCCATACGACCATCGTGGGTTTAAAGCCTAATGGGGCCCAACTGACGGCTGATGGGCGCGTCGATGGACATATTTTGCATGAATTAACCGGCAGCAATGGCTTTGGCTACGATCCGCTTTTTTATGTCGATGAGCTGCATTGTGCCATGGCAGAGCTGAACAGCGAGCAAAAAAACGCCATCAGTCACCGGGGCCGCGCCTTAGCAGATTTTATGAAGCATTTTAACGAGTGGTGGCAGGCATAGCCTGATCGACGATGACAGTTTAGGGGAGTTGATTTAATGAAAGCATTATTTGTCAGTGACAATCACGGCGATCGTGCGATTTTACAAAAAATAACCGATCGTTTTGGCAATGAAGTCGACATAATGCTGCATTGCGGTGATTCAAACCTTGAGCCAAGCGATCCGGTCATGCAGCCATTTAGGACCGTGATTGGCAATACCGATTGGGGATTGGACTATCCGCAGTCTCAGTTGGCAGTCGCGGATCAAGAACGAATTTTGGTCGTGCATGGTCATCTTTATCAAGTCAATTTTACCTTGACGCCATTAATGCTGCTGGCTAAAGAGCAAAGAGCGACGATTGCAGCTTATGGTCATACTCATCAATTAGCCGTTGAGTTTAATCAAGGAACGCTTTATTTAAATCCGGGCAGCATCAGTCAGCCGCGTGGACAGTATCAAAATATTGGCGGAACCTTGGCGATCGTAACGGCTGACTCAAGTAAGCTTGACGTTCAGTACTATGATCGCATGATGCGGCCAGTTGATGATCTGCACTTTGTCTTTTTGCGTCAATAGACGATTATCTTGGTTTGGAATAACAGTCGCATTTGACGTCTATAAGCATTACAATAAAAGCAGGTTGATGAAGGGATGATTTAAGAATGATTAACCAACAGATTCGCCAATTAATGATGGATCGCCGTGAAAAATTCATGATTCCAGCCAGCCTGGTTGCTACGGTCAATGAAGACAATTCACTGTATCATGCATTCTTGGTACTGACTAAGGATCATTATGCCAAGATCGTCGTCGTCGATAATGAAAGCCACTATCGCGGATTACTGTCGCTTTCAATGATTACCGATGAACTGTTAGAAACTGATCGAATCAATCTGGATAAGCTGCAGACGATGAAGGTCAGAGACGTTATGCAGACTGACGCTCCAGTGATTACTGATCCTTATGACGTGGAAGAAAATCTGCATTTGCTGATTGATCAGTCATTTTTGACGGTCGTGTCTGAACATGGTGAATTTACCGGCATCGTTACGCGTCGCGAATTGTTGAAGGCCGTTAACTATGCGGCTCACACGTTTGATCGGCATTTTGAGGTGCTTGATCTGCCAGAAACTGAAAATGTCTAAAAAAAGAGCAGCCTGACTTAGGCTGCTCTTTTCTATCGAGAAAAATCAAAATAATGTTCAATCGTATCCAAAACGCCACTCTCTTGATTAGTCAGACGCGTTACGTTGGATGCAGCCAAGCGAATTGGTAAAGCGGCATTTTTCATGGCATAACTGTGAGAAGTCAGAGTAAGCATGCCCAGATCGTTTTCATTATCGCCAAAGGTCATGATTTCGTTTTGGCGCAGATTGAATTGATTGGCAATCGCCATTAAAGCATTGCGCTTAGTGGCATGAGCATCACCAATCAACTCAGTATTGAAGCCCGAGTTTTCCATGATCAGATTGGCTGGCAAAAGGTCGTCCAACTCACTGGTAACATCGGTAATATCAATATGATCGGCAAAATTTACCGAAATCTTAGTGAGCGGCTCATCAAGCGGATATTTAAAAATGTCTTGCAGGTTGGGGACGCGTTTAACGTTTTCATAAAAAAGCTTGACGACGGCAAAATTTTTCTCATCCATGGATTGATCAACAAATGAAGTCGTTGGTCCTGAAATAACCAGCTGATTGATATCGTCATCACCATACAGCCTGGTCAACGCGACCAAAACGGCCCTTAAGTCATCATGATGCAGCGGAAAGCAGTCAATCAGCTCATCGCCATAATGGATTACTGAACCATTTTGCGAGATAAAAATCATCTGGTCGGCAACTGCAGCAAATTCGCGACGCAGACGAGGGTATGAGGAACCGCTGGCTGCCACCAGCTGAACGCCATTTTTGGTCAGTTTGTCAAAGACTTTTTTAAAGCGGCGATGGTCGTAGTCGTGCTCATTATTTAAAAAAGTGCCATCCATATCAGTAGCAATTAAACGAATAGACATAGTCATAAACCTTTCTTGGTGGAGTTAGTCAAGTGAAACATGGGCATTGTTTAAAGCCGTGAGATAGGCTGCCAGGCAATCGCTGGTCAATTGATACTCGGCATCATAAGTTGTTGTCAAAGCCACGCGATAAACCAATGAGGCCTTGGCAGAAGCGGTTGCTGGAATCGTAACGGGACCAACGATTTTGGGAGCGGGATGCTTGCCGAATTTACCCTGTGCGACTAGTTTTTGATTGACTGCCGCAATGACTTTTTTGATCTCATCCAATGGCGCATTGGGACCAATTGGAATGTCGACGCTGGCATGCCAGGTTGAGCGGGAAAGATTGCTGACGGTAGTAATATTGCGATTGGGAATGTAATTAAGCGTGCCATCTGCGCTGGTGACGCGAGTAGTTCGTAGTCCGATGCCAGAAACCGTACCCTTAATCGTACCAATTACCACGACATCGCCAACGTCAAGCTGCTTTTCCAGCAAAATAAAAAAACCGTTGACCATGTCGCTGACAAATCCCTGTGCACCAAGTCCCAAAGCAATACTGAAAATTCCGGCACTGGCGACGAGGGTTCCCACCGGTACGCCAATCAAAGAAAGCAAGGCATACAGCAGAAAGAAAAAGCAGGTATATCGATAAATATTGAGCGTCAGCGTGTGAAACGTTGCCATGCGGTGCGCGCCGAGCATGTTAAAGCGTTTGGTATGACTAAAGGCGTAGTTGATGATGAGTTTGCCTGCCCAAAGGATAATGAAAAAAATAACGATCGTCAGTAAAATCGAGAATAGACGATTGACGATATTTTGGGCAATCTGATCCAGATCGACGTTGGCAAAAGATTTAGTCAGCTGTTGGATCTGTTTGTTCATTAAAAATCGCTCCTTATATAGATTCCAGACAACTATATCATAAGTCAACTGCTAATAATAATTAACAAAAAATTATGCGATATGTTAAACTTGGTGTAACTACAAAGGAGGAGCTTTTAAATGACTGCTGGACAAATTGCCGGCCTGATCGCGGCGATCGCGTTTGTAGTGCTGGTTTGTTTTATTGGAATGTTTTTGTCTCGCTTGGGCAAGACACTGGAAGAAACGACTAAAAGTATTGATGGATTAAGCAAAGATGTTGATGCGCTTACTCATGAATTAGAAAACGTCTTAGGAAATACTAACGAACTATTGGAAGACTTGAACAAAAAGTCATCAGAACTGGATCCGGCGGTAAAAGCCATTGCGGATCTTGGTCAGAGTGCCAGTGACGTTAACGCAGCGGCACGCCAGTTTACTGACAAGTTAAACGCGCAGCATGAAAGTGCCAAGCAGGGACGCCAGCTGTTGGCAAATGCCGGTAAAAAAGCAGCACTAAACCTGTTTAGCAAGCTGCATCGTTCCAAGGAAAATTAGTTTGATTGGAGGATAAGCACATGACGAAAAAAGTTTTAGCTGGTTTTTTGGTTGGTGGCGCGGCCGCATTTGGAGCCTGGCAAGCGCTGAGTGCCGATAAGAAAAAGCAGATCAAGCAGGCCGTGGCTGATAAAACGCATGATGCCGTTGACTATGCAACCGATTACGCAATCAATGCCTTGGATCTTGCCGATGGAATGGTGCAGGATGTTAAGGAACAGGCCGTTGACAAGTTTGGCGATAAATTTAGCGACTTGGCCGACTCGGTAAAAAAAGGCGCTGATACGGTTAAAAAAAGTGCTGATCAAGCAGTCAATCATTTTACCAACGATGATTTTGACGAACAGACCGCCCAGATTCGCGAAGAACTTGCCAAAGCTCAGTCCGATAACTCAAGTCAAGATGATATCGTGATCGATAAAACTACGGATGCGTCTGAAGAAAATAATGATGCTGATGCTAGCCAGGATGATCATTCATCATCAAGCGACCAAGATTAAAATTGTGAATCAATAAAAAAGCACTTCACTTTTGCTGGTGAAGTGCTTTTGATTTGCAATTTATCTGCCAACGTATAGCAGTTCTTTTGTCGTATGAGTAAACGGCTCATTGCCATCTTTTGTAATATGGATGCAGTCTTCGATTCGGACGCCGGCAAAGCCTGGGATGTAGATTCCTGGTTCAATTGAGAAGCACATGCCAGGCTCAAGCAGCATGTCGTTGCCTTCCATGATTGAAGGAAACTCGTGATCGGTCATGCCCATTCCGTGGCCCAGACGATGAATGAAGTATTCACCATAGCCGGCCTTGTCGATAATGTCACGGGCAATCTTATCCAGTTCTGCGGCGGTCATGCCGGGTTTGGCAGCTTCTTGGGCGGCCAGCTGAGCCTCAAGGCAGACTTGATAGATGTCTTTTTGTTTGTCGTTAAGCGTTCCAACTGCTACTGTTCGAGAAGCATCGCTGGTGTAGCCGTCAACGTTGGTTCCCAGATCAAACAATACCAGCTCGTTGTCTTGAATCTTGGTGTCATTGGTAGCGCCATGTGGTTCAGCTGCATGGGCACCGGCTTGAATCAAGGTATCAAAGCTCATGTGCATAACGCCGTGTTTTTGCAGAGCATAGTGGATTTCAGCGGCGATCTGGTTTTCGGTTGCGCCAATCTTGACGGCATCAAAACCAACCTTAAAGGCGAAATCAGCCCACTTGCCATTTTCTTCCAGAATAGCAATCTCGTCTGGCGACTTGATCAAACGCATATGCTGAATCGTTGGCGTCATATCATAGTCAAAGCTGGCTTTAGGAAATTGCTCTTGTAAGGCCCGCAGTCGAGCAACGGTCAAAAAGCCTTGTTCAATCCCGAATCTGCTTGGAGCAGCAACGCGTTTTTTAACTTGTTCGGCAATCATCGCATAAGGCTGCTCATGATCGAGGTAGCCGTAAACGTCATAGGGCCAGCCAGTATCCTTGATGGCTTCTACTTCAAGTGCTGGGGCAAACAGGAAAGGATCGTGATCAGGAAAGACCAGCAGCGCTAAAACCCGTTCAATTGGATCGCTGCCAAAGCCGGTCAGATATTTAATGGTCATTGGATCACTGAGATAGGCAACATCGAGCTGAGCTTCATTGACAGCTTGACGTAATTGTGTTAATTTGTTCATTTGTCTTGCTCCTTATGCATAAGATGAGATTTTTTTAAGCAATTGTTAATATTATAGCATATTTGTTTATCATTACGTTTGCGCAAAACCGTTAATTTTGTTATATTGATTGCGGTTATGAAAAACCGATGAAAGCAACTAAAATCAACAAAGAAAGGGCTTATAAATTATGGAAAAACAATCAGTTACCATTTACACCGTGGCACGTGAAGCACGCGTTTCCATGGCGACCGTTTCGCGTGTGGTTAACGGTAATCCCAACGTTAAACCAGAAACGCGCAAAAAAGTGCTCGACGTTATCAAGCAGTTAAACTACCGCCCGAATGCCGTTGCTCGTGGACTGGCCAGCAAAAAAACGACTACGGTTGGCGTTGTGATCCCAGATGTTACGAATGCATATTTTGCAGAATTGGCATTGGGGATTGACGATATTGCTTCAATGTACAAATACAACATGATTCTGACCAACTCAGATGCTGATGATCGAAAGGCGCTGCAAGTCGTTCGCGGGCTGATGGCCAAGCAGGTTGATGGCATTATCTTTATGGGACATGATATTCCAGAAGAACTGCGGCAGGAATTCAGCTCATCCAATGTACCGGTCGTTGTGGCTGGTTCCGTTACCAACGATGATGAGCTGCCAACGGTCCGGATTGATTATCAAGAAGCTACCAAACAAGCCATTAAGTACCTGATTGAACGTGTTGATGGTCCTGTGGCATTGGTAGTAGGCTCAAAGGATAGTACCATCAACAAGCGTTACCGCATTGAAGGCTACAAGCAGGCTCTGCAGGAAGCTGGCAAGGATTTTGACGAAAAGCTGATCTTTGAGACGCATGATTCTTATGCTGAAGGCTACAAGCAATCACAAGCCATTGCTGACAGTGGCGCTAAGGCAGCCTTTGTCAGCGATGATGGCGTAGCGGCAGGCTTGCTGAACGGTTTGACTGATCATGGCGTTAAGGTTCCTGATGAGTTCCAGATTATTGCCTCAAACAATACAAAGACCACTGAGATTACACGTCCTAAGCTGACTACGATCACGCAGCCGCTTTATGACTTAGGGGCCGTATCAATGCGTCTGTTGACCAAGCTGATGAACAGTAAGGATGAAGACAAAGAAGATGGTGAATCCAAAGACGTTATTTTGGAACATGGTTTTGAAAAGCGTCAGTCAACGCGCTAGAAGGTGATTGATCTTTGATGTCTCGAGAAGAGATGCATCGTCAAAAACGACAGGCCAATGCTTCGGCTAAGCAGCCACGTTCTCATCATTTTTGGGCGTCCTTTTTGGGGATCTTGCTGACGATGGTGATGGCAATTGCTGTTTTACTAAATGCAACGGTCTTGAATGCCGATTTTGCGGCTGATGAGCTGGCCGATTCACCGATCAGTACGCAGCTTCAAGAAGAAGTCAATGGCAGTTTAAGCGAATATGGCGTTTCTGGCTCACTGCTAACAACCAAGGAAACGCACCGCTTAGTAAGGCAGGCAGTTAAACAAGTCTATGCTGGCAAGAGCATTAAGCTTGATCTTACCAATGTTGAAAAAAGACTGCAGTCAAAGGTTGATGATGAGCTGGGATCATATGGTCTGTCAACATCACTGCTCCCATCTTCGGCAACCAGTGGGTTCAATCAGCAGCTGACGAACCAGGTTAACCAAAAACTGAACACTGATGAAGTACAGACGGCTGCTAAAACGATTACGACCGTTAAAACAGTCGTTAACGTTCTGTTGGCAATCAGTGGAGTAGCACTGGCAGTCTTAATCGTCTGGAGCTTATTTAAACGCTGTTTTTTGGCAGTTTTCAGCTGGTCGACTGCCTGGTCAGCGGGACTGTACTTTGGCTTTGTTTGGCTGGTCAAGCTGGGAATCAATCAGGCTGCTCAAGAAGAACCAGATTATGCTTCAACGATTGCAACCATTGGTAATGACGTTTTAACCAGGGGATGGAGAATTGCCTGGCTGCTGTTGGCGTTGGCCCTGGTTGGCTGGCTCTTGCGCGGTGGGCTGCGAATTGTTCGTCGTCATTGATAAAGTCTTGAATTTACCAGCTTAATTTGGTAAAATTTCAATGTTTGTTATCTAAATCTATATAAGAAAAGAGGAGTTAGTAATGTCAGGACATTCAAAATGGCATAACATTCAAGGGCGTAAAAACGCTCAGGATGCCAAGCGTGGCAAGATTTTCCAAAAGATTTCTCGTGACTTGTACCAAGCCGCTAAAAC